>NZ_JANAFB010000060.1 GCF_024199905.1 Rothia santali
GTCCTCGAGCCATCGCCCGGCCCGCTCCCGCGCCGCGCGCCGCCCCAGGCCCCGCGAGCGCGGAGCGAAGGCGACGTTCTCCAGCACCGTCAGGTGCGGGAAGAGCAGGGGCCGCTGGGCCATGAGCGTCACGCCGCGGCGGTGCGGGGGCACCCAGGTGCCGCGGCCGGCGTCGTCGAGGTCGAAGAGCACCCGGTCCCCCACCGCGCCGCGGCCGGCGGCGGGGATCAGCAGGCCGGCCAGGACGTCCAGGACGGTCGACTTCCCTGCCCCGTTGGGGCCGGTGATGCCGAGGACGCGCCCCCGCCCGAGCTCGAAGGAGACGTCCACGCCGCGCTCGGGGACGCGGGCGGCGAAGGTCAGGGTCATCGCGGCCCCCTCGAGGCGCTGCCCCTCGCCGAGGCGCGGACCTTCGGCGCGGACAGGCCCACGACGGCGATCGCCACGGCCACGAGCACCAGGGACAGGGCCACCGCGGCGTCGGGGTCCGTCTCCCGCTGCAGGTAGATCTCCAGCGGCAGGGTGCGGGTGGTGCCCTGCAGCGAGCCGGCGAAGGTCAGGGTCGCGCCGAACTCGCCCAGGCTCCGGGCGAAGGCCAGGACCGCCCCGGAGGCCAGGCCGGGCAGCACCAGCGGCAGCGTGACGCGGCGCAGCACGGTTCCGGGGCCGGCGCCGAGCGTCGCGGCGAGCCCCTCGTACCGGGTGCCCGCGCTGCGCAGCGCGCCCTCCAGCCCCACCACGAGGAAGGGCAGGGAGACGAAGGTCTGGGCGAGCACGACCGCTGTCGTGGTGAACGCGACCGAGACGCCCAGCACCTCGAGGTGCTGCCCCAGCAGGCCCGTCCGGCCGTAGACGTACAGCAGCGCGATCCCGCCCACCACCGGGGGCAGGACCAGCGGGAGCAGGATCAGGGCGCGCAGGAGCCTCAGGCCGGGGAAGCTCGAGCGCGCGAGCACCAGGGCCAGCGGCGTGCCGAGCAGGATGCACAGCACGGTGCTGGCGAGGGCCGTCCGCAGGCTCAGCCACAGCGCGGCGAGCGAGGACTCGGAGGTGATCAGCCCCCAGAAGCCGGACGGGTCGATCCGCAGGACCATCCCCAGCACCGGCAGCACCACGAAGAGTGCGCCGAGGGCGGCGGGCGCCGCGACCCACCACGGCAGCGCCAGGTGGTGGCGCGGCCTGCGGCGTCCCGCCGGTGAAGATGCCGTCACGGCGCCCCGAAGCCCTCCTCCGCCAGCCGCTCCTGGCCGCGCGGGCCCTGGACGAAGCTCGCGAACTCCCGGGCCAGCTCGGCGTCCCCCGAGGACCTCAGGGCGGCGATCGGGTACCGGTTGAGCGCGTCGTCGGCTTCGGGGATGGGGATTTCCTCCACGGCGTCGCCGGCGGCGGTGACGTCGGTCCGGTACACCACGCCCGCGTCGGCCTGGCCGGAGGTCACCTTGCCCATCACGTCGGTCACCGCGCTCTCCTCGCTGACCGGGCGCAGCACGACGCCGGTGGCCTCCTCGACGCGCTCGGTCGCCGCTCCGCAGGGGACGCGCCGCTCGCAGACCACGGTCGTGACGCCCTCGCGCGCCAGGTCCTGGAACGAGGCGATCCCCGCCGGGTTGCCCGCGGGCACCGCGATGGTCAGCTCGTTGGTGGCGAAGATCTCCGGCTGCCCGTCCACGAGATCGGCCTCCACCACCTGGTCCATGGTGGCCTCGTCGGCCGAGGCGAAGACGTCGGCGGGCGCGCCGTCCTCGAGCTGGGTCACGAGGGTCGAGGAGCCGCCGAAGCTGAACTCGACGTCGACGCCGTCGTGCTCCTGTTCGAACTGCTCGCCCAGGTCCTCGAACGATTCGGTGAGGGAGGCCGCGGCGAACACGGTCAGGGTGCGGTCCTCGGCGGCGTCGGCCCCTCCCCCGCCGGGCCCGGAGCCGCACCCCGTGGCGGCGAGCGCCAGCAGGCCCGCGCCGAAGAGCGCCGCGGCGGCCCGGCGGGTCGACCTGCAGGCGATCGGGTGCTCGGCGAAGCTCACGGGCCCGGCACCTCCACCATGACGTTGGTGGACTTGATGACGGCGGTGGCCACCGAACCCGGCTCGAGGCCCAGGTCCCGCACGGCCTCGGTGCTCATGAGGGAGACGACCCGGTGCGGGCCGCACTGCAGCTCGACCTGGGACATGACCCGGTCCGAGGTCACCGCGGTGACCAGGCCGACGAAGCGGTTGCGGGCGGAGCTGGCGACGTGGGTCGGGTCGGCCGGCGACTCGGACTGCTCCCTGACCAGACGGGCCAGCTCGAGGCCGTCGACGACCGTGGCGCCGGAGGGGGACTTGGAGCCGGTCAGCTTCTCGGCGGCGATCCAGCGGCGGACGGTGTCGTCGCTGACGCCGAGGAAGCGGGCCGCTTCGGGGATTGAGAGGGTGGTCATAGCCACACCATACCCTCATGGGCGGGCGACAGAGCGTGAAACGCCCGCATCTGCGGGTCGGAGCGTCGGAGCCCGAGAGGCCCGCAGACAGAAGAAGCCCCCGGTCTCCCGGGGGCTTCTCGGTGGCGGAGGATGGGGGATTTGAACCCCCGAGGGCGTGAACCCAACACGCGTTCCAGGCGTGCGCCATAGGCCGCTAGGCGAATCCTCCAGGTGCCCGCTCGACCACCTCGCGGCGATCTCACGAAAGCGAACGGACTCGACCTTACACAACGTGCGCCGCGCGTGCCAACTCATCCCCCGCGGAGGTGGCGCAGAACACGGATCCGCCGGTGTGACACCCGCCCTCGGCGTGGGCTAAGCTGTTCCAAGCCCCTCGCGTGGCGTCATCTTGGAAAACTCCCCCAGGGCCGGAAGGCAGCAAGGGTATCCGGGCTCTGACGGGTGCGCGAGGGGTCTTATCGTTTAATCTCGCGACTCGTCGCTGGCCCGCAAAACGCCCCGCATCCTTCGGTTCCGGCCCGGAGATCCGCGCCAGGGCGCCGCATCCGGGTCGCCCGGGCGGCGTCGGCCTCCGGATGGGCGCCCTCGGCCGTCGTCCACAGACGTCCCCCGCGTCCGCTCCCGCCGCGAGGACCGGCTAGGCTTTAACGGGTGAGCACAGCACTGTATCGCCGTTACCGCCCGGAGACGTTCGCGGACGTCATCGGGCAGGAGCACGTCACCGAGCCGCTGATGACGGCCCTGCAGAAGAACCGCGTCAACCACGCCTACCTGTTCTCCGGCCCGCGCGGCTGCGGCAAGACCACCTCGGCGCGCATCCTCGCGCGCTGCCTCAACTGCGAGCAGGGCCCCACCCCGACGCCGTGCGGGCAGTGCGAGTCCTGCCGCGAGCTGGCCCGGGACGGCTCCGGCTCCCTGGACGTCATCGAGATGGACGCCGCCTCCCACGGCGGCGTGGACCACGCGCGCGACCTGCGCGAGCGCGCGACCTTCGCCCCCGTCCGGGACCGGTACAAGATCTTCATCATCGACGAGGCGCACATGGTGACCCGCGAGGGGTTCAACGCGCTGCTCAAGATCGTCGAGGAGCCGCCGGAGCACATCAAGTTCATCTTCGCGACCACCGAGCCCAGCAAGGTGCTCAGCACCATCCGCTCGCGGACCCACCACTACCCGTTCCGGCTCGTGGCGCCCGAGGTGCTGCGCGGCTACCTCAAGCACCTGTGCGAGCGCGAGGAGATCGAGGTGGAGCAGGGCGTGCTGCCGCTGGTCGTGCGGGCCGGCGCCGGGTCGGTGCGCGACTCGCTCTCCGTGCTGGACCAGCTCATGGCCGGCGCCGGGGAGCGGGGGATCACCTACGACCTCGCCGTCGCGCTGCTCGGGTTCACCCACGCGGAGCTGCTGGACGGCGTCGTGGACTCCTTCGCGGCCGGGGACGCCTCGGCCGTGTTCCAGGCCGTGGACCGCGTGGTGCAGACCGGGCAGGACCCGCGCCGCTTCGTCGAGGACCTGCTGGAGCGGTTTCGGGACCTCATCATCGTCAAGGCCGTGCCGGAGTCGGCCGCCTCCATCCTGCACGGGATGCCGGAGGACCAGATCGACCGCATGCGGGGCCAGGCCACGCAGCTCGGCGCGGCCGAGCTCTCCCGCGCCGCGGACATCGCCAACGCGGCCCTGACCGAGATGACCGGCGCCACTAGCCCCCAGCTGCACCTCGAGCTGCTGTGCGCGCGGATCCTGCTCCCCACCGCGGACGACTCCTCGCGCGGCGTCAACGCCCGGGTGGACCGGCTGGAGCGGCGCATCAACATCGGGTCCGTGGGGGCCGTGGCGGCACCGCTGCACGCGGACCAGGCCGCGGCCACGACGCCGGAGACCCCGGCCGAGCACGCGGCCGCCGTGGCCGACGAGGGCTCGTTCCCCGCGCGCCAGGAGGCTTCCGCCGGAGGGCGCGAGGCAGCCCTGGCCATGGCGCGGCGCAACCGGTCCGCGCCCGTGGGGCAGCAGGAGCAGGATCGCGCCCCGGAGCAGGATCGGGGCCAGGAGCAGGACGCCGCCCCGCAGCAGGAGCAGGTCCTGGAGCAGGACACCGCCCCGGAGCAGGGCCAGTACCGGGGCGAGGCGCCGGAGCGGACGGACGGCCCGGACGCCGATGCACCGGGATCGGCCCCGCAGGCCCCCGCCGACCAGGGATTCCAGGGCCCCGGGACGGCTCCCGCGCCGGAGGGACCGGCCGTTGACGCCGCCCCGCAGCGCCCCGACCAGCCCGGCGAGCCCCAGCGGCCGGCGCGCGAGGACGCCCCGCCTCCCCGGCCGGCGCGGCCGACGCAGCCGGCGCCAGTCTCGAAGCCGGCGCCACCTCGGGAGCCGGAACCGGTCCCGACGCCGGGGCGGGCGCCGAGGAGCCCGCCTACCGCGCCCAGCCGACCTCCCCCGCGGACGCCGGCCAGGTCAACCTCGTGGAGCGCTCGTGGCCCGACGTCGTCGCCGCCGTGGGCGCGCGCTCCAAGGTCGCGCAGGCGACCTTCCGCGAGTGCCGCCCCACGCGGTTCGAGAACGGCGTCCTCTACGTCACCTCCAGCGGCCCCGGCATCCAGTCGCGGGTCGAGCGCTACGCCGACGCCCTGAGCGGGGCCGTCCAGGAGACCCTCGGGATCTCCTGCACCGTGGCCCTGGACGGCAACGCCCCGGGCGGCCCGGGACGTCCCGGCGGCCCCGGCGGTCCCGGCGGCATGACGCCGGGCGGACCGGACCCCCGGGGCCAAGCGCCCGGCGGCCGGGCACCCGACGCCTCCCAGCAGAGCGCCCCACCCGCCGACGGCGGCCCCGAGCCGGCGGCGCACGCCCGGACGCCCAGCGGCGCCCGAGGACCAGGACTGGCCCTCGGACGAGCAGTGGGGCCGGGCGGCCCGCCAGGGCAACAGCCAGACCCCGGAGCCGCCGGCCGCGCCGTCCTCGGAGCGCCCCGGCGACCGCCCGGACCGGACGGACCAGCCCCGCAGCCTCTCGGACGGTCCCCGCGGGGGCGACGAGGCGTGGCAGCGCCACGGCGAGCCCTCCTCGGACGACGCCCCCGACTGGTCCGCCGACTCCTCGGGCGAGGGCTTCAGCGACTGGGCCGTGGCCGAGATCCCCGGCGAGGCCCCCGAGCCGGCCCAGCCCTCCCACCTCCGCGTCATCCCCGGCGCCCCCGAGCCGTCCCCGGACGACCCGTGGACCGGCGGCGACGCCGCCGAGGAGGAGCCCCCCAGCACCACCTCCAGCCTCTCCGTGGTCCCGCGCCCGCCGGAGGACGACGTCGAGCCCTCCCCGGCCGACGACGACGCCGAGCGCCCCTCCCGCGAGGAGGCGCCCGCCCGCCCGGCCCACGACTGGTCGGTCGCCGCCCGCGGCGCGGGCGCCCGGGGCACCCCGTGGACGGGTGCCGCAGCGGCTGGGGATACTCGGGCCCCGACGGCGCCGCCGGCCCTCCGACCACCCCTCGAAGTGGCGCCAGCGCATGCAGCACCTCACCCGGGTGGGCGAGACCGGCCACGACGCCGGTGACGGCCCCTCCGGCGCGGGCGCGGTCCGTGAGGAGGGCGGCCCCGGTGAGGGCGTGCGTGGCGGGCCTCCGTCAGCCGCCCGCCGGCCCCTCCTCCGCCGGATCCGCGCCCGTCGCCGGCGGCGCCCCGGCCGCGGCCCCGCGGTCCGAGGCGCCGGCGGCCCACCCGCAGGAGCGTCAGCGGCACCTCCACGCCGTGCGCAGCGACGCCCCGGCCGAGGAGCGGCCCGAGGCGGCGCCGGAGGAGTCCCGCGGCCAGCGGTCCTTCCGCGAGCGTCACGCGGCGACCATCGCCGCCGCGGCGCGGGACGGGTCGCGGGACCGGAACTACCCCGTGGACCCTCAGGCCCCCGAGCCCCCGGACGACTGGGACGACTTCGTCCCCGAGCCCGAGGACGAGGACATCGAGGACTCCGCGCTGTACGGCCAGGCCGCCGTCGAGACCATCCTGGGCGGGCGCGTCATCGACGAGCGCCCCCACCACCAGTCGTAGCAGGCCCCGCGGGAGCGGGACCGGGAAAGAGGAGCCGTGTACCAGGGAGCAGTCCAGGACCTGATCGACGAGCTCGGGCGGCTTCCGGGCGTCGGGCCCAAGTCCGCCCAGCGCATCGCCTTCTACATCCTCAACTCGCCCGCCGAGGAGATGGAGAAGCTGGCCGGCGCGATCACGATGGTCAAGAGCAAGGTCTCCTTCTGCGAGATCTGCGGCAACATCTCCGAGGCGCCCAAGTGCTCCATCTGCCGGGACGCCCGCCGCGACTCCTCGATCATCTGCGTGGTCGAGGAGCCCAAGGACGTCTCGGCGATCGAGCGCACGGGCAGCTTCTCCGGCCGGTACCACGTGCTCGGCGGCTCGATCGACCCGATGCAGGGCATCGGCCCGGAGCGGCTGCGCGTCCGCGAGCTGGTCACGCGCCTGTCCGACGAGTCGGTCCAGGAGATCATCCTCGCCATGGACCCCAACCTCGAGGGCGAGGCCACCGCGACCTACCTCTCGCGCATGCTCACCCCCATCGGCGTCACGGTCTCCCGGCTGGCCTCGGGCCTCCCGGTGGGCGGCGACCTGGAGTACGCGGACGAGATCACCCTCGGCCGCGCGATGGAGGGCCGCCGCATCCTCACCGCGGGCCAGCGCCGCGCCCAGCCGGCCCAGCCGGCCCAGCGCTCGATGGACGAGGAGCTCGCCGAGGACGCCGCAGCCGCCGACGCCGCCAGCGAGCCCGCGCAGGCCCCCGGCGCCTCGGGCTCCGAGGAGCTGGACGGGGCGAGCGCCTCGGGATCGCCCGACGCCGGGACCGCCCCCGGTCAGGACGCCAACCCCGACTCCGACGCGGACGCCGACGACGCCCCGCTCACGGGATCCGGCCCGGCCGCCCAGGACTCCGGCACCGACGACGCCGGCGCCGAGAACCCGACCCAGGACCCCGCCCCGCAGGCGCCGCCCGCCGACCCGTACCGGCGCTACCCGACCCCCCGCCGCGGCGAGAAGTTCGCCAACCCCTGGGCCGACTGACCGGCCCGGGCCTCACCCCTCCTTCAGCTTCCAGTACCCGCTGGAGTACCCGTGCCCCTTGGGCAGCCGCAGCTCCTGCCGCATCCAGGCGCGCAGCGGCCTGATCGAGCCGGACTCGCCCGCCAGCCACATGAAGACGTGCCCCTCCGGCACCCCGCCAGCTATCACGGTCTCCGCCAGGCGGGACTCCGCGCCCTCGCGGGTGACCCACTCGACCGAGACCCCCTCCGGCGCGTCGATCTCCTGGCGCGAATCCGGCGAGGGCACCTCGACCACGGCCCGCCCCCGCGCGCCGCGGGGCATCGCCTCGAGCCACCGGGCCATGCCCGGCAGCCCGGTCTCGTCGCCCGCGAGGAGGTAGAAGTCGTAGCCGTCGTCGACCCGGTACCCGGACTTGGGGCCCAGGACGTAGACGGGGTCGCCGGGACGCAGCGCCCGGGCCCACTCCACCCCGCGCCCCCGCCCGTGCAGGACCACGTTGATCTCGAGCTCCCCGGTGGCGGGGTCGTGCCGGCGGACGGTGTACTTCCGGGAGGGCGGCGTGGGCTTGGGCCACACCGGCTTCTCCCCCTTGTACTCGGGCTCGGGCAGCGTCGAGGACCCGGCGGGCGGGATCACCACGCGCACGTACTCCCCCACCAGCCCCCGCGACTCGACGCCGGCGCCCTCCCCGGGCGCGGCCACGATCCGCAGGACGCTGGGGCTGGCCCACTCGACCCGCACCGCCGTCAGGACGGCGAGGCGCATGGGGTACTTGACCTTCTCCATCGGGGGCGGGCCCGCAGGCTCCGTCCCGGACTCGCCGGGAGCCGCCCCGCCGGCCTTCTTCGCCGCCTTCTCGCCCATCCTGGACCCCGCTTCCTCGGCTCGTTCGCCGTCACGGCGACGGCTGCCGTCACCCCCCACGCTAGACCCGCCTCGCGCGTCTATGAAGCGTTCATGTCGCCCGTTCCCCCGGGGAGTTTCATACTATGGAAACACTCACACATACGCGCGGGTACCCACGCCAGCCGCTACCCTTGAACACGGCCCCCGGGCCGGTCCCGCACCCACACCTCGTTGGAGACAACCATGAGCCTCATCGTCCAGAAGTTCGGCGGATCGTCCGTGTCAGACGCCGAGGGCGTCAAGCGCGTCGCCCGCCGCATCGTCGAGACGAAGGCCCGCGGCAACGACGTCGTCGTGGTGGTCTCCGCGATGGGCGACACCACGGACGACCTGCTGGACCTCGCCCACGAGGTCTCCTCCGACCGGGGCTCCAGCCGCGAGCTGGACATGCTGCTGACCGCGGGCGAGCGCATCTCGATGGCCGTCCTGGCGATGGCCGTGCACGAGCTCGGCGCCCCCGCGCAGTCCTTCACCGGCTCGCAGGCCGGCATGATCACCGACGGCATCCACGGCGCGGCCCGCCTGGTGGAGGTCCAGCCGCACCGCATCCGCGAGTCCCTCGCGGCCGGGAACATCGCCATCGTCGCCGGCTTCCAGGGCATGAACCGCCAGACACGGGACATCACCACGATGGGCCGCGGCGGCTCGGACACCACGGCCGTGGCGATGGCCGCCGCCCTCAACGCCGACTACTGCGAGATCTACTCCGACGTCGACGGCGTCTTCACCGCCGACCCCCGCATCGTCAGCTCGGCGCACAAGCTCAACGAGGTCTCCAGCGAGGAGATGCTGGAGATGGCCGCCAACGGCGCCAAGATCCTGCACCTGCGCTGCGTCGAGTACGCCCGCCGCTTCAACCTGAAACTTCATGTCCGCTCCTCCTTCAGCGATCTGGAGGGCACGTGGGTCATCCCGAGCGCCACGGACGCGGACTCCGCCGAACTCATGAAGGAGATCCCCTTGGAACAGCCGCTCATCTCGGGCGTCGCCCACGACCGCAGCCAGGCGAAGATCACGGTCGTCGGGGTGCCCGACGTCCCCGGCTACGCCGCCAAGATCTTCGGCTCGCTCAACGACGCCCACGTGAACCTGGACATGATCGTGCAGAACGTGTCCACCAAGTCCGCCGAGCGCACCCACATCTCCTTCACCCTCCCCCAGGACCAGGGCGGCACCGCCCTCGCCGTGCTGCGCAGGGTGCAGCAGGAGATCGGCTTCGAGGACATCGAGTACGACGACTCGATCGGCAAGCTCTCCCTCGTCGGCGCGGGCATGAAGTCCAACCCGGGCGTCTCCTTCCAGTTCTTCGAGGCCCTCTCCGAGGCCGGGGTCAACATCGACATGATCTCGACCTCCGAGATCCGCATCTCCGTGGTCACCCGCGCCGACCTGCTCGACGCCGCGGTCCGCGCCGTGCACACCGCCTTCGGCCTGGACAGCGACGACGAGGCCACCGTCTACGGCGGCACCGGCCGCTAAGAGGGCGTGGACACCACCGCTCCGAGCGCGCGCCGCCTCGACCCGGTCCTCGCGACCGGGCCGCAGTGGCGCGCGCTCGCCGAGGAGCACCGCGAGCGCGCCGCCGTCTACGCCGAGCCGTTCGTGGAGCGCCGCAACCGCGGCGCGAAGCACCCGGTGGAGGACTTCCTCTTCACCTACTACACGCTCAAGCCGGGCCAGTTCGTCCGCTGGCACCCGGGGGCCGGCGTCGTGCTGCTCGACGCCGCCGAGCGGCTCGAGTGGAAGTTCTACCGCGCCGCGCGCCCGGAGGAGCTGACGGCCGCGGGCCTGAGCGAGGCCGAGGCCGCCGAGCAGGCGGGGAC
>NZ_JANAFB010000061.1 GCF_024199905.1 Rothia santali
CGGCCGACCGGCGCGCGGGCGGGTCTCCGGCCGACCGCCCGAGCGCGCGGGACCCGGCGAGGGCCCGGCAACGCCCTCGGGGGACCAGGATCACATCCCCGCCGGTTAGGGTAGGCTACCCAACCGCCCCCGTCGCCCCGTAGAGTCGAAGACGGCCTGCCCGCCGCCCCCTCGGCCCCGCCGTCCGCGGCGGACGGGCCCGGACCGTGCGACGCCCCCACCGGAAGGAAGCCGATGACCGCCCCCCAGACCCGAGCGAAGCGCCCCCAGCGCCCCCAAATCGTCCTGGAGGTCCTCGAGCGCGTCCAGCTGACCCCGCACCTGGTCCGCATCGTCGCGGGCGGTCCGGGCTTCTCGGCCGTCGCGGACAACGGGTTCACCGACGCCTACACCAAGATGGTCTTCGCCGCCCCTGACTCCGGTCTGACCCCGCCCTACGACATGGCCGCCCTGCGCGAGGAGCTCTCCCCAGAGCAGATGCCCTCGCTGCGCACCTACACGATCCGCCGCTTCGACATGGAGCGCGAGCAGCTGTGGATCGACTTCGTCGTGCACGGCCCCGAGGGCGTCGCGGGCCCGTGGGCCGACGCCGCGGAACCGGGCGACGTCGTCGTGCTGGGCGGCATCGGCGGCGGCTACGCCCCGGACCCGGAGGCCGGCTGGCACCTGCTAGCCGGCGACGAGGCCGCCCAGCCCGCCATCTTCTCCGCCCTGGAGCGCATGGACCGCGACGCCGTGGGCGTGGCCCTGCTGGAGGTCGACGGCGAGGCGGACCACCTCGAGGTGGACGCCCCCGCCGGCGTCGAGGTCCGCTGGCTGCACCGCGACGGCGCCCTGCCGGGCACCACCCCCCTCCTCATCGACGCCGTGCGCGCCGTGGAGTGGCGCGGCGACGACGTCCAGGTCTTCGCCCACGGCGAGCGCGGCGCCATGAAGCAGCTGCGCCCCTACTTCACCGACGAGCGCGGCCTGGACCGCTCGCGGCTCTCCCTCTCCGCCTACTGGGCGCAGGGCCGCGTGGAGGACGCGTTCCAGAGCGAGAAGCGCGAGGCCATCGGGCAGATCTGACCGATGTTCGGGGCGCCTCGCCCTACCGCCCTCGCCTGCCGCCGGCCCGCCTCCCACGAGGCGGGCCGGTCGCTTTTCATCGCCCATACCGCCGGGGCCGCGCTCAAGGCCGGGCCTCGGGGCGCCGAAGCCGACGTCGCCCCGCCCGGTGCGCCCCACTGGCCACCCCCAGACATACACTGTAAGGTGACCAGCATCACCTCGTTGCGCAGGGGGACGTGACACGCACCGCCTGGTGCACCGTCTCGGCGAGGGAAGTGCGTCAAGCACCCTCCCGGTGCGTCCCGCGGGGGCTCCTTACGGCACCTCCTGCCCTCCCCTGCGCCGCGTCCCGATCGGAAAGCGAGAGCCATGAGCCATCCAGCACCCCCGGAACAACCGAGACCCGCCGAACTGATCAACCGCCTGGCGGAACAGACCTCGCGGCTGGTCCGCGACGAGCTCAAGCTCGCCCGTGCCGAGCTGACCGCCTCGGCGAAGAAGGGAGGCGTCGGCGCCGGGCTGCTCGGAGCCGGTGGCGTCCTCGCGGCCTACGGGTTCGCGGCGCTCCTCGTGACGGCGATCATCGCGCTCGCCCTGGTCCTCCCGGCCTGGCTCGCGGCCCTGATCGTCACGGTCGTGCTCTTCCTCGCGGCCGGCGTCGCGGCCCTGCTGGGCAAGAAGAAGGTCGAGGACCTGTCCCTGCGGCCCGACCGCACCATCGACAACGTCACCCGCGACATCGACGAAGTGAAAGGACACATCCGCCATGACCACGCCTGACCCCCAGAACCGCACGCCCGAGGCCCACCCCGCCGGCCCGTCCCGGACCGCCACGCCCAAGCCGGGCCCTGCCGATCCGCCCCGGGCCGGTGCGCCCACGCCGGGCCCCACCGGCTCGCCCCAGAGCCGCGCCCCTCGGCCCAGCCCCGCCGCCTCGCCCCGGAAGGACGCACCCAAGCCCTCCGCCGCGGTGAGCTCGACGTCCGAGCCGGCCGCCGACGCCACCCCCGCGCAGATCGAGGCCGACATCGCGGAGACCCGGGCCGAGCTGGGTGAGACCGTCGAGCAGCTGACGGCGTCGCTGGACGTCAAGGCCCAGGCCAAACACCAGGTCGACGCCGCCAAGGACCGCGCCGCCGAGCAGGTCGCCCGCGTCCAGGCACGCGCGAAGGAAGGTCTGCACACTGCGCAGGACTCCGTCACCGACGAGCAGGGCCGCCTCAACCGGAACGGCTGGATCGCGGCGGGGGTCCTCGGCGTCGGACTCTGCCTCGGCATCCTCCTGATCGTCCGGGCCGCTCGACGCTGACCCCTTCCGGGACGCGGCTCGACGTGCTCGCCGGGCCGCGTCCCGCCCTCACCCTCCGATTCGACCCGCTCTACGAAAGGACCGCAGATGTCCCAGGACAAGTCCTCCGCCAGCACCTCCGCCAAGATCCTCTACCGCCCCCTCGGCCTGGCCGGGAGCCTCATCGGCGGCGCCGTGGCCGGCGTCGTGTTCAAGCAGGTGTGGAAGCTGGTCTCGCCGCGGAGCTCGAACGACGACGACGCCCCCAAGGCCCTGGAGTCCGAGTTCAACCTCGGCGAGGTGCTCGCGGCCGCCGCCCTGCAGGGCGCCATCTTCGCGCTCGTCAAGGCGCTCATCGACCGGGGAGGCGCCCGCGCCTTCCAGCGCGTCATGGGCGAGTGGCCGGGCGACTGATCGCCCGCCGGCGGCCGACCGCGGGATGCCGGGGTCGCCACCTACGGGGAGCCGCGGTCGCGGACCCCACGACGTCGAACGCTCCCGGCCCCTGTGGGGCCGGGAGCGTTCGGCATTCGCCTCGGCTCGGCGGTTCTACTTCCCCCGCGCGGAGGAGCCGCCCCGCACAGGGCGTGCGCCTCCGTCCCCGCGGTCCTCGTCCCCGCGGGCGCCAGCCTCCCCGCGGTCGTCGGTCCGCCCGGCGCTCTCCCGCAGGGCCCGGGCCCGCTCGACGTCCTCCTCGTACTTCCGGCGCCGCTTCTCGCTCGCCTTCGTGTCGCGCGGCGGCAGCTGCAGCGTCTCCTCGGCGGGCATCCCCGCCTGGAGCTCCCGCCCGCGCTCGATCTCCGAGTCCACCTCGGCGCCGAACAGCAGGATCGCGTTGATGATGTAGATCCAGAGCAGGAGGATGATGACGCCGGCCAACGCCCCGTACGTGGCGTCGTAGGAGCCGAAGTTCGAGACGTAGAAGAAGAACCCGAGGCTCGCCAGGATGCTGACGACGATCGCGATCAGCGCCCCGATGCTCATCCACGTGAACTTCGGCTGCCTGACGTTGGGCGTGGCGTAGTACAGCAGCGCCACCACCAGCACCACGACGCCGGCCAGGATCAGCCACTTGCCGATGCCCCACACGGTCAGGGCCGCCTGGCCCAGCCCGACGGCGTCGCCCACCGCCTCGGCCACGGGCCCGGACAGGACGAAGACCATGAGGCCCACGGCGCCCAGCACGAGGATCAGCGCGGTCAGGAGGTAGAGCTGCACGTTGAGCTTGATCGGCCCCCTGCCCTCCGGCACGTCGTGGATCGTGTTCATGGCCCGGCCGAAGGCCTTGACGTAGCTCGACGCCGACCACAGCGCCGTCAGCAGGCCGACGATCAGGCCGAGTCCCGCGGCGGGGGCGGTCAGCACCCCCTCCAGGGCCGGCTGGACCGTGGACCAGGCGTCCTCGGGGACGACGCCCTGCGCCTGGTCCAGGACCCCCGTCACGGCGGACTGGCTCTGGCCGAAGAGGCTCAGGATCGAGACCAGCGCGATCAGGGCGGGGAACATCGAGAAGACGGTCCGGTACGTCAGGCTGGCCGCGAGGTCGGCGCACCCGTCCGCGGAGAACTCGCGCAGGGTGCTCCGCAGCACGTACTTCCACGAGGGGGCGGTGATCTCGGCCGGCGAGTCCGGCTTGCGGTCGTCCTCGGGGTCCGGCGCCCGGGACGCGGGCGCCGCGTCCGCTGCGCGGTCACGGTGGGGTGTCATGGCGGTGTTCCTCTCGTCGGGTGCGTCGTCGCCAGCTCGCAGGGGGCGAGCGCGGCGTGGACGCCCCCGAGTTGGGAACGCCGGTCCGCGGGCCCGCCCTGCGACTAGGCTTACAATGTAAGACTTCCAGGCTAACAATGTAAGCCTCGCAAACTGACAACGTAAGGCCGAATGTCTGCTGGCATCCGGGGGGCCCTCGTCGCACACTGGGATCATGGGCACAGAAGTGAACGACCAGGCGCTGCGGCGCAGCAGCGCACCCGGGCTGAGCCGCGACCAGGTGGTCGGTGCGGCCCTGGGGATGATCGACGATCAGGGGACGCGCAACCTGACCATGCGCGGCCTGGGCAAGCGCATCGGCGTCGAGGCGATGTCGCTGTACCGGTACGTCAGCGGACGGGAGGACCTGCTCGAGGCGATCGTGGACCGGCTGCTCCAGGGGATCCGCGAGCAGCTCGACGACGCCGTTCCCACCAGCTGGCAGGAGTACCTCCAGAACCTCGCCCACAGCGTGCGGGACCTCGCCCTCGCCCACCCCCGCGCCTTCCCGCTCATCGCGACCCGCCACCCGGCCGCGCCGTGGCTGCGGCCCCCGCTGCGGAGCCTCGAGATGGTCGAGGACTTCCTCGTGACCCTGGGGGACTTCGGCTTCGCCGACGAGCAGAAGGTGGAGACCTACCGGGCCTTCACCAGCTTCCTCCTGGGCCACCTGCTGCTCGACGCCGCCGCCCGCGGCGGCGAGACCGCCCCCGCCGAGGAGCCGCTGGACGAGGGCGACGCCCAGATCTCGCACGCCGACGGCAACACCCTCCTGGCGCGCGACAGCGAGGTCTTCCGCCTTCGGGGCCTGCTCAGCGAGGACCACGGCGAGGAGGAGTTCGAGTCGGCCCTGGAGACCCTCCTGGACCGGATCGAGATGCAGATCTCGCAGTAGCGCCCCCGACGCGCCGGGCCCGCCCGTTTCCCCGTAGGGAAACCGTGAGGATCCGCCTCCCCGCTCCCCCGGACGGAGTTTCATGGGTCGTGCGCCACCCGCGCACCGCTGCCCAGCGGCCGGACCGGAGGAGAGGATCGACGTGTCGGTGACACACGAGGGGGGCCGGGACGCCGCGCCCCGCGGCAGGACGGAGCGCTCGACGCTGGAGCTGGACGGGGGCCTCCCGCCGAGGGACTCGCGGAGGTCCGCGGCCCGCCGCTGGCTGCTCGCGGACACGACCGTGGCTCCCGGGCGCCAGACCGGCCCCCACGGCCGGCCCGAGCGACACCAGCGCGCGCACTGGCTGCGGGTGATGTGCCTGACGGGCGTGGACTACTTCTCCACGCTGGGCTACCAGCCGGCCATCGCCGCCCTCGCGGCGGGCGCCGTGGCCCCGATCGCCACCATCGTGCTCGTCGTCGTCACCCTGGCCGGGGCCCTGCCGGTCTACCGGCGCGTCGCGGCCGAGAGCCCCCACGGCACCGGCTCCATCGCGATGCTCGCCAAGCTGCTGCCCCGCTGGGGCGGCAAGCTCACGGTCCTGGTCCTGCTCGGCTTCGCCGCGACGGACTTCATGATCACCATGACGCTGTCCGCCGCGGACGCGACCGCCCACCTCGTCGAGAACCCCTTCGCCCCCGCGGCCCTGCACGGCCAGGAGGTCGTGATCACCCTGGCGCTGATCGCCGGGCTCGGCGTGGTGTTCCTGCGCGGCTTCAACGAGGCGATCCGCCTGGCCACGGTGCTCGTGGCGGGCTTCCTCGCCGTGAACCTCGTGGTCGTCGTCGTCTCGCTGGCCCACCTCGCGGCCAGCCCGGACCTCGTCGTGGACTGGTGGGGCGTGCTCACCACCCAGCACGGGGACCCGCTCATGGTCGTGGCGATCGCGCTGATCGTGTTCCCGCGGCTGGCGCTGGGCCTGTCCGGTTTCGAGACCGGCGTCGCCGTCATGCCGCAGATCCGGGGCGACGCCGGGGACACCGAGCAGCACCCCGAGGGCCGGATCCGCGGCGCCCGGCGGCTGCTGACCACCTCGGCGCTGATCATGAGCGGCTTCCTCATCACCTCCTCCATCGCCACGGTCGCGCTCATCCCGGCCGCGGAGTTCCAGCCGGGCGGGGCCGCCAACGGGCGCGCGCTGGCCTACCTCGCGCACGCGTTCCTCGGCGAGGGCTTCGGCACCGTGTACGACCTGTTCACCATCGCGATCCTGTGGTTCGCCGGCGCCTCGGCGATGGCGGGCCTGCTGAACCTCGTGCCGCGCTATCTGCCGCGCTACGGCATGGCGCCGGCCTGGGCCCGCGCGACCCGGCCGCTGGTGCTGGTGTTCACCGCGATCGCCTTCCTCATCACGGTCGTCTTCCAGGCCAGCGTGGACGCCCAGGGCGGGGCCTACGCCACCGGGGTGCTGGTGCTCATCACCTCCGCGGCGATCGCCGTGACGCTGGCCGCCAGGAGGCGCGGGCAGAGGAAGGCCGCCGTCGGCTTCGGGATCGTCAGCGCGGTGTTCACGTACACGACCGTCGCCAACGTGATCGAGCGGCCGGACGGCATCAAGATCGCCGGCTGCTTCATCGCCGGCATCGTCCTGGTCAGCCTCGTCTCCCGGGTGGCGCGCTCGACCGAGCTGCGCGCGACCGCCGTGCGGCTGGACCCCGCGGCCCAGGCCTTCGTCGACGCCGCGCCGGACGGCGTCGTGCGCCTGATCGCCCACGAGCCCAACGACACCAGCGCGGAGCGCTACCGCTCCAAGCTGCGGCACGCCCGCTGCGCCCACCAGCTGCCCGACGACGACGTCCTCTTCCTCGAGATCGTGGTCTCCGACAGCTCGGACTTCGAGGACGACCTCCTGGTCCGCGGCGTCGAGCGGCACGGGTACCGGGTGCTGACCGTGCGCGGCAGCACCGTGCCCAACGGCATCGCCGCGGTGTCCCTGCACCTGCGCAACGTCCTGGGGCTGAGCCCGCACGTCTACTTCCGCTGGACCGAGGGCAGCCCGCTGACCAACCTGCTGCGCTTCCTGCTGTTCGGCGAGGGCGAGATCGCGCCGACGACCCGGGAGGTCCTGCGCCACGCCGAGTCCGACGTCGTCCGCCGCCCCTGGGTCCATGCGTCCTAGGGGGCGCGGCGCGCGCCTCCGCCGCCGCCCGGGGCCTACCCTGGGACGTGACGGAGGAGAGGACGGCGCGATGACCGGACGACGCGGGAGACTGCGGGTGCTGCTCGGCGCCGCACCGGGCGTGGGGACCACCTGCGCGATGCTCGAGGAGGGGCGCCGGCTGCTCGCGGAGGGGCGCGACGTCGTCCTCGGCGTCGTGGAGACCCACGGGCGGGAGGCGACCGAGGCGCTGGCGGCCGGGATCCCCCGCGCGGCCGCGGCGGCCGGGGTCCCGCACGCGCGCGGAACCACCGGCGCCCGGCAGCGGCCGGAACGGCCGGAGGACCCTCGGGGCCGCGGCGGCCGGGCCGGACCGGCTGGACCTCGACGCCGTGCTGGCCCGCGCCCGCAGGTCGTCCTGGTGGACGAGCTGGCGCGCGCCAACCCGGCCGGGGCCCGGCACGCCCGGCGGTGGGGGGACGCGGAGGAGCTGCTCGAGGCCGGGATCGACGTCGTCTCCACGGTCCGGGTCGAGCAGATCGCCTCGCTCGACGACGTCGCCCGCCGCATCACCGGCGTCCCGCAGGACGGGACGGTGCCGGACCGCGTGCTGCGGGAGGCGGACCAGGTCGAGGTCGTGGACCTCGCGCCCGCGTCGCTGCGCGAGCGGCTCGCGGCGGGCCTGATCTACCCCGCCGAGCGGGTGGACGCGGCCGTGGCGAGCTACTTCCGCCTCGGCACCCTCACGGCCCTGCGCGAGCTGGCCCTGCTGTGGCTCGCGGACGACGTCGAGCAGGCCCTGCGGGACTACCGGAGCGAGCACGGCATCGAGGAGGACTGGGGGACGCGGGAGCGGGTGGTCGTGGCCCTGCCCGGCGGCCCCGAGGGCGAGGCGCTGCTGCGCCGCGGTGCCCGGATCGCGGCGCGCTCCGGAGGGGGCGAGCTGCTGGCCGTGCACGTGGCCGGGCAGGCCGCCCCGGGCCCGGGGGCGCCCGCGGACCGGGCGGCGCAGCGGGCCCTCGCGGAGCAGCTGGGCGGGACGTACCACCAGGTGCTCGGTGAGGACGTGCCCCGGGCGCTGGTCGGCTTCGCCCGCTCCGTGGGGGCCACGCAGCTCGTGCTGGGCGCCGGGCGGCGCGGCCGCTGGGCGACGAGGCTGACCGGCCGCGACGTCGGGACCGCCGTGATCGGGGAGTCGGCGGAGATCGACGTGCACATCGTGCCCCGCGCCGCCGCTGGGGGACGCTCCGCCCTCCCCCGCTCCCGCTCGGCGCTCACGGCGCGGCGCCGGCTGGCCGGCCTCGCGATCGCGCTGCTCGGCGGCCCGCTGCTGATGTGGCTCCTCGCGCCCCTGCGGGACCCCGGTTCCATCGCCACCGCCGTCCTGAGCTACCAGCTGCTGGTGGTGGTCGTGGCCCTGGTGGGCGGCCTCTGGCCCGCGCTGTTCGCGGCCCTGCTCTCCGGGATCACGCTCGACCTGTTCTTCGTGGAGCCGCACCTGACGGTGGCCGTGGCCGACCCGGTGCACCTCGCCGCGCTGCTGCTGCACGTCGTGATCGCCGCGCTGGTCAGCTACGTCGTCGACCGCGCGGCCCGGCAGACGCAGAAGGCACGGCGGGCGGCCGCGGAGTCGGAGCTGATCCAGGCCGTGGCGGGCAGCGTGCTGGGCGGCCGGGACGAGGTGCGGGCCCTCGTGGAGCAGACGCGCGAGGCGTTCTCCCTCGACGCCGTGCGGCTGGTCCGGGACGGCGAGGCGCTCGCGGCCGCCGCCGGGGCGGGCGTGCCCCGGCTGGTCGTCATCGGGCGGGCCTCGGACGGGCACGAGGCCGAGCTGGCGGAGTTCGTGCGCAGGGGCCGCCTGGCCGGCGTCGAGGTCGAGGTGACCGGCTACCTCAGCGACGAGGGCCTGTTGGAGGCCGCCCGAAGTGTGGGCGTGCCCGTGGTCGCGCACCGGCACGTCTCCGCCTCGGGCTCGCTCAACTCCTGGCTCACCGCCGGGCGGCGGCCCGTGGTGGCGGCCAACCGGTACGTGGCCGAGATGGCCCGCGCCCGCCCCGGGACCCTGACCGTGGTGGCCCCCGAGGCCCTGGCGGAGGCGGTCACCGCCGCGCGCGCCCGGCCCGCGGGCACTCTGCTCGAGCCCTCCGCCGTGGCCGGGCAGGGCCTCGAGGCCACGGCCGCGGCGTACCTCGCGTGGTGGGGGTGCAC
>NZ_JANAFB010000062.1 GCF_024199905.1 Rothia santali
GCTCCGCGCCGGGCCAGGCGCGGAAGCCGCGGCCGGTGGAAGGGCGTCACCGGCGGTCTCCGCCGGCCTCGCCGAGCGCGGCGAGGAGGACGGCGCCGTACTCGGTGACGTCCCCGGCGCCGATCGTCATGACGACGTCGCCCGGCGCCGCCAGGGAGGCGATCCGGGCCGCGGCGTCGTGCGCGGAGGAGGCGAACCGGACCTCGCTGAACCCCGCCTCCGTGATGAGGCGGCTGGTGACCCCCTCGATGGGCTCCTCCCGGGCCGGGAAGATGTCCACCACGAAGGCGCGGTCGGCCAGCGAGAGCGCCTCGGCGAAGGCGTGGGAGAACTCCCGCGTGCGGGAGAACAGGTGCGGCTGGAACAGCGCGTAGACGTTGTGGCCGGCGGCCACGGTCCGCGCCGCCTGGAGGGCCGCGGCGACCTCGGTCGGGTGGTGCGCGTAGTCGTCGAAGACCTGGACGCCCGCGGCCTCGCCGCGGAACTCGAAGCGCCGGGCCGCGCCGGTGTAGGTCCCGAGGGCCTCGGCGGCCCGCTCCGGGTCGACCCCGGCGATCAGGGCGCACGCGACGCCCGCCGCAGCGTTGCGCTGGTTGTGCACGCCCGGCACCGACAGCCGCAGCAGGCACCGCCCCTGCAGCTCCCGCCCCGCGAGCCGGAAGCTCCAGGACAGCGCGGCCGACGACGTCGTGCCGTCGCTCGAGACGTCCGAGATCCGCACGTCGGCGTCGGCGTCGGTGCCGTAGGTCAGCGTCTGTGCCCCCTCGGCGCGGCGGCGCTCGGCCAGCGCGCGCGAGCCGGGGTCGTCCTGGCAGGCCACCAGCACCCCACCGGGGGCCAGCGACTGCGCGAAGCGCTCGAACGCCTCCGCCACGGCCTCGGCGCTGCCGTAGAAGTCGAGGTGGTCCGCCTCGACGTTGGTCACCACGGCCACCGCGGGCCGGTACTTGACGAAGGAGCCGTCCGACTCGTCCGCCTCGGCCACGAACCAGCCGTCCTCGCCCGGCTCGCCGAGCGCGGCGTTGGTGCCGAGCGTCGCGATGGTCGCGCCCACCGCGAAGGAGGGACGCGCGCCGACGCCGTCGAGCATCACGGCGATCATCGAGCTCGTCGTGGTCTTGCCGTGGGTGCCGGCCACGGCGATGGTGCGGTTGGCGCCCATCGCCGCCGCCAGCGCGTCCGAGCGGTGCAGCACGCGCAGCCCGGCCGCGCGGGCCGCGGCGAGCTCCGGGTTGTCCTCGCGGATCGCCGTGGACACGACCACCGTGTCGGCGCCCTCGACGTTCCGGGCGTCCTGCGGGACGTAGACGGCGGCGCCCTTGCGCCGGAGCACCTCCAGCGCTGCGCCGTCCTTGGCGTCCGAGCCGGAGACCGCGAGCCCGCGGTCCAGCAGGAGGTCGGCGACGGCGGACATGCCGGTGCCGCCCATCCCCACGAAGTGGACGCGGCCGAGGCCGGCGGGGTCGGGACGGGCGGGGAACGGCGGGGTCATGAAGTCCGGCAGGCGCGAGGGCGCGGCGTCGGGCTGGGGCGTCATCGGGTGGACCTTCCGTGGGTGGCTGCTTCGGCGACGATCTCGGCCATGCGCTGCGCGGCGTCGCGGTGGCCCTGGGCGGCGGCGGCCTCGGACATGGCCCGCAGGCGCTCGGCGTCGTGCACCAGGGGCAGGACGTTCTCCGCGAGCCAGGCGGGCGTGAGCTCGGCGTCGCGGACCGTGAGGGCGGCCCCGGCCTCGACCAGCTCGGAGGCGTTCAGCGCCTGCTCGCCGTTGCCGATCGGGAGGGGCACGAAGACCGTGGGGCAGCCGACGGCGGCCACCTCGCACACGGTCGCCGCACCCGCACGCGCGACCAGGAGGTCGCAGGCGGCGTAGACGTTCTCCATGCTCTCGACGTACTCGGTCTGGTAGTAGCCGGGGCCGGTCACGAGGTCGCCGTCAGCGTCCCGGACCTCCTTGCCGGCGCCCGTGACGTGGAGCAGCTGGGCGTCGGCCCGCTCCCACTCCGGGGTCTGGACGAACTCGGCGACGGCGCGGTTGAGGCTCTGCGCACCGGAGGAGCCGCCGGTGACCACGATGGTCGGCGCGACCGCCTGCAGACCCAGCAGCTGGCGGGCCCCCGAGCGGTCGGCGTCGCGGTCCGAGAGGGCGATGCCCCGGCGCAGCGGCATCCCGACGCGGCGGGCCCCCTTCAGCGGGGTGTCCTCGAAGGCCGTGGCCACGACGGCGGCGCGGCGGGCGCCGACGCGATTGGCCAGGCCCGGCCGGCGGTTCGCCTCGTGGATCACGATCGGCACGTTCTCCCGGGCCGCCGCGACGTACATCGGCGTGCACACGTAGCCGCCGACGCCGACCAGGACGTCCGCGCGGTGCCTCCTGAGGATCTCGCGGCCCTGGGCCACGGCCCGGCGGAATCGCCCCGGGAGCCGGAGGAGGTCGACGCTGGGGCGGCGGGGCAGCGGGACGCGCTCCACGAACTCCAGATCGTAGCCGGCGTCGGGGACCAGCCGGGCCTCGAGGCCCCGCGTGGTGCCGACGGCGACGACGTGGGACTGGGGGTCGGCGGCGCGCACGGCGTCGGCGATCGCGAGCAGCGGCGACACGTGTCCCGCGGTCCCGCCGCCGGCCAGCACGACGGACAGTGATTCGTTCAACTCGGCTCCCGGAGGGTCTCGGTGGTCGTCGGTGGATTCCTCGATCGGCCTCTAGTCTACGCGGGGCTCGCGCTCCTCCAGGGCACTGAGCTCGATCGCCGGGTGCGTCGGGGTGCGCGTCAGCGACATCGCGAACCCGGCTGTGAACAGCGAGACCACGAGCGAGGTCCCGCCGTAGGAGATGAACGGCAGGGGGATCCCGATGACGGGCAGCAGCCCCGTGACCATGCCGATGTTGACGAAGGCCTGGCCCACGAACCACGCGAGCACGCAGCCGGCCGCGACGCGCACGAAGCGGTCGCTCGAGCGCAGGATGACGCGCGCCAGGGACAGGGCCAGGATCGCGAACAGCCCGATCACGATCAGCGCCCCGATGAAGCCGAGCTCCTCGCCGAGGATCGCGAAGATGAAGTCGTTGTGGGCCTCGGGCAGGTAGTTGTACTTCTGCCGCGACTGGCCCAGGCCCTCGCCCCACCACGAGCCGGAGGCGAGGGCCGCCAGCCCGGCGTTCGACTGGTAGCAGACCTCGTCCGCCCCGCACTGGGCCGGCGCCAGCCAGCCGACCACCCGCTGGATGCGGGCGGTGCTGGAGGCGACGATGACGACCCCGACCACGGCCGCGGCCAGGAGCGAGACCCCGAAGATCCTGAGGGGCGCACGGGCGAACCACAGCGCGCCGCCGTAGATGAGCACGAAGACGATGGCCGTGCCGGCGTCGCCGCCGAGCATGACCAGGGCCACGGTGAGGAAGAACCCCAGGCACGAGGGCATCAGCGCGGCACGGACGCTGGTGGCCACGTGCGTCGACTTGGCCAGCCCCCACGCCGCCCACAGCAGGACGGCGAACTTCGCCAGCTCCGAGGGCTGGAACTGGATGAACCCGAAGGCCAGCCAGTTGCGGTTGCCGCCGATCGCGACGCCCAGGGGGCTCATCACGAGCGCCAGGAGGACCAGCGCGGCCCCCATGAACAGGAACACGACCTTCCGGTGCTTCCAGAAGCCGATGGGGATCCGGGAGGCCAGGAACATCCCGGCGATGCCGATGACGGCGAAGACCGCCTGGCGGGTGAACAGCGCATACGGTGAGGCCGAGGCCCTGATCTGCTCGACAGAGGAGGCCGAGAGGACCATCATGCAGCCCAGCAGCGTGAGCCCGAGGACCGAGAGCGCGATGCCGACGGCGGCGCTGGTCATCGAGCCCGTGACGATCCACCGGTAGACGCCGCGGAACAGCGCGCGCCCCATCGCGCGGGTGCGGGCCGCGGGGCGGTGCCGCCGATCCGGCCGGTCGGGGGCCGCGGTGCTCATCGCTCCCGCTCCCCCTCGTCGCCGCCCAGGCCCTCCACGAGCTGCGTCACGGCCGCGATGAACGCGTCGCCGCGCGCGCCGTAGGAGGCGAACTGGTCGAACGACGCCGCGGCCGGTGCCAGCAGCACCGTGTCGCCCCGGGTCGCGAGGCCGTGGGAGATCTCCACGGCGCGGCGCATCACCGCGGCGCCGTCGTCCTCGGCCAGCCCCTCCCCGGCCCGGTGGACCGGGACGTCCGGGGCCTGCGCGGCGAGGGCCTCGAGGAGGCCGGCGGTGTCGGTGCCGATGAGCACGACCGCCTTGAGCCGCCCCGCGTGGGCGGCCACGAGCTCCTCGTAGCGCACCCCCTTGGACAGCCCGCCCGCGATCCAGATGACCGGGTCGAAGGAGCCCAGCGACGCCGCGGTGGCGTGCGGGTTGGTGGCCTTGGTGTCGTTGACCCACAGCACGCCGTGGGTGGTCGCGACCGGCTGGATGCGGTGGGCGCCCGGCTCGTAGGCCCGCAGCCCGTCCCGCACGGCCACGGGCTCGACGCCGGCGGCCCGGCACAGCGCGGCGGCCGCGAGGGCGTTCTCCACGGTGTGGCGGGTCGGCAGCTCGCCGGTGTCCCGGACCGAGGCCAGCTCGGCCGCGGAGGTCTTGCGCTCGGGCACGAAGGCCCGGTCCACCAGCAGGCCGTCGACGACGCCGAGCTGGGACAGGTACGGGGTGTCGGTCGTGAACGAGACGGCGCGGCAGCCCTCCTGGACCTCCGCGTCCTCGACCATCCGCTCGGTCTCCTCGACCGCGGCGTTGTAGACGCACGCGACGCGGGTGCCGGCGTAGACCCGGGACTTGTCCGCCTGGTAGTTGGCGTAGTCCCCGTGCCAGTCCAGGTGGTCCTCGGCGATGTTCAGCACGGCCGAGGCCAGCGGGGCCAGGGAGTAGGACCAGTGCAGCTGGTAGCTGGAGAGCTCCACGGCCAGGACGTCGTAGGCGACCGGGTCGCGCAGGGCGTCCAGGATCGGGGTGCCGACGTTGCCGACCGCGATGGCCTTGAGCCCGCCGGCCTGGAGGATCGAGGCGGTCATGCCGACCGTCGTCGTCTTGCCGTTGGTGCCGGTGATGCACAGCCACTCGGCGGTGGGGCGCCCGGCCCGCTCGCGCACGCGCCAGGCGAGCTCGACGTCGCCCCAGATCTGCACGCGCTCCTCGACCGCCTGCGCCAGCGCGCCGGTGTCGGGCCGGATGCCCGGGGAGGTGACGACCAGCTCGGGCCGCTCCCCCTCGACGTCGGGCAGCGAGTCCGTGGCGCCCGCGCCCAGCACGGTGTCCACGGCGCCCACGATGCCCAGCGTCTGGGCCTTGTACCGGTTCTCCTCGGAGTCCCTGCCGTCGACGACGACCACGCGGGCCCCCAGCTCGATCAGCGTGTCCGCCGCGGCGAACCCGGAGACCCCGATCCCGACCACGACCACCCGCAGTCCGGCCCAGTCCGAGTCCCACGTGGTCAGGGCCTCGAGCCGCTCGTCGCCCAGGACCGGGTTGGCATTGCTCGCTCGCATCAGTTCAGCACTCCTCCGTTTCCGTTGTTCAGCAGCCAGTCGCCGTAGAAGATCCCCAGCGCCACCGCCACGAACAGCCCCGCGACGATCCAGAAGCGCACGACGACGGTGACCTCCTTCCAGCCCTTGAGCTCGAAGTGGTGCTGCAGCGGCGCCATCTTGAAGATCCGCTTGCCGCCCGAGAGCTTGAAGTAGCCGACCTGCAGGATGACCGAGGCCGAGATGATCACGAACAGCCCCGCCAGGATGACCAGCAGCAGCTCGGTCCGGGAGAGGATCGCGAAGCCGGCCAGCGCGCCGCCGAGCCCGAGCGAGCCGGTGTCGCCCATGAAGATCGTGGCCGGGGAGGTGTTCCACCACAGGAAGCCGATGAGCGAGCCGATGAGCGCCGCCGCGACGACCGCCAGCTGCCCGGCCTCCTGCACGTCGTAGCAGATCCCCCCGGCGGAGCCGGCCCCGCACAGGTGGTTGACCTGCCACATCGTGATCATCAGGTAGCCGGAGAACACCAGGATCGAGGCGCCGGTGGCCAGGCCGTCCAGGCCGTCGGTCAGGTTCACCGCGTTGGTGGTCGCCGTGGCGATCAGGTTGGACCAGACCACGAAGAGGATCACGCCGAGCACGGGGATCCCGAAGGAGAGGTCGAGCCACGGGATGTCCCGGGTGAAGGAGATCTGCGGGGTGGCCGGCGTCCAGCCCGCGGAGTCGGGCAGCACCAGCGCGAGCACGCCGAAGGCGACGCCCACCGCGCCCTGCAGCACGATCTTGCCGCGCGCGGTGAGGCCCAGCGACTGCTTCCGGGCGATCTTCTTGAAGTCGTCGATGAACCCGACCGCCGCCATGCCCACCATGAGGAACAGCAGGAGCAGCGGCGAGAGTCCCGGCGTCTGGAACCGCCCGGTCAGCAGGGTGGTGACCAGCAGGGACAGGAAGAAGGCCACCAGCGTGGCGCCCATGATGACGACGCCGCCCATGGTGGGCGTGCCGCGCTTGGTCAGGTGGCTCGTGGGTCCGTCCTCGCGGATGAACTGCCCGTACTGCTGCCGCACTAGGAACTTGGTGAACAGCGGGGTTCCCGCGATGGTGAGGACGAGTCCGAAGGCCGCCGCCAACAGGATGGAGATCATGCGGTGCTTAGCGCCTTTCTTCCAGGGAGTGCTGTTCCGGCCGGGGGTCCCCCGCCGGGCTCTGGGCAACTCTATCGCCCAGGAACCGCAGGCCGGCCCCGTTCGAGGACTTGACCAGGACGATGTCCCCGGGCCGCAGCCGCTCCTCGAGCACACGTTCGGCCTCCTCGGCGGTCTCGACCCACATCGCCTCGTCGCCCCACGAGCCCTCCAGGAGCGCGGAGTTGAAGACGGGCTTCGCCTCCCCGCCCACCGCGATCAGGTGCGCGATGTTCAGGCGCACGACGTCGCGGCCGAGCTTGTCGTGCTCGGCCAGCGAGGCCTCGCCCAGCTCGAGCATCGCGCCCAGCACGGCCCAGGTCCGGCGCGGCGGCTCGGCGTCGCGCCCCATCTGGGCCAGCGTGCGCAGGGCCGCGGCCATCGACTCGGGGTTGGCGTTGTAGGCGTCGTTGATGACGGTCACGCCGTCGGGCCGGTCGGTCCGCTCCATGCGGTACCGGCTGCCGGCCCGCTGGGAGCTCAGGGAGCGCGCGATCGCCGCGCCGGGGATGCCGACGAGGTGCGCGAGCGTCGCCGCGGCCAGGAGGTTGTACACGTGGTGCTCGCCGATCAGCCGGGAGGCCACCTCGTGCTCGGCGCCGTCTGGCAGGACGAGCCGGAAGGCGGGGCAGCCGGAGGCGTCGGTGCGCAGGTCCGCGGCCTCGACCAGGGCGATGCCGTCCGCGGACGGGTCCAGCCGCTCGGCCGCGTGCCGGCCGCGTACTCCGAAGTACGCCACGGGCGCGCTCGCGCGGGGGGCCATCGCGACCACCCGGGGGTCGTCGGCGTTCAGGGCGACGCCGCCGTGCGCGGCCACGCCCTCGGCGAGCTCGCCCTTGGTCAGGGCGATGTTCTCGACGCCGCCGAACTCGCCGGCGTGCGCGGTGCCCACCTTGAGCACGGCGCCGTAGTCGGGGGCGACGATGTCGCACAGGTACCGGATGTTGCCGAGCGCGTTGGCGCCCATCTCGATGACCAGGTAGCGGGTGCCGTAGTCGGCGCGGAACACGGTCAGGGGGACCCCGACCTCCCCGTTGTAGGAGCCCACGGGCGCGACCGTGGGGCCCGCCTCGCCGAGGACCCCGGCCAGCAGGTCCTTGGTCGTGGTCTTGCCGGCCGAGCCGGTGATGCCCAGGACGGTGACCTCGCCGGCCGCGCGCAGCAGGCGCAGGACCTCGCGGGCCAGGCGGCCCATCGCGGCGACGACGTCGTCGACCAGCACGGCCGGGTGCGGCGCGCCCTCGGCGTCGCGGGTCTCCCGCTCGGCCAGGCTCAGGACGGCGCCGGAGGCCATCGCGGCGGGGATGAAGCGGTGCCCGTCGGTGCTCTCGCCCGGCTTGGCGACGAAGAGGCCGCCGGGGGCCGCCTCGCGGGAGTCGGTCGTGGCCGAGGTGCAGGTCAGGCCGGCCGGGTCCGCGACGCCGACGAGCGTGCCGTCCACGGCGTCGGCGATCTGCTGTGCTGTCAGGGGGATCATGCTGTGCCTCCGGGGATTCGGGCCGCGCGGGCCGCCAGGGCCTCGCGCAGCTCCTCGCGGTCGTCGAGGGCCTCGTCCACCCCGGCGAGGTCCTGGTGGGTCTCGTGGCCGCGGCCGGCCAGCAGGATCGCGTCGCGGTCCTCGGCCAGCTCGACGGCGCGGCGGATCGCCTCGGCCCGCGGGGCGACGTTCTCGACCAGCCGGGCGCGGGCGCCGTCGTTGACGGCGCGCCGGGCACCGGCCTCCACGGCCGCGCGGATGGGCTCCGGGGGCTCGTGGTGGGGGTCGTCGTCGGTCACGATCACGATGTCGGCGTGGCGGGCCGCGACCTCGCCCATCACGGGGCGCTTGAGCTGGTCGCGCTGCCCGGTGGCCCCGAAGACCACGATGACGCGGCCCCCGGACCCGGGCTCGGGCTCGACCGCGGCCAGCGCGCGCTCCAGGGCGTCGGGGTTGTGGGCGAAGTCGACGATGGAGACCGGCCGCTCCGCGACGATCTGCATCCGGCCCGGCACCAGCGGGGTCAGGCAGCCCGGCTCGCGCAGTGCGGCGACCAGCCGCTCGTGCGGGACCCCCGACTCGGCGACCATGGCCAGGGCGAGCGCGGCGTTGGAGACGTTGAAGCGCGCGGGCATCCCGGTCTCCGAGCGCAGAATGCGGCCGTCGCGGTGGCGCAGGGCGAACCGGTGGCCGGTGCCCCACGGGCGCACCTCGCAGAGGGTCCAGTCGGCGGGGGCGGCGGCGAGGGCGGCGGCCGGGTGCGCACCGAGCTCGTGGGCCTGGTG
>NZ_JANAFB010000063.1 GCF_024199905.1 Rothia santali
GTCCGGCTCGGTCGCGGCCCCGCGCGCCCGGGCCCGGACCGCGCGGGCCTCCCGCATGCTCGTCGAGGGGGTGCACGACGCCGAGCTGGTCGAGAAGGTCTGGGGCGATGATCTGCGGCAGGAGGGCATCGTCGTCGAGCCCATGCACGGCCTGGACCACGTCATGGAGATCATCCGGGACTTCTCCCCCGCCCCGCACCGCCGGCTGGGCGTGCTGGCGGACCACCTCGTGCCCGGCAGCAAGGAGTCGCGCCTCGCGGAGCAGGCGATGGCTCTGCCCGGCGCGCGGGAGAACGTCCTGTTCGTGGGCCACCCGTACGTGGACGTCTGGCAGTCGGTGAAGCCGGCCGCCGTCGGGCTCCGGGCCTGGCCTGAGGTGCCGCGCGGCGAGGACTGGAAGACCGGCATCCTGCGGCGCATCGGGTGGCCGCACGGGACGCCGGCGGAGTCCGCCCGCGGGTGGAAGAGGATCCTGGGCAGCGTGGAGACCTACGCCGACCTGGACCCGGGGATCCTGGGGCCGGTGGAGCACATCATCGACTTCCTCACCCAGGAGCAGGCGCCCTCCTGAACGCCGCCTGCGAGCCCGCGCAGAGGTCGGCCGACGTGTCGTCATGCGCGTCCGCGGCCCCTCCGCACCCGGTACCATGATCTGAGCCCTGCACGCGCGTCGGCTGCACGGGACCGAGGGACACGAGAGAAGGGGCGGGCTGCCTTGGGGCGCACTTCCACCACTGAGTCGGACACTCCGTTCGAGGGGGTCTCGGCGACCCCTCAACCGCTGAGCGTGAGGGACGACAGGGCGCTCGCGACCCTCTCCCACTTCGGCGGCGTCGCCGGCTGCCTGCCCGCGGCGGTCATCTACGCCACGGTGCGCCAGCGCGGGCGCTTCACGGCGCAGGAGTCGCGCGAGGCGCTGAACTTCACCCTGCTGCCGACGCTGGTGATCGTGGTGTGCATCGGGCTCTCGGTGATCCCGGCGATCGGCTGGGTCTTCGGCCTGGCGGCGGCCGTGGTGTGGCTGTCGATCACGATCATGTCGCTGGTGGCCGGGGTGGTGGTCAACCGCGGCAACCCGTATCAGTACCCGCTCAACACCCGCCTGCTGGACCGGATCGCCGGGGGACGCTGACCGGGTCGGGCCCGGCCGGCGTCAGTCCGCCAGCAGCTCCCGGACGACCGCGTCGCCCAGCAGCCGGCCGCGCAGAGTGAGCCGCACCAGCCCCTCCCGCAGCGCCCGCTCCTCGATGAGGCCCTGACGGGCGAGGAAACCGGTGGCCTCCCGGCCCGGGGCGCGCAGCCGCTCCAGAGGCAGCCCGTCCGCGATCCGCGCGCCCAGCATGATCTCCTCGGTGTAGCGGGTCTCTGCGTCCAGGTGCTCGCGGGCGGCCGCGGGCGAGACGCCGTCGCGCAGCCGGTTGGCGTAGGGCAGCGGGTGCTTGAGGTTCCACCACCGCACCCCGCCCACGTGCGAGTGCGCCCCCGGCCCGATCCCCCACCAGTCCTGGTTCCGCCAGTAGGCGAGGTTGTGCCGGGAGCGGGTCGCCCGCCCCGTGGACCAGTTCGAGATTTCGTACCACCGGTAGCCGGCCTCCGAGAGCAGCTCGTCGCCCAGCTGGTACATGTCCGCCTGGGTGTCGTCGTCGACCGGGACGTGCTCCCCGCGCGCGATCTGCGCCGCGAGCTTGGTGCCCGGCTCCACGATGAGCGAGTACGCGGAGATGTGGTCCGGGGCGTAGCCAATCGCCGCCCGCACCGAGGTTTCCCACTCCTCCAGCGTCTCCCCCGGCGCGCCGCAGATCAGGTCCACGGACGTCTGCAGCCCGAGCTCCTTGGCCCAGTCCACGACCTTGGGCACGTTGGCCGGGGTGTGCGTCCGGTCCAGGACCTCCAGCACGCGCGGCACGGCCGACTGCATGCCGAAGGACACGCGGGTGAACCCGGCGTCGCGCAGGGTCTCCAGGTCCTCGCGCGTCACCGAGTCGGGGTTGGCCTCGGTGGTGACCTCGGCGCCCTCCTCCAGTCCGAAGAGCTCGACGCCGGTGCGCAGGGTCCGCGCGAGGTCCTCGGCCGGGAGCCGGGTCGGCGTGCCGCCGCCGAAGAAGACCGAGTGCAGGGGCCTCCCCGCGGCGCCCGAGCGCTCCAGGACGCTGGCGGAGAAGCGCAGCTCCCGCACGGCGTCGTCGGCGTAGGTCAGCCGCCCGACGCCGTCGGCGAACTCCTCCGCGGCGTAGGTGTTGAAGTCGCAGTACCCGCAGCGCACGGTGCAGTACGGGACGTGGACGTAGAGGCTGAGCGACCGCTCGGCGGCCGTAGCACCCGCGGAGGCCGGCAGCAGGCCGTCGGCCGGCGCCGGGTCGCCGGTGGGCTGGGCGGGACTCACTTCTTGGACTTGTCCTTCGTCTCTTCGCCCGAGGACAGTGCCGCGATGAACGCCTCCTGCGGCACCTCCACGCGGCCGACCATCTTCATGCGCTTCTTGCCCTCCTTCTGCTTCTCGAGCAGCTTGCGCTTGCGGGAGATGTCGCCGCCGTAGCACTTGGAGAGCACGTCCTTGCGGATCGCGCGGATGGTCTCGCGGGCGATCACCCGCGAGCCGATGGCGGCCTGGATCGGCACCTCGTACTGCTGGCGCGGGATGAGCTGGCGCAGCTTGGTGGCCATGGCCGTGCCGTAGGAGTACGCGTTGTCCCGGTGGGTCACGGCCGAGAAGGCGTCCACCCGCTCGCCCTGGAGCAGGATGTCGACCTTGACGAGGTCAGCCTCCTGCGTGCCGTCGAGCTTCCAGTCCAGCGAGGCGTAGCCCTTGGTGCGGGACTTCAGCTGGTCGAAGAAGTCGAAGACGATCTCGGCCAGCGGCATCCGGTAGCGCAGCTCGACGCGCTCCTGGGAGAGGTAGTCCATGCCCCCCATCTGGCCGCGGCGGGACTGGCACAGCTCCATGACCGAGCCGATGAACTCGCTGGGCACGATCACGGTGCAGGCCACCATGGGCTCCTCGATCACGGAGATCTTGCCCTCGGGGAACTCGCTGGGGTTGGTCACGCGCATCGAGGATCCGTCCTCGGCCACGATGTCGTAGATGACGTTGGGCGCGGTGGAGATCAGGTCCAGGTTGAACTCCCGCTCGAGACGCTCCCGAACGATCTCCAGGTGCAGCAGGCCGAGGAAGCCGACGCGGAAGCCGAAGCCCAGCGCGGCCGAGTTCTCCGGCTCGTAGACCAGCGCGGCGTCGTTGAGCTTGAGCTTGTCGAGCGCGTCGCGCAGGATCGGGTAGTCCGAGCCGTCGATCGGGAACAGGCCCGAGAACACCATCGGCTTGGGGTCCTCGTAGCCGCCCAGGTTCTCGGCGGCCGGGCGCCGGGCGTCCGTGACCGTGTCGCCCACGCGGGACTGCCGGACGTCCTTCACGCCGGTGATGAGGTAGCCGACCTCGCCGACGCCGAGCCCGTCCGTGGGCTTGGGCTCGGGCGAGATGACGCCGATCTCCAGCAGCTCGTGATCCGCCCCGGTGGACATCATGGCGATCTTCTGCCGCGGCTTGAGGTTGCCGTCCACGACGCGGACGTAGGTCACGACGCCGCGGTAGGAGTCGTAGACCGAGTCGAAGATCATGGCGCGGGGCGGGGCGTCGGCGTTGCCCTGCGGCGCGGGGAGGTCGCGGACGATCCGGTCCAGCAGCTCCTCGACGCCCTCGCCGGTCTTGCCCGACACGCGCAGGACGTCCTCGGGGTCTACGCCGATGAGGTTGCCGAGTTCCTCGGCGTACTTCTCCGGCTGGGCGGCCGGGAGGTCGATCTTGTTGAGCACCGGGATGATGGTGAGCTCGTTCTCCATCGCCAGGTACAGGTTGGCGAGCGTCTGCGCCTCGATGCCCTGGGCGGCGTCGACCAGGAGCAGGGCGCCCTCGCAGGCGGCCAGGGAGCGGGAGACCTCGTAGGTGAAGTCCACGTGGCCGGGGGTGTCGATCATGTTCAGCGCGTAGGCGGTGCCCTCGACCTCCCACGGCATGCGGACGGCCTGCGACTTGATGGTGATGCCGCGCTCGCGCTCGATGTCCATCCGGTCCAGGTACTGGTTCTTCATCTCCCGGGGGGTCAGCACGCCGGTCGCCTGGAGCATCCGGTCCGCGAGGGTGGACTTGCCGTGGTCGATGTGGGCGATGATGCAGAAGTTCCGCAGGATGCTGGGATCGGTAGCCGCTGGCCGCGGAGCTTCGCTCGCCTGAGGTGCCACGAGTAGCTGCCCTTTCTGTGGACGGGTGCACGATGGAGTGCCGGTCGATCCTTTAGTTTCCCATGTTTTCGCATCCGGCGCTAAGCGGTGCCGCGCCTGTGGACGCCCGGCGTCACTCGCATGTGGCGCACGCAATGCCGCGTCCACCCTGGTTCACGGCGGTCGTTGCTGGTAGGCTCGACAGCTGTGTGTCCGATGGTCATCGGGCACTGCGAGCCGGTTGTCACAGGCATCCCCACGCCGCTCAGTCAAGACCGGCTCGTTTGCCCTCACTGACCTATAAGACAAAACAGAAGGTTTTCACGTGGCTAACATCAAGTCTCAGAAGAAGCGGATCCTGACCAACGAGAAGGCTCGTCTGCGCAATAACGCCTACAAGTCGGATCTGCGCACCTCGGTGCGCAAGGTCAACTCCGCCGTCGAGGCGGGCAACAAGGAGCAGGCCGTCGAGGCCCTGCGCCTGGCCGGCAAGAAGTTCGACAAGGCTGTGAGCAAGGGTGTTCTGCACAAGAACAACGCTGCGAACAAGAAGTCGGGCCTGGCCGCTCGCGTCAACGAGCTCTCTTAGTCTTCCCTAAGTAAGTGAGTCGAAGGCCCCCGCCGGATCCCGGCGGGGGCCTTCGTGCATCCCGGAGCCTTCGTGCACCCCGGAGCCTTCGTGCATCCCGGGGCTGCACTCAGCCGCGGCGTTGCTCAGCCACGGCCGTGTTCAACCGGGGCCGCGCTCAGCCGTGGCGACGCCCCGCCATGGTCAGGGTGAGGATCGCCCGCTCCATCGCGTAGACCGGGTCCTGCGCCTCGCCCTTGACCTGGGCGTCCGCCTCGGCGAGGCTGCGCACGACCTCGCTCAGCGCCTCGGAGGTGAAGCGCCGCGAGTCGCGCTGCGCCTGCTCGACCTGCCACGGAGCCATGCCCAGCGAGCGGGCGAGCTGGGCCGGGGCCTCCCGGAGGCCGTGCACCTGGCAGATGTGGCGGACCCGCATGGCCAGGGCGCCGACCAGGGGGACGGGATCGGTGCCCGAGTCCAGGGCCTGGCGCAGCGCCCGCAGCGCGAAGCCGCTGTTGCCGGCCACCGCGGCGTCGGCGACCTTGAAGGCGGTGACCTCGGCCCGGCCGCCGTAGTACTTCTCCACGATGCCGTCGGAGATGGTGGGCGGGCCGTCCTGGGCCAGCTGGCGGCACGCGGAGGCCAGCTCCCCCACGTCCCGGCCCGCGGCGGCGATGAGCAGGCGGGCGGCGTCGGGCTCGATGCGGCGGCCGGCGGACCGGACCTCCGCGTAGACGAAGTCGGACTTGTCCCGGTCGTTCTTCAGCGGCTTGCACTCGACCACCGGGTGCTTGGCCTTGGCGATCGCGTCCAGCAGCCGCTTGCCGCGGTTGCCGCCGCCGTGGGTCAGGATGACCATGGACTCGGGGTCCGGGGCGGCGAGGTAGGCCACCGCGTCCTCGAGGAACTCCTCGCTCATCTTCTCGAGCTCGCCGACCGTGACGACGCGCGAGTCGCCGAACAGGGAGGGGCTGGTGGCCATGGCCAGCGCGCCGGTGGCGTAGTCGCGGGCCGAGAGCTCGTGGACCTCGGCGCCCGCCTCGGACTCCCGGGCCAGGCCGATCAAGCGGCGTCGGGCCTGGTGGGCGAAGTACTCCTCGGAGCCCTGGAGCAGGACGACCGGGGCGGGCTCGACGTCGCGCCAGGTGGGTCCGCTCGACTGCGATCGGCTGGAACGGCGTGGTGGCACTGTGCGGTCCTTCCGGGCTCGGCGTGACCCCCTGCGCGGCGGGCCCCGTGCGGTCGCGGACCGGCCGGGCCCCGCGCGGGCGGGTCTGCTGTCCCCCTCATCTTAGGCGCGGGGAGGAGGCGCCGCACGACGGCGGCGCCGACCGGTGGACACCGGGCCCGCCGGCGGCCGCCGCGTCGCCTCAGGAGTCGTCGGCGATCTCCCCCGCGACGCTGACGCTGATGACGGACTCGACGCTGCTGAGCTGCGCGAGGAGGACGGCGAGCTCCCGGCTTCCGGAGATCTCCAGCTCGACCCCCACGGTGCCGTCCTCGAATCGATGGGGCGCGCTCTCGTGGATGGCCCAGCCGGCGGAGGTGATGACGTGCAGGATGCGCCGCAGGAGGCCGCGACCGTCGGGGTAGGTCACGATGATCGTCTCGTGGGCGGTCAGCCCGCCCGGCAGGCGCCTCGAGATCATGCTGAACCCGTAGGCCACGACGAAGTGCAGCGCCGTGACCACCAGCGCGAGCAGCCACAGCCCGGAGCCGGCGGCCATGCCGATCGCCGAGGCCTCCCAGACCGACGCCGCGGTGGTCAGCCCCCGCACGGTGCCGCGGTGGGTCAGGATCAGCCCCGCGCCGAGGAACCCGACCCCGGAGACCACCTGGGCCGCCACGCGCGACGGGTCGACGTTGACGTTCGGCCCGAGGACGGAGTCGAAGCCGTACTTGCTGATGAGCATGAACAGTGCCGACGCCGTCCCGACGATGGCCTGCGTCCGCAGCCCCGCCTTCTTCCCCCGCAGGTGCCGCTCGACGCCGATGAGGCTGGTGAGCGCGAAGGCCAGCAGCAGCTGGGCGATCTGCAGCCATCCCTGTCCGTAGAAGGCGTCCATTCCCACGCATCTCCTGTGTCCGAGCGAGGCGCTGGCGTCTCGGTCCCTGACCGAGATGTTACTCCGGGGTGGCCAGGACGGTCAGGGTGGGCGGTCGAGGCTCAGGGAGAGGTTGTCCGGCAGCGCCCCTCCCCGCCGGCCGCGCAGCGGATCCGCCCGGTAGGCGAGCACGGTGACCACCAGAGCCAGGACCGCCGCGAACACCACCGGGCCCGGGCTCGCCCCGGCCTCAACGCGCGACAGCGGCAACGACCCCGCGCCCACCCCGACCAGCTCGACCCATCGGGCTCCCCACCCCGCCGCAATCGTCAGCGATGCGCCCACCGGCGCGGAGCCCTGCAGGCACAGCGCCAGCAGCCCGGTCAGCGTCACCCCGGGAACTACCGGCGCCACGAGCAGGTTGGCCGGCAGGGTGAACGGCGCCCAGTACTCGGTCATCCACACCAGGTACGGGCCGCACCACAGCCCGGCCACGGCGGTGACCGACAACGGGTCGGCGATGAATCGCGGCATCCAACCGACCAGCACCCGGCACAGCATCGGCCCCTGCAGCACGATTCCCGCGGTGGCCAGCACCGAGAGGATGAACCCCGGCTCACCCACCAGGTGCCGGTCAGCGCATAGCAGGACGATGATGGCGATCCACAGGGTTGCGACCGCCGCCCCACCTCGGCCCAGCGCCAGCGTCACCCCGCCCAGCAGGCCCATCACCGCGGCCCGCAGCACGGATGGCTCCGGGCCGACCAGGACCACGTACCCGCCGACGGCCGCCAGGCCGACACCGATGGTCGTCGGCCGGGGGCAGCGGGTCCAGCGCACGGCGTGAACCCCGAGCAGGAACACCAACGCCACGTTGGCGCCGCTCACCGCCGTCAGGTGGGTCAGGCCAGCCGTCTTGAGCGCCTCCTCGGTCTCGGGCCGCAGGCCGGAGTCGTCGCCGTAGGTCATCCCGAGGACCAGGGCGGCCGCGTCCTGCGCGAGCTGCGCCTCGGCGCGCCGCTCCTGACCGGTGCGCAGGCGGTCCACGACGTCGCCGAGCCAGGCGGGGACGAGAGCCTCTTCCGGCCCGTCGGGGCTCCGGGGCGGTGAGGGCGTCATCGCCCCGACCTGCATCGCGTACCGGCCGCCGTCCCGCATCAGCCGCCCGAGCACGGTCAGCTCGCACGTCTGCTCCTCAGCGCCGCACGGCCGCTCGGTGCGCGCGCCCTCGGGCAGGGCCCTCCACAGCGTGATCCGCTCAGCCGGGCCGCTGTCGAGCCGCACCCCGTCCGCCTCCCGGACGACGGCGTCGAGCACCTGGGAGGAGCCGAACCGCCCCTGGACCACCCGCGCCTCCCCCTGCGACTCGACGAGCAGCCGGACGGTCCGCTCCGAGTCGGCGGCGTCCCCGAGCCGCCGGCCCGCCCCCTCGTCGGCGGGACCGATGCAGGCCACGAAGGCCGCGAGGGCGATCAGGCACAGCGTCGCCGACGCCGCGACGCCTTCCGCGATGCGCGCCCAGGACGGTCGGACGACGCGCAGCAGAAGGGGGCGGAGGACGAGATGCAGCAGCGCGGCGACCGCGACCGGCGCCAGCGCGGCCGGACGGGGAGGGACGGGCGCTCCCGCCTCCACCGCCGCCGCCGCGGCCCAGACCATCCCGGCCGCGGGGAGCAGGCGCAGGTCCGCTCCCCGCGGCCGCGGCAGGGGACGCGACTCGGATCCCGCCACCTCACACCGTGACCAGGGGCTCGAGGGAGGCCATCATCGCCTGGCCGATGCCGGGGACGGCGTCGAGTTCCTGTACCGAGGCGAACGGGCCGTTCTGCTCCCGCCAGTCCACGATCCGCTCCGACAGGACCGGGCCGACGCGGGGCAGCGCCTGCAGCTCGGTGGCCGCCCCCCCCCCCCCCCCCCCCCCCCCCCCCCCCCCCCCCCCCCCCCCCCCCCCCCCCCCCCCCCCCCCCCCCCCCCCCCCCCCCCCCCCCCCCCCCCCCCCCCCCCCCCCCCCCCCCCCCCCCCCCCC
>NZ_JANAFB010000064.1 GCF_024199905.1 Rothia santali
ACGCCGCCGCGGTCGCGGCCTCGATGCCCCACGCCCAGCCCCAGCCGGGCGCCGCCCGCGAGGCCGCCCTCGCGACGTCGGCCTACTCGCTGCCGCATCAGCGCCTGCTGGTCCAGGGCCCGCCGGCCAAGGAGCGCTCCGAGGTCAACGACGCCGTCGTGCAGGCGCTGACCGACGTGATGCAGCAGTTCAACGTGGACGCCGAGGTCACCGGCTTCTCCCGCGGGCCCACGGTGACCCGCTACGAGATCGAGCTCGGGGCGGGCACCAAGGTCGAGCGGGTCACCCAGCTCAGCAAGAACATCTCCTACGCGGTCGCGAGCGCCGACGTGCGGATCCTCTCGCCCATCCCGGGCAAGTCGGCGATCGGCATCGAGATCCCTAACACTGACCGCGAGACGGTGTCCCTGGGCGACGTCCTGCGCTCCTCGAAGGCCCACGCCTCGACCCACCCGATGGTCATGGGCGTCGGCAAGGACGTGGAGGGCGGCTACGTCGTGGCCAACCTCGCCAAGATGCCCCACATGCTGGTGGCCGGCGCGACCGGCGCCGGCAAGTCCTCCTTCGTCAACTCGATGATCACCTCGATCCTCATGCGCTCGACCCCGGACGAGGTCCGCATGGTCATGGTCGACCCCAAGCGCGTGGAGCTGACGGCCTACGAGGGCGTCCCGCACCTGATCACCCCGATCATCACCAACCCGAAGAAGGCCTCCGAGGCGCTGCAGTGGGTCGTCCGCGAGATGGACGCCCGCTACGACGACCTCTCCCACTTCGGCTTCAAGCACATCGACGACTTCAACAAGGCCGTGCGCGAGGGCAAGGTCCAGCCGGAGCCGGGCTCCAAGCGGAACATCCGCCCGTACCCGTACCTGCTGGTGATCGTGGACGAGCTCGCGGATCTGATGATGGTCGCCCCGCGCGACGTCGAGGACGCCATCGTGCGCATCACCCAGCTGGCGCGCGCGGCGGGCATCCACCTGGTGCTGGCGACCCAGCGCCCGTCGGTCGACGTCGTGACCGGCCTGATCAAGGCCAACGTCCCGTCCCGCATGGCCTTCGCGACCTCCTCGGTCACCGACTCGCGAGTCGTGCTGGACCAGGCGGGCGCGGAGAAGCTCATCGGCCAGGGCGACGCCCTGTTCCTGCCGATGGGCGCCTCCAAGCCCATGCGCGTGCAGGGCGCGTGGGTCGCGGAGTCCGAGATCCACGAGGTCGTGCAGCACGTCAAGCAGCAGATGCCCGTGAGCTACCGGGCGGACGTGGTGCAGGAGCAGCCGAAGAAGCAGATCGACGACGACATCGGCGACGACCTCGACGTCCTGCTCCAGGCGACCGAGCTGGTGGTCAACACCCAGTTCGGCTCGACCTCGATGCTCCAGCGCAAGCTGCGCGTGGGCTTCGCGAAGGCAGGCCGCCTGATGGACCTGCTGGAGTCGCGGGAGATCGTGGGGCCGTCCGAGGGCTCCAAGGCGCGCGACGTCCTGGTGGCCCCGGACGACCTCCCGAACGCCCTGGCCCGCATCCGCGGCGAGGAGCCGCCCGCAGCGGAGGCCGGGCCCGGCCCGGCGGCCGGGGGTCCGGCCCCGGCCGAGGACCTCGTGGGAGAATCGTTGCAGGAGCCCGCCGCCGAGTACTTCGACGACGCCGACTCCTCCGGCGGCGAGGACGCCTGGCAGCTGACCGGCCGCTAGGACCCCGCGGCCCCTCCGCCGCCGCCCGCACCGAAGGAGCCATCATGAGCCCGGACCCGAAGCCCTCCAACCTGAACCTGCCGAACGTGCTGACGACCGTCCGCATCGTGATGGTCCCGTTCTTCGTCTGGTTCCTCTGGGCGGGCGGGCCCTTCGGGGGCGACTCGATGGCGATGCGGTGGGCGGCCGTCGTCGTGTTCGGGTTGGCGATGTACACGGACAAGCTGGACGGAGACATCGCCCGGGCCCGCAACCTCATCACCGACTACGGCAAGATCGCGGACCCCATCGCGGACAAGCTGCTCACGGGCGCGGCCTTCGTGGTCCTGTCCATGCTGGGCGAGCTGTGGTGGTGGGTCACGATCGTGATCCTGGTCCGCGAGTGGGGCATCACCGTGATGCGCTTCGTCGTGATCCGCTACGGGGTCATGGCGGCCTCCAAGGGCGGCAAGCTCAAGACCGTGCTGCAGACGGCCGCGCTGATCCTCATGCTGCTGCCGCTCGGCGCGCTCGGGACCTGGGCCCTGGTGCCCGGGTGGGTCGTGGTGGGGGCCGCGCTCGTGGTCACCGTGGTCACCGGCGTCGACTACGTCGTCAAGGCGGCCGCCCTGCGGCGCGACTACCTCCGCGAGCACGGCCGATGAGCCCGCCGGCGCCCCGCGGGGACGGCACGACGCCGGGGCCCGACGCCGCGGCGGAGACCGACCGGCCGAGCGGGGCGACCACGCGCCGGATGGCCGATGCCGCCGTCGCCCGGCTCGCCGCGGCCGGTGAGAGCGTCGCGACCGCGGAGTCGCTCACGGCCGGGCTGCTCGCCGCGGCCATCTGCGACGTCCCCGGGGCCTCCGCGGTGTTCCCGGGCGGCATCGTCTCCTATGCGGGGGCGGTCAAGGCGAGCCTGCTGGGGGTCGACGAGGAGCTGCTCGCAGCGCGCGGCTCGGTGGACCCCGACGTCGCGGGGGCGATGGCCGAGGGGGCCCGGGTGGCGTGCGGCGCGGTCCACGGGATCTCCACCACCGGCGTCGCTGGCCCGTCCGCGCACGACGGCAAGCCGGTCGGCCGGGTGTACCTCGGCCTCGCCGGACCCGGCGGCTCGCGCAGCGTGGAGCTGGACCTGGCGGGGGACCGGGCCGCGATCCGGGCGCGAACGGTCGAGCTGGCCCTGGGCCTGCTGCTCGAGGAACTCGGGGCGCCCGACGCCGCGTCGTGACCCGCCGCGGACCGCTGCGGCCGAGCCAGCGATCGTCCGGTGACCTCGTCCGGCATCGCCCGTGACCGTCCCGTGACCTCCCGCCGAGGCAATTGCCAGGCTTCTCTCAGGCGACTGGCCGCGTGTGGGGGAATGTTCGACCAGGATGATCGGTTGCAATGGGTAGTGATGATTCGACAGACTAACGATCCGCCGGTGAATCCGAGGTCGTGGGATTTAAGAATCGTCATGAGCGTGGTGGGTCGTCTTCGATCCGACTACGCTGAGACTAATCCTGCGGCGCCCGGGGTATGGGGGCCGCGCCTATCCAGGGAGATTGACATCAAGATGACGAAGCAACCCGTGTCCGTGAACGGTGTCGTCCGTTGGAAGGACGTGGGCCAGTCCGACCATTCCGCGTCCGAGCGACAGGAGCCCCGCATGATCGTCCTCCGCCACGAGATCGGCGAGGTGCTGCGCGACGTGCGCCAGCGCCAGGGCCGCACCCTGCGCGAGGTCTCGCACAGCGCGCGCGTCTCGCTCGGCTACCTCAGCGAGGTGGAGCGCGGTCAGAAGGAGGCCTCCTCCGAGCTGCTCGCCTCGATCTGCGCCGCCCTCGACGTCCCGATGTCCCAGATGCTCCGCGAGGTCTCCGACCGGCTCGCCGAGGCCGAGGGCATGCAGGTGCCCGACACCGTGCCCAACGAGCTCTCCGAGGAGTTCCGCCGCGAGTACGGCACCTCGGCCGTCAGCGCGGAGGACCTGCCCCCGCACGGTCGCAACCGCTCGGTGGCCGGCAAGTAAGCGTCAGCGGGCGGCGCAGGCATGCGCCGCCGGGCCCGTTCCCGATCCGACCCGCGAGGGTCTCGGGCGCGGGCCCTTTCGCGTCCGCACGCGGACGCAGGAGGAGGTGAGGCGCCGGTGAAGCTCTCGGAATTCTGGCGCAGCATGGACGACGAGTTCGGCCGCGGCTACGCGAAGGTCGTGGCGGACCAGACGGTGCTCGACGCCGTGGACAACCGCACGGCGCGCGAGGCGCTGGAGGCGGGGCTCGCGCCGCTGGCCGTGTGGCAGGCGGTGTGCGCCCAGCACGACCTGCCCCAGGCCAAGTGGCTCGGGGTGGACCCGGGAGAGCCGCGCTGAGGTCCTGCTCCTCGGCCGAATTCACCCCGGAGATCCTTCGAAAATATGTTCGAAGTGCGGTAGAGTGGAGCACAAGCACGACGACGTCCGCCCGGAGTATCCACAGGACCCCCGGGGGCGCTTAACTTGTCAGTCCTCCCCACTACAGTGGGAAGCGGATCGTAGAATATTCGCTCGCACCCGGCGGGGCGGGCAGAGGAATGAGGTAATCATGGCTGCTAAATCGCGCAACTCCGCTCCGGTCACCCGGTCCACGGGATCAGACCGGGAGAAGGCGCTCGAGACCGTCCTGGCCCAGATCGACAAGAACTACGGCAAGGGCTCCGTGATGCGCCTGGGCGACCGCGAGGCCGTCAAGACCGAGACGGTGTCCACCGGCGCCCTGTCCCTGGACGTCGCGCTCGGCATTGGCGGGCTGCCCCGCGGCCGCGTCGTCGAGATCTACGGTCCCGAGTCCTCGGGTAAGACCACCGTGGCCCTGCACGCGGTCGCCAGCGCCCAGAAGAACGGCGGGATCGCCGCCTTCATCGACGCCGAGCACGCGCTGGACCCGGTCTACGCCGAGAAGCTCGGCGTGGACACCGACGCCCTGCTGGTCTCCCAGCCGGACACCGGCGAGCAGGCCCTGGAGATCATGGACATGCTGGTGGGCTCCGGCTCCATCGACATCATCGTGATCGACTCCGTGGCCGCCCTGACCCCGCGCGCGGAGATCGAGGGCGAGATGGGCGACTCCCACGTCGGCCTGCAGGCCCGCCTGATGTCCCAGGCGCTGCGCAAGATCACCGGCCGGCTGTCCCAGACCGGCACCACCGCGATCTTCATCAACCAGCTGCGCGAGAAGATCGGCGTGTTCTTCGGCAGCCCGGAGACCACCACCGGTGGTAAGGCCCTGAAGTTCTACGCCTCGGTGCGCATCGACATCCGTCGCATCGAGACCCTGAAGGACGGCGCCAACCCGGTCGGTTCGCGCACCAAGGCCAAGATCGTCAAGAACAAGATGGCGCCGCCGTTCAAGATCGCCGAGTTCGACATCCTCTACGGCGAGGGCATCTCCATCGAGGGCGGCATCATCGACATGGGCGTCGAGCACGGCATCGTCAAGAAGTCCGGCGCCTGGTTCACCTACGAGGGGGATCAGCTGGGGCAGGGCAAGGAGAACTCCCGCCGCTTCCTCAAGGACAACCCCGAGCTCGCGCAGGAGATCCAGCACAAGACGCTGATCAAGGCGGGCATCGTCGACACGGAGGAGGAGGGCTCGCAGGAGGCTCCGGCAGCCCCGGCCGTCGCGGAGGCGGCCGAGGATCTGGGCGACGATCCCCTGGACGCCCTGCCCGAGAACTTCTGATGGTCCTCTCCTCGGGCCGCGGCGACGGCCGGAACCGCTACGGTTCCGGCCGTCGCCGTCGTGGGGCCCGGATCGGCAGGCCCGCCGAGGAGCCGCACCGCGGACCGGGGCCGCGCGAGGCCGAGTCGGCCGGCCCGGAGGCCCCTGCCCGGCGGGCCGATACCCCGAGTCGGTCCCGGTCGGGCCCGGGCTTCGGGATCGACCCCGCCTCCTGGCTCGCGGCCGGGGGTGCGGGGACCGGGCGCCGAACGGCGAGGGCGGCGCGGGCGCCGGCGAGGATCCGAGCGCGCGGGCGGGCGGGGGCTCGGACCCCGCGGAGGCGCCCCCGGCCGGTTCCCCGGCCGACGGGTCTGACGCGGGCGAGTCGGGCGACGCCGAGTACGAGCGCGCCAAGGAGGTCGTCCTGCGCCAGCTCACAGCGTCGGCCAGGAGCCGCGCCCAGCTGGAGGAGAAGCTGCGGTCCAAGGAGGTCTCGGAGGCGACCATCGCGCGCATCCTGGATCGCTACGAGGAGCTCGGCCTGGTCGACGACCGCCAGTACGCCGAGATGTACGTCCGCTCGCGCGCGGCGAGCCGGAAGCTGGCGCGGCCCGCCCTGCGCCGCGAGCTGGTCCAGAAGGGCATCGCCGGTGAGCTCGCCGAGGAGGCCCTCGAGCAGAGGGACGAGGAGGACGAGCGGGAGGACGCCCGCGAGCTGGTCCGCAAGAAGCTGGCCCGCGAGGGCGCGCTCGCGGACCGCGTCGAGCGCGAGAAGGTCACCCGCCGGCTGGCCTCCATGCTCGCCCGCCGCGGGTACGCCCCCGGGCTGGCCTTCGGGATCATCCGGGAGGAGCTGGAGCGCCGGGGCGCGGAGTCGCCCGAGGACGCCCCGGAGCTCTGAGGCGCGCCGACGGCCGAGGACCACCCGGCCGGTCGCCGTCCGCCCGGACCGGCGCCCGGTTGCCCGGCCCAGCCCCGTCTGGCTGTTCGCTCGACCCGGCCCGGCCCCGTCTGGCTGTTCGCCCGGCCCGGCCCCGTCGGACCGTCTGGTTGTTCGCCCGGCCCGGCCCCGTCGGACCGCATGCCCCGGCGCCGTCCCCCCCCCTCCGCCCACCGCCTGTGGCCCGGGTCAATCCGGTGCCGCCGCCCCCGGGTGCATCTTGTACCCTGGCAGGGTGAGTGCCAACGTGATCGACCAGCCGACCTTCAGCCCCGACGCCTCGGGCGCGCCCCTGCCCGGGATCAACGCCGAGACGGGGGACCGCCGCACCTACGAGGTGCGCACCTTCGGCTGCCAGATGAACGTCCACGACTCCGAGCGCATCTCGGGCCTCCTCGAGGCCGCCGGTTACGTCCCCGACGAGGCGGGCGCCCCCGACCTCGTCGTCTTCAACACCTGCGCCGTCCGCGAGAACGCGGACAACAAGCTCTACGGCCATCTCGGCCAGCTCGCCCCGGTCAAGCGCGCCCGGGAGGGGATGCAGATCGCCGTCGGCGGCTGCCTGGCCCAGAAGGACCAGAACACCATCGTGGAGAAGGCGCCCTGGGTCGACGTCGTCTTCGGCACGCACAACATCGGCTCGCTGCCGACGCTGCTCGAGCGTTCCCGGCACAACGAACGGGCCGCCACCGAGCTGCTCGAGTCCCTCGAGGTCTTCCCGTCCACCCTGCCCACCAAGCGCGACTCGGTCTACTCCGGCTGGGTCTCCATCTCGGTGGGCTGCAACAACACCTGCACCTTCTGCATCGTCCCCTCGCTGCGCGGCAAGGAGCGGGACCGCCGCCCCGGCGACATCCTGGCGGAGGTCCGGGCCCTGGTGGAGGACGGCGCCATCGAGGTCACGCTGCTGGGCCAGAACGTCAACTCCTACGGCGTCGAGTTCGGCGACCGCCGGGCCTTCTCCAAGCTGCTGCGCGCGTGCGGGGAGATCGAGGGGCTGGAGCGCATCCGCTTCACCAGCCCGCACCCGGCCGCCTTCACCGACGACGTCATCGACGCGATGGCGGAGACCCCCAACGTCATGCCGGTCCTGCACATGCCGCTGCAGTCCGGCTCCGACCGGGTCCTGAAGGCCATGCGCCGCTCGTACCGGTCGAAGCGGTTCCTCGGCATCCTGGAGCGGGTCCGCGAGCAGATCCCGCACGCGGCGATCACCACCGACATCATCGTGGGCTTCCCGGGCGAGACCGAGGAGGACTTCCAGGCCACGCTCGACGTCGTCGAGCAGGCCCGCTTCTCCTCGGCGTTCACCTTCCAGTACTCCATCCGCCCCGGGACGCCCGCCGGCGAGATGGAGGACCAGATCCCCAAGGCCGTGGTCCAGGAGCGCTACGAGCGCCTGGTCGCGCTGCAGGACCGGATCAGCGCCGAGGAGAACGCGGCGCAGCTCGGGCGCATGGTCGAGGTCATGGTCACCGCCGACTCCGGACGCAAGGCCGAGAAGACCCACCGCCGCTCCGGCCGGACCCGCGACCAGCGGCTCGTCCACTTTTCCGTCCCCGAGGGCGCCGAGCAGCCGCGCCCGGGCGACCTGGTCACCCTGAGGATCACCGAGGCCGCGCCGTTCCACCTCATCGCGGACCCCGCGGACGGGGACTACTCGATCCGGCGCTCCCGGGCGGGCGACGCCTGGGACCGGTCCCAGCTCGAGTCCTGCGGCGCGGGCGAGGCCAAGCCCGGGACCACCAGCCTCGGCATGCCCAGCATCCCGCGCCGGCCCTCGCTGGGCCTGCCCGCGGCCGGATAGCGTGTCCGACGCCGGGCGGGAGACGCCCGTCATCGCGATCGTCGGCCCCACGGGCACCGGGAAGTCCGACCTCGGCATCGCCCTGGCGCGCGAGCTCGGGGGCGAGGTCGTCAACGCCGACTCGATGCAGTTCTACCGCGGGATGGACATCGGCACGGCCAAGCTGGCGCCCGAGGAGCGGGGCGGCGTCGCCCACCACCTGCTGGACGTCCTGGAGGTGACCGAGGAGGCCTCCGTCGCGCTCTACCAGGAGCAGGCGCGGGCCGCGATCGACGCCGTCCACGGCCCGCTTGGCCTGCACGTTCACCACGCCGACGACGCCGATCACCTCCGCGACACGCCGCCCGAACCGCTCGAGCGCCTCGTCCCGCACGGTCCGCCCCGCGACCGCGATCCCGGA
>NZ_JANAFB010000065.1 GCF_024199905.1 Rothia santali
GCCGACTCCCTCGACCTCCGGGTCCGCCCCGTCCGTCAGCTCCGCCGCGGCCGCAGGGTCGGTCGCGCCTGTCATTCCGGCCGACGACGCCGCACCGGCCGAACCCGCGAACTCCGCCAGCAGCCCGCGCGCCCGGCCCGCCAGCTCGTCGTGGATGCGGTCCAGCTCAGCGGAGGGGAGCGGGGCGCACCAGGCGCGGAACTTCGTCGCCACGCGCTTGGCCTGGGGGAGGGTCAGCTCCCGGGTGCAGGCGTCCTCCAGGCGGCGGACCACGACGCCGTCGTCGGCCAGGGCCACGTAGCTCGCCCGGGCCACCGCCTGCTGGTCCAGGCGCGAGGTCTTGGAGCGCTCGTGCGCCGTGCCGACCTTCGAGGCGCCGTCCGGGAACGTCGCGACGTAGAGCCAGTGCGGGCGCGCCACGTACGCCCGGGCGGCCTCGCTCAGCTCCGCCCCGCGGTGCGCGCCGTGGATCGGGCGGAACCGGTCCAGGTGCAGGCACAGCGGGCACTGCTGGCCGCGCTCGATCCGATGCGCCTTGGGGCAGTCGACGCCGCGGAAGCACGGCTCGCCGTCCTCGTCGAGGTAGGCGTGCGCGAAGCCCGAGCACCACAGGCCGGCCTCCGGGTCCTCCGGGGGCAGGGGCGTCGCCCCGAGCAGGTGGCCGCCCGGCCGCGTCTCCGCCGTCGGGGTGCCGCCCGGCCGGGCGACGTCGGCCCCGGCGCCGCTCGCCCGCCCGTCGCCCAGCAGCGGGATCGTCACGCGCTCCCCGGACGGCCGCCCGTCCCGCAGCGGCTCCACCACGGCCACCGGCGCGCGGTCCCGCCACGCGAGGTCGCGCCAGACGAAGCGCTCACCGGGCAGGGCGTCGGAGCAGGAGGGGGCGTGCGAGGAGTCCATCCGGCCATCATCGCAGAGCCGCGCGGGCACGGCGGCGCCGCGCAGGCAGAACCGTCCGGCCGCGACGGCATCGTCCGGAAAGGGCCACTCGCGTGCGACGGCGCCGCTCGGGGGAAGCCGCCCGGCCACGGCGCCGCCGCGCGCGGATGGCCGAGCCGCCCGGGCCCCGCGGGTTAGGATGGACCCCATGCCCACCCCAAGGTTTCTCAGCCCCGTGATGCGTCCCGTGACCCGCCTGATCGGCCAGGGCATCCGGTACGCCAGCGCCCGCCGCGGCGGCGGTTCGGCGTTCCCCGGCCTCGTGATGGAGAAGATCGACCCGGGGTTCGTGGCCCGGCAGCTCGCGACGCTGCCGCGCGGCGTCGTCGTGGTCTCCGGCACCAACGGCAAGACCACCACGACCAAGATGACGGTCCAGCTCCTGGAGTCCCAGGGGCTGCGGGTCTTCACCAACCGGACCGGCTCCAACTTCGTCCGCGGGGTCGCCGCGGCGCTGCTCGAGCGGCTCGACGTCTTCGGCCGGCTCAACGCGGACATCGCCGTGCTGGAGCTCGACGAGGCCCATGCCGTCCACTTCGTCAAGCTGTTCCCGCCGCGGTACGCGCTGCTGCTCAACGTCATGCGCGACCAGCTGGACCGCTTCGGCGAGATCGACACCACGCGCAAGATGCTCGCCAAGGTCGCCGCGGCCACCACCGGCACCGTGGTCCTCAACCGCGAGGACCCCCGCATCCGCCGCCTCGCCGAGGACGTGCGCCCCGGCACCGGCATCGCCTACTACGGCCTCTCTGAGGCGCTGCGCGAGCGCTTCCCCTCGGACGACGAGATGCGGGACAAGCGCCCCGCCGCCCAGGCCGCGGACCTGCCCGAGGCCGGCGTCGTGCTCCAGTCCTTCGAGGGCACCGACACCGTGCTGCGGGTCGGGGACCGCGAGGTCCGCACCGACGTCCACCTCTACGGGATCTACAACATCTTCAACGCCGCCGGCGCGCTGGCCCTGACCCTGGAGGTCATGGGGGAGGAGGCCCGCGAGGAGGTCCTGCTCGAGGAGCTGTCCCGCGTGACCCCCGCCTTCGGCCGCGGCGAGTCCGTGCGGCTGGGGGACCGGTCCCTGCAGCTGCTGCTGGTCAAGAACCCGGCGGGCTTCCGGCTCTCCCTGGCCTCGGCCACGGGCGCTGACTACGCGACCATGATCACCATCAACGACGAGTACGCCGACGGCCGGGACGTCTCCTGGCTGTGGGACGTCGACTTCGACACGCTGGCCCCCGGCGGCGTCGACGTCGTCTCCGGCACCCGGGCCTACGACATGGCGCTGCGCCTGGAGCACGACGACGTCGCGGTCGGCGCGGTGGACACCGACCTGCGCAGCGCGCTCCGCCGCTTCGTCGAGGGCTCGGGCACGCAGCCGATGCGCGTCTTCTGCACGTACACCTCGATGCTCGCCCTGCGCCGCGAGCTCGCCACGATGACCGAGGTCGAGGAGATCTAGATGACCCGGAACGAACGCACCCTCACGATCCTGCAGCTCTACCCCCGGGACATGAACATCTACGGGGACTGGGGCAACGTCCTCTCGCTGTCCCGGCGCGCCCGGCGGCACGGGTACGCCACCCGCATCCTCGACCACAACCCGGGGGACGAGTTCCCGGCCGAGATCGACGTCCTGGTGGGCGGCGGCGGGCAGGACTCCGGCCAGTCGGTCATCCAGGAGGACCTGCACCGGATCGCCCCGCACCTGCGCCAGATGGTCGAGGACGGCACCCCGATGCTCGCGATCTGCGGGCTGTACCAGCTCTTCGGCCACGACTTCACCACCGTGGACGGCGAGGTGCTCCAGGGCATCGGCGTCTTCGACGCGCACACCGTGGGCGGCACCGAGCGGCTGATCGGCAACATCGTCACGGAGTCGGAGGAGTTCGGCCGGATCGTCGGCTACGAGAACCACTCCGGGCTCACGACGCTGGGGCCCAACGTCCAGCGGCTGGGCACCGTGGTCAAGGGGGAGGGCAACAACCTCGAGGACGACCACGAGGGCGCCCGGTACCGCAACGTCGTCGGCAGCTACCTGCACGGCTCGCTGCTGCCGAAGAACCCGCGGATCAGCGACTTCCTGATCGAGGCGGCGGCGCGCAAGCGCTACGGCGACTTCACGCCGGCCGAGATCGACGACGCGCTCGTGGCGCAGGCGCGCGAGGTCGCGGCGGGCCGGCCGCGCTGACCCGGGCGGGCGGCGTCGTCGCGACACCGCCCGAGCGCACGACGCCGTCCCGTCCCGGCGCGCCCAGCGCCCGCCGCAGCTTGCACCCGCCGGTACACTGGTAACAGCTTGCCCGCGGTCCCGTGCGCCTCGAGCCGGCCCCCGCGCCCGCAGCGGGAGGGCCCTCCCGCCGCGCACGGGCGACCGCACGAGGAAACCTTCAGCGACACTCAAGGAGCACATTCATGTCGGGTCACTCCAAGTGGGCCACCACCAAGCACAAGAAGGCCGCGATCGACGCCAAGCGCGCCAAGGCCTTCGCCAAGTACATCAAGGGCATCGAGGTCGCGGCCCGCATGGGCGGCGCCGACGTCTCCGGCAACCCGGCGCTCGACCTGGCCATCTCCAAGGCCAAGAAGAACTCGGTCCCCAACGACAACATCGACCGCGCGGTCAAGCGCGGCGCCGGCCTCACCGGCGAGGTCATCGACTACACCGAGATCCTGTACGAGGCCCGCGGGCCCCAGGGCTCGGCGCTGTACATCGAGTGCCTGACCGACAACAAGAACCGCGCGGCCTCCGACGTCCGCGTCGCGGTGACCCGCAACGGCGGCACCATCGCCGACTCCGGCTCGGTCGCCTTCATGTTCGAGCGCAAGGGCGTCGTCGAGGTCGCCAAGGCCGAGGGGCTGGAGGAGGACGACGTCCTCATGGCCGTCCTCGACGCCGGCGCCGACGAGGTCAAGGAGGAGGGCGAGGTCTTCGAGGTCATCTCCGAGGCCACCGACCTCCCCGCCATCCGCACCGCCCTGGACGAGGCCGGCCTGGAGTACAACAACGACGACCCGCAGTGGCGCCCCACGATGCACGTGGACCTCGACGCCGAGGGCGCCCGCAAGTTCCTGCGCCTGGTCGACGCCGTCGAGGAGCTAGACGACGTCCAGAGCGTCTACTCCAACGCCGACATCTCCGCCGAGGTCATGGCGGAGCTCGAGGCCGACGACTGACGCGCGCGGGACGGGCGATGAACGCGGTGGGGACGACGCGCCGGGTGCGGCCGACGCGCTCACCGCGCCTCGGGTCCCGCGGGGCCGCACGATGACCGCCCCGCCCGCCCGCGGCGGCCGGCCCATGCGGATTCTCGGGGTGGACCCGGGCCTGACCCGCTGCGGCTTCGGCGTGATCGAGATGACCGCCGACCGCAAGGCCCGCCTGGTCGCGGTCGGCGTGGCCGGGACCAAGGCCGCGGATCCCCTCGACCAGCGCATCCTCCATATCCAGGAGGCCGCGGAGTCGTGGATCTCCACGCACCGCCCGGACGTCATGGCGATCGAGCGGATCTTCTCCCAGGAGTCGGTGACCACGGTCATCGGCACCGCGCACGCCTCGGGGGCCGTGATCGCCACGGCCGCCAAGGCCGGCGTCCCGGTCGCCTGGCACACGCCCTCCGAGGTCAAGGCCGCGGTCACCGGCAGCGGCCGGGCGGACAAGGGCTCGGTGGGCCGCATGGTCACCCGCATCCTCGGCCTGGAGCAGATGCCCAAGCCCGCCGACGCCGCCGACGCCCTCGCCCTGGCCATCTGCCACGGATGGCGCTCGGGCGGCATCGGCACCGGCTACGACATGTCCGCCGGCGTCCAGACCCACCAGGGTTCGATCCCCAGCACGGCCGGACGCAGCGCGATGACGCCAGCCCAGCGGCTGTGGCAGCAGGCGGAGGAGCGGAGCCGACGCGCCCGCTGAGCCGCCCCAGCTGTTTCTCGCACATACGTTCGAATAAGATGGTGCCATGATCTCTTCTCTCCACGGAACGGTGGGCCACGTGGGCCTGCACGACGCCGTCATCGAGGTCGGCGGGGTGGGCATGCTCGTCCACGCGACCCCCGACACCCTGGCCGGGCTGCGACTGGGGGAGCAGGCCCGCGTCCAGACCTCGCTGATCGTGCGCGAGGACTCCCTGACCCTCTTCGGCTTCCGCGACGCCGCCGAGCGCGAGGTCTTCGAGACCATGCTCTCGGTCTCCGGGATCGGGCCGCGGATCGCGCTGGCCGTGCTCTCGGTCTACACCCCGCGCGACGTCGCGGCCGCCGTGGCCTCCGGGGACGACAAGGCGTTCAGCAAGGTCCCCGGCATCGGCCCCAAGGGCGCGCGCCGGATCGTGCTGGAGCTGGCCGGCAAGCTCGTGCTCCCCGAGGGGGACGAGGGCACGCTGGACATCCCGGGCCCCGGCGCGGCGGCGGAGGAGGGCCCCGCCTGGCGCTCCCAGGTCGAGCAGGCCCTCTACGGGCTGGGGTGGAACGAGAAGGACGCCGCGGCCGCGGTCGCCGCCTTCATCCACGTCGAGCCGGAGGCGGACTCCCTGACCGTCCCCGCGGCGCTCAAGGCCGTCCTGGCCAGCCTGGGCAAGACCAGCGGCATCGGGCACCGCAGCTAGCGCGCGCCGGGAAAGGAAGCCATGACACAGCAGTTCCCCGACCACGCCGCGGCCGCCGCGGCCCCCGGCCAGCGCCTCGTCGGCGCCGAGGAGGAGCCGGACGAGCAGACCATCGAGTCGGCCCTGCGGCCCAAGGCCCTCGGCGACTTCGTGGGCCAGCCGCGCGTGCGCCAGCAGCTCTCCCTGGTCCTCGAGGCCTCCAAGCTGCGCGGGCGCAGCGCCGACCACATCCTGCTCTCGGGCCCGCCCGGGCTGGGCAAGACCACGCTGGCCATGATCGTGGCCGAGGAGATGGGCGCCCCGCTGCGCATCAGCTCCGGCCCGGCGATCCAGCACTCGGGCGACCTCGCCGCGATCCTGTCCTCCCTGACCCCCGGCGAGGTGCTCTTCCTCGACGAGATCCACCGCATGTCCCGCCCCGCCGAGGAGATGCTCTACATGGCCATGGAGGACTTCCGCGTCGACATCGTGGTGGGCAAGGGCGCGGGCGCCACCTCGATCCCGCTCGAGCTCCCGCCGTTCACCCTCGTGGCCGCCACCACCCGGGCCGGGCTGCTGCCGGGACCGCTGCGGGACCGCTTCGGCTTCACCGGACACCTGGAGTTCTACGACGTCGCGGAGCTCGAGCTGGTGCTGCGCCGCTCGGCGGGCCTGCTGGACCTGCCCATCAGCACGGAGGGCTTCACGGAGATCGCCTCGCGCTCCCGCGGCACCCCACGCATCGCCAACCGCCTGCTGCGCCGGGTGCGGGACTGGGCGCTGGTGCACGACGTCGGGCACATCGACGCCCGCTCGTGCGCCGCGGCCCTGGACATGTACGAGGTCGACGCGCGCGGGCTGGACCGGCTGGACCGCTCCGTGCTGGAGGCGCTGGTCCACAAGTTCGGCGGGGGCCCGGTGGGGCTGTCCACGCTGGCCATCGCGGTGGGCGAGGAGACCGAGACGGTGGAGACGGTCGCCGAGCCGTACCTGGTCCGGGAGGGGCTCATCGGCCGCACGCCGCGGGGGCGCATCGCGCTGCCGGCCGCGTGGGACCACCTCGGGCTGGCGGCGCCGGAGGGCTAAGGCATCGGAGAGCCGAGGCGCCGGAGGGCTGAGGCGCTGGAGGGCCGCAGCGCCGGGGGTCGAGGGCCGAAGCGGCGGGACGACGCGAACCGCGGATCGCCCCGCGGTCGGCATCGCGGGCCCCGGGCGGGCATTGATGGGATTGCCAGACTCCTCAACTACACTGAAAGAGGTGTGCCCCACGCCGCATTCCGCCGGCCGACCCGCCGGGTCCCCGGTCCGGTCTCCTGGGGCACGCCAGACCGCCCCCGAATCGAAGGACGATATGTTTCCCTCCACCGTGAACGCCGATGGACAGCTCCTCGCCGCCGGAGGTGGCGGAGGCGGCGGATCGAGCATCCTGATGCTCGTGCTCATGGTCGCCATCCTCGTCATCTTCCTGGTGCTGCCCATGCGCCGCCAGAAGAAGATGCGCCAGCAGCTCAAGGACCGCCAGGACGCCATGGGCCCCGGCACCCCGGTCATGACCCAGTTCGGCGTCTTCGCGACCGTCGTCTCGGTCGACAAGGACACCAACACCGCCGTGCTCGAGATCGCCCCGGGCACCAACATCAAGGTCCACCTGCAGACCGTGACCACCGTGCTGGACGAGAACGGCCAGGTCCCCGGCACCCCGGAGGCCGCGCGCGCCTCCGCCGCCCAGGGCGCCCAGGAGGCCGAGGCGGCCCGCGCCGGGAGCCTGGAGGCCCCCGAGGCGGAGCGCCCCACCTTCGACGGCGGCGACCGCCGCCCGAACCTCAACGGCGAGGCGACCGACCGCGACGACGAGAACCGCGGCCCCCAGGGCAACGGCTCCCGCTGACCCACCCCAGACCCACTGCGCGAGGCGCCCGTCAGGCACGGGCGCCTCGCTCTCTAGCGCGTAGGACAAGCTCATGGCTCGCACACAGCGCACGGTCGGGGCCCGCAAGTCCCTGATCCTGCTCGTCGCCATCATCGCGGTGATGATCGGCGCCATCGGACTCTCGACGGCCAAGTTCGGCCAGTCCTGGTCGCCGAAGCTGGCGCTGGACCTCTCCGGCGGCACCCAGATGATCCTCTCCCCGCAGGTCAGCGGGTCCGACGGCGAGTCCATCAGCTCGGACCAGCTCGACCAGGCGGTCGAGATCATCCGCCAGCGCGTGGACGGCGCCGGCGTCTCCGAGGCGGAGGTGACGACGCAGTCCGGCAGCAACGTCGTCGTGTCCCTGCCCGGCATCCCCGACCAGGAGACCCGCGACCTGATCCAGGCCTCCGCGCAGATGAGCTTCCGCTCGGTGCTCGAGGAGGGGCAGGGGACCCCGGTCCCCGCCGAGTCCCGCCCCGACTACGCGCAGCTGGACCAGAACCCGCCCGAGCCCGTGAGCGGCTCCGACCCCAACTGGATCACCCCGGCCCTGCAGGAGCAGTACGACGCCCTCGACTGCTCCGCCGGCACCGAGGACGCCGCGGAGGCCGACCCCGACGCCGCCGCGGTCGCCTGCTCGGCCGACGGGACCATGAAGTACCTGCTCGGGCCCGTCGAGCTGACCGGCAGCGACATCAGCGACGCCAGCTACTCGCAGGTGCGCAGCGGCAACGGCACCACGACCACGGGCCAGTGGGGCGTGAACATTAAGTTCAACGGCGACGCCACCGAGAAGTTCCGCGAGGTCACCGAGCGCCTCTACGGCATCTACGGGCTGAACCAGAACGACCCCAAGGCCGCGTTCGCGATCATGCTCGACGACGAGGTGCTCTCCGCCCCCCGCGCGGAGGCCGTCATCGCCAACGGCGAGCCGCAGATCACCGGCAACTTCACCGAGGAGCAGGCCCGGACTCTGTCCGAGCAGCTCAAGTACGGCGCGC
>NZ_JANAFB010000066.1 GCF_024199905.1 Rothia santali
GGCGGGGACCGCCGCGACCGTCGACGTCGGGGCCTTCCTGGACCGCCGCGCCCCCGCCGTGGACTTCACCCGCGAGATCCTCTCCCGGACCGCGGCCAAGCCCGGCAACTTCGGCTGCTTCGGGATGCACGAGTGGGCGATGGCCTACCGCTCGGAGGACAACGACATCCGCCACGAGCACCTCGAGCTGCGGCTGGGCCCGGACGGCACCGACGAGGTCGTGGAGTCCCACCGCATCCACTGCACCCACTTCGACGCCTTCCGGTTCTTCCAGCCGCAGGCGGTCGCGCGCAACGAGGTCCAGCCGACCCGCGAGCTGCAGCGGAACCTGGAGCAGCCCGGCTGCCTGCACGCCAACATGGACGTCTACAAGTGGGCCTACAAGCTGCTGCCCCTGGTGGACTCCGGGCTGGTCATGGACGCCTTCGAGCTGGCCTGGCAGGTCCGGGAGATGGACATGCGGGCGGCCCCCTACGACCTGCGGGCGTGGGGCTACGAGCCGATCGCGGTGGAGACCGCCGCGGGCAAGAAGCAGTACGCCACGATGCAGCGGGGCTTCGCGGCCCGCTCCGTCGAGCTGCGCCGGCGCCTCCTGGAGCGGATCGACGCGGGGGCGGCCTCCTCCTGAGCCCCTCCCGGCGGCCGAGCGACCGCCGCCTGTGCCTGCGTCTGGGCCCTCGTCCGCGCTCCCGTTCGCGTCGAACGACCGAAGCCCGCGCCCCGGCGTGCGCGGCCCCGCCGCCCCCGGACGCGTACCGCTGCGTAACCTTCGCGTCAGATACCTCCGGAGGAGGTGACAAACGGGGCGACTGCCCTAGCGTGGTGTGGGTCATTGCCCCTCGCACCCGACCCGGGAGTCCTCCTCGTGCCCCTCAGCCGCCGCACCATCCTCCTCTCCTCCTCCGCCGGGCTCGGCGCCGTCCTGCTGGGCGCGTGCAGCTCGCAGCAGGAGGAGACCGGCTCGACGACGGCGGAGTCGCCCACCCCCGAGGCGACTCCCACCCCGACCCCGGAGCCGACGCCGACCTACGAGATGACCGTCTGGGAGGACAACACCACCGTCCCCCACCTGTTCTTCCACTCCCTCGTGGTGGACACCGACCGCGCCTTCGACGGCGACGAGGACGCCGCCGGCTACCTCGACTACATGGCCACCATGGACGAGTTCGAGACCTTCCTCCAGCACGTCTACGACCGCGGCTACGTGCTGGTCAGCCCCCACGACATCTACGACGTCGCCCCCGGCGGCGCGGTGGTCTCCAAGCCGCTCGAGGTCCCCGTCGGCAAGACCCCCCTGGTCCTGTCCTTCGACGACCTCTCCTACTACGAGTACATGGAGGGCGACGGCTTCGCGGACAACGTGGCCCTGGACGACGACGACCAGGTGACCACCACCTACACCGACGCCGCCGGCAAGACCGAGCAGGGCGAGTTCGACTACGTCCCCGTCCTGGACCGCTTCGTCGCGGACCACCCGGACTTCTCCCCGCACGGGCGCAAGGGCGTCATCGCGATGACCGGGTACAACGGCGTCCTGGGCTACCGCACCTCCGACCTGGGGTACCGGGACGAGAACCCCGACCTGGAACAGGACAAGCAAACCGCCACCGAGGTCGCCGACGCCATGAAGGCCGACGGCTGGGAGTTCTCCTGCCACACCTGGGGCCACCTCAACTGCACCGAGATGCCGGTGGGCACGCTGCAGGAGGACATGGGCAAGTGGAAGGCCGAGGTCGAGCCGATCATCGGCAAGACCGACCTGCTGATCTACCCCTTCGGCGCGGACATCGCCGGGCCCGAGCCCTACACCGACGCGAACCCCAAGTTCGCGTTCTTCAAGGCCGAGGGGTTCAACTCGTTCTTCAACGTGGATGCGAGCACCCCGGCCTGGAACCAGTACGGCGACCGCTACCTGCGGCAGGCCCGCATCAACGTGGACGGGATCAGCCTCAAGGCCGCGATCGAGGGGAAGAACGACGTGCTGCACGGCTTCTTCGACCCCCACGCCGTGGTGGACCCGGCCCGGCCGGCGTCGATCGCGGGGTCCTGAGCCGCCCGGCCGGCGGCTCCCCGTGCGCCGCGGCCGGGCCCGGTCGGCGTCGGACCCCGGGCCGGGTAGACTGGTCGGGCAAGCTCGCGGAGCGTCCCGGATCCCGCATCCCGGCGTGAGACGGCACCCGCTCCCGCGCGCACTTGGACACCCCCACCGCGTAACAGGAGCCCGGATGCCCCGCATCATCGTTGACGTCATGCCCAAGCCAGAGATCCTCGACCCCCAGGGCAAGGCCATCGCCCGCGAGCTGCCCCAGATCGGCATCGACGGCTTCGCCGGCGTCCGGCAGGGCAAGCGCTTCGAGCTGACCGTCGAGGGCGAGGTCACCGAGGCCCACCTGGCCGAGGCGCGCCGCGCCGGCGAGGAGCTGCTGTCCAACCCGGTGATCGAGGACGTCGTCGACGTCTCGGTCGTGGAGGACTGATCCCCGTGGCCCAGCCCCCCGTGACCCTCGAGACGCCCCTGATTGCCGACCTGCGGCAGGACGCCCCCGACTCCCGGCTCGCCGAGGTGCGCGTCGGCGTCGTGACCTTCCCCGGCACCCTGGACGAGCGCGACGCCGCCCGGGCCGTGCGCCTGGCCGGCGGCACCCCCGTGCCCCTGTGGTACCAGGACTCCGACCTGCGGGACGTCGACGCCGTCGTCGTCCCCGGCGGCTTCTCCTACGGCGACTACCTGCGCGCCGGCGCCATCGCGGCCAAGGCCCCGATGATGGCCGAGGTGGCCCGCGCCGCGACCGCCGAGGGGACCTCCGGGTCCGCGCCGCTGCCCGTGCTGGGCATCTGCAACGGCTTCCAGGTCCTCACCGAGACGCACCTGCTGCCCGGCTCGATGATCAAGAACGACCACCTGAAGTTCCTGTGCCGCGACCAGCGCCTGGCGGTCGAGAGCACCGCGACGCCGTGGACCGCGGACTTCGAGGCCGGCGAGGAGATCGTCGTGCCGCTGAAGAACCAGGACGGCCAGTACGTGGCCGACGCCCGGACCCTCGAGGCACTCGAGGCCGAGGGCCGCGTCGTCTTCCGCTACGTGGGCGAGAACCCCAACGGCTCCCGCAACGGGATCGCGGGCGTGGCCAACGCGCGCGGCAACGTCGTCGGGCTGATGCCGCACCCCGAGCACGCCGTGGAGCCCGGCTTCGGCGCCTCCTCCTCCGGCCGCGGCGACGTCGCGATGCGCTCCGGCACCGACGGCCTGCGCATCTTCTCCTCCCTGCTCCACCAGCTCGTCTCCGCCTGATCGCGCGGCACCGAACCCCAAGGATTCCCCACCCCATGACCGAACAGCAGTTCAACCTGGACACCGTCGAGCACGCGGCGGACACCCCGGACACCGAACTCCCCTGGGCCGAGCTGGGCCTGAAGGAGAACGAGTTCGACGACGTCAAGAAGATCCTGGGCCGCCGGCCCACCGCGGCCGAGCTGGCCATGTACTCGGTCATGTGGTCCGAGCACTGCTCCTACAAGTCCTCCAAGGTGCACCTGAGGCAGTTCGGCCAGAAGGTCACCGAGGAGATGAAGAAGGACCTGATGGTCGGGATCGGCGAGAACGCCGGCGTGACCGACATCGGCGACGGCTGGGCCGTGACCTTCAAGATCGAGTCCCACAACCACCCCTCCTACGTCGAGCCGTACCAGGGCGCGGCGACGGGGGTGGGCGGCATCGTCCGCGACATCATCTCGATGGGCGCCCGCCCGGTGGCCGTGATGGACCCGCTGCGCTTCGGCGCGATCGACCACCCGGACACCGCGCGCGTGGTGCATGGCGTCGTCGCGGGCGTGGGCGGCTACGGCAACTCGCTGGGCCTGCCCAACGTGGGCGGCGAGGTCGAGTTCGACCCCTGCTACCAGGCGAACCCGCTGGTCAACGCGCTGGCCGTGGGCGTCATGCGCCACGAGGACATCCGGCTGGCCAACGCCTCCGGGGTCGGCAACCAGGTGGTCCTGTTCGGCGCCCGGACCGGCGGCGACGGGATCGGCGGCGCCTCGGTGCTGGCCTCCGAGTCCTTCGACGACTCGAAGCCCTCCAAGCGCCCGGCCGTGCAGGTGGGCGACCCCTTCGCGGAGAAGGTGCTCATCGAGTGCTGCCTCGAGCTGTTCAAGGGCTCGATCGTGGAGGGCATCCAGGACCTCGGGGCCGCGGGCATCTCCTGCGCGACCTCGGAGCTGGCCTCCAACGGCGAGGGCGGCATGCACGTGGACCTGACCAAGGTCCTGCTGCGCGACCCCTCCCTGACCCCGGGCGAGATCCTGATGTCCGAGTCGCAGGAGCGCATGATGGCCGTGGTCTCCCCGGCCAACATGGGCGCCTTCGAGGCAGCGATGCGCAAGTGGGACGTCGAGTACTCGGTGCTCGGCGAGGTCAACGACTCCCGGCGGCTGACGATCGAGTGGGACGGCGAGATCATCGTCGACGTCGACCCCCGCACCGTGGCGCACGAGGGCCCCACCTACGAGCGCCCGCTGGCCCGCCCGGAGTGGCAGGACGCCGTCCAGGCCGACCGCTTCGCCGGCTCCGACGCCGACGCGGACCGCCCCTCCGGCAAGGCCCTGCGCGCCGCCGTCCTGGAGCTCATGGCCTCCCCCAACCTGTGCTCCAAGGACTGGGTCACCGACCAGTACGACCGCTACGTCCAGGGCAACACCGCGCTCTCCCAGCCCGACGACGCCGGGGTGGTCCGCGTGGACGAGGAGACCGGCCTCGGCGTCGCCCTCAGCACCGACGCGAACCCCCGCTACGCCTACCTCGACCCGTACGAGGGGGCGCGGGCCTCGCTCGCCGAGGCCTACCGCAACGTCGCCACCAGCGGCGCCCGCCCGGTCGCGGTCTCGGACTGCCTGAACTTCGGCTCCCCCGAGGACCCGGCCATCATGTGGCAGTTCGCCGAGGCCGTGCGCGGCCTGGCGGACGGCTGCATGGAGCTGGGCGTCCCCGTGACCGGCGGCAACGTCTCGCTGTACAACCAGACCGGCGGGCAGGCCATCAACCCGACCCCGGTCGTGGCCATGATGGGCGTGCTCGACGACGTCGCCCGCCGCACCCCCTCCGGCTGGGAGGCGAGCCAGGACGGGCAGGCGATCTACCTGCTCGGCGAGACCGCCGAGGAGCTGGACGGCTCCGAGTGGGCGCGCGTGCGCGGCCACCTGGGCGGGCTGCCGCCGAAGGTCGACCTGGCCGCCGAGCGGCTGCTGGGCGACCTGCTGGTGAACATGTCCCGCGACGGGATCGTGGACTCGGCGCACGACGTCGCCCAGGGCGGGCTCGCGGCCACGCTGTCCGAGGCGTGCCTGCGCTTCGGCGTCGGCGCCCGGATCGGGCTGGGCGAGGTCGCCGAGCGCGACGGCGTGGACGCCTTCACGATGCTGTTCTCCGAGTCGCAGGCGCGCGCCGTCGCGGCCGTGCCCCGCACCGAGGAGGTCCGCTTCAAGGACATGTGCACCGCGCGCGGCTTCGCGTTCGCCCGGATCGGCGTCGTCGACGCGGAGAACGGCGCGCTGGACGTCCAGGGCGAGTTCTCGCTGGACCTCGCCGAGCTGCGCGCGGCCCACGAGGGCACCCTGCGCCGGCACTTCGGGTAGCGCGGGGCGGGGCGCTCCCGTCCCCCCCGACGAGACGCGGCCCCGCCGCCGCACAGAGCGGGCCCCCTCCACCGGAGGGGGCCCGCTCTGCGTCCGGGCCTCCCCACGCCGAGTGCCGGGACGAACGTATCCCCCTGCCCACCCGAACGTCGCGGGCGGTGCGGGCCTGCCGCGCCATCCGTCGCGGGGCGCCGCCGCTCCGGCCATCCCGAGGCGAAGACTACAGCTGGCGCTACCCCGCCCGCCCCGGGCCCCCGCCTAAGATGGAGGCGAACCGACCGCGCCGACCCGCCCCGAGGAGACCCATGCCCGCACGGACCAGGGACGCCGCCGCGGAGCTGGAGCAGCTCGACCACGAGGCGCTCGCCCGCACGGGCCTCACCGAGGCGCAGGTCGCCGAGCGCCGCGAGCTGGGGCTGACCAACCGCCAGCCGGACACCACCTCGCGCAGCGTCTGGGCCATCGTGCGGACCCACCTGTTCACCCTGTTCAACCTGGTGCTCGGCCTGTGCGCCGCGGTCATCATCGTCCTGGGCCGCTGGCTGGACCTGCTCTTCTCGCTCGCGGCCCTCAGCAACATCGTCATCGGCTTCGTCCAGGAGTTCTCGGCCAAGCGGCAGCTGGACCGGATCGCCCTGCTGCGCCGGGACCCGGCCCGGGTGCTGCGCGCGGGCCGGATCGTGGAGGTCCGGCTCGAGGACATCGTGCTCGACGACGTCCTGGTCCTCTCCCGCGGCGACCAGGTCCCGGCCGACGCGACGGTGCTCGCCGCCGACGGCCTGGACCTCGACGAGTCGATGCTGACGGGCGAGAACGATCCCGTGGTCAAGCAGCCGGGCGACCGCGTGCTCTCCGCCTCGAGCGTGACCGGCGGGTCCGGCCGGGTGCGGGTGACCGCCGTCGGCGACCGCTCCCACGCCTCCAGGCTGGCCCAGGAGGCCCGCCAGTTCAGCCCGATCGCCTCGGAGCTGCGCGCCGCGCTGGAGCGCGTGGTGCGGTGGATCTCGATCGCGCTGATCCCCATCATCCTCGTGGTCCTCAACGGCCAGATGCAGGCGGTCGGCGGGTGGCACCGGGCGTTCGCGGACGGCGCCTGGGAGGACGCGCTCGTCGTCGCGGTCTCCTCGGTGGCCTCGATGGTGCCGCAGGGGCTCGCGCTCATGACCACCATCTCCTTCGCGATCGCCGCGGTCCGCCTCGCGCGGGACGAGGTGCTGATCCAGGAGCAGCCCGCGGTCGAGGTGCTGGCCCGGGTGGACACCGTCTGCTTCGACAAGACCGGGACCCTGACCGAGGGCGGCGTCGCCTTCGACCGGACCCACCCGCTGGGGCCCGGGGCCGACGACGCCGCGGCCGCCGCGGCGCTGGCCTGGTTCGGCGCCGACCCCCACGCGAACCCGACGGCCGCCGCCCTCGCCGAGGGATTCCCCGAGCCGCCGGCCGAGGAGCCCGCCCGCATCCTGGCCTTCTCCTCCGCCAACCGATTCTCCGGCGTCGAGTTCGGCACCAGCGGGGCGTGGCTGCTCGGCGCGCCCGAGGTGCTGCTGCCGGCCGGCGGCCCGGACCTGTGCCGGGCCACCGAGATCGCCGCGCAGGGGCAGCGCGTCATGGTCCTGGCGCACGCCCGGCACCTGGTGCTGGGCGAGGACGGCCGCCCCGCCCAGCGCCTGCCCGCCGAGCACGAGCCGCGGCTGCTCGTCGTCTTCCGCGAGCAGGTCCGCGCCGACGCCGAGGAGACGCTCGCGTTCTTCACGGCGCAGGGCATCGACCTCAAGGTCTTCTCCGGGGACAACCCCGCCACCGTCACCGCCGCCGCGCGCCGGGCCGGCATGGACGCGGAGGGCGGGGCCGTGGACGCCTCGGCCCTGCCGGAGGAGGGGCCAGAGCTGGTGCGGGTCGCGCTGGAGCACCACGTCTTCGGGCGGGTCTCCCCGCACCAGAAGAAGAACATGGTGCTGGGCCTGCGCGAGGCCGGCCGCGTCGTCGCGATGACCGGTGACGGCATCAACGACGCGCTGGCCCTCAAGCACGCCGACCTCGGCATCGCGATGGGCAACGCCGCCCCCGCGACCAAGGCCGTCTCCCGCCTGGTGCTGTTGGACGGGAGGTTCTCGCGGCTGCCCTCGGTCATGGCCGAGGGACGCAAGATCATCGCCAACATCGAGCGGGTGACCCACCTCTTCCTGACCAAGACCAGCTTCGCGGTCCTGATGGGCGTGACGCTGGGGCTGCTGGCGTGGACGTTCCCGTTCCTGCCGCGGCAGTACTCCACCGCGGACCTGCTGATCATCGGCGGGCCCTCCTTCGTGCTGACCATGCTGCCGAACAACCGCCGGGACGTCCCCCGGCTCCCGAGGCGGGCGCCGGCCCTCCCCCCGGCCCCCCCCCGGCCGCTTGGTCCTGCTCCCCCCGCCATTCAAGGCCCGGGGCCGGGGCGGGGCAACCGGCTCACGCCGCTGGCTGAATCCCTGGCCCGGCGGGGCTCGCCTTCCTACGGTGAGGAGTGGAACGCCCCGTCGCAGGGGCACCGACGAT
>NZ_JANAFB010000067.1 GCF_024199905.1 Rothia santali
CCTGGCGCGAGCCGGCGGGGACCCGGGCGACGCGGGGGACCGGGCCGCCGGGAGCACCGCGGTGGACGCCGCCGACGACGGCCCCGCACCGCGTCCCGCCCAGGACCCGTCCACCGGCGGATCATCGAGCCAGAGCAGCGAAGGAGCCCGCAATGTTTAGATTCGCCCAGCTCGGCAGCAACCTCTACACGGGCCGCACCTCCGTCCCGTTCATCCCGCGCAGGCGCCTGTGGCTCTCCATCTCCGCCCTGCTGGTGGTGCTCTCGCTCATCGCCCCGCTGCTGGTCGGCGGGCTCAAGCTCGGCATCGACTTCCGCGGCGGCTCGGAGTTCACGGTCTCCAACACGGCCAGCACGGACATCCAGACCGGCGAGGACGCCGTCGCGCAGAACACCGACGCGGAGCAGACGGTGGTCACCAACATCGCGGCGAACACCGTGCGTGTGCAGACCGAGCAGCTGGACGACGACGAGACGCTGGCGCTGCGCGACGCGCTGCAGCAGGCCTACGACGTCGGGCCGGACGACGTGACCTCGACCTTCGTCGGGCCCACGTGGGGCCAGGGCGTGACGCGCCAGGCGCTGTGGGGCCTCGTCGTCTTCGTGGCCCTGGCGACGGTGGGCATGGCGCTGTACTTCCGCACCGTCAAGATGTCCCTCTCGGCGATCGCCGGGCTGCTGTTCACGGTGATCACGACTGTGGGCATCTACGCCCTCTCCCGCTTCGAGGTCACCCCCTCGGCCATCATCGGCTTCCTGACGATCCTCTCCTACTCCCTCTACGACTCGGTCGTCGTCTTCGACAAGATCCGGGAGAACACCCAGGACCTCGCGCACAACGACCGGCGCACCTTCGCCCAGGAGGTCAACCTCGCCGTCAACCAGACCCTGGTCCGCTCGATCAACACCTCGGTGGTCGGCATCCTGCCGGTGGGCGCCATCCTGTTCGTCGGCGCGATGCTCCTGGGCGCGGGCACGCTGCAGGACCTCTCGCTGGCCCTGTTCATCGGCATCATCATGGGCACCCTCGGCACGCTGTTCGTCTCCGCGCCGATCTACGCGGTGCTGCGCCAGCGCGAGCCCGCCATCCGCGAGCAGGCCGAGCGCCTCGAACGCGGCGACGTCCCGCCGGCACCGGCCGACGACGACGCCGGGCAGGACCCGCCGGCGCGCTCCCGGCGGCGGGAGGAGGACGACGCCGAGGTGCAGCCCGTCCCGCGCATGGACCCGAGCGGCCGCGACCGGCCCGACAGCGGCGCCGTCGTCTGAGAGCGAAGCGCGGTCGGGAGGCCCGCGCGGATGTGACTAGACTGGGTCCATTACACACGCTGAGGGAGGTCCGGCCATGAATTCGCCAGGCGGAGATCGCGGGCACGGGACCCACCGGGTCATGTCCGCCTCGACCAGGACCCCCGAGCGCAGATCCTTCCCCCGCGCCCAGCTCGGCGATCCCGGCGTCATGGGCTCCGACCCGGCGCGCCCGGTCTCCCCGGTGCTGGTGCCGCTGCTGCGGACCGTCAAGGCCAACAACCCGGGCGAGGACATCTCGACCATCGAGCGCGCCTTCGCGATCGCCGACCGCTGCCACACCGGGCAGAAGCGCAAGAGCGGCGACCCCTACATCACGCACCCGGTCGCGGTGACCACCATCCTCGCGGAGCTGGGCGCCTCGGGGGCGACGCTGATCGCGGGCCTGCTGCACGACACGGTCGAGGACACGGAGTACACGCTCGAGCAGCTGACCGCCGACTTCGGCGCCGAGGTCGCGGAGCTGGTCGACGGCGTGACCAAGCTGGACAAGGTCACCTACGGCGAGCACGCCCAGGCGGAGACCGTGCGCAAGATGGTCATCGCGATGGCCAAGGACATCCGCGTGCTGGTCATCAAGCTCGCCGACCGGCTGCACAACGCGCGGACCTGGCGCTTCGTCTCCCGCGAGTCGAGCTCGCGCAAGGCGAAGGAGACCCTCGAGATCTTCGCGCCGCTGGCGCACCGCCTCGGCATCAACACCATCAAGTGGGAGCTCGAGGACCTGTCCTTCGCGGCCCTGGAGCCGCGCATCTACGACGAGATCGTGCGCATGGTGGGGGACCGGACCCCCGAGCGGGAGCGGCAGCTGCGGCAGATCCGCTCCGAGGTCATCGACGAGCTCGCGGCGTCGAAGATCGCCTGCGAGGTCACCGGGCGGCCGAAGCACTACTACTCGATCTATCAAAAGATGATCCTGCGGGACAAGGAGTTCGACGAGATCTACGATCTCCTCGCGATCCGCGTCCTGGTCGACTCCGTCCGCGACTGCTACGCGGCCCTGGGCGTCATCCACGAGGTCTGGAAGCCCCTGCCGGGTCGCTTCAAGGACTACATCGCGGTCCCGAAGTTCAACACCTACCAGTCGCTGCACACGGCGGTGATCGGCCCCAACGGCCGCGCCGTCGAGGTCCAGATCCGCACGCACGAGATGCACCAGAAGGCGGAGTACGGCATCGCCGCGCACTGGATGTACAAGGCCGCGGCGCGGGGCGAGTCCTCGGGCGGCCGCGCGGGCAGCGAGGACTCGGCCGAGGGCATGAAGTGGCTGCAGTCGCTGATGTCCTGGCAGAGCGAGACGAAGGACTCCTCGGAGTTCCTGGACTCGCTGCGCTACGAGGTCAACGCCCAGGAGGTCTTCGTCTTCACCCCGGCCGGGGACGTGCTCTCCCTGCCGGCGGGCTCCACCCCGGTGGACTTCGCGTACTCGATCCACACCCAGGTGGGCGACCACACCATCGGCGCGCGGGTCAACGGCAAGCTGGTGCCGCTGTCCTCGAAGCTGCAGCACGGGGACCGCATCGAGATCCTCACGACCAAGGCCGACGACGCCGGCCCGAGCGAGGACTGGCTGAAGTTCGTCGCCAGCCCCCGCGCCCGGACCAAGATCCGGCACTACCTGACCAAGGAGCGCCGCGAGGGGGCGATCGAGAAGGGCAAGGAGAACCTGACCCGCTCGATGCGCCGGCACAGCCTGCCGCTGCAGAAGCTGCTGACGAGCAAGCTGCTGGTCTCGGTGGCGGAGGAGTACCACAAGACCGACGTCGCGGCCCTCTACGAGGCCGTGGGCGAGGGGCAGGTCAAGGCGCAGGAGGTCATCGACCGCCTCGTGGACCTCCTCGGCGGCCAGACCGGGACCGAGGAGGACCTCGAGGAGGAGACCTCGATCACCACCAAGTCCCGGCCCCAGTTCGGGGACTCGGGCGTGATCGTCGAGGGCGCCGACGGCGTCTACACCAAGCTCGCGCGCTGCTGCACCCCGGTGCCGCCGGACGAGATCATGGGCATCGTGACCCGCGGCAACGGCATCTCCGTGCACCGGAGCGACTGTCCCAACATGCGCCAGGCCCAGGGGGACCCCCGCCTGATCGCGGTCCAGTGGGCCCCCACCAAGTCCTCCGTCTTCCTCGTGGAGATCCAGGTCGAGGCGCTGGACCGCCGCTCGCTGCTCTCGGACGTCACCCGCGTGCTCTCGGAGAGCCACGTGAACATCCTCTCGGCCAACGTGCACACCAACGTCTCCCGCCTGGCGATCTCCCGGTTCTCCTTCGAGATGGGAGACCCGCGGTACCTCGACCACGTCCTCAGCACCGTGCGGAATATCGACGGCGTCTACGACGTCTACCGGATCACCGGCTCCCGCCCGACCAACTGAGGCCGGCGCCCGGGCAAGGGGCCCGGCGCCGGCCGGGCCCGCGCGCTCACGGCCCCGGTGCGAGCCGCCGGACCCGCGCGAGGGCGTCCGCCCGGTGCGGCGCCCGCGGCAGGGCTGCCAGGGCAGCCTCCACGACCGGCGGCGCGCAGCCCAGTCCCGGCGCGCGCAGCATCGTGGCGATCGCGAGGTCGGCGCGGGGGCCCGTGCAGTGCAGGGCGAGGTCGGCGCAGGTGCGCAGCGGCGTCGTCGCGCGCACCGGTCCGCAGCGCAGGTCCTCGAAGGGCGAGTAGCCCGTGAACCGGCGCAGGACGAAGGACTCCTCCCAGCGGTGGAACTTGTGGGTGGTCGTCCTCCGGGCGGAGCACTCCACCAGCCGCGGCGGGGGCGCGCACCCGTAGAGCCAGGCCGCGGTCATGCGGTGGAGCATCAGCGCGTCCCGCGAGGCCGGGCGCAGCAGGAGGCCGGCGGCCCACCCGCGCAGCGACGGCGTGGGAGCGCCGATCGAGTAGATCCCGTGCAGCAGGGGGTGCAGGGCGCGCCGCGCCGCGAGGGCCTGCGCCTCGGCCTCGGTCAGCTCCAGACCGCCGCGCAGCAGCTGCGGCGGCGGGCTGAGGGCGCTGAGCTCGGTGAGCAGGCCCAGACGGGCCGCGCGGTACCGGGCGAGATGGGCGGAGTCCATGCCTCCATCAGACACCGGCGGGGCGCGCCCCGAGGGCGCGGTGGAACTGTGGACGACGGGGCGCCCGGGCGCCGTTCCGAGGCGGCGTCCGGCGCCTCCTCTGACCGCGCGCAGGCCGCGCCCGTCCCGAGGCCGGGTCCGCGTCCTCCCACGGGCAGGCCGCCGCCCCGGCTCGGGTGCGGCGGCCTGCGCGTTGTCAGGAGCGCGCGTCGTCGGCCGGGATGTCCTCGGCCGAGGCGCGCAGCTGCTCCAGCCACTCGCGGCGGGCGTCCAGCGCCTCCTGGGCCTTGGCGGCCTTGCGCGCGTCGCCCGAGCGGTGGGCGGCGTCGAGGTCGTCCTGCAGGCCGGAGATCGTGGACTCCAGCTGCGTCAGCATCGACTCCGCGCGCGCCTGTGTCTCCGGGTTGGAGCGCTCCCAGCGGGCCTGCTGGGCGTCCTCGATCGCGTTCTGCACCTTCTGCAGCTCGCCCTCGACGCGGCGCATCTCGCGGCGGGGGACCATCCCCGCGGCGTCCCACTGATCGAGGATCGGGTTCAGGGCGGCCCTCGCGGCCTCGACGTCGGTCACGGGCAGGATCGCGCGGGCCTGGCGGAGCAGGTCCTCCTTGACCGCCAGGTTGGCCTCGAACTCGCGCTCCGTCTCGTCGTGCGCCGCGGCGCGGGCGTGGGGGAAGACGTCCTGCGCCGCGCGGAACCTCGCCCACAGCGCGTCGTCCTCCCGGCGGGAGGCGCGCGGCGCCCGCTTCCAGCGATCCATGAGCTCGCGGTACTTGGCCGCGGTCGCTCCCCAGTCGGTCGAGCCGGACAGCGCCTCCGCCTCGGCGATCAGGCCCTCCTTGGCCCGCTTGGCCTGGGCGTTGCTCTGGTCCAGCTGCGAGAAGTAGGCACGGCGGTGCTTGTCGAAGGCGGTGCGGGCCGAGCGGAACCGCTTCCACAGCTCGTCCTCGGTCGACTTGGGCAGGCGCGCCGCGCGCTGGGCCGCCTTCCAGGAGTCGAACAGGTCGCTCATGCGCGCGCTCGAGTTCTTCCAGTGCGTCTGCTGCGGGTCCTGCGCGGCCACCTCCTCGGCGGCGCGGACGATCGCCTCGCGCTCGGCGAGGTGGCGCTCCTTGGCCTCCGCGGCCTCGGTGCGCTCGGCCTCGGCCCGCTGGGAGATGCTGGCCTCCAGCGCGGCCAGGCGCTCCTCGAGGCGCGCGATGTCGCCCACCATGCCGCGGGCGGACAGCAGCTCGCGCAGCTTGGCGGCCGAGGACGCGGCGTCGTGCGCGGCGGCCTTATGCTCCAGGCGGGACTCGAGGAGCGTCAGCTGGGCCTCCGCCTCCTCGTACTTGCGGGCGAAGTAGGTCAGGGCCTCGTCGGCCGTCGCCTCGGGGTAGGCGCCCACGGCGATCTCCTCGCCGCGCAGCAGCACCGAGACGGTGCCGTCCTCGGCCACCCTGCCGAAGGACTTGGCCCCCTCGGTGGACCGGGAGGAGCCGGCGGGGGGAGCGGGCTTGGGGACGGCCGCCTGCTCGGGCAGGGCGGCGGGGGTGGGCTTGTCGTCGGATTGCTGAGGGGTCACCGCTGAAACTCTTTCGCATCGGGAGGGGCCCGCGAGGGGCCGCGTGTGCACCGGCGGGCCGCGGCGCGTGGGGGCGCGGCGTGGCCTGACCGTCCCTCTAGCATATGGGAGCTGCGTCACCGATGCTAAGCGTTGCGCGGGCCGGTGCGGACGCGCGGCACGGGGAAGGAGCGGGTGCGCGGCCGCCGCGGGCCGTCCGGCCGCGGCCCGCGGCCCGGGCACGGCCGTTTCGACCGCCGTCGCGGCACCGTTTACTGTTAAGGGGATCGTGCCCAGCCCACCCGAGGAGAGGTTCATGGCCCGCAAGGCTTCCCTGTCAGGTTTTCCCGAACTGCTGCCCGAGGAGAGGGTCGTGGAGAACCATGTGCTGGACGTCCTGCGCCGCACCTTCGAGCTGCACGGCTTCTCCTCGATCGAGACCCGCTCCCTGGAGACCGTGGAGCAGCTGCTCCGCAAGGGCGAGATCGACAAGGAGGTCTACGCCGTCTCCCGCCTGCAGGAGGACGACGGCGCCCGCTCGGCCGAGAAGCTGGCCCTCCACTTCGACCTCACCGTCCCCTTCGCCCGCTACGTGGTGGAGAACGCCGGGCACCTGAGCTTCCCGTTCATGCGCTACCAGATCCAGAAGTCCTGGCGCGGCGAGCGTCCCCAGGAGGGGCGCGCCCGCGAGTTCACCCAGGCCGACATCGACGTCGTGGGGGAGGACGCGCTGCCCTTCCGGTACGACGTCGCGCTGGCCCTGGTGATCGTGGACGCCCTGTCCCAGCTGCCCATCCCGGACTTCGTCATGCGCGTCAACAACCGCAAGCTCTCCGAGGGCTTCTACCTGGGGATCGGGCTCGAGGACACCGCCGGGGTCCTGCGCTCCATCGACAAGCTGGAGAAGATCGGCCCCGCCGCCGTCGCCCAGCTGCTGCGCGAGGAGCTCGGCGCCACGGACGAGCAGGCCGAGGCCGCGCTGGGCCTCGCCGCGATCCGGGCCGAGGACACCTCCTTCGTCGAGCGGGTCCGCGCGCTGGGCGTGCGTCACGAGCTGCTCGAGGAGGGCCTGGCCGAGCTCGCCGAGGTCATCGGGGAGGCCTCCAAGCGGGCCCCGGGCCGCGTCGTCGCCGACCTCTCGATCGCCCGCGGCCTGGACTACTACACCGGGACCGTCTACGAGACCTTCCTGGTGGGCCACGAGCAGCTCGGCTCGATCTGCTCGGGCGGGCGCTATGACGCGCTGGCCGCGACGCAGAAGCGGACTTACCCCGGCGTCGGACTCTCGATCGGCGTGACCCGCCTGGTCGCCCGGATGCTCTCGCAGGGCCTGGCCGTGCCGTCCCGGAAGGTGCCCTCGGCGGTGCTCGTCGCGCTGACCGACGACGCCGGGTGGTCCGCGGCGCAGGACGTCGCCGACGCGCTGCGCTCCCGCGGGATCGCCTGCGAGGTCTCGGCCACGGCCGCCAAGTTCGGCAAGCAGATCAAGTACGCGGACCGCCGCGGCATCCCCTTCGTGTGGTTCCTCGGCGAGGACGAGTCCGGCGCCCCGACGCACGAGGTCAAGGACATCCGCTCTGGCGAGCAGGCGCCGGCCGACCCCGCCGCCTGGGAGCCCCCGCACGAGGACCTGCGCCCGCGGGTCACGGCGCCCACGGGCGACTGACCGCGGCGGGGC
>NZ_JANAFB010000068.1 GCF_024199905.1 Rothia santali
TATGGCGATCAACGTCGATCAGCTGCTGGCCAAGGTCCCCACGGGACTGCTCATCGCCGGTGAATGGAGGGACGCCTCGGACGGCGGGACCTTCGACGTCGAGAACCCCGCCACCGGCGAGGTCATCGCGACCCTGGCCTCGGCCACCCGCGAGGACGCCGCCGCGGCCCTGGACGCCGCGTGCGCGGTGCAGAAGGACTGGGCCGGGACCAGCGCCCGGGAGCGCTCGAACATCCTGCGCCGCGCCTTCGACCTGATCCAGGAGCGCGCCGAGGAGTTCGCGACCCTGATGACCCTGGAGATGGGCAAGCCGCTGGCCGAGTCCCGCGGCGAGGTCACCTACGGCTCGGAGTTCCTGCGCTGGTTCTCCGAGGAGGCCGTGCGCGACTACGGCCGCTCGGCCCCCACCCCGGAGGGCAACCTGCGGATGCTCACGGTGCGCAAGCCGGTGGGCCCGTGCCTGCTGATCACCCCCTGGAACTTCCCGCTGGCCATGGGCACCCGCAAGGTCGCCCCCGCGGTGGCCGCCGGCTGCACCATGGTGCTCAAGCCGGCCCGGCTGACCCCGCTGACCAGCCAGTACCTCGCCCAGACCCTGATCGACGCCGGCCTGCCCGCGGGCGTGCTCAACGTCGTCTCCTCGGCCTCCGCAGGCGACGTCTCGGAGCCGATCCTGGCCGACGCGCGCCTGCGCAAGGTCTCCTTCACCGGCTCGACCCCGGTGGGCAGGCAGCTGATGAAGCAGGCCGCGGACAACGTCCTGCGCACCTCGATGGAGCTCGGCGGCAACGCCCCGTTCCTGGTCTTCGAGGACGCCGACCTCGACGACGCCGTGGCCGGGGCCATGGGCGCGAAGATGCGCAACATGGGCGAGGCCTGCACCGCGGCCAACCGCTTCCTGGTCCACGAGTCGGTGGCGGAGGAGTTCGCGAGCAAGTTCGCCGCCAAGATGGAGGAGCTGAGCACCGGCAACGGCCTCGAGGAGGGCACCACCTGCGGCCCGCTGATCGAGGCCAAGGCGCGCAAGACCGTGGCCGAGCTGGTCGAGGACGCCGTGTCCCGCGGGGCGCGGGCGCTGACCGGGGCCGAGGCGGTGGAGGGCGCGGGGTACTTCTACCGGCCCACCGTGCTGGTCGACGTCCCGGCCGACGCCCGGGTGGTCACCGAGGAGATCTTCGGGCCGGTCGCCCCGATCGTGACCTTCTCCACCGAGGAGGAGGCCTTCGAGCTGGCCAACGCGACCGAGTACGGCCTGGCCTCCTACGCCTACACCCAGGACCCCTCCCGGATGTTCCGCCTCTCGGATCACCTGGAGTACGGCCTGATGGGCTTCAACGCCGGGGTGATCTCGAATGCGGCGGCGCCGTTCGGCGGCGTCAAGCAGTCGGGCCTGGGCCGCGAGGGCGGCGCCGAGGGCCTGGCGGAGTACACCACCGTGCAGTACATCGGCATCAAAGACCCCTACGCCGGACGCTGACCCGGTGGGCTGCTCTGGCGAGCCGGGCAGTCGAGCAGCCCACCCGATCCAGTCCTGTCATCTCAGGATCCTAAGTCGATACCCTCGTAAGGATATGAGAAGGGCATCAGCCAAGGGAGGTCAGGGACAGGGACCGCCCGACCACGACTATATGAGGTCATGAGTCGATAGGTTTGTCCCCACTCTTACGCCGATCACGCAGTCGCTGCAGACGAGCCGGCCCTTGGAAAACCTCACTGAGCACTTCACTCATCAGAGCCAAGACTTCTTCTGCATCAACTCTTTCGGGAATTTCATCGATGTCCCCATGAGCCATGTCATTTCCGAAATATCTCACTTCGTGGGCCTGTTCGGCAATCGCTGGGCGAATTAGCTGCTCTTCACGCATTTTGTCGATTTTGGCTGATAGGGTTCCCGATTTGATGCCTTTATTCTTTGCTGTCGCCTCTATGACGGTTCTTGCCATCAGGATGGCCGACATGTAATTCCCAATGCTACTACCCTTGTAGGCTTCACTGGCAGCGCGCGCGATTGAACTCGGGACATCCTCAATGACCGGAGCTTCCGTCGCAAGAGGAAGCCAGGACAGAGAATCGGAGATCTTCGCGATACCGGCAGTGACGTGATGCATGTCAGTGGTCGCAGCATTTCGACCAGAAAGTGACCGGCCGCGACCTTCAGCGACGAGTATCCTGCCACAATTGTCGCACGTTGCCGCAAAACGCAAACGTGAATCGCTATCGAATATGAGGCCCCATTTTGGGGTCATATGACTGAATTTCGAGCAGTAAGGACAGAGTGTGGATGCCATGACTCTATTCATACCCCATCCTCACCCCTCACGGGGTGACGCCAGGTTGGTCTCATGTCAAAAATCAGCGTCAAGTCCCTAGAAGGCTGCACCATAGCGCTTGACTGGTTCACCGCCAAGGCTTACCCAGCTGCGCAGCAGAGAAATGATCCGCGAGGGTGCCCCCCCCAATGGACGGTCGACAGCACGCCGGGGGGGTGTGAGAATCTACTCCATCGACGAGGCCTTCCTGACCGTGCGGACCCGCCGGCCGCGCGAGCTCGCGCAGCAGATCAAGGACGACATCGCCCGCCTAGATCGGCCTGCCGGTCTGCGTCGGTGTCGCCACGACGAAACTCCGCGCGAAGCTGGCGAACCGGTGCGCGAAGAAGCTCGACGCCTTCGACGGGATCTGCGTGTGGGAGCGGATCCCGGAGCCCGCGCGCGAGCAACTGACATCCGACTTACCGGCCACCGAGATCTGGGGCATCGCGCACCGGATGGGCAAGCACCTGGCCGGCCAGAACATCCACACCATCGCGGATCTGGCGGCCGCGGACCCGGTGCGGATCCGCGCGGAGTTCAACGTCGTGATGATGCAGATCGTGCTCGAGCCCCAAGGCACCCCGGCCATCGTCCTCGAGGACGCGCGGTTACTGAAGGACCAACTGATCTTCTCCCGGTCCTTCTCGGCCCCGGTGACCGATGAACGCACGATGCACCAGGTGCTCAGCCTCTACGCGCAGCAGGCAGCAGTCCGCCTGGAGAAGCACGACAAGACCGCGCGGGTGCTCACGGCCTTCGCCGGCACCAGCGCGCACGCCAACAGCTCCGATGGCAGCTTCTACCCGTCGGTGACGGTGCGACTCCCCCAACCCACCGATGACCCGATCCGACTCACCCGCGCGGCGACCGCGCTACTGGAGCGGACCGACTTCGAGCTCGGTGCACGGTTCGTCCGCGCCGGAGTGATGCTGACCGATCTCGCGGCCGCCGGCGCTCAGGATGCCTTCGAGGTCTTCGAGGACGGCCCGCGCGGGGAGCACCTGGTCGACGTCGTGGCCGGCATCAACCGCAAGGTCGGCTGGCACGCCGTCAGGCTGGCGGTGCTGCCGGGGTGGTCGATGCGCCGGGAGATGCTCTCGCCCGGGGAGCGACGCACTGGGGTGAGCTTCTGATTGCGCACCTCTGAACCTTCTCGGCAGTCCTGACGCGCGCTTCTGCCGACTGGGAAGCAAAAGACCCAGATCGGGTGCGCTGTTGTAGCTGGCAGCCCGCCGGCGATCTGGGTCCTTGCTAACCGACTACGCGCCCTGGATGGGCTCTAACTCCGCTCTTGAGTTTTCAACATGGGGCGATCTCGTCATCATCTACGGTGACCGTGGCCTCTCCACCGAAAAATACCCCCGACCACTGGAAGTGCACTTGTGCTTGACTCAAGAACGGCGACTCCACAACGACACCAGTCGCTCCCTTAGGCACGGGATCACGGAAGAATCCACCAAGCTCGCGTGTAGGCATAACTTTCTGGCCTTTGCTGAATGAACTCATCTCATCTCCTTAGGTTCTAGCTGGCCTTCTGCGCAGCGTGGTAGGCATCCTGGATCGACTTGTAGATCCGCCCTCGATCGGAAATCTCGTAGCCGTTCTCCTTGGCCCAAGCACGGATCTGAGCGGTTTCCTTGTTGCGCTGCTGGCCCCCTCCCGCGGTTCGACCGGCGCCGCGCCGGTTCTGGGTGGTGACCTTCTGCGCAGCTGAAGTGTACGGGCGGATGGCCTCGCGCAGCTGTTTCGCGTTCTCGGTGGAAAGATCGATCTCGAACTGGCCGCCGTCGAGTGCGAAGCGTACGGTTTCGCCTGCGGTGCCACCGTCGAGGTCATCTTCGAGGATGATCTTGACTTTCTGGGCCATGAGTTACCTCCAGTTGATTGCATGGTATTTATTTCATGCTAGAGGATTTCGGGACTGACTGACGGATTTCCCGTTCCAGGCGAAGAGCTGGTGAGTCGGATCTTGAAAGGGGTACTCACTATGGACTTCGCTGTTATCGCGCTGCTGTTTGGAAGCGTCCTTGTTATCGGGGCTGTGATGATCGGGCTGCGTCCAGCCGGTCGTCGAGTGCTCGCACTGGGGGACGAAGGACCGCCGGTTCGTCGTGACGTTCTTGAGCGCTGGTGCCGTGCTGGCGGGAGCAGTGAGCGTTTCCCTGGTTCAGGCTGGACTGAACGCCGTGGGCTGGTGTCCGATTGGGCCAGGATTCTTGGGGTGCTGTTGTTCGACATCGGGGTTCTGGCGGGCTGCGCGATGGCGTTGTGGGAGCTCGCTCGGTGCGAACAGCCAGGAGAGGGGCTGCGGCGGCAAGGGAGGCGGTTCGTGAGCACATCGCCGACAAGGCGTAATTTCCTTCAGCTCAGTCCGCGCGAGAGGACTCCTGCCAACACAGAGTCCTTCTGCGGAAATTATATCCTCCCTTTCATTTTAGGCGGGGGTTAGAGGAAGAGCGACGGAATCTGCGGTATATCGTTGGAATATCCATACCACAGAAATGCGATGAGGCATCCCATAGAGACTAGGAAGAGGACCCATCCGGTAGGCAATAGAATATGCCCGCCCTCGTAGCGATGCGCGAGGGGGTAGTTCTTATTGTTGTATCCGATGCGGATACAGAGATAGCTTGCTATGCCGATAAGAGTTGGAACCAATATCAGTAGACCATAAGGGAAAATGAACATAGTTTTTTCCTTGGATTGACTGGATAAGACCGAAATACATTAGGGCTCCAGCAGGTATAGTGAGCCCGATGATGCCCATGACTTGCGGGCGTGGGTGGTACAGTGCGGGCCCCTGCTGTTGTCGGGCGAGTCACGGGGAGGTTCTTCCTCGTTGCCGTCATCGGCAGGTCTGCGCGGGAACCAGATGGGGCCGATAGCGAGGAAGGCGCCGACGAAGATTAGTAGGAAGAAAAGTACGTTCATGATTGTGGGGTTCATGTGATTTCTCCAGGTCTTAGACTATGGATGGCTACATGGCGGATTCTGCAAGTTGTTTCAGCGCCCCAATGAGGAGCGGAAATACCAGGAGGTAGACAAGTGGGCTGATCGAGATCATGATGATCGCGGTGAGGTTTCGTCGAAACGACATGCTCTCGATTAGTCCTTTTCGCCGCGCTGTAACCAGCTGGTCCCCTCGGCGTATGCCGACGAACAGGGCGGGCAGGAAACTCACTATGGTGATGATCCCGAGCACAGCGAGAACGAGGTCGAACAGAAAAGTGATCGCGGTACTCATATCTAGAAGAGTCCAGTGAAGAGCTCGCGGACGGGGTCGTTGCCGATGACCATCATCCCCGAGCCGATCCAGGCGAGGGCGATGTAAGCGAGGTTGAGGTTGGTGCGGGCGCGCGGGTCGTTTTCGTGTCCGGGCTGGATATCGACGACGGGTCGGCTGTGGCTGGTGCGCATGGTGTGCTCCATTTCCGAGTGGATTGGGCAGGGCGGGGTGGCGCGAGGTGATAGCTCATCGAGGTAGACCGCTCCCCTGCGGGGTCAGGCGTCTAGAGGCTGCAGAGAGCTTCTGACAAGGGGGGTACGGTGATGAGCGACTCGCGCGTCACATTCGGTGACAGAGTGGAAGCGCCGGCGCAGGGTCGATACGTTAAGAATCGACTTTGAGGTGTCGTGCCGGCAGTGACCATGGGGCAGGGCTTTTAATCCGTGGGTCGTGGGTTCGAGCCCCACGGGGCGCACCGATGAGGATCCCGTTCCGGCCGTGGCTGGGGCGGGATTTTCTGCGTTCCCTGTCGGGATCTCAACAGGCGCTGATGCGGCAGGGCCCAACTCCTGCCGGGGCAGCGACGTCGTTGACGGCGGCGTAGGCCTGCGTCGTGGAGATGTCCGCGTGGTCGAGCAACTATTGACTGCTCGCAGGTCGCGCAGCCTGGCGTAGGCGGGAGTGGCGAACCAATGACGCAGCTGGTGGGAGGTGTACACCGACCCTCGCAGCTTGGAGAGTCGCCGTCCGATGTAGTCGGAGTGCCGGTTGCCGGTGTGCGTCGGTGTGGGAATGACGAAAGTCCGCGCGAAGCTGGGTCATCGGTGCGCGAAGAAGCACGATGTGTTTAGCCGTCGAGGCAACTCCTCATTCAACATCGGATTCAGCCCTGATGCTTCTTGCTCGACAACCGGGGACTGGGGCCGGCACCATCGCCATCGGTATCGTTTCCGAGCCCTCGGCTACCGCTCGACGAGGATCCCGTCGTCGTCCGCATAGACCATCGCGCCGGGCCGGAAGGTCGTGTCGGCGAAGGTCAGCACGACGTCGCGCTCCCCCGATCCGGCCTTCCCGCTGCGGCGGGGATTGCT
>NZ_JANAFB010000069.1 GCF_024199905.1 Rothia santali
GGCGGGCACTGAGGCCGCGGGCCGGACGGCGTCCCGGTGTCACTCCCGCGCCGCGCGCTCCAGCCGCTCGACGGCGAGCGCCGCCAGGGCCGCAGCCTGCGTGGGCAGGACGGCATCGTCGAAGCGCGCCTCGGCCGAGTGGTTGACCGCCGCCTCGCTCGGCTCCACGCCCTGCGGCGCGGCGCCCATGAAGAGGAAGGCGCCCGGGACCCGCTCGAGCACGTAGGAGAAGTCCTCCGAGCCCATGACCGCGTGCGGCGCCTCGACGACCTTCTCCTCGCCCAGCAGCCCGCGCAGCGTGGAGGCGGCGAAAGCGGTCTCGGCCGGGTCCGAGACCGTGGGCGGGTAGACCACCGTGTAGCCGACCTCGGCCTCGCAGCCGTGGGCGGCCGCGATCCCGGCGGCCAGGCGCTCGGCGACCGCGCCGAACCGCTCGCCCGTCTCCCGGGTCATGGCCCGCACGGTGGCCCCGCAGCTCGCGGTGTCGCCGATGACGTTGGGCGCGTCCCCTCCCGCCTGCAGCTGGGTGACGGTCGCGACGACCGGGTCGAAGACGTTGAACTCGCGCGTGATCGCTGCCTGCAGCGCGCCGACGTACTCGACCAGCGGCGGAACCGGGTCCACGGAGGCGGACGGCGTCGAGCCGTGGCCTCCCCGACCCCGCATGGTCACGTTCAGGACGTAGGAGCCGGCCATCGTGGGGCCGGCCCGGTGGATCGTCGTGCCGCTCCCCCACGGCATCACGTGGATCCCGTAGGCCGCGATAGGCCGCTCGCCGGCGACCTCGAGCAGCCCCTCCTCGATCATGGGCAGGGCGCCGCCGGGCCCCTCCTCGCCGGGCTGGAACATGAACACGACGCTGCCGGGCAGCTCCTCCCGGTGCGCGCAGAGCAGCTTGGCCGCGCCGACTAGGCCCGCGGTGTGCAGGTCGTGCCCGCAGGCGTGCATCGCCCCGTTGACGGAGGCGAACTCCTCGCCGCTGTCCTCCTCGATCGGCAGGGCGTCCATGTCCCCGCGCAGCAGCACGGCGGGCCCGGGGCGGCCGCCCTCCAGGACCGCGACGACGGAGGAGAGCGCCTCGCCGCGCACGATCCGCAGCGGCAGGCCCTCCAGCGCCGCGAGCACCGCGGCCTGCGTGCGGGGCAGGTGGTTGCCGAGCTCGGGGTTGCGGTGGAGGTCCCGCCGCAGCTCGCGGAGCTCCGCCGCGAGCGGGCGTGCCTCCTCCGCGAGGCGTCGGCTGGTCTCGCCGAGGGGGGTGGGGGTGGTGGTCGGTTCCGCGGTCATCCGGTGCCTCCGTGCACGTGCGATGGGCGGCGCGTCGAGCGTCGGCGGGTCTCGGTGGCCCGCGGCTCCCGACCCTAGCACCGCGGGGCCCGCGGGCCCGGTTGGGTGAGGGTGGGATCGGCCACCGTCCCGGCGATCGGGTACCGGGCGCTGCCGGGAGGCTGGGCCGTCTCCTGGCCCGTCGCGATCAGGCGCGAGCGTCCTCGGCCGCGGCCGCCCGCTCGATCCCGTCCAGCAGCTGCTCGAGGTCGGCCGCGCCCCGGCCGTGGTCGTGGACCGTGAGCCAGAAGGCGGGGTCGCAGCGTGCCGCGATCTCGGTACCGCCGCCGGGAGCGGGCCGGTACCGGAGGGTGATCCGCTCGCCCCAGGACCTCCAGCTGACGCCCGTCTCGAGGCGCGCCGTCGCGGCCGAGCTCGAGGTGAGCTCCAGCGCGCGCACTCCGCCGGCCGCCTCCTCCACGAGCGCCGGCACCCGGTCGACGTGCTGGGGGACCACCAGGCGCCCCGCGGTCCGGGCCGCCTGGGTGACGAGACCGTGCGCGCCGTCGGGCGACGCCGTCCTCCGGGCCCCCAGGGCGAGGACGACGAGCACGATGACGACGGGTGCGGCCAGCGCCCACAGCGTCGTCCCCCACCACCGGAACAGGGCCGCGAGACCGATGAAGGCGAGCGTCGCGGTCGTCAGCCAGACCAGCCACCACCAGGGCCGCACCAGAACGGGGTCGTCGGGATCGTCATTCAGCATTCTCCCAGGCTTTCAGGCGCCGCCCAGCCGATGCAAGGCACGGGAGGGATGTGAAGCCCGGACGACGGCGCCCGGCACGGTCCGTGGAGGACGCGGGAGCCCGCGGACACGAAGGCGGCCCGGGCCGGGGGACCCGCCGACGCGGAAGCGGCCCGGGCCGTGGGGCCCGGGCCGCGATCCGTCGTTCACGGACGGCTCTAGTGGAACGTCACCGTCTGGCCGTCCCGGTCGAAGGTCCCCTTGAACCCCCAGTTGATCCAGCCGCCGTCGCCGTTGTTCTCGATGCTGCCCTCGCGGTCGTAGAAGTAGACGACGTAGCTGCCGCCCTTGATGTCGAGGTGCTCGGCCCACACCTCGCCGCTGGAGCTGATGTCCTGGTTCTTGTTGGCCACGGCCACGTTCACGCCGCTCTGGGCCGAGGCGACGTCCAGGGCCGCGCGGACGGCGCCGCCGCGGTCGTCCTGGTCGTTGACGGCGTCGCGGATCGCGTTGCCGATGGCCACGGGATCGAAGTTCACGTTCGCCGCGCCCGACGCCGAGGCGGCCGGTGCCGCGGCGGGCGCGGCCATCGCGGGGGTCGCCATCGCGGCCCCGCCCAAGGCCAGGGCGCCGGTCAGCACGGCGGTCGAGGCGATCTTGCAGGTCTTGCTCATGGTCCGGCGAGTCATCAATGCTCAACTCCTCGTGATCGGGCCCTCCGCCGAGCCGTCTCGCCGGCGGGCCCTTCTCGTGATGGTTGGGGGTCGTGTTCTTTCAGGACCGGAACACTCGTCGTGTTCCGCCTCACCCTAGTCACAGGCGGAAAAGGCCCGTCAACACCCCCCCGCGGCACGAGGATGTGGAGACCCGAGGGCCCTCGCGGGTCGGTGTCTCGCCTAGTCATGCGGAAGATTGGTCTCGATTGAAAGCATTCCGCCCCTTCCGCGCCCGCAGGATTTCTCACATGATGGGACAGAGGGGCGGCACCGAGACCGAGAGCCCTCCCACCGAGACGAGGAGAACACGAGCATGGACCGACGCACCATCGTGCTGACCGGCGCATCCGACGGCATCGGCGCCGCGGCCGCGCGGACCCTGGCCGCCCACGGCCACCGGCTGCTGCTGGTCGGCCGCTCCCCGGAGAAGACCCGGGCCGTGGCGGAGGAGGTCGGCGCCGAGCACTTCGTCGCGGACTTCGCGCGCCTGGAGGAGGTCCGCACGCTCGCGGCGGCGCTGCGGGAGCGGCTCGACGGCGGCCTCGACGTCCTGGCCAACAACGCCGGCGGGATCTTCGGCGCCCGCGAGATGACCGAGGACGGCAACGAGTACACCCTCCAGGTCAACCACCTGGCGCCGTTCCTCCTGACCCACCTGCTGATGGACCCCCTGACGGCCGGTGGGGGCGGGGCGGTGGTCAGCACGTCCAGCATCGCTGCCCGCTACTTCGGCCGCCTGCGGATGGAGGACCTGGACAACGCCCGGCGGTACAGCTCCCGCAAGGCCTACGGCGACGCCAAGCTGGCCAACATCCTGTTCACCCGCGGGCTGCACGAGCGGTTCCACGAGCGCGGCCTGGGCGCGATGGCCTTCCACCCCGGCGTCGTCGCCACCAACTTCGCCTCGGCGAGCAACAGCGTGCTCCGCTGGGCGTACCACACCCCGCTGAAGCGGCTGCTGACCATCACCGCGGAGGAGGGCGGCTCCAACCTGACGTGGGCCGTCGAGGGCACGCCGGGCGAGGACTGGGACTCGGGGGTCTTCTACGACCAGCGCGTCCCGGCCCGCTCGCTCAACCCCCAGGTGCTCGACGACGTCCTGGTGGACCGGTTCTGGGAGGCCAGCGCCGAGCGGGTCGGCCTGACGACGGGCCCGGGGGCCCGGAGCTGAGCGCGGACCCGGGCCCCGGGTCTGAGCGCGGGCTCCGGCACCGGCGAGCGCCTTAGGCGCCCGCGATCGCAGGACGGACGCCGGGCAGCTCGCCACCCGGGCGGCCCGCCTCCCCCGGTGCCGGCGACGCGGGACGGGGGTCGACGGCGTCGGCCCCTCCCCCGTCGCGGTGCCCGGCGTCGCCGCCCCGGTCCACCTCGAGCCGATGCGTGCGGCCCACCAGGAACCACAGCACGGGGCCGAGGAACGGGAAGGCGCAGAGGGCCAGGATCCACAGGATCTTGCCCGCGCCGGTGTACCGCTCGGAGACCACCACCGAGAGCAGGGCCGCGACGAAGAGCGCGACAAGCGCCGCGCCGACGACGCCGAGGGCGATGAGACCGAGGAGACCGTAGATTTCGGGAGTCGTGAAGTTCATGCCTCCACTCTCCCGCGGCCACCGGGCGCGGGGATCAGATCCACGTATCGACCGGGGTAGTGCTGGCTCTACTCCGTACTCTCCGTGCGGACTCCTGCGGCCGAGGCGCCCTCCTCACCGAGGCCGCGGGCCGCCGCGGCCTCGCGGTCCGCGGCCCTCCGCCGGGCCAGGTTCCGCCGCACCAGCGGCCAGCACAGCACGAGCACCACGGTGGCGATCAGACTGGTCCACACCTGCGTCCGGCCGTCCTCGGACATCAGCATGATCACCAGGATCGCCGCGATGGCCGCGATGAGGAGCAGGTTCAGCCAGGGGTGCAGCCACATCCTCAGCTTGAGCCCCGCGACCTCCTCCGCCGTCATCTTCTGCCGCAGCCGCATCTGCGTCAGCGCGATGAAGACGTAGACGAAGAGCGCGACCAGCCCCGCGGAGTTCATGATGAACTGGAAGGTCCCCGTCCCGGGGGCCGCGAAGTTCACGATCGTGGCCACGACCCCGCCGACCGTCGAGGCCAGCAGCGCCGCCACGGGGACCCCGTTCCGGGCCCGCTTCGCGACGAACCGCGGCGCGAAGCCCTCCTGCGCCAGCGCCGAGAACATGCGCGAAGCGGAATACAGCCCGGAGTTCAGCACAGAGATCACGGCCGTGAAGATGATCAGCTGCATGACCGTGGCGGCGCCGGGCAGCCCGAAGAGCGTGAACACGTAGGTGAAGGGCGCGCTGGCGACGTCGGTCGGCTCCGGCAGTTCGTCCCAGGGCACGATCGTCACGATGATCAGCACCGCGCCCACGAAGAACAGCAGGATGCGCCAGATGACCGTGCTGGTCGCCTGCCGGATCCCCCGGGCCGGGTCCACGGACTCCGCGGAGGCCATGACCGCGATCTCCGTGCCGAAGTAGGAGAAGATCACCAGCGCGACGCCGGTGAAGGCCACCCCGAACCCATGGGGCGCGAACCCGCCGTGCTCCCAGAGGTTCGGAATCGCCACGGTGGCGTCCGGCCACAGCCCCAGCGCGTAGAGCACGCCGGCCCCGAGGAAGACCACGATCGCGAGCACCTTGATGCTGGCCAGCCAGAACTCGACCTCGCCGAACGTCCGCACCGAGATCAGGTTGGTGCCCACGAACACCGCGAGCAGGACCAGCGACCACGTCCAGGCCGGGATCGCCGGGAACCAGCCGCCCAGGGTCTCCCCGCCGAGCACCGCCTCGTAGGCGAGCACCCCGACCCAGAAGTACCAGTAGAGCCACCCCACCAGGTAGGCGGCCCAGTCGCCCAGGCCCACCCGCGCGTACTCCATGAACGAGCCGATCGCGGGGCGCGCGGCCGCCATCTCGCCGAGCATGCGCATCGCGAGGAAGACCAGCAGCCCGCCGATCAGGTAGGACAGGATCGCCGCGGGCCCCACGGTCCGGATGACGTTGCCCGAGCCCACGAAGAGGCTCGCGCCGATGATCCCGCCCAGCGTGATCATGGTGACGTGGCGGGAGCGCAGCTTGCTGCCTCCCGGCGCCTTCTGCGCCTGGATGCTGCCGGCGGAGGTCTGCGGGGAGACCGGCTGGTCGTAGGGGGATTCGTGGTCAGCGGGCACGCGGCCGGCCTTTCTCTCGGGGTTTCGCCGGTGTGCGAGGGGCGGCGGGGCCGGGGCCCCTGCGTCCCGCGCACGGCGAGGGTGGGCGGGCGCCGCGGCGGGGCCGACGGCGTCGCGGGGTGTCGTTC
>NZ_JANAFB010000006.1 GCF_024199905.1 Rothia santali
CGAACTGCACCCCTACTTCCAGCAGCCCGACGTACAGGAGGCCAATGCCCGGCACGGCGTGCTCACTCAGGCGTGGTCGCCGATCGGCGGGATCACGTTCTACCCCGGCTTCGGCGAGGGCCGCGTCAGCGTCATGGACGATCCAACCATCGCCCGGATCGCCCAGGCGCACGGCAAGACCCCGGCGCAGGTGATGCTGCGCTGGCACCTCGACCAGGGCCGTTCGGCGATCCCGAAGTCAGTCAACCCCAGTCGGATCGCCGAGAACTTCGACATGTTCGACGTCGCCCTCACCGGCGACGAGATCGTCGCGATCAACGCTCTCGACACCGGTGTGCGCGGCGGCCCAGTGCCGGCCGACGTCACTCTGGAGGACTTCAGCATGGACATCCCCGAAGCCTGACCCGCCCACGACGGCTGTGCCGGCCCGACCCAGAGGCGGGCCGGCACAGTCTCGTGTTCCTCACACGCACACACGCACGATCCGGCCAGGTGTGTCCGGAAAGGAGCCCAACGATGACAGACAAGCTGCCACTGCTAAAGACCATGATCGTCGGCGGATCACTGTCCGGGCTCATGGCCGGGAATGCCCTGGCCCGCCAGGGCCACGAGGTCACGTTGCTCGAACGCGCCGACCGCCACCGCCCCTCGGGGCGGCGCTATCGGTGCGTGAGGCCGATCTACGCACCATCCTTGGCCCCGAACACGCCCGCGCCGCCGTCCAGATAGCCGGGCCCCGAGACGCCCGCGCCAGCGCCGCGGTGCCGTAAACCTGGGCCGGCCTCTATGATGGCCTGTGCCAAGCCGCTGAGACCGAACCCACTATGCGCCTGTGTTATCGCACTCGCGTCACCGCCGCCGGCCAGAATGGGGCCAACGCCTGGGTGCGCACCGACGATGGCCGCCATCACACCACTGGTGTGCTCATCGGTGCTGACGGACACCGCAGCGTCGTTCGTCACGCCGTTGCCCCGACCACCCGCATGCCACCTTAGCCGGATACGCGCTCCGGCTCGGCGTCGCTGACGAGGCCGACCTCGACTACACCGGTTACTGGCCAGATGGTCTCGACATCCGTGACAGAGGTGACCACGTGCTGCTCGGCTACCCGTTGGCCAGCCCCGACGGCTCCATCGCACCAGGCGACCGGCGCCTCGGCTGGGCCTGGTACGACGGCACGCGCAACTAGCTCTTCCGCCAAGCCGGTGCTGTCCGCTAACGCGAGTCTCCATCTAACCGAGAGCGGTTCAGATCTTGGGTCTTGGTGGGTCTCGCACTCTTTGCGGTACTGGTCTTTATGGGCGTGCTCTGCTGGGTGATCTCCGCCGGGTTCTACCTTGCCGGCAAGACTAGCCATGACCGGTAGGTCCCAATGAGTGAACAAGTGCTTATAGCGTTCATGAACGACTCACCCTGTTCAACCACATAAAAATGCGGGTCGGAGAGATGGCTCGCCGACCCGCATCGCCTTTAATTCTCCGTACGCGATTTCTTATCACTGATCATCGCGACAACACCCACCGCTGCCGCGCCCGCCGCCAGCGGAATCATGATAAATTCTACGCGCTGGGACTCGACGCCCGATGCAACCAAGACAAAGTTTGCGATCACAAAGACAGCTACCAGGATCCACGAAACCGTGGCAATCTTCCTATTTCTGTTCATTAGCAGGCGCCTCCATTCTGAATAGCGTTATTTCCAGCATGTACAAGAACTCCTACGATAGATCCTGTCACCGCGCCCGCCGCTGCACCAGGGACTGCACCCACACCTGCTGCGAACGCTCCGCTAGCACCACCGGTGAAAGCTCCACCTGCTGCCCCCTCGCCGAGAGCGTTGAGGTAACCGCTCTTGCAGTCACTTGCCGCAAGAGTCATGGCCTGCCCTCCTAGTCCCGGCTGACTAGTAGATGCGCCGGATCCCACGCCATCAAAGGTTACGTCCACTTGATGATCGCTGACCATCGTGTAGTGTGCCTTCACGCCCTGGCCTACCTCCGCTTCAAGGGCGGAGGTGTTGCCCGCGTTATCCTGGACCTGAATGTCCTCATTGTCCGCCTCGGTGAATGAGTACCCCTCCGAGAGTGTCACCGTCAGGGAATCAGCGTTTGCTTTCACAAGGTACGTAGAGTCCTAATTTTGAGCAGCTGCTTGTTGTGTAGCCGAAGCCGAAGTGGTGCCCGCCACCATGGATGGGCTGATGACACCACCTACTAGTCCGAGTGTCGCGATCCCGGCAACCGAGGTGCTAACAATATTTCTGCGGATGCCCATAGGGCGCCTCCGATCTTCTTGGTCCAAGAACGTGCTACCTAGAAAACGTAATTAAGAATATTTTCTCATATCAAGCAGAGTTGTTACGTTAAGATTACGATGCTATCTGGTTTTCACTGGCAATTATCATGAAAGCAGTTTTGAATCCAGTCGACTACACGTCGACCCTACAACCTACTCTCAGGGCGTGGGCCCGCGTTCACCGACCCCGCGACTAATGCGGTTTCTCGTCCCGGTGGTGTGTTGGCTCTGGTTGATGCCCGCTAGGCGAAGAGTTTCCCGACCTGATGCGCGCTGGAGTTCGCCAACCGCCGCCGGGAGTGGTCGTAGCGGCGGGTGGTTCGCGGGTCGGCGTGCCCCAACGAGTCCTGTAAGTGGTGCAGTGGCACTCCGAGCTCCAAAGCGAGGGTGGCGTGGGTGTGGCGCAGCACGTGGGAGCTCATCTTCTTCTCGATCCCGGCCCGTCGGGCCAGGGTCGTCAGGGTGGTGTGGGCGTTGTTCCGTGGCCAGGGGCGCCCGGTGCGGGTGGTGAAGATCAGGCCATCGCGCTCCAGGCCGAGAGCTAGTTCGTCCCCAGTGGCTCCGGTCATGGTGCGTAGAGCGGTGACGGTGTGTTCGGGTAGGTAGATCACCGCCTTCTTCCCGCCTTTACGCCTAATTACCAGCCGATCCGAGCTCAGTCCGGAGGTTCGGGCGGTGAGTGCTTCGCTGATCCGTACCCCGGTGGAGAGCAGCAGATCGACCAGGGCGTGGGAGCGGGCGGAGTGGGCTTCGGCGGCCTCGAGCAGGCGCATGGCCTCCCGGCGGGTAAGTGCCGCGGTGGTGGTCTCGTCCGCGCTGATTTTCGGTCGGCGCACGAAGTCGGCCGGGTTCGCCGCGATCGCATCCACCGTCAGGGCGTATTTGTAGAGTGCTGAGACCGCGGCGATCCGTCGACCCAAGGTGGTATCCATATCGCCGGCCTGGGTCCGGGTGCGGGCGAAGACATCCAGGTGAGCTCGTCGCACCTCGAGCAGATCCAATCCGGCGGCATCTAAGAACGTGCAGAACAGAATCGCGTCTCGCCGGTAGGAGGCGCGAGTGTTCTCGGATCCATAGGAGGCTAACCACGCGCCGATCAGCTGTTGGTGTCGGGTTGCGTTGGGTGCGGGCAGCTGATGTGCGTGGATCACGCTCAAGGTAGGTCCTTCAGGTCGGCGGGTCGGACGCGGACCCCAGTCTATAACATAACAGACATTATGTTCTGCTTGGTCCGTGACTCTGCGAAGACCTTGAGAGGGGTCCTAGAGTGCGGTATGCGCGAAAAATTTAGAAAGCTCTGGAGTGTCTGAGGTGCGTTGATAAGCTGTAGTTGGCCGGTCTTGTCGCAGATGGCTGCTGTGACCGCTAGATGGTTTGGGTCTTCGAGGAGGATGCCGTGGGGTTTGAAGTTTTCGGTCAGCGCAGAATACCGATGAAGGGCGCACCGAGTGTGACCATCCAAAAACGTGGTGTCATCTCGATCAACGCCGCGGCGCATAGCCTGATCGATACAGCTGAAGTTGTTGAGGTGCTCTTCGATCCTGATCGGCAGGTCGTAGCCTTCCGAGAAGCTGAGGTTTCTCCCTGCAGCTACCGGCTGCGCATCTCCCCCAGCTCTGGACAAGCGCAGATGGCGGCAGTCAGTTTCCTTCGCCACTACCGGATTGAACACGAGACGAGCCGGCGTTACGAGCCCTTCATCGAGGACGGCATGCTGTGCGTAAATCTACGAAGCGCCTCCGTTGAGGTGCACGGAAACCGCTCCCAGACCGTGACCACTGAGACCGAGGATCCCGGGGAACTCTGAACCGGCAAAGATGCTGCACGCCCGGGTCGGTGAACCCAGATGTGCAGCACCGGCATGGTGGGTCCCTAAGTCCTCTCGGAGCACCTCGGGTCACCATCGAGCAGACAACCGGCGCCCTTGCCGAAAACCAACCGTGAAGAGAGGATCACCAAGCAGGCTCAAACCCATGTCAGCTGTTCGGGCACCCACACTCCGCTGGCCTCTCTCGATAGGACCGGGTCGATGAATAGTGTCATCGATTCACGAACTTGCGCGATCGCGGCATACCGTTTCGCAGCTGCGGTATCTTGGGCCAGCCACTGATACGCCTTCCCCCAGCTCTGCGGAGTAATCAGCCGTCCGAAGGCACCCAGCTGTCGACATCGGGCCTCCACCCTGATCGCTTCTCGAAGCTCTGCGGAATATATTTTATATCGTCGAGTTCCAAGGTTATAGGATTAATTATATCGGTATGCGAATTTTCGATATAATATATATGTCACGATATTAGATTATGAGGGGGTCTCGAGAGTTTCCGTGCGGAACCATCCGATGGTCTCCACGGTTAGATACTGCCCGCACTCGGAGCAAAGCTCAGCAGTCCGCGTTGATTCACCGCATGAGCGACATATTAAATAAATACCTTCGCCTTCTTGCTGATTGGTATTCTCCTTCCCCCAGAGGGCTAAGGCATTCATGACTCCTAAGGCTGCCTTGCCGGCAGCCGCGAGGTGATATTCATATCGTGGCCGCACCTTTTCAGTATATGGACGACGCATAATTAGTCCTTGCTTCCGCATCCAGTCGAGACGGCTCGCTAGAGTACGATCCGAGAGGGCAAGACTTGCACGAATGCTTGCATATGTGTGCTGCCCCAGTAGCAGCTCCCTCAGCACCAGCAAAGTCCATGGGTCTCCCAGGACATCGGCGGCACGAGCGATGGGACAGGGTTCCTTCGAGAGGTCAGTTCTTAGTGCCATCGATCATCACTTTCCCAGGTGTAAGCTTCCTTTGAGGTAGTCTTAGAACAGTCTAGCCACGCGAGCCCATCTCATCACGCGAAGTAGAAGAGGTCCTTATGAAGATCCAGCACAGTACAGCACTTGTCACCGGTGCGACGGGGGGCCTCGGCCAGCAGTTCGTTGCCCAAATCCTAAGCCGTGGAGCGAAGAAGGTGTATGCGGCCAGCCGTCGGGAACACCACTGGAACGACGAGCGCGTCGTGCCCTTGCACCTAGACGTCACCGATCCCGCCGAAGTGCTTAATGCGGTTGAGGTGGCGCAGGACGTGAATTTGCTTATTAACAACGCCGGTGTCACCGGGCCTACCTCCTTATTGCACGCAAGCGAGACCGACATCCGTGACGTGTTTGAGACCAACCTCTTCGCACCGTTGGTCCTGACGAGATCATTTGCACCCGCGCTTGCTCAAAACGGCGGGGGTGCAATTATCAACCTCCACTCAGTGCTGTCCTGGCTGGCGCAACCTGGGGTTTACAGTCCCAGCAAGGCGGCATTCTGGGGTCTGACCAATAGCCTTCGTCTCGAGCTCGCTGATCAGGAAACACAGGTCCTCGGTGCGCATCTCGGGTATGCCGATACGCCGATGACCGAACGATTGACCGGTGTCGACAAGGTCAATCCCTTTGACGTGGTCGCGGCTGTACTGAATGCTCTCGAAGCCGGTGAAGAGGAGGCGATTACCGATGCCGTTAGCGTCTCGGTCCGCTCCGCCTTGTCCGAGAACACCACCGGCCGTCTGCAGTCGAGTCGCTAAGCCCTCAGGACTAACGAGATGAATCTGTACCTGCGTCTGCTCCTTCTGCGCCTCAGGGCCAAGCGCGCGCCGGCATTAGATCTCTGGGACACCGCAGAGACCCCTCTGCGTGTCGCGTTCACGGATCTGGATTTGCTGCGCCACATGAATAACGGCAAGTATCTCTCGATCCTCGACGTCGGCCGCATGGACCTGTTGCTTCGGTCCGGGTTATGGAAAAAATTACGAGGACGGGGCTGGTATCCGGTCGTCGCGGGACAAACCATCACCTACCGTAAGTCCCTCACCCTGGGGCAGCGCTTCAATCTTGCCACGCGTATCCTCGGATTCGATGATCGGTGGGCCTATGTCGAACAGGTCTTTCATGCCGGATCGAGCGTGTACGCCCACGCCGTGGTGCGTACACGGTTCCTCCGAGACAGCGGGGGGTCTGTCGACCATGACGAGCTGGCCGATTTTATCGGTGGCTTTCCTGTAGAACGCATGGTTCCGGACTGGATGCAGGAGTGGACCGCGGCAACCCAAAACTCGCCTCAACGATAGAAGAGTCTCGATGTAAAGTATTCCGAAGAGCCTGTGCAGATAGTCCAGGAGATATATTAATGTTTCGTAACGACCTCCGCTACGCGCAGCGAAATCACTCGAACGCTACATCCTTCGCTCACTGGAGTCCATGGAGGTGCCCCATTCGGAAATCCGCTGGGTAAACTAGACTCGGTGATGTTACCCCGTGATGAGGATCATGCTGCCAATGTGAAGGGTTCACCCATCCGATCGGTCCGCCTTGCCGAACACCTACTTGTCAGTAACCAAGACCTAAGTCTTAACCATATAGGACGACTGGGTGTAGATCATGGATGAAGGACACGATATGGGTAGGCGTTCAACGGTAAACAAGCAGCAAGTGACTCGCGGAATCGTCGAGGCAGCCTCACGATGTTTCGCAGAATCCGGGTATGCCCAGGTCACCGTCGACGACATCGCCCACGAAGCGAAGATCTCGAAGCCGATGCTCTATCGTTACTTCGATTCCAAATCCGAGTTGTATGAGGACGTATTGCACGCCCATGGCCGGGAGTTCATGGGCCGCCTGGATGTAATCCTGGATCGGTTCTCGACCCTAGACCAGTCTGAAGTTGTTCGGGAACTGCCGATCCTGGCGGTCTTCGTGACCTACGCGAAGGACTCTGATGATGGATATCAGCTGCTTTTTGAGTCGGAAGCCATTTACGACCCGGAATTTTCCGAGATCGTGCAAGATTTCATCCGCTCGGTACGGACTAAGCTCATGTCGTTGCCTTATCGGTGCTTCAGTGAAGGTGTCACCGATGAGGTCAGGCATGCCGAGTCCCAGGTGATCCTGGGTTCGACGATCAACATCGCCCGGAGGATCAGCCGAGCTCGAGGTGGAGGAGCTGAGGGGGCTGTATCGCTCGCTGCTGCTGTTGCCTAAGCTCACCGATACCGAACCGGACTGCGTGAGGACCCAGCTGAGGCTGGCCTGCTGAGATTCTGCGGTGGGTGATTGCTTGTCGTAGGTGCGCAGTTCCGTCAGACCGTGGGCACCGATGACTTCGAGGAGATCCTCAAGACCGGGCGTCCCACCCGGGAGGAGTCGATGCACAAGCCGGCCGGGGACTCCCCGCAGGTCAGTTTCAGGGTCCCGCGCGAGCTCTATGATCAGCTCGGGCGACTGGCCGAACCGGGCCAGTCGGCGAACCAGGTCGCCCGCCGGTTGCTGGCCGAGCACCTGGATCAGATGCGCGGGCACGCGACATGAGTCCCACCCCGGACCTTCACCCCGGCGCCCCGCGCCTGGGCGAGTCTCCGAGGCGCGGGGGCTCGCCGAAGATCAACTTCGTGATGGCTCACGCAGACTACGCCGAGCTGGAGGACTACGCCCGAAGCCTCGGGGAGAAGCCTGCGGTGTTGATGCGCAGGCTGCTCACCGAGGCCCTGACTGCCGGGGCTGGGAGCTGGGAAATTTCAGCGGGACTCATCACCGTTGCCCATAGGCGTTGAACAGGCGGGCGGCGTGTGCGGCGGGGTTCGAGTCTACCCACCGGCATTTGTGCAGGTAGGTGTAGAAGCTGGCGACTGCGGTGAGTCGGCGAGTAGATCACCGATTGTCCTAGTCCGCGTTGACGCATGGATAACCAGTAGACATCGACGGTTGCCCGGCTTGATTCGAAGAGGTCTTTGTTCGCGGCGTTGAGGTACGCACACCAGTTGGCGATGTCGAAGTGGTAGGTCCGGCGCAGGCCCCTTGAGCCGAGGGTGTTCAGTCAGGCTTGGATCAGACGAGCGTGACGATCGGTATTACTGACTTGGGGCGTAGTGGTGCTAAGCAACGGAACCGGTGCGCTGAGCGGTGAAGAGGCCACCGACCCAGCGTAGTCCCTTACTGCGTGATAAGGGACATTATCACGCAGTAAATCGACGCTGCAGATGACCAGCACTTCCATGCATAGCTGCACCCCGGGGAACCCTTCCGACTACCCTTGGAGGCATGCTTCCTTCCCAGCGCAACCGCCGCCGAGACAATGCCGAACTTGATGCCGCCGGAGCGGACTGGGCCCTCGAGATTGACTACCGAGCCCGTCAGCGCATTGCGGAACTGTGGGACGTTATGGATGAAAATGCTTATATTGACCTGAAGCGCGTGGGGAGAATTCTGCGGGCGCAGGGAGGGTGGCGCGCTAACTATACTGTTAGTTCTCTAGACCTCGTGAACTGCAAAACCCCATTGTACGCACTTGACATGGTGGCTGCGGGAGCAACTGCAACGGCCTCTGAAGACCGTCGCCACGAGTACGAAGATCTTGTCAATGACGTCCTCAATGAACACCGCATCGGGTACAAATTCATCGACGGTGAACTTGTTGCCTATCAAGACGATGAGCTGATGCAGGAATCCGTCGAGCCAGCACTGCGCCTGCTGGTCGGTGAGAAGTTCAACAAGGCGCACCAGTCCTACCTGGCAGCCCTGCACCAAATCAGCCAGAACGAGGCCGGGAACGCCATCACAGACGCGGCAACCGCGTTGCAGGAAACCCTAGAAGCTCTTGGATGCCAAGGGAAAGACCTCGGCAAGCTGATTGCAGATGCGCGAAAGAAGGAGCTGTTCGGACCGCAGGACTCACCGATGACGGAGGGCATCCAGTCCATCGTGAGATGGGTTGCTTCAGAGCGAAATCAGATCGGGGACGCGCACCGATTCTCCCCTGCCCGTCGTGAAGACGCGTGGCTGATAGTGCACGTGGTGGGTGCCATTATCGTTCGTCTGGCGGAGGGTAGCTCGCGACCCGAGCCCAAGAAATAGGTGTTGCTCCCGCGGACCGGTGGGAGGGGGATGGTGCCAATCAAGCTCAGCGCCGCTTTGTGTGTTACACTTGTTGGGTGGGAATCAAATTCACCGCCTCGGCCGAGAAGCACCACATCCCCCACGGGGACGCGATGTACGCGATCGAGCACTCCGTGGCCCGGGTCAAGATCCCGGGACGGGACGGGCACCCCGGCCCGGTGATTCTGATCATCGGTCACCCACACGGGCAGACCGACAGGTACCTGGAGGTCATGTACGTCATCGACCCGCCCCGAGGGCTGAGCATCTTCCACGTCATGGACCTGACCGATAAGTACCGCCACCTGCTCCCGGAAAGGAACCAGGCATGAGCACCGAATACACCGACGACTACTACGCCAAGCTCCTGGAAGACATCCAGGCCGATTCCACCCCCATCGACCCGGCCGCGGTCGATCACACCCCCGGCGCGGGGGCCGCGGACCTGATCAACGCCACGGGCACCTCCAGCATCGAGGAGTTCCACCAGGTGGCCTACGGCCGGCCCCGCCTCGGCGAGGACCGCCGACCCGCCCCGCGGCTGGGCACCCGCGTGCCGGTGGAGATGAAGCAGAAGGTCCAGGCGCTGGCCAAGCAGCGCGGCCTGCACGAATCCGAGGTGGTCTTCGAGGCGCTGAACGCCTACCTGAAGAACGTCGCCTAAGCCCCTTGCCAGCTACTCAGAGATCGGAGACGGGCATGTATCGAGAAGTCGAGACCGTCGCGGCCTACGCCGTGGAACACGCGACCCCTGAGCAGATCGCCGGGACGCTGCGCGTGCTCGAGCTGATGGCAGCCCCCGCCCACACCGAGACCTTGGCGCGTGCGATGAGCACCGATGCCGCGGGCAACCCCCTAGTGGATACCCCCGAGCGCGCGGCCGCGCAGCACCGGTGGTCCAGCGCCCAGAGCGTCCAGGACCAGATCGAGGGGCTACGCGAGGCCCTGGCCTCCGCCCGAGACCGCCGCGATCGCACTGAGGAGGACACCTGATGACACCGGGAACCGAACACGAGCTGACCCCCGGGCGCCGGCCCCTGGGTACCAAGCAGCCGGCCGGTCATTCCCCGGCGATCAACGTCAGCATCCGGGACTGGGTCCACGCAGCGCTGAAAGACCTCGCCGCCCAACGGCAGAGCACCGTCTCGACGGTGGTCCGGGAGATCATCAGCGAGCAGATCCTCACCGGTTACACTCCGACCAGCGCGGCGAAGCGCGGGGTCGGCCCGCGCAAGATCCTGAACTTCCGGGTCCCGGCCGCGGTCTACGCCCGGTTGAAGGAGACCGCCGAGCACTCCGAGGTGAGTCAGGGCAAGCACAGCGCCTTGGCCGCGGCGATGATCCGCGACTGGCTACTCAACGCCGGTTACGGCCCCGACGAGCGGACCTGAACCGCTCGAGCTCGAGCACGCACCGGGTAGGGTTGAGACCCAGCCCCACCCACCGCGCACCTCCCTTCGTCGACGACGAGGCCGGTGCGCCACCTGATCTCCGGTGCCGACTGTGATTTCCCTTCCGGTCGGCCCCGGCCCCGGCCCGGGACGTCTGATACCGTCCCCGGCCACCAGCAGGGCCCGGTCCTTCGCGAGTTCTTCGCCACGGACCGGGCCCTGACTCATCCCTTCGTGAGCACGACGTCGACGACGAGCTCGCAAGCGCCTCGCGCAGCGCACATGCGGCCACGTCGACGTCGCCTGTGGTGAAGCGGCCGGCGCCTGGCGGCGCCGCGGTCCTACCCCCAAATGGACGCCGCTGGCGCGGCGGCTGTGCCCGTCACGGCACCAAGGCCCGCGCACACGATCCGCCCTCCCTACCGGCTGCCGTCTCCAGGCCCAGGCGATGCCGGCCACCGGTGCTCGCTAGCTCGCCCCGGGCCGTATCCGCCTGGCCCTTCCGTCGTCATCCTGCAGGGCCCTCACGGATCGAGCGGGCCTTGGCACCGCACCGGGATTCCCCGTTTTGTGCCTTTCGACTTGGCCACGATACGCGCCGTCTCCAAGCTGGCAAGCCCCTCCTACGTCGGGGCCGGCGGCCCAGAAAATCTGCCGCGGCGCTTCGCTTATTTCCGCGGCAGATTTTCTGGCCCTTGCCCTGACGGGTTGCCAGCTTTCCGCCGACGCTGCTCGCTTCCGCTGCGCCGAAAGGCAAAAACGACCGGGGGGTATCAGCCCCGCAGATGGAAGCGCACCGCTTCCCGCCAACGCCACGCAGAAGGGAACACCGACCATGATCACCATCACCCACACCCACGAGGCCGGGACCATCATCGAGGGCACGGCCAAGGGCGACGGCACCGCCACAGTACTGAAGGCCCACCGCTACCGGTGGGGCCGGTCCATCCCCGCGTGGTACCTCCCGCACTCCCGGGATGCCCGCCCGAACACCTACCGGATTACCCGCCTGGTCACCGCCCTGGAAGAGGCCGGATTCACCGTGGCCCAGGAGCTTGACCACACGGTACGCAGCGCGGCCGAGGTCGAGGCCGCCAAGACCCAGCGCGCGGCAGATCGCGCCGAGGCCCTACAGGCCAAGGCCGAACGCAAGCACGCCGACGCCGAGACCGCCCAGGCCCGCAACCGCGAGGCCCTGGACCGGCTGCCCGAGGGCGGGGAGCCGATCAAAATCGGTCACCACTCCGAGAACCGGCACCGCCGCGCGATCGACACCGCCCACCGCCGCATGGGTCAGGCCATCGAGGCCGAGACCGCCGCCGAAGAGGCCGAGCGCCGCGCCGAGATCGCGGCCAAGGCCACCGCACGCCGGTACTCCCCGTTCCAGGTCGCCGGGCGGATCGAGAAGGCTGAACGGCAGATCCGCCGGATCTGGCGGATCCTGGACGGACACACCACCGAGTCAGGTACCCCCTACGCCCGCCAGGTGCCCGCCGCCACCGGTGAGCGCCGCGAGTACGCCCTGTCGCTGCTGGCCGAACAGGAAGACCACCTGAGCTACTGGCAGGACATCCGCGCCCAGCAGATCGCCGAGGGCAAGACCGGGGACTACTCCCGGGAGAACATCGGCAAGGGCGACGCGGTGAAGGTCAACGGGTCCTGGTGGAAGGTCGCCCGCGCGAACCCCAAGACGGTCACCTTGTACATGGACGCCGAGCGGGAGGTGACCAGCACCTACCGGCCGGGGTATGCGAAGATCACCGATCACCGCAGCGCCGAGCAGCTGGCCGCCGCACTCCAGTAGCAGAGCACCGGTTGCGGGAAGGCCCGCCGGCCCCATGCCAGGGGCCGGCGGGCCTACCTCGTGCCCCCAGCGAGCTCGCCCCGGCACCCGCGGCATTCGGGGTGAAGCGGCCGGCGCCTGGCGGCGCCGCGTCCTTATCCCAATTCGACGCCGCTGGCGCGGCGGCTGTTGCCGTCGCGCCAGTCGGCCCGCGCACACGATCCGTCTCCCTACCGGCTGCCGGTTCCAGGTCCAGGCGATGCCGGCCCCAGGAGCTCGCGAGCTCGCTCCAGGCCGTATCCGCCTGGCCCTTCCATCGGCATCCGGCAGGGCCCTCACGGATCGAGCGGGCCTTAGTGCCGCGCCGGACTCCTGAGTTTTTTGCCTTTCGACTTGTCCATGATACGCGCCGTCTCCAATCCGGCAAGCCCCTCCTACGTCGGGGCCGGCGGACCAGAAATTTTGCCGAGGCGGTCGCTACGCTCCCTTATTTCCTCGACAAATTTTCTGGTCCTTGCCCTGCCGGGTTGCCGGCTTTCCGCCGGCGCTGCTCGCTGCGCTGCGCCGAAAGGCAAAAAACGACCGGGGGGGGTATCAGCCCCGGACGGGGAAGCGCACCGCTTCCCGCATTCAGTACCGAAGAAGGGAAAAACCCATCATGACGACCCAGAACGCCACTCTGGAAATGATCGACCCGACCGCGCTGATCGTGGACACCAACGTCCGTTCTACGCCCGAGCTGGGAGAGGACTTCATCGCCTCGATCAAGCACCACGGGGTGCTCACTCCCGTGCAGGGCTACCAGGCCGAGGACGGGGTTCACATCGTGGCCGGTCAGCGTCGGACCCTCGCCGCGATCCGCGCCGAGCTGGCCACGATCCCGGTCTACGTCACCGACCCCGCGCAGAACGAAGGGGACCAGCTCGCCGCGCAGATCGTGGAGAACATCCACCGCGCGGAGCTGACCGACCGTGACCGCGCCGAGGGCATGGAACAGCTCGCCGCGTTCGGCATGGACGCCGGGCAGATCGCCCGCGCGCTGTCGACGACCCGCAAGGAGGTCAAGCACACCCGCGAGGTCCACGCCTCCGCGACCGGGGGCAAGGCCCTGAACGCCGGGCTGACCCTGGATCAGGCCGCGATCCTGGCGGAGTTCGAGGAGCACCCCGAGGCCCTGGCCCGGCTGGAAACCGTCGCCGGGGACAACCCGGCCCAGCTGACCCATTCCGCGCGCAGTGAGCGCTCTCGCATCGAACGCGAGACCCAGCGCGCGGCCGAGCACGCGGATGCCGAGGCCCGGGGGGCTGAACATCCTGGACGGTGACCCGACCTGGGACACCAGTGTGAAGGCCGTTGTCCTGCGGGAGCTGACCCACCAGGACGGCTCCCCGGTCACCCAGGACGAGGCCGACGCCGTGCACCTGTCCCACTACGGTGAGCCGGTCTACGCCGTGGTCGATTGGAAGGCCCGTGGCCTGCGTCGCAACGGCTCCGCCGCCGGGGGCGGGATGACCGAGGAGCAGAAGGCCGAACGCCGCGAGGTCGTGGCGAATAACCGGGCCCTGGACGATGCCAACGAGGTCCGCCGGGAGTGGTTGGCCGGGCTGGTCAAGCGCGCGAAGCTTGCCCCGAAGGCATCCGAGTTCACCGCCGCGACCCTGGCCGAGCGATCAAGCCGGATCGACCGGAACGCGGCGGCGAAGATCACTGGCAAATCCGATCAGTACGAGTTCGCGCTGTGGGGCTCCAAGACCCCGTCCAAGGCCGGACACGTCCTGCTGGCCCTGGCGGTCTCGACCTACGAAGGTCAGTTGTCTAAGACCTCCTGGCGCGGGCACCGAGGCGAGTACGCCGCCTACCTCACCCAGCTCGCCGAATGGGGGTACACGCTGAGCGAGATCGAGCAGACCATGACCACCAAGTAGACACGTAGACATGTAGACACACAGGCGGGGCCGGGGAGAATCCCTGGCCCCGCTTGCGTGCGATACCCCCAAAACCACTAGCTAAGTAGTACAGATATGTGCTACACTAGAGGTAGTTCCACAGGGGAACCCCGGGGGTATCAGCCCGGGAACATCATCAGAAGGGAAACCCCAGATCATGACCACGTTCACCAACCTCCACGACTTCGTCCGCAACGCCACCCCCGGCCAGACCTGCCGGGAGACCAAGCTCGGCAAGGAGCACCGCACCATCACCGATCACTTCCTGCTGGCAGTCAGGGGCGTGGATGAGAACGGGGAACGCCACATTGCGACCTCCACGATCCGCACCACCTACAGCCCTGGGCGCGGCTACCGCTCCACCCACTACCCGGATCACCAGCTCTCGGCCAACGAGAACTTCACCAGCGAAAAATTCACCTTCCCCAGCATCACCGACGGCGAGCTGATCCACGTCGAGGCCAAGCGATTCTCCGCCAAGCGCCTGAACGAGATTCACGCCGACGCCCTGGCGCTGGACCCCACCTGCCCGTTCTAACCCCTCCACCGGCCCCAAGCGGGCGGGGTGCATGCACCCCGCCCGCCCCGGGTCGGCGTCGATGATCAAGCCCGCCAGAAGGAGAGGAGAATCTGCGGAATCGTGCGGAAAGCGACTACCCACACCACGTATTCTGTAGTACAATATAGACATGGCCATCGAATACACAGAGAGTGCCGCAAAGCACGGACTGACCCAGCCCGAAGCGACCCACGTCATGCTGAACTACCGGTGGAAGGTCGAGAAGTTCGGGGAACCCCGTCTCCCCGGCCTCCCCGCCCCGGACCTCTACATCGGAGCCTCACCCTCGGGGCAAATGCTTGAAGTCATGAGCTACCGTCAAGAACCCCGAGACCTGGTGATCTTCCACGTCATGCCCCTGCGGACCAAGATCAGAAACCAAGCACTGGACGAGCTAGAACGCCGGAGCAACCAGCAGTGACCACGCGAAAGGACGCCACGATGAACCCCACCCCCGACCACGAGGCCCTGAGCCGCTGGGCCGAATCCGACGCGATGCCCGAAGCGATCAAGACCGCCGAGACCATCCGCGAAGGCACACCGGAGAACCACGCCGCAGAACGCGCCATGCTCGAAGCCGTGACCGGGCGCCCCAACCTCGGGGCGGTCCACTCCGGAGCCGGGGCCTCCCCGCGGCGTCAGGTGCGCCTGCCCAAGGCCATGAGCGACCGCCTGGACGCCTTTGCTGAGGCTGAGCACAAGAAGCCCTCCGAGGTCATCCGCGAGGCCCTGGAAAAGCACCTCCCCGCCGCCTAACCCCCCGGGGTGGCTCGCTGATCGAGTCCCGCAGCGGGTCACCCCACCCAAGGGGCCTACGCGGCCCCCTGGGGACCCCCGCGCCAGCGCCCCGGCGCTGGACCCGGGCACCCAAGCACCGGCTGCCGCCGGTGCTTGAAGCCCCAGCTCGGCCCGGATTCGTTGCCCACTGCCCCCATGTGCACGGCTCCCCCAGACCCCCACCGCTAAAGCGGTCTGGGGGACCCGCACCCATGTGGACAGCGGGACCCACCGGGACCGCCCGACCACCGGCGGCAAGGCACCTTCACGCCGGGAGCTCGAATTTCGGGATCGCCGCCCGTGGACGGCCTCTACGTGCCTGGGCACACGAAAGGCGCAGCACGCGCGCCTACGACAGGTTGGACCCCGTACAAGGAAGCAGCACACGTACCGCGCCTATCGGCTTCACCCTCACCCCGCCAGCCCGGGGTGAGCACCCCGGACCAGGGGTGATCTACCCCAAGACTCAGCCCTCGGACCGGTACTCACGTTCGGTGTCCAAGACGTCCTGGACCAAAATCTCCCACGAATCGGCAGAGATCCCCTCATGGATCCGCGACGCGTACTCCTCGAGGTCGTTCGGATCGTAGACCCTGTCCGACCCAGCCGATCCCGTGGCCAGGCCACCGCAGCGGGGACCCGACCGTGCGCACACGGGGACCGTAGTTGTGAAGGCATCCCGCGGCCAGCGTCATGTCCCTCGTATCAGCCCCGCAAGCCCTTCTCTTGCTTTGATGGGTCTATCGACAGAAAGACACCCCCGGAAAGTTTTTCGACAACCTTTCGTATCGTGTTGGTGATTAGCTAGATGCCTCGAGCGGCGCCGGCCATCGGGCAGTCAAACGGATCGCGAGCCCCCAAACCCACTCGATTCAGGTACTGCACCACCGCTGCATAGGACTGCAGCAACGTGACCTCGTGATAATTGATCCCCCGCGCGGCGCAGAAGTCACGCGTAATTTCCTGAGCCCGACGAAGGTGCGGTCGAGGCATGCTAGGAAACAGGTGGTGCTCAATCTGGAAATTCAACCCACCCATCAGGTAGGTGTTGAACCGGGTGCCCACGATGTTCCGCGAGGTCGTCACCTGACGCATCAAGAAGTTGATCGTGGCCCGATCCTGGATCTGCGGCATGCCCTTGTGGTTGGGGGCGAACGAGGCCCCCATGTAGAACCCCCACACCGCGATCTGCACCCCCAAGAAGGCCAAAGCCAGGCCCCAGGGTAAGAACCAGAACACCAGGCCAGGCAGTAGGACTAAGCGAACCAGCAACAAAGCGATTTCGACGCGGCGTCTTTTCAGTTTCTTCTGAGTGCACACCGTGATGATGGCATCTCGGTACAAGTTCAGGCCCTCTAGGAGCAGGAGCGGGAAAAACAAGTAACCCTGACGAGCAGTGAGCTTTTTAGACCATCCCGTCCTGGCTTGTGCCTGTTCCGGAGTGAAGGCGATGACCGGATCATAGATATCAGGATCCTTGCCGACGGTATTCGGTGCAGCATGGTGGCGATTATGCTTATTCGTCCACCAGCCAATAGATAACCCCACGAACAGGTTGCCGACGATCAGCCCGAACCAGTCGCCGAGTTTGTTGCCGGAGAATATCTGCTTGTGCACGGCTTCGTGGCCGAGGAAAGAAAGCTGGGTCATCAGCACACCCAGCACGCCCGCGAGGATGAGCTGGTACCAGGAATCCCCGAGCAAGACGAAGCCGGTGATACAACCAGCCAGGGACAGCAACAACAGCGAGGTCATCACCGTGTAGAAACGAGGTGTTCGATGCAGCAGACCGGCGTCGACGACCAGGGTCTTCAGGGCGGCGAAGTCACTGGTGGCCGCCTTCGCCCCGACGCCGCGGCGCGCACTAGCGCCGAGGCGCGGTTTTTCCTCAAGAATATTGCCGGGTTGGGCACTCATGACTGTCCTAAAAAGATGGTCGTGTTGCCCGGTTTACAGCTTGGATCGCTACCCCGATTACCTACGAGCCTAATAAATAGACTCTACCACCTGGGAAATTATTTCCGCGGCCGTGAGCTTGGAAAATCCTGTCAGTATTCTGCATGGCTGAAATTCCGGAACGGATGCACACGAATCCCCGGTGGATTTTAGTCGAGATTGAGGGCAAAAATTGGATTTATCCTCCACTGCCGGCCTCCGGAGCGCGGAATAAGCGGTGCTGCTCTCCATTCGAGGGTTGTTGTGGGTGGAGCCTGGTTCTTGGGTTGAGCGGGTCCCGGGTCTTCGTGGGCACATCAGCTCGCCCTGGGCGGTTGCCCCAGGGGTATCCGCGAGGGCCAGCGAACAGACTCTCTCTCCTGGCTCTGCCTGATCCGTACCCGCCACCCGCATCGCTGAGAGCAAGGCCCTAGGAGGTACGGTGTGCCCGATCGTTGAGGGTGGGATGATCGTGGGCTTTGTGGAGGGCCGGAGGGCAACGCCAAGGGTGTCGTTGGCGCGATGGCACGTCCACCTGGCCACACGGTGCCCCGAAACCGCTAAGACTGGGCGATGGCCAGCACCGAGGGGCATTCCAAGCGTTCCCGATTGTTCATAAACCAGGGTCACATCCGGCGTTTCTGTACAGTCAGTAAAAACACTAGTTTCTGGACACTTTTCGACCCCTCCCCGGCCCTCAAGCTGCTTGAGGCCGCGGTGTCCACAAATCGACCGATTAAAAGACAGGACCCGATCATGACCGAGACGTATCCAACCGTGCTCGACCACGACCAGTCGGGATGCCCGGCCAGCGCGGATGACCACCACCTCATCGACTGGTCACCGGCCCCCTACGCCACCAAGACGCACAGCGCCGGCACGTGCCTGTACTGCCGCCTGGCCTTCATCACCCGGAAGGTGTCCACGTGAAGATCGGATACGCCCGAGTCAGCACGCAGGACCAAGGCCTAGGACTGGAGCAACAGCGCGCCGAGCTGATTGCGCACGGGTGCGAGCGAGTGTATTCGGACATCGTCAGCGGCGCCAAGACCAAGCGCCCCGGCCTGGAGGCCGCCAAGGCGTACCTGCGCGAGGGAGACGTATTGGTCGTGACCCGCCTGGACCGACTGGGCCGGACCACCGTGGACACGTTGAAGACGATCAAGGACCTGGATGAGGCGGGCCAGCGCATCAAGGCCCTGGACTTGGACCTAGACACCCGCACCCCGGCGGGCCGACTGGTGGCCAGCGTGATCATCAGTCTCTCCGAGTGGGAGCTGGACATGATCCGCACCCGCACCCGGGAGGCCCTGGCCACCGCACGCGCGGCCGGACGCGTGGGTGGCCGCCCGGGTCTCCCGGCGGAGAAGAGGTCAGCGATCCTTGCTTCGGTGCAGGCGGGGATGAGTGTGGTGCAGACCGCGAAGTATCACGGGGTGAGCCGGACGACGGTGTACAAGATCAAGGCACGGGCGAACGAGCAGTAGTAGCGCGCGGCAGGGGCGTGATGGGTGGAACGCCAGCATATTTCTAGCCCTCCTTGAACTCTAGTTCTAGCCCGTCTAGAATAGTAGGATGACGAGGAACCAAGAGATCTTGAAGAAGCTGCGCAAGGCAGCGCGGTCCGCTGGCTGCTCGTTCGAGTTCTCCCGCTCCGGGGGTAGTCACGACATCTACGACCTGGACGGGGTGATGATCGTGATCCCCAGGCACCGGGAGATCAACGAGCTGACGACGCTCAGCATCTACAAGGCGGCAGAGTCGAAGTTGGGAAAGAAGTGGTGGCGATGACGAGCTATCAGGTGATCGCACAGCGATCCGAGAAGTACTGGCACTTAGAGGTCGAAGGACTCCCCCAGGGCACTCAGGCCCGGAACCTCGCCGAGGCCGAGGCGATGGCCAAGGAGCTCATCTCGATCTTCACCGGTCAGGCCATTGAGTCCATCCAGGTGATCTTGGAGGTGAAGGTCCCGGAGCGCATCCGCGAAGCTCAGGAGGCCGCGGTGCGCTATCGCGCCGAGGCCGAGCAGGCCTCGAGTATGGCCGCGGCGAAGTCGCGTGAGGCGGCGCGGTTGATGAAGGAGCAGGGGATGACGTTGAAGGACATCGGGCAGACGCTGCACGTGTCGTATCAGCGGGCCGGGCAACTGGTCTCCGGGTAGGTCTTGCTCGACGAACGCATCACGGTCAGACGGTGGCCGTTGATGCATCAGTACCTGCCGAAAGAGGCCGACCTGGACCGGATCGCGGCGAAGATCAACACCCGGCCTCCTCGGATGCCCGGTTGGGACACCAGCTGCGACCGATTTCTCGACGCGCTCAGACCTGACTGCGCCAGAAAAGGGATCGGGTCTATCGAGACGGTCTAGGATGAACGGATGGAGTTGGCGTGGTCGTCTAGTGGGGCTAAGGAAGCGGACACGTGAGTGGGCTAATCGCGGTGACCGGCGGTTCACGTGGCATCGGCGCGGCCGTCGTGGAACGGGTCGCCGCAGCCGGGAATGATGTCATCATCGGCTTCCGCAGCAATGAAGACGCGGCACACGCCGTGGCAGAGAAGGTTCGCCGAACTGGTCAGCAGGCGGTGGTGACGCGTGTGGACGTCACCGACCCGCAGTCGTTGGACAAGTTCTTCGAAGCGGGGGCGGCCCTCGGCCCCATCACGGGTCTCGTCGCGTCAGCCGGCGCAGTCAAGGCGGTCGGTCCGCTCACCGAACTCGACCCCGAAACAATCAAGCACGACCTCGAGGTCAACCTCCTCGGGGCAGTACTGACCGCCCGAGCGGCGATTCCGCACCTCACTGTATCCGGCGGATCGATGGTCCTTATCGGCTCGGCTGCAGCCACAATCGGCAGCCCCGGTGCTTACGTCCACTACGCTGCAGCGAAAGCCGGTACCGCTGCACTGACGATCGGACTGTCCAAAGAACTCGCCCCGTCTGGGATCCGCGTCAACTGTGTCGAATCCGGCACGGTCTGGACCGAATTTCACCAGGATCCGGAACGACCAGCGAAGGTCGCCGCGTCGATCCCGTGGGGTCGAGCCGGCGAGCCAGTCGAGATTGCCGGTGCCGTCGCATGGTTACTGTCCTCTGAGGCTGGCTACGCCACCGGTGCCACACTGCGCATCGCCGGTGGGCTCTGACAGTGTCCGTCGCAGACAGTCATCGGCTATCGAACCGACGATGATCATTGGTAAGACTGATGCTGATCTTCTGCGCCATGATGTCCCTTCCAGGAAGCGGTGATTGACGGTGTGAAACCCCGAGACTGCTCCCGCCGGCAGTCGGAATATAATCCACGCTGGGGTGAAAAAATTGGAGCAAGCATCCCCTTGCCCGCGGGGCTGAACTGCTCTGAGAAAGGCGCTCCGGATGCTCACCCGAACCTTGATGCCGAGGCGTGGCATGCCCCCCCCCCCGTGTTGGGAGGGCAGGCGTTGCGCAGTGGAATCTTGAGCGTAGGCTGGGCGGATGAGTCCATGGCGTGCATCACACCCCACCCACTACCACGACCCCTACTTCGAGCTGTTGCTCAAAGCCCGTGGATACGCGGTACTGTGCGGCAACAGCGATACCAGTGACCTGTACTTCCACGACGATCGAGTCGATCAGATGCTCCAGGAAGCCCACCACCTGACCAAGAACCAGCTGGGCGATGATACGCCCCCTGATCCGGCGGTGCGGGTGGTCGATGTGCTGATGGTCTTCGCCGAGACCGTGAACCAGATTCGGCGAGAACTCGACAAGCCCGAGTATCCGCTGGGGCGGCTCTTACTGACGATGGAGCTCAACGTCGCCGGATGGCTCGATGATGAGCAGCTGACCGCGATGCGCAAGGTGTTGCTGCGCAGGCTCAACGGCCAGCCATGACCCCGATCTCCAGCGGCTCTTGCTCGAGGATGGCGTAGGAGACCTTCTCGGAAAGCTCCACGGCGAGCTGATCGACCTGGGTGAGATCATCCCCCTCGATCCGCAGTGGCTCCTTGTTCTCGAAGGCAGTAAAACCCCAGGGTGTCCAAGTGCCGGCGGTGACCAGGATCCCGCTGATGCCGGGTTCGATCAGCAGCGCGGCGAATTCGTCTCCGATGGTGATGCTCATCGGCGCAGTCAGCGGCAGGCCCGTGTGGTGCAGCTGCAGGGCGATCTGGCGTGAGATGCGCAGGTGCTCCACAGCGGAGTCGTGACGCAGGGGCAGGTGGTGATCAGCGGGCACCATCGTGGTCTCCATCGAAAGTCGTAGGCTCTTCGATGGAAGCGTAGCACCCCTCAAGCCCAAAACGCTTTACAATGCAACCTATTTTCTAAGAGATGACAGCGGTATTACGTCAACGACTCCACCGGCGTAGAAGCCATGAGCCGGGGCGGGGGTGTCAGTGCGCCCGCGGGATCGGCTGCATCCGTTCACCGATCGTGCCGTGGGGAAGTGGTAAAGCCCAGCACAAGGGGGCGACGATGCACGATGAACGGTCCGGGCGCGGTCCCTTCCGGATGCCAAACGACCCCGTGCAGAGCGTGTCGCTGCGCACGGGGCCGTTCGGGTTCTCAATCACTCGCACCTTCTGGAGGTACTCCCCACTGTAGGAACCCACCCTGCGCGCGACCTGTGCCGAACCCACCGGAGAGCCCGACATCGCCTGGACTACTCCTGGACCACCCAACGCAGACCCCTCCCAACGGGAAACTGCGGTTAAAAGTCCCGCCTCACGGCCACTGCCAGCACGACATCTCAAAGTTCATTTCTAACGCATCGGCCCCGCGCCGGCGCTTCCACTCCGTCACCAAATGTGACGCGCGAGTGGCTCATCACCGCAACCCCCTGTCAGAAGCGCTCTGCAACCTGTAAACGCCTGACCCCCCGCAGGGGAGCGGTCTACCACGATGAGCTATCATCTCTCGTTGCCGCGCCCTGCCCAATCCGCTCGGAATGGAGCAAATCATGCGCACCAGCCATAACCGTCCCGTCGTTGATATCCAGCCTGGACACGAGAACGATCCCCGGGCCCGCACGAATCTAAATTTCGCCTACCATGCCCTCGCCTGGGTTGGCTCAGGGCCGATGGCCATAGGCAATGGGCCCGTCCTCGAGCTCTTCACCGGCCTCCTGTAGTCAGCGACCGTTTAGGAAATCAAGAAGAACTGCCCCACGAAATACGGAGCCTAACTCAGCATCCTGAAGGCTCTCCAGCAATAACAGCTGAAGGGCCTTCATCGTTTGGAACACAACATGGAATCAATTCTTGGCGGTAATCTTCCACTCGTACTTGCTCCAGGGCCAGCGCTTGCTGCAAGTCTTATTGTGCACCTGGCTTTCGTACCCGATTTTTACTAGGTAGCGGGCCGCTGAGTCATACGCTCTCGCACATGTTAAATAGTTGGGGGAGGACCCTGAAAGGACTTTGGTGGCAGCTTGAGCGGGCGGGGTCGCAACGGAGCTGAGCCCCGCCGCAAGGCAGACTGCGGCTGCTACCGCGCCAAGGCGGTGGAACGTGGAAGGCTTAGGGTGGACTGATGTCGGACGTGCCATGGGTAATCTTTCGTAGTTGAGCGATATGGACACCTTGATGTTGCTGATTTCAGACTAGACGACATCTGATGGTTCTGCGAGTGAACGAATCGCAGAACGTGTGGTGACAGAATGTAGTCGACTCTTTGGACATGCGCTAGGGCGAGGTTCGCCGGATCAGTGCTATGAGGCAGGGGTCGAGGTTGTTGAGAAGCAACCGCGCAAGGGAGTGACGGATCCTTGGTTGACCCTGGGATTGGGTCGCGGGACTAGATCTCTTTTTATCGCCTTTAGGTTCACGGAGCGTGTCACGGGTTGCCGCCGCCGTGGCGATACCAACACGAGCTGGTGAAGCGCCCTGGGTTTCTTGAAGACTCCTGATCTTGGAAACGAGGGTGGGGTTATGCCGGAGGAACCGGCGCATGGGAAGTCGACGACGCGTCGCTACTCGCTCTAGACGAAGGTCCCCGTACGGATGGTGAGGACGCTGCGCGCTGAACTAGGCGTGACGCAAGGGACCGCGCAGTGGGTCGCGACGCAGCTCGACTACGGGGTTGAGTCCGTGGGGATGTGAGTCAAGCAGGTCGACATCGACGATGGTGTCACCGCCGACGAGAGCAGCGCCGAAACGCAGCGAGTGCGTGAGCTGGAGCAGGAGGTCCGGGAGTTGCGTGGAGCCAAGCGACGGCAACAACTAGGGGATGCGTCAGAGATGTATCCGCGCACCTCCAGGTTCGTCTCCGTCAATCTGACAAAGCTAAGTCGAGATCGACCCTGCGCGGATCGAGGAGGCGGTGCGCGCAGCCGAGGAGCGCGCCGTCCCCCACTTTGACTACACCACCCAGTGGGCGTTGGGCTGCGCGGAGTTCATCGACCGCGAGATCATCGCGGCCCGCGCGAACAGCACCGCTGACAGGGAAGGCTGAATCGTCATGCGGATCGGATACGCCCGGGGCAGCATCCGGGACCAACGCGAGGCCCTAGAGGCCCTGGGCTGTGCCAAGGTCTTCACCGACGTCGCCAGTAGCACCCGGGCGAGTCGGCCCGGGCTGGAGCTGGCGAAGAGCCACGTCCGCGACGGCGACGTGTTGGTGGTGACCCGCGTGGACCGGCTCGGCCGGACCGCTTACGACACCTTGAAGACGATCAAGGAGCTCGACGAGTCCGGGGTGCGGGTGGAGGCGCAGAAGAAGAACCTGGACACCGGCACCCCGGCCGGACGCCTGGTGGTGACGGCGATGGCCGGCCTGACCGAGTGGGAACGGGACATCCTGCGCGAACGCACCCGCGAGGGACTGGCCCACGCCCGGGCCACCGGCCGGGCCGGTGGCCGCCCGCCGGCCCTGACTGGACCGGCGCGCGATGCCGCGCTGGCGCAGCTGGCCGGGGGCATGTCGGCGTCACAGGTGGCGGCGTTTCATGGGGTGTCGAAGTGGATGATCCAACGGCTTCAGCGCTCGGCTGCAACGGAGCGTGTGGATCAGGGGCTGACGTCTGAGGATGATCGCCTGATCACTGTGATTAAGGTCATGCTCCCAATGTGATGCGTTGACCCATCCGATTGGTCTGCCACAACGAATGCCTACTCGTTAGTAAACAACACCTAAGTCTTAACCATATGGCATGACTTAGGTGTAGATCATGAATGAAGGACACGACATGGGCAGGCGTTCAACGGCGAACAAGCAGCAGGTGACTCGCGGGATCATCGAGGCCGCCTCACGATGTTTCGCAGAATCCGGTTACGCCCAGATCACCGTTGACGACATCGCCCACGAAGCGAAGGTCTCGAAGCCGATGCTCTACCGCTACTTCGACTCCAAGGCCGAGCTCTATGAGGACGTGTTGAACGCCCATGTCCGGGAGTTCATGGGCCGTCTGGATGTGATCCTGGATCGGTTCTTGATCTTGGATCAGGCCTCGATCGTTCGGGAACTGCCGATCCTCGCGGTCTTCGTGAACTATGCGAAAGACTCTGATGATGGGTATCAACTGCTCTTCGAGTCGGAGGCCATCCACGACCCGGAATTCTCCGGGATCGTCCACGATTTCATCCGCTCGCTGCGGACCAAACTCCTCTCCGTGCCCTACCGATGCTTCAGTGAAGGTGTCACCGATGAGGCCCGGCATGCCGAATCCCAGGTGATCCTCGGTTCGACGATCAACATCGCCCGAAGGATCAGCGGAGCTCGTACCGAGCTCGAGGTGGAAGAGCTGACGGGTCTGTATCGCTCGCTGCTGCTGTTGCCCAGGATCGCCGAGATCGAACCGGACTGCGTGAAGAACCAGCTGAGATTGGCCTGTTAGAACTTCAGGAACCGGTGGCGCGGTGTTTCTTGTCGTTATCCAGGACCTGGCGCCCGGAGAGATCCCGTCCCAGCCCGTCGTGTGCTTCTGGGCGAGGTGCGCCTCGCGGAGATCGGTGCGAATCGCCAGTCCCACCAGGGCGCCTGGCCAGCCTCACCCTATCGGGGGAGGCCGGCCAGGCATCAGAACTTGCCTACGCAGCACCTATTTCACCGGTCCTGCGCAGGACTCGATGCACCGACCGGGCAGCACCGCAATCGACAAGGAGTAGCCACCGCGATCCGCGGGCCGCGATTCGTACTCCGGTCCAGTACTCTCGATCCGAGGATGACTCCAGGGCGCGGGCGGTGAGCTGTTGCAGGACCTGAAGTTCGCCCTACCACCCGTCATTATCCCGTCGTGCCAAGCGTGCGATCTCAGGCATCGCATGAGGCGATCCAGCTTCTTGCCGACATCAGCTGAAAGGCACCCCTCGATGAGCACCACCTCCGCTGCCCGACCCCTGGGGCTGATCTTCGCCGCCTCTCACGAGGCGGCGATGGCTCAGAGTATCCAGCGCATGGAGTACGGACTGAAGCGCCTAGACGATGAACATCAGACCCTGCTGCGCTACGGGGCCAGCGCTGAGGCGCTTGCTGCAAACCGGCTGACCCACCACCACCTTCAAGACCGCTATGCACAGCTCACCGATGCCTGGCACGTCGTCCGAGCCGAGCTCGAACTGATGCAGTCTTACACCGCATCTGTGGACCCGCTGCTTCCCCACAGGATCCGAGCACACGCTGGTCAACACTGCCCTTCCACTGCCACTGGCGCCCACCGTCCAGTCATCACCTGCACATCACATCCGGTGGGGATCACTGGAAGCGTCTCGGATTCGATGTATCAGTGCGCTGGCTGCGCGGTCACCCTCGGCGAGACCTCCACTCCGACCCAGATCGCATGAACCTGGCTCACCTAGACTCGATCGCATGAGGATCAGCGAGGAGCAGCGGTTCTGGCAGAAGGTCATCAAGGGGCCCCCGTGCGGATGACTGCTGGCTGTGGACCGGTGCGATTGGCGATGACGGGTACGGCCGATTCTGGACCACGCGCAACGGGGACCAGAAGATGATCCGCGCCCACCGCTACTCCCTCGCCCAGACCCACGGCGGCCTGGAGGCTATCGCCGAGCTCGAGGCCTGCCACACCTGCGATAACCCGATCTGCGTCCGCGTCGATGCGCACCACGTCTACCTCGGCACCCGGGTCGAGAACATGGCCGACCGCGCGCGACGTGGCCGGCACAACCGACAGACCGCGGCGCAGTTCTGGCGGTACCAGTCCCAGCAGGAACGCGCGGGCATGGCACGCGCCCTACGCGACCATGTCCTGGCCCACGGATGGGATCAGTCGATGATCGCTCACCTGTTACGGGGGGCTACCACGGGTCAGGGGCAGTTATTTTGAAGACCACCACGGTCAGCACGGCATCGTCGGGCATCGAGGGGTAGAAGTTGGTGCGCAGGTCCTCCACGAAGACGGCCATGTCCGTGCCGGGGAGTGCGTGGGCTTGTTCTGCGGTGAGCCGCGCGGCCGGGTAGGACTCGACGCTTTCGACCCATCCACGCATCGGCGGATAGTTCTCGTCGTCCCCGAAGTGGAAGGTGGCGGAGCCGGGGTGGATCTTCTCGTTCCAGCGCACGGTGGTTTGTTTCTGGTGGCGCAGGATCGGCCCGTAGTAGCTGGGGTGGAACATGATCTGCTGCATCGATGATTCCTCCGGGTGGATCAGGCAGCGGCTGCGCTCACCGAATCCTGCGTGGCTGCGTCGTTCGTCGACGAATCCGCGGCTGCGGTCTTGCTGGCACCGAGCTTGAGGTATCGGGCGACCTCACCGGTGGTGAGTTCCAGGCGTTCGGCGATCTGAGCGTTCTTCAGCCCCTCGGCCTTCATCTGCTGCACGTAGGTGGTCGCGTTCTCCGCCGGGGCATCGAGGCCCTTCAGCTGCTCCTCGAGCTCGGCGATCTTTGCCCGCAGCTCCTCGCGCTTGGCATCGACCTCCAGGGTCTCGGAGAAGAACCCCTCAGCCGCACCCAGCAGGCGCTGCTCGCGTTCCATCTGCGCGGCCGCCGCCGCCCGCGCGCGTTCCCGCGCGGCGATCTTCGTGGACGACTTTCGCTTCGGTGCAGCCATGATTCTTCCCCTCACATCACTAGCGGTCACAGACCCGAAAACTCCTGGTCGGGTAGGTACTGCCGAGTCTACACAGCGGCGTCCCACGACGACGCACGATCCATGACCCGAGGCCCGCCGCGGGCGCCGGTGCTGAGCCACTTCGGTGGCTCAGCACCGGCAACCGCGGAACGGTTTTACACCGTCGGCACGCTGCACCCAGGACGAGTCAGCCACCGTCCCAGCGAACACTTGCGTCTCATTGTCAGGCTGACTCGTCCTGTGCACAGCTCACGGCCATGGACAATCCCTGCACACAACCTCTCCCCCGCAAGCTCCTCCGAAGTTGTGCACAGCGCTTGACCACAGCCGTGGCCTCCCGTGCAAAACCGCGAGCATCACAGATGCTCGGACACCCTGAAGCGTCCAGAGCTGTTCCTCGTCGTTCCTCCTCGGACTCTGAACCCTTCAACGTCGTCACACCTCATGCATCCAATAACTACGGGACTGCTATTCTGAGCAATTCATAATTAGATGCGTGTAGAATCGTGCGCATGATGACCGTTCACAAGCTGTCGGCAGGCGACGGCTACCGCTACTACACCCACGAGGTGGCCAGCGGCGATCAGCTACGCGCTGAGGGACGGGAACTCGGGGACTACTACACCGTCGACGGGATGCCCCCGGGCCAGTGGGTCGGTCGAGGCATCGGCCATCTGGAGGTATCCGGCGAGGTCACCGAGGCGCAGATGGAAGCGCTGTTCGGCAACGCCGATGCCCCCATCGACCCCGAGAAGCTACGGGAAGCTTTCGCTGAAGCGCACCACAAGCACGAAGACGTCTATGCCCGTGTCATGGACCAGCAGCGCGTCGCCGCGGCGCAGAACGCATGGTTAGTTGTCGAGCCCTACCAGCAGGGAGCGACCCAGGAAGCCATCGCGCTGAAGGTCTCCGAGTCTCTGCCGGAGGGGCAGAGCATCGGCCAGACCGCGGTTGCAGCGCGACTGAATCAGTACCGTCTCGCGGGTAATGACATCGTGAAGATGAACCACCTCGACGGTGGGATGATCCCGCCGAATCGGCAGCAGTTCATCGACAGCTACTCGATGACTCCTGCCGAGACCAAGCACGCCGAATCCCTAGCAGCCAAGACCGCCGAGACCGAATCCGGGGACTGGCTGAAGGCCCAGCGGCTCGGGGGCAAGCCGCGCGAGTATCAGCCCAGTGAGTTCATGAACCGGGTCTCAGAAGAGGTCCGCCGGCACACCGCCACCCAGCACGAAGAACCCACCGGTGAGCAGACCAAGGCGATCCGGAACCGGGTCGGCGGGCAGCTCTACCGGGAGCTGCACGGACGCGATGCCACTCCCCCGGAACTTGTCCGATTCATCGCCAACGAGTCCAAGCCCAAGCAGCAGTCGGTCGCTGGCTACGACCTGGTCTTCACCCCGGTGAAGTCCGTGTCGATGGCCTGGGGACTCGGCGACACCCAACTACGCGAAGGCATCGAAGCCGCCCACAACAAGGCCGTCGCCGAGACCCTGACCTACCTCGAGGACAACGCCCTCTACACCCGACGTGGCCGGGATGGGGTGCGGCAGATCGACGTCGACGGCGGGCTGATCGCCACGAAGTTCCGCCACTACGACAACCGCACCGGGGACCCGAACCTCCACGATCACCTCGTGGTCGCCAACAGGGTCAAGGGTGCGGATGGGAAGTGGTCCACGGTCGATGGGCGGATGTTCTACCAGTACAACGTCGCGGCTTCCGAGCACTACAACGCCCGGATTCGTGAGCACCTGATGAGTGATCTCGGGGTGACTTTCGATGCGCGGGAGCAGCGGGGCAAGAAGATCTGGGAGCTCTCCGGCTTCACCCCGGACATGCTCTCGGAGTTCTCCTCCCGGCGGGTCTCGATCGACACCGCCCTGAAGAACCTCGAGCGGGACTTGATCGAACGCAACGGCCACGCCCCGACGCAGAAACAGCGCATCGCCTTATCCCAGCAGGCGACCCTGGCGACCCGGCCGACGAAGGACGGGCCGAGGTCCCTGGAGCAGATGAACGAGCAGTGGCAGGCCCAGGCGAAGGCCAAGACGAAGGACCTGCCCCTGGGCGAGAAGCTCCTGCCGTTCATCCAGAACAGTGCCCCCACCGATGAGAACGGTATCCGCCGCGGCCCCGGTGGCGGGGATGAACCGGGCCCCACGATCACCCCGACCGAGCACGCCCCGGGCATCCTCGAGGACCTGGAGGAGTCGAAGTCCACCTGGCGGATCTCCGACATTCAGGCCGCCACCGAACGCTACCTCGGGGACACCTTCCCGAACCAGATCATCCCCACCGCCACCGTTGCCGAGACGGTAGCCGCGGTGCGGGAGTCCTCCATCGGAATGACCCCGCACGATGACCTCCCGATCCCCGGTGCCTACCGGCGCGCGGACGGTTCTTCGATGTACCGGGTCGCCGGCAACGAACGCTTCACCTCCGCAGGTGTGATCGCCGCGGAACAGCACATCCTCGATGCCGCGGCCACCTCCCAGGTCATTCCCACCGCCACGCACGACGTCTTCCAGAACGCCTTGGGGCAGGTCGACCCCACACGGATCTCGGCCGCGCAGATCGCGATGGCCCGAGAGTTCACCACCGGAGAGCGACTGCTGGCCGTGGGCATCGGGCCGGCCGGTGCGGGTAAGACCACCTCGATGAAGCTCACCGTCGCCACCGTCGAAGGCGCCGGGAACAGCGTGCACGGGCTTGCGCCCACGGCGGCCGCGGCATCGGTGATGAGCACCGAACTCGGTATCCAGGCGACCACGATCGACTCCCTGCTCGGGCCCAACGGGGCCGAGGCGATCGAGAAGATCACCCCAGGCGACATGCTCCTGGTCGACGAGATCGGCATGGCCACCTCCCCGAAGCTCTCCGCCCTGCTGGACGTCGCCGAGCAGCGAGGCGCGGTCGTGCGCGGCATCGGTGACCAGCGGCAGCTCGCAGCGATCGGCGCCGGCGGTGCGCTGCGCCTGATCGACCAGCAGGTCGGTGCGGTCCACCTCGAGGACGTCTTCCGCTTCCGCAACGCCGACGGCACCGTGAACCACGAGGAGGTCGCCGCGTCCCTCGCGCTGCGCGAACCTGCGGCCCGCGGGGAGGACAAGCCCTTCGACTGGTACCTCGAGAATGGGCGGGTCACCGCTGGTGATCGCGATGTCATGGTCAAGGACCTGTTCACCAACTGGGTGACCCAGACCGAGGCCGGCAAGACCTCGCTGATGATGGCCCCGACCAACGACCTGGTCGACGAGCTCAACGAACTTGCCCAGGCCCGCCAGGCCCAGCGCGGCAAGCTCGACACGACTGGCCCGAACTTCACCACCGCTTCCAGTCACACCGTGCACGCTGGGGACACCATCGTCACCCGCCAGAACGCCCGCGCCCTGTCCACGAACCAGGGTAAGGACTTCGTGAAGAACGGGGACCTGTGGAACGTGGAGAAGATCAACGCCGACGGGTCGTTGAAGGTCCAGCACGAGAACCACCACGGCGTGCTCACCTTGCCGGCTTGGTACACCCGGGAGAACGTGGAGCTGGGCTACGCCTACACCGGCAACCGCGCCCAAGGCGCCCAGGCCCAGACCGCCGGCGCGATCCTCACCAGTAGCACCGACCGCGCCGGTGCCTACGTCCAGGGCACCCGCGGGCAGGAAGACAACCGGTTCTTCGTCGTAGTCGACGAGACCACCACACGCGATACCGTCCTGGAGACCATCGCCGGGAACTACGACCGCGACCTGTCCGTGCACGAGCAGACCCAGGCCGAGCGCGACACCCACCGGTCCGTGCCGCAGCGCCTGTCGAAGTACGAGGACCTGGAGCTCTACGCCCAGGAGCACGCGATGGCCCACGTAGCCCGCGAGGCCCTGGGTCGTGGCCGCGGCAACGAGATCGTCGGTTGCGAGGCGTGGCCGGCCCTGGCGCATGAGCTGGCCGATGCCACCGAGCACGGCCTGGATCCCGCCGGGGTGCTGGCGCGGGCGCACGATCAGCGGGACTTCGCCAACGTCGAGGATGACGCCGCGGTGCTGCACTGGCGCATCCAAGGACTGCGCGCAGCCGATGACGCCAAGCTTGATGCCGGGCACCCGCGCCCGTTCGCCGCGGTGCCCGACGAGCACCTGAACGAGCTCGCGACCCGCGCGGCCGCGAAGCAGCCGGCCCCCGAACCGGTGCTCGAGGACCCGAAGTGGCATACCCGCGAGTACGGCATGACCCCCACGCCCGAGTTGAACGCGCGCCGGGCGGAGCTGGCCGCGACGATGCGCGAGAACTCGAGCCCGCAGGATCGGTGGAAGATGGCCGAGATGGACGCAGAGGTCACCCGGCGTCGTTGGTCGACCCCGGCTCAGAAGGAGGCGGAGGAGATCGCCCGCGGGGAACGCGCGCGCGTGGAGCCCGGGCAGGACCACCACCTCACGCTGGCGCAGGCGTTGCGGGAGGAGCAGAAGATCCGCGCCGGACTGCTGCCCACCCGGGAAACCCCCGAGGTCCAGGCGCCGGAGAAGATCAGTCGCGGGGTCTCGGGGCACACGGTGAGCACGTACTGGCAGGACTACCAGTACACCCCGGCCGCCACCCGCGAGATGCTGGGCAAGCACCACGAGCAGATCGGCGAGCTGAACCGTCTCCGTGGGACCCAGATCGCCGAGCAGAAGCCCGTGTGGGCTGAGGCCCTGGGCGAGGTGCCGGCCAACCCGCGTAACGCCGAACGCTGGTACCGGGTGGCCGGTGAGGTCGATGCGTACCGGGCGAAGTACAACATCGCCGATACCGAGCCGGCACCGGTGCCGAAGGACTACGCTGCATCCGAGCGGGGCCAGTATCTCGCGCAGCAGGTCGTGGACGTGCACAAGCGCGGTGCACTCTCGAACCGGCCCGCGCGATCGGCGATCGAGAATGAGGCCACCGCCGAGCAGGTCGTGAAGCAGCGCGCCGAGACCGAGCAGCCGAGCCCGGCGGAGCAGAAGATCGACCCGGTCACCGCCGAGCGCAACGCGAAGCTGGACCGGCTGATGAACCGCACGAAGAAGAACCAGCCCACCCAGGCCCCGGAGAAGGCCGAGGACCGGAAGGACTCGATGCGCGAGAAGATCCGCAGGATCGAGGAGGCGCGCAAGCAGCAGCCCAACCGCGCCCCCGGGTACAAGCCCGGGCCCGAGCAGCCGAAGCCGACCGGACCCCGCCGCGGAATGGGCCCCGGCCTGTAGCGTTGTAGATACCAGAAGGAGGCCAGCATGACCGTTGAGAACCGTCTCAGTTTCGCAAACCGGAAGGTCTACTCGATCCCGGAGCGCTGGGAGGACCTGCACGGGCCCGACCACGGCGTGCTCGAGCTGCCCAACGCCCTGCACTGGGTCCCTGACCGCCGGATCGACCTGACGAACCCTGGCCAGCTGCGCATGGGCTACCGCGCGGTGCTCTGCGAAGGCCTCCCGAAGGACCAGGAGAAGTACCTGAACCCCGATCTGCTGCGCTCGATCTGGGCCGACATGATCATGCCCCCGCGCGTGCGCGCCCTCTGGCGCGCCCACTTCCCCGAGCACCTGCCGGAGACACCCTATGGCGTCCTCTAACGACGCCGAGCAGGCCCTGAAGTTCCAGCGGGAGGTCTCCAAGATCCTCCTGGAGCAGCTGAACCAGCACGGCTTCGTGCTCACCGGTTCCGGGGCGCTACGCGAGCACGGGCTGATCGACCGACCCACCCAGGACGTGGACATGTTCACCGAGATGTCCTCGGCCGAGCAGTTCAAGCCCGCCACCGACGAAGCCGTGCAGTCCTTGCGGGAGGCCGGCTACGACGTCGAGGTCCGCCGGGACTTCGACACGTTCAAGGACATCAACATCACCCGCGGGGACCAGCAGCTCGAGGTCGACTTCGGGGTCGACTACCGCGGGCACCAGCCGGCGCACATGGACATCGGCCCGGTCCTGTCGATGGAAGACGCCATCGGCAGCAAGGTCAGCGCCCTCTACGGCCGCGCGTACCCGCGTGATTTCCTCGACGTCGACTCCATCCGCCAGTCCGGGCGGTTCACCGACGAGCAGCTGATCGCGGCCGCGAAGGCCCAGGACCCCGGCCTGGAACAGCACCAGCTCGGCAAGATCATCCAGGGCATCGACCGGATGCACGCCGAGGAGGTCGCATCCTATGGCGTCAGCGAGGAGGAGTTCGAAGCGTTGAAGCAGCGCATGATCTCCTGGGGCAAGGAACTGACCGGCCAACCTCCCGCCGCACCGGAGACGCCGGCTGTGCGCGGGCTCGAGACAGACCGCGCGCTGCGCACCGAGGACACGGACCGGGAGCAGAAGATCCAGCGACTCCTCGACCGGACCGAGAAGGGCCCAAGGGCCGGCGCCGAGCCGAACGCGGCGCCGGAGCAGAAGCCGCAGCTGCGTCAGAAGCTCGACCAGGCCAAAGCGGATCAGCAGCGCCGCAGTATCGACCGGGGCCCGACGTACAAACCTGGCCCGAACGGAATGTGGGGAGCTCCAAGTAGGAGCGGTTTGTATGGGCCCCGGTTTGATCGCTGACTAGACTGATACCGGTCTTACCAACTCGATGTCGTACTAGCCATTCTGGCCGCTGGCGAAGCGCAGAGTCGGCACCGGTGGTTCTTCACCTTGAGATAATCCCCAGGGAGTCACCTGGCCGCTGGTGTCTTGCAGGTAATCCGGCGCGTAGACAACGAATACTTCTTCACCCGCGGGCGTGACCATAGCTGTCTTCGCCTCAACATCAATCTCACTCATCGCCCGCGGGTGGACGAATATCAATCGTGGGAGACGTAAGTCGCGACCCGCCAAGTGAGTCGTTGTTCCCTTCTCAGAGAACCACAAGACCATGTCGCCCTCCTCCGAGCTCAAGTCATTAGTGTCTGTGGAGGCCTGAAGGTTAACTTTTAAGGTGCGCCGGGGGGTCGGGGCCACGCCTCCTTCGAGCGCGATTCGCAGTGTGCGCAGCCACAACCGCTCGATAGGCTCAATAACTGCGGGCATGGGGAACGTCTGCCTAAGGTGTTGCTGGATAACAGCCAAATCATCCGCCGCCGACCGTAGTTCGTCAGCATGAGTCAGGTGGTCCTGGTTTACCTGCTGCTGGGGGGAACCCAAGACGTGAATTTTGTGCCCCTCGAGATGAACTTCCAGCGTTGCCGCCTGAGAGATGGCACAGATAATCGTCGCGCCATCGCGGACTTCGGCAGGGCGAGCCCCAGATGCTCGCTGGCTCATAGTAATATCTACGGATTGGCCCTCGGCGAAGGGCGCCCGCATCTTGACCGTCACACGACCAGACAGAGACATCTCCAAGGTGTAGCCAGCGTTCCCCGGCGCACTGTAAGAGACCGTGCCTTCATCATCAGCCAGTACGTCTCCGTCCTCATCCAGGATGACGAGCCTTACGGGCTTGCCTAGGAGATCCTCGTCCCCCTTTCCCGCCGAGATAATCAATTCACCGACCTCGCCTTGTAGCTTGAAGAATCCCGGACCCTGGTATTTGCCCAACTCGACGTACTCGCCAGGGACACGCAAAGTGCCCCTGTCTCCAAAACCGAAGACACCCTCGGTTTGGGCAATCAGTTCGCTAGCAGAGGCTGGTATCCGCAGTGTGAAGTCCTGCGAGATTGGGCTTACCTGACCAGCATGCGGATGCTTCGGGACCGGCGAAACCAAGGTCCGCTTGCCGTCATGCCAGAAGGAGACACCCCAATGAAGATCAGTACTGTCAGCAATTTCGCCCAATCCCTCAACACGAGAAACTAAGTCTGCTAAACCCCCTGCTAGGATGGCGCGCTCTTGCCCGTACACTTGCGCGGCCCGCATCGTATAATCATCATTACGCTCTAACAGATTTAAAATGTCAGGATGTTTCGATATCAGGACGTCCAGCCTCGGACGATCTATATATCTGATCTTTACGGAGGCAGCAGCGGAGAGGTCTTTTACCTCCCGGTGTTGTGGGAGAAGCGTGAGGAACTTGCTCATGGATTCGTGGATCTTACTAGGAAAGACCAGAACCCACTCGTCTGGATTGTGTTTCAGCGCAGACTTGAAGGATTTAGCGATCTGCCTCTTCCGTGAGTCGGGCTTACTGGTAAGCCCGTCCTTGTAGCACTTCAACTGGTAGATGATAGTTTTGGCCTCGTACTCAACGAGCACGTCCCGGCCGCCATCGCCTCCCGAGTCCTCGGGGGACCATACCTTCTTGGCGTCAGCATGAACCCGGTGGAGGAGAGCCTCTACGAGCTGGTCGAAGTCATTTTGCTCCAGCCGTTGCCAATCGGGTCGGACTTTCTGGCTTTTTTCCTTCATAGCGTCGCGCACTCCTAGTCTTAGCTACGAACCCAGGGTATGTCAGAGCATCAGCATTCGATGACTGATCACACAATTATCTCCAACTCAGTAACATCGACAGCTCAACCTCATCGAACAGGCCTGCCTAGACCCCGATAAAGGGTCTAGGCAGACAGACGGGCCGGACAAATAAGATCCTTAGTTTACTTGTCAGGCCCGCTGGCGGCGTCCTGTGAGTTCCGCGTGGACGGATTCGGGAGCATCGGGCCACCACCGGTCGCCGTGATCTGTCTCCGGTAGCGGATCTGACACCTCAGCCGCAGAGCTGAAGAGCTCCTGACGGGTCGGGAAGGTCTCGCTTTTGAATACGCCACGACGGCGCAGCAGTTGCCAGCCCTGGAAGCCCACCCAGAGCATCACCACGGCCGCGATCACTGCCAGGATGATCGCCACTGGCTCGACGAGCTCGAAGGCCTCTGGGTTGGTGAGGTTGAATGCCGAGACAGCGTTGTTGAACGTGTGTCCCAGCACCAGGCCCCACACGGTCGGGGCGATTCGCCAGATCAGGATGATCAGGAACGCCCAGATCAAGAACCCCGGGATCGCGTTGGGGCCGTAGTACAGGTGGAAGCTGAGCCTGGCCAACATGGCGAGCACGATCGCCATCCACGGTTTCACCCGGGCAAAGAGCATGAGCATGATGATGCCCGGCACCAGGGGAAGCTCCTCCTGCACGCCCGCACTGAGCACGTTGAGGAACAACCCGCCAGCGGCGTCGCCTTCGAATTGGGGCTGGTACTTGTAGGCAGTCTCCGGGGAGATGCGGTCAATCGCCACGGTCAGACCGTTCTTGATCTGCGAGGCGCCGAAGGCCATCAACCCACCCAGCAGTACCCAGCCCATCGTGCGGCGATTGACCGGATGGACGATCCCGGCCGAGCGGAAGCTGATTCCCAGGATCTTGAAGACCCCAGCCAGGATCGCTGTGACGACCACGATCACGGCCCAATCCTGGACGAACGCCTCCGTACTGGTCGCCCAGGGCGATTCATCGAGCTTGGGGTGAAAGAAGCTGTAGACGGCGCCGGAGGCTGCAAGTCCAAATTGGAGGTACAACAAAGTGACTCCGCCCCAGGCGATGACCAGGCACATCGGCCACTTTCGCAGCTCGAGGACGATCTCCCGGAGGCGATCGCGGATGGTTTTCTGCTTCGTCATGATGGGCTCCTGTCATGAGGTGCTAGAGGGTGTGGGTGCGGTCTACATCGGGGTGATCAGCGACGTCGCCGGCGATGATCTGCTCCATATCCGGGTCCGGGGAAAGGTCGACCGGGCTCATCTCCTGATGACCCTTTCGGGCGTCCCTGCACCCTTTGAGATGACGGTCGATCACCTCCAGCCCGGGCCAGAAGAACCGTCGGTGGTAGTCGGCGTAGGCGCTGGTCGGTGAGCGATGGTTGTACATCGCTTCCCACCAGGCTGCCCACATGCCCGTCAGCTCCTCCACCACGACGCCGTGCCGATACCAGCACGGCAAGATGTAGCGCGAGTGATCCGTGGAGAAGTAGCGCCGGTTGATCCAGGCGATGTAGTCGCTGAGGTGCTCCCAGAGCTTCTCGCGGTTCTCACCGGTGACGTAGCGCCAGGACCACAGGACCGGCTTGAACTTCTGCTCCCCGTCGTCGGTGAACTGATCCAGCAGCCACTTCACCGACTCCTGGAGCTCCCCCAGGGCGCCGTCGTGGGATTCGACCAGGCCCAGCAACCGGTCGAATGGGTCGGGCGACTCGTCGGGCTCCTCGGGGCCCTCGGGCTCAGGCGGCTCCGGAAGCTCGCCCGTCACCGGGTCGGCGTGCTCGTACTGCTCATCCATCACAGGCTCCAGTCGATCGCTTCAAGATCAGCCGGGCGACCGCAGTTGCGCGCGGTCTCCGAACGCATCCGCTGGATCTCCTTGCCGTCCTCGCGCTGCCAGTAACCGGTGAGCTTGACCTGCAACGGGGTGAGGTTGGCGTAGCGCAGGATCGCGGTGCCCTTGGCGATTTCGTTGATCTGCTTCGGAGTCATCACCTGCTCCTTCTGCGTCCCGACCTGAACGGAACGCCCACCGTTGGCTTGGCTGGTGGTCGAGCGGGTCTTCCGGTCGTAGGTGTCCATGAGATCGGAGAGCTCGCGGGTCTCATCGGTAACGCCCATACCGGGGAAGTAGTACTTGACGTTCGCGGCGTTGGCGATCTCCTTGGCCTGGGCATCGCCCCACCGGTCCTTCAGCTGCGAGGCTTCCTGGACGAAGACGCTGAGCTCGATGCCACGGCCGCCGGAGTCGGTGACCAGCGAGCCCATCTTCGGGAACGCCGCGAGGTTCGCTGCCTCATCCAGCACAGCCCTGAACGGCGGCCAGAACCGGCCGCCGGGGCGGCTGATGGCCTGGCGCTTGGCCTCGTCGAGGACCTCGGAGGCGAACATCGAGGTGATCGGGCCGGCGCCGTTGTTCTCGGAAGGATCGGCCAGCAGAATCAAGGTGTCGTGCGAGCTGAGGAAGGCGGCGATGTCGAAGGCGTCCTCGGCGCGGCAGGTGAGCTGTTCCATCACGCGCGGCAGGGCCAGGGGCTCCAACAGCTCCGAGAGCGCGGACTGCACCGCGAAGTTGCCCTCCCCGTTGTCCCCGGACTGCATGCCCTGGAGGTAGGACAGCGCGTCACGGGCTCCCGGGACCGTCTGGTGCTGGCGCAGCAGCTCGACCGGTTCGGGGTCCATGAGGTTGTTGCCCCACTGCTTGACGTCTTCCATGCTCTTGTCGGAGATCGCGGCCGTGAACAGCATGCGCCCCAGGATGTTGCCGGCCCGGGAGTTGAACCAGTCCCCGCCCTTCACGCCCTTCATCGGCTGAGCGCTGCCCCAGGCCTTCCCCCGGCGCAGCGCGACCTCGATGTCCTCGGAGCCAACCACCGGGTTCCACATCGCCTTGCGATGCCAGCCGGAGATGCCCATCAAATCGAAGGCCCACGCTAGGCCGCCCTTCTGTTCCCGAGGGGCGGCGGTGATGTCGAGAATGTCCGCCTTCGTGGAGGTGGTGATGACAGCACCCGGGGCGTCGATGACCCACCCGGCTGCGAGGTAGGCGGTCTTGCCGCTTCGGGGGATCGCGTAGATCAGCTTCGATTCCTCGGACTGGCCGTAGAGCTTCTTGCCCTGGGCGATACCGAGCTCGGTGACCAGCATCTGCGGGGGGATCTCGTCGACGACCTTCTCCAGGCGCTTGCGCTCCTCCTTCGGCTTGGAGGGGTCGATCATGATGTTCTTCAGCGGCTCGCGCGCGGACTTCAGCGCCGCGTCGTAGCTCAGGGTGTCCTTGACGTCCTTGTACGTGGCCCGGTGCGGGAGAGCCTGCTTGTCCGAGCTCCCGCGGCCACCGCTGGTCTTGACCCCCACCAGATACGACACCACGGCCAATCCGATGCCGATCAGCACGCACAGGATCAGGATCGTCCAGAACAGTACCCCCATCTCGGCGGTGCCGGCGGAGTACAACCCCGCCAGGTCAAAGACGTTCTTCTCCCAGGTGCCGGTGGCCACCCGCGCGGTGAGCGTGGCCGCGGCGTAGATGCCTCCGATCACGCCGGCGAAGACGAAGAACACGGCGAATTTCGCGGCGGTTTCCATTACTGGGCCTCCTTGGCTGAAGTGGGGGCGATGGTGTCCACGCGCATCTGCGCGCCGACGTTCTCGCGGGTCACGGCGATCTGCCACACGCCCTTGTCGGTGGCCAGGCTGATCACTGCCCGATGGGGGTTGGCGGTGAAGGAACTGGACTCGACTCCGGTCACCTCTGTGACGGTCGTGTAGGACGGGTCAAAGCGCAGGTGATCGGTCTTGAACCGGTCAGTGGTCTGGTTCGCCAAGGACTCGTGCCAGGCCTGTTCGTCGATCTGGGCGATGTACTTGCCCATCACCTCCCACGCCAGGTCCGTGGCCTCCTCCTGGTCGTCCTGGCTCCACTGCTTGAAGACTTCCGTCTGGTCCGGGGCCGCGGTCGGTGTGCTCCCGGCGTCATCGGCCGGGTCCGGGGCACCGAACTGGCCGTAGCGCTCGGATTGCTGGGCTTCTTCTTCGGTGATCACGTCCGGGTCCTGACTCTGTTCGGGAGTAGCCGATGAAGCGGGCTTGATCGCGACGTAGGTTGCCGCGCCGGCGGCACCGAAAACGGCCAATCCCAGGACGATGATCGCGATGATCTGGCTTCTCTTCATGATCTGGGCCTTTCCGTTATGCCTTCTCGCTGTCGGGGATGTGCAGGTAGTTCGAGACCCCTGCCGCGTCCATCTCCCGGGTGTCGTATCCGTAGGGAACCAGCGCGTTGTACTCCTCGAGCAGGACCTTGTCCCCGCGGACTTCCTTGACCACCGCGACGTGGCCGTATTCGGGGTGGGACCCGGAGGCACCGGGGGCGAAGTGCGCGACGGCGCCGACTTCCGGTTCGTTATCGACCGGCCAGCCCTTGGCCTCCCAGGTCTTGGCCCACTCGTATCCGTTGCCCAGACGCATGCCCTCGACGAAGGAGGTGTTGGTGTACTTGGGCTTGTTCGGGTCATGGGCCCCGAGCTGCTGGTTCACACGCCAGAATGCGAAGTCCACGCACTGGCGGTTGTAGAACGCGGTGATCGCGTTGGCGGCTGAGGTATCCGAATCTGGCCAGGGGTAGTCATCCTCCCCGGAGGTCTCCCCACCGGAGTACCCGCCTTCCTTCTTCGGCTTCTCCCCGGAGGCGCAGTTCTGCCCCTCGGCGGAGCTGGAGCCCTCGTCCTGGTCCTCGGATTCGTCATCGCTAGAGTCGGCTTCGGGTGCTTCCGATTCCTCAGCGAGATCCTCAGACTCGGTGCTGTCACCGGATTCGTAGGCCTTGGCCTTCTCCTTGATCAGCGGGACGTAGTTCTCCGTCTCGGGGTAGGGCGGGATGCCACCGTACTGGTGCACCGCGCCTTCCCCGGCGTTGTACCCGGCCAGTGCGAGATCGACCTGATCGGTGCCGGAGGACCCAGCGAGATCCTTGACCGATTTCATGATGTCGCGCATGTACTCGCCCTGGGCCTGGATCGCGGCCAAAGGATCTGACTGGGGCTTGCCGTGCGAGTACTTCTCCCAGGTCGAGGGGATGAACTGGGTCAGCCCCGAGGCCCCGGCCGGGGACTGGGCATCAGGATTCCACTGGGATTCCTGCTCGATCTGGCCTGCCAGGATGTGGGAGGGGACCCCGGAAACCTTGGAGGCATCCACGATCGCATCGGCCCATTCCTTCTTCGGGATCTCCCCGGCCACCGCTTGCCCGCCACCGGGGTTATCCGATGACCCGGCCGGCGCGCAGCCGGCGGCGGCCGGTTCCGGGCCACCGCCGAGCAGGATCACCGGCAAGGTGCAGATGACCCCGAAACAGATCACGACCGCGGCCACGATGCCCAGGATCAGCCCGCCGGAGTTCTTCTCACCCATGATCGCCCCCCTCCTCGGTTGCTTACTTCTTCTCGAAGAAGCGCGCGTCAGTGATGTGCGTGGACTTCAGCGTCGCCGGCTTCGGGGACTTCACGGGGATGCCCATCGACTCCCCCACCTTCCACAGCGCCTTGCCCGCCCCGGCCGGTGGCGCGGAGTGGTCCGCGGTCGGTGCCAGCCCGGAGGCGGTCTTGTAGTTCGACGCGTTCTCCAGGCCCTGGGACCCGGCGGTGAAGGAACTGACCCGGGACATCTCCACATGGGTCAGCGGGCGGACCTCGGAGAGGGCGGCCAGATCGTCATCGGACATCGCCATCATCACCCACAGCCCGCAGCGCTTCATCAGGTCCTTGGCGATGTTCCGCTCGGATTCGGTGGACAGCATCGCGAAGTCCTTGGGCGAGTGGGTCACCTTCCACTCCCCCACGCCCTTGGACCGGTTGGTCCGGGAGAGATGGTCGGCCTCGTTGATCATGCCCTGGGCCATGCGGATGGGGAACCAGAACTCATCCATCAACGAGGAGTACCCGCGCCAGACGGTTTTCGGGGTGTAGTGATCCCCGGCGGCCGCGGCCTCGGCGGCCAGGCGCAGCTCGTGCTGGGCCAGCTCCCAGTGCGCGTCGATGGCGTCCATGCCCAGCCGCCAGGTGCTCATCATCGTCGCGGAGATCATCTTCGAATCTCCGGTAGGGATCGCGGAGGAGTCGAAGCAGAATCCGGCCGGGTTACCTGGGTCGATGCTCATCCCGGTCTCGGAGAAGATCTCGGAGAGTTCCCCGTAGACCAGGGAGGCGATCGAGCGGTACAGGGAGAGGTAGATCGTCTTGAACTTCTCTTCCTCCCCGGTGTGCAGCCCGGCGGCCTGGATCGCCCGTTCGGAGGGGTGATCGAAGAACGCCATCAGTGCCCCCAGGGAGGGCATCTTCTCGGTGGCCATGACGTGCTCGACGGCGAGCTTGATCATGGTCTCTTCCGAGTCGTCCAGGACCTTCTCCATGCCGCGGTTGATCCTGATCAGGGCCACGACGTTGGAGACGACCTTCTTCACCCCGTCGTTGATCATCGACTCCCCGACCTCACCGCCGATCATCTGACCGGCTGCGGTCAGCGGGCCCGGGTCCATCGGGTTGATCTTGGACCGCCCGCCGGTGGGCCCGAGCTGGAAGACCTTGGCGCCGGCTTCCTCGGCGTACTGGACGTATTCGCCCTTGATCGGGTCGAAGATCGCCAGCGGTGTCCCGGTGGCGTTGAGGGAACCGGCGACCAGCAGCGACAGGGAGGACTTGCCGTAGCCGTTGAGCCCGAACAGCATCGCCGCCGGGGCGGTGATGGCCTTGGCCGAGTACAGCGAGAGGTGGTCCATCGCCACCGCGGTCCCGGTGGTCATGTCATAGCCGATCGGGGCACCCCGCCTAGGCCGGTTGGTGCCGGCGATGAACGGGTACATCCCGGACATGTCCCGGTCGGTTTCCATCCAGCGTCGGGGCTGGGCGACCCGGTCCCAGGCCCCACCGTGCACGCCCTTGGCCCCGCGGCGGGTGTCCTTCTGGACCGGGATGATCGCCGGGCCGGTCTGCTTGGTCTTGGACTTCAGGTCATCGGTCTTCTTCAGCAGCATCGTTTAGGCTCCTGCCTTCTGGTCTTGCTTCTGCGCGCCGGCGGCGTGCCACAGCTCGGGCACCCCGGCGTAGACCCAGGGGAAGATCCCCAGGGGCAGCGTCTGGTGGAACGCGGCCTCCGGGACGTGATCGGCGAACCGCCAGGTCAAACCGGCCATGATGTTCTTCAGCTCGTTCTCGGCCGCGGACTGGGCCTTGCGGGTCGGTTCGAAGGTCACGGTGACCATCAGCGACCACTCGACCAGGGTCGCCCCACTGGTCATCTGGTTGGCGGCCAGTTTCGGGGCCGCGGACTTCTTCGCCCCGAAGGCATCGAAGCGCCGCTTGGAACCGGCCTCGGTGGAAGCGCCCTTGCTGGAGGAGTCGATGCGGGATCGCTGACGGGAGGCAGGGATCGGGCGGTAGTACATCGCCACCCGCTTGCGCAGCACGTGATCGGAGGCCGAGAACAGCTTCTCGTAGGTCCGCTCGGTGATCTCGGACGGGTCCGGGACATCCATCATCACCGTCATCGACGCCACTCCGTCGTGGAGCAGCACCCGCTTGTTCGTGCCGTTGAGGTACTCCGGTCCGGACCCGGCGAAGGGCCGCACGGTGCGGACCCCGTCGTGGATCTCCTTCTCCACCTCCGTGGAACGGTGCGGGTTGTACGCGGTGTACATCAGATCCCCGTACTCAGGCCCGCTCATGGTGTGGGACTGCCCCGACCCTGCCGCCGCGAGCATCGAGGCGTGCTTGGGCACCTTCTGGGTGACCTCGGCGAACGCGCCCTCCAGGTCCTCGTCCAGGTTCGACAGTTTCCAGCCCAGGGTCGCGTAGGTCTGGACCTGGGAGATCTTCGAGGGCAGCGCCTGGGTGGCCTCGAGCAGGACCTTCCGGGAGACTTCCGGGGCGTTGGGGTCCATCTTCTCCATGATGGATTCGGCCATCGGCACCGCGGAGCTCTTCATCGAATCCACCACGATCATCGCCCCCAGCAGCCCGTTGTCCCGGGAGAGCGAATGCAGCCACCCGGCGTAGGAGGAGACCTGGTGATTGACCTGGTCCTGGGGCAGGGTGCTGGCACCGGTGGGTGAACACAGCAGGCTCACGGTGGCCATGTCCACCGACTTGTGGTGCAGCAGCTGCACCGGGTTACCCGCACCGTCGACGTCGTCGACGGTGCGGATCTGGTTCAAGAACCCGGGCAGGCCCAGCTTGTTCTGCCGGTTGGACAGGTGGGAGTTGACGAACGTCGCTGACCCATCGGCTTTGCGCATGGTGTGGCGGGCGCTCTTGGCCATCAGCTGGATCACGGTCTTATCGCCATTGCCGATCGGGACGAATCCGACCAGCAAGACGAAGAACGTCAGTGCCAGAACCAGCAGCCCGACCACAGGGGAGATGAACATGATGATCAACAGGCTGGCCATCACGGTTCCCAACCCGATGCCGAAGACCGGGTAGGGCAGCCAACCGAAGATCTTGGTGCTTCCGGTGGGGATGGCGTTGCCGCCGTATTTCATGCGTGTGCTCATCGCTCGTCAAGTCCTCTCTCATCCATGAACTGGTCCCCCAGGTCCGGGGAGCTGCGCATCGTGTCTTGGATCATGCGGAACATGTCCATGTAGTTCCTGGACCCACCAGAGTCACTGGACTGGCCCTGGGCCCCGGCATCTTCAACGTCGGCCTTGTCCGTGGAGGGGGTTTCCCCGCCGGTGGTGGGGCTCTCGGCAGCTGTGTCGGTGGAGGAGGTGGAGCCTTCCTCGCCCAGGGGCTTGCTGGGGCTGGTCTGTTCCTCGGTGGGGGCGTTGGCTCCACCGGCGCCTTCCCGGTTTTCGGTCTCGCCCAAGCTCGGCTGATCCGTCGCGGAATCACTGCCACTGGTGTTCTCTGCCTCGCTCGAGGAGGAACCGCCAGCACCAGATCCGGTCCCGCCTCCCCCACCGCCACCGGAGGAATCGCCGACGCCCCAGCCGGACTGACCGAGGCTGGACCCGGTATCGACTTCCGCGCCAGCACCGGCCCCGCCACCGGCCGCGGCACCTTCACCGGCAGCTGCGCCACTTCCCGCGCCAGCTCCAGCATCCGCGCCGGCACCGGCCGCTCCTGCGGCTGCGCCACCAGTGGCGGCGATCGCCGCGACGGTGGCCGCGGTGGTCGCTGCACTGGCGATCTCGGCCCCGCCGCCGGAAGCACCGGCCGCGGTGGCCTGGGGCGAGATGACTTTCAGGATCGCGGGCAACGCGACCACGGCCACGGCGATGGTCATGATCCCGGACATCCCCGCTGCTACTCCGTCGGTGCCCTGCATGAGCTTGAACGCGAAAGAGTAGATGATCGCCACGACCGGTTTGAAGGCCAGGAACGCGATGACCCAACGGCCGACCTTGGAGAATTTCGGCTCGTTGTTGACCATGTTGATCGACTCGGAGATGGGCCAGAACATCACCAAGATCGGCAGCACCAGGGATCGGACCAGCATCAGAATCCACTGGACCAGTACTGCCAAGGCCCCGAGCAGACCGATGATCAGCGCCAGGGACCCGAAGTGGGTGACCAGTACCGTTGCGTTCAGGCCGGTCTCTTCGTAGTTCGTGGATGAGGCGTCGATGATCCACTGGGCCAGTAAGTCCATCGCGGGAATGGCTAAGGCCACGATGTAGGCGCCGCCGGCCGAGATCGCGACGACCCGGCCGAGGTTCTCCGCCGCGACGCGTAAGTCCTCGCCGCGGCAGAAGTACATCACCCGGATGCCGGTGATGATCAGTCCGATAGTGACCAGGATGACGGTGATCGACCCGGTGAGCTGTGTGGCCCAGGCCATCGTGTCCCCGGTCATCGAGATCACCGGGTTCACATCCAGCCAGGTAGTCATGAAGGACTTGAACAGGTTGTCCAGACCCGAGAGCCAGGATTCGACGAAGTTCATCATCGCCGAATCTTGGATCTTGGTTCCGACTTCACCGGCGGTGTCCTGGAACGCAGCCCACGGATCACCCCTGTTCTTCATGACCTTCTCGCCAAGGTCCTCGTTGAATTCGGCGAACGAAGGCATTATTTGCCTCCCTCGAACAGCGTGAAGTCACCCGGGGCGACTTCGGTTGCCTCCTCGCTGAAGGAGTTCTTGGCCAGCTTCCAGTCCCCGGCAGCCCAGACGAGGGTGCCGGTGCTCTTGGCCAAGACGGACTCGGTCTGCCCATTGGGGGTGACTTGCGTGACCAGTCCGATGGTGGCCTTCTCGTCGGTGTAGCTTTCGACGGTGAACCCGACGATCTTCTGCTCACTGCTTCTGGGATCATCTGGGTCGGCTGCCGGTTCAGAATCAGCGCGGTCAATGTCGTCCAGGAGAATCCCGCGCTGGTCGGGGGTGAAGCGGGAGTCATCGTAGATGCCCACCACGTTCGATGCGGCGAATGCGGCACCGACCGGGGAGTGGGCGAAGCAGTACCCGACCCCGTCCTTGCTCTCGGTCGGGCCCACCGCGTCCGAGAACGGGTAGACCAGTCCCAGATCTGAGGATGACTGCCCCACGTCTTCCGGCACCCGCAGGTTGGTCACGGTGGACCCGTCATCGGGGACGTCGCAGGTCGTGGGGGTGCTGGCGTTGGAGACCCCGGAGGAATCCGAGGGGGTGGAAGGAGCGGCCGTGGCCGATGCCGGCGACTGTGCTTGATCGGCTGGTTCTTCTTCACCGAACCCGGTGAGGTTCATGATGATCAGGCCAATTGCCATCAGGCCGATCAGGCCGATGACGGTCCAGGCCGCGGTCCTTTTCGTCTTGTCGTGGATCTTGGGCAGTGCCATGACCGCTCCTTACCTGTTGGTGGGATGGGGTGTTATGCGCAGTTCAGCGAGCTGGTGATGAAGATGCCGGCGATCGAGGCCGCCGAGGCGACCAGGGCCGCGCCGCCGCCCCAGTAGCCGATCTTCTTCATCGGCCCGCCCCCGGTCTCGTTCTGGTGGGCGAAGAACATCGTGATGCCGATGACGATCAGACCGATGATCGCCAACACCCCGGCGATGCCCTTCAGCCAGGCGGTGAAGGTGTCCGCGGCGTCGCAGAACTCGGTCGGGGCTGGCTTGACCTCGGCGTGAGCCGGGACCATCGACAGCCAGGTCGTGACCGCGAACAGCGATGCTCCGGTGACCGCAGTGCCGATGCGCTTGCGGACCGGGGTCTGAGTCTTGGTGGTGGGCTGTGCCATGAGGATCTCTCCTTAGTGATTGGTTCCGAGCCCCCGGTGTGGGGCCCGGGTGGGGTTGATCAGGGTGGGTTAGGGCAGGGTGGTCACGGTGCGGGTCTCGATGAACTTGGCCACCCGTTCCCGGGCCTTGGCCACGGTCTTGTGCTGGGCCAGGTCTTCGGTGAGCTCGATGCCTCGCAGCGCGGGGACCCAGGCGACCAGGTGCACCGGGTGCGCCCCCTGAAGCACGCGGATCCGGTGCTGGACCGGTTTCGGCAAGGTGCCCGGAGCGTCCGGGACCACGAGGATCCCGGTGATGAGCTCCTCCGTCTTGGCCAGCTCCTGGATGGCCTCGATGCAGGCGGCGAGGGACTTCAGAGTGGAGCGGGCCACCAGGATGACCGGGTGGCTCGAACACTCGGAGATGGTGGTTTCCTTCAGGCCCAGCAACTGTGCCCAGGTCCTCGCGCCGGCCTCGGGAGAGACGCCGATGATCACCGGTGGCGCCGATGACTCGTCAGCCGGCTCCGCAGCCGGCTGCTGCGGGCCAACGATCCAGTCGCTGGCTCCCGTCACAGATGATGCGGTGTCGGTGTGCATGTCCTTCTCCTTCTTCTCCACGGCAGATTCCCCGCCCTTTCAGCAGATCGAGATGCTCCGCGTGCTTAGTGGGTCTCAGATACCGCGGCGCGGTGGCGCCCGCGGTATCGCTTCACACCGGCTGCGCCCAGTGTCAAGGCCCCCAGCGAGAGCGCCCCGGCGAACCACGGCGTCGCGGAGGCATCTGCCAGGCCGGCGGAGCCGGTGGAAAGCGCCTGGCGCTTCGGGGCGGCCTGGACCGGCTGATCATCTGCCGGGGACTCGGCCGCAGCGGCAGGCGCCGACTCAGCGGTTTCTACCGGGGCGGCTTCCTCAGCGGCCGTCGCCGGCACCGGGGAAACCGGCTGCTGGGTAACGGCGACGGCCTCGGTCTGCTGGGCCGGCGCCGGAGCGGCCGATGCAGCAAGAGCCTCGGCGGCGGGGGCCGGCTGTTCGGCCGGTGCGGGAGCCTCGGTGGTCGGCGCCGCTGACTCGACCGGGGCAACGGGCTCGGCCGGCTGCGCCGGCGTCTCCGGTGCAGGTGCGGTCTGCGTCGGGGTCGAGGGTTGCTCAGGCGCGGGGGCGGGGGCGCTCGGCTGCTCGGGAGCGGGCTGCTCGGGCACCGGGTCGGTCGGCTGCTCGGGCTGTTCCGTGGCCGGCTGCTCCGGCATCTCGGGCTCCTCGGGAGCGGGCTGCTCCGGCTGTTCCGGCTCCTCAGGGGCCGGTTCCCCGGGCTGTTCCCCCTCACCGGGGCCCGGCGAGGGAACCTCGACCCCCGGTTCAGTGGGCTGATCCGGTTCGCTCGGGCCCGGTGAGGGGACCTCGACCCCCGGCTCCTCCGGCTCGGTGGGCAGCTCGGGCTGCTCCCCCTCACCGGGACCGGGCGAGGGAACCTCGACACCGGGCTCCTCCGGGGCCGGCCCCTCCGGCTGCTCGCCCTCCCCAGGACCCGGGGACGGAACCTCCACCCCCGGCTCCTCGGCCGCCGGCGCATCCTCCAGCACGGCAGGGCCCTGGACACTGGTCGACGGGGCGGACTCCTGCGGAGCGGCCTCATCACCCGGGGCGGCCTGCGCGGCCGCCATCGAGCCGATCATCAGGGCCGTGGCCGTCACGCCGGTGGTCAGCAGTCTGCGGTTGGTCATCATTTCTCCTTCGTCGGTTCAACTCGGTGGTCTGAGGTCACGAGATAGGTCTCGGAGATCGCCAAAGGCTTCTCAGCTGCGGTGAGCTGCCCATCGGCGGATTTCCACCCCTGCCCAGTCGGGCACATCACCTGACCGGTGATCTGTTCGCCGTCCGTGCAGAGTTCGGTCAGCTTGCGGTCCTGGAGGTACCGGTCCAGGCCGTCCCAGACGACCCCGTGCTGGATAGTGACGTCGTTGGCGTTGACCTTCTGCTGGTCGATGCTCTGCCCGGTCTCAGGATCATGGGTGGTCAGGAAGTCGGTATCGTCCTTGGTCCAGATCACGACGGCCTGGTCCTCGGTGGCCTGGACCCATTCGGTGATCCGGGCCCCCTTCTCCGGGCTGTGCAAGGACACGTCCTGGTCCTGGACGCTGGTCTGGTTCGGGGCCTGGGCGAAGACCACGCCCTCGGTGGTGGCAGCCAGGACCGCCTGGTCCTTTGGGATCGAGTCGCTCTGCCCGTCTGCGGTGGTGTACTCGTTGCTGGTCACCGCGACCGGTTCCGTACCGCGGGCGTTGAGCGTTCCCTCAGCCGTCCGGGTGGAGCCGTCCGAGGCGATGAACGTGACCTCACCTGATCCGTCGTCGATGGCTGAGGCGTTCTGCCCTTCCATGAACCGGACTTCCTCGGGATCCTCGACGGTGCGCGGGTCCCCGGCCTGCTCACCGGTGTCGGCGTGGTAGATCCTCAGCTGGTTATCCGCAAGCGTCACAAGGACCTCGCCGGCGAAACCGAGGGGACGCTGCCCCTCCTCGAGGGTCCAGCTGGTCGGCTCGGCGGCGGGCTCCTCGCCCTGGTCCTGGCCCTGCGCGAAGGCGTAGGCCGCGGTTCCCAGACCCGCCAGCGCTACGAAGCCGATCGCCGGGATCAGCATCCACTTCTTGTTCCGCTTCCGTGAGGCAACGGCCGGGGTGACCGCCGCAGGCGCCGGTTCCCGATCCTGCTCCTCAGCTGCTTCCTCACTGTCCATGAGCTCGGTGATATCGACGGCTTCCTCGAGCTCGGGGTCTGGGTCCGGCTCGAGGTCGGGGTCGACGTCGTGGGTGGATCCATCGGCGGTCATCTCCAGAGTGATCACGGCATCACCGTTGAGCACGGTGATGGTGATTGGGAACGACTCGGCGGCCGCGTAGACCTCGGCCAGGGCCTCCTCCGGCGTGACTGCCGTGGAGGGGCGGTCATTGATGGTCCAGGGATCGCCCGGGACGATGGTCACCTGATCGCGACTCATGAGCGCCCCTCCCCCACGGGTGATCCCCAGACGGTGGGCCCGTCCAGGGATGAGAGGCGACGCTGACCGGTGTTCACAAAGTCCTCCTTGGGGTTACGCCGTCTGAGCCGGCACGGCCTTGACGATCAGGTTGTGGGAGTAGTTGAAGGCGAAAGCCCCGCCGGCGTCTTCGACCGACGGGCCCGAGCAGGTGATCATGTACAGCGCGGGGTCCCCGTCGAGACGGAACAGCTCGTCTTGGGCGGGCAGGTCATCTTGGGCGACGGTGTAGACGTCGGTGACCACGTACTCGTGCACGGTCCCGGCCTCATCGGCTTGATAGACGTGTGAGCATTCGGGGATCTGGTGCAGGTATCCCCACGGGGAGAGTTCCCCGCCGGCCTCAGAGAGCACCCCGGGGGCGTAGTCGACGTGCCCGGCTTGAAGGACCGCGCCGTGTTCTGCGCCCAGGGGTGCGTCATCGGCGTAGATCGTCCCAGCCGGGGCGTCGGGCAGTTCGATGCTCGCGCCGTTCTTACCGGAGGGCTGAAAACCAGCGCGTTGTCCGATCGCCGGAATCTCCCAGGACAGCGGCGCCGGGGTGGCTCCCCGCTGCGGCGCCAGGTCACAAGTGCTTGCCCGGTAGGTGCGTTCGGGCGCGGGTGCCTGCTTCGTTCCGTCGGAGGCGACCTGGACATGAGCAGATGAAGCCTGCTCATCCGGAGCGGGGGTTCCGATCCACCAGGCCGAGACAATCCCAGCGGCGAGCAAGGGCAGCGCGATGACGCGAGTCCTCACGCGGTGTGTTCCGCGATGACGTGGCTCTGGCATGGGATCACACCTCCTTCTGGTCTTCAAGGTCGTTTATAGCAAGAGTCTAGGCATATTGCCCAGTCTCCTGCAATAATACTTGAGCATACGAATATCGAACTTTTTTGAGACAATGAGGAGCGTGCCGTCCATGAAACCCGTCGAAGACCAGAGCCCCGAAGTCCTTGCCGCCGTATATTCGTTTGGCAACGCGCTGCGCTTGGCTATCATCCGCAGGCTCCAGGATGGGCCGAAGTTCCGGGCCGAGATCATCGGGGACCTGGACGTCTCGTGGACCAGTGCTTCGCACCAGTTGCAGTACCTTCGCGAACAGGGGCTGGTGATCGCCGAGCAGGTGCCCGGAGTGGGCAGGCCTGTCAGGTACTCCCTCGACCCCGAACGTGTCGACGAGGTCCTTCAGGCGTTCTTGGCCTACTTCCGCGGAGACTCGCTGGACGCGCCCTAATCCCCGCGCCAACTCTCGTAGATTGGTCATGGAGGTAGAACCCCTCCCCCGCGCGCCGATGAGGCATGAGGGCACATGCGCTTGCTCGCGCAGGGAAGGGGTCGTATTAGTCTCTCGAGCGCAGAAGCTTCGAAAGAAGATCGGACACTCTCACGGCATCAGAAATTGCCGGGGTGCTTGCAGGGTCTGGTCGACTAAGACTCTGCCGGATCATGATTGCCCTCATTCCATCGGTAATGATGCAGCTAGGGCGCACTGAACCAACGGGCAGCGTACTGACCGGTGGATATGGTGGTGATGCGGACTGGTTGACCGCCTCAATTTTGAGTGCAACAACTAGCTACACTCACATATTAGTACCTACTAGGCGTTTCGAGTCAAGTTATATGTCTGACTCGTTCGCAGGGCTGTCGCCATCGGCGATGCTGGCCGAGGGCGACCCCGGCACCAGCATTGAGACGCCGATGTTTCGCGAAGGGGACCAGGATGAGCGAGATAACCAGGGCGAGCATCGTCAACAACACGACCACCTCACGCACCGGCACCAGATCAGGGTCCACCCACGTGAGGATGTAACCGACTGCCATCAGTACCGACATCGCGTACCCGAGCATCAGGCAGAAGTAGCTTGACCTCAGCTTCCGCAGCCGGGGATTTCTCCGGGCCTTCACGAGCAGGGGCACCATCTGGAAGGCCACCAGCCATAGGCCCATCGTGCTGAACAGCCAGTAGGCGATCCATCCAATCTCACCGATGAACTCGTCCGCTCCGCGGGAGCTGAATCCGATGCTCAATGAGGCGAAAGAGAGCACCGTTCCGATGGCGGCGGTGATGAACACCCAGTTCCTCAGCAGCAGGGGAACCGGTCCACCGCGCAGAAACGGCCGGGAGATCTCCCGGCTCAGGAGGGCATAGACGAGGATGAGCACCAGGTGACTCAGTAGATTGGCGTAGCTCCGCCCGCCCAGCATGGCGTCGTAGACGGGAAAGACGAAACTCAAAGATACGGTCACGGTGTAGACAACCAAACACTGACAGATCAGAAGAGTCTTCGTCGACCCACGCCCCGGGGTCAGTAACCGTACTGCCAGACTGGTGATCAGCCCGCTCAGGAAGATGACGGCCACGTAGTCGGAGAGCGTCATCACCACTCCTTTAGTTCAATGCGCTGTGCTCATCCAGGACTTTCAAATCCTGAAGGTCTCCCTGCAAGTATCTCGCTTGGACTTGGGCGATCTCGAGCAATTGGTCATCGGCGATTCCCCGGATGGCATCCACCCGTAGGGACTCGGAGTAGCCGGCCTCCTGAGGTTCGATGTACCCGCCAAGGACCAGCCCAAGGACCGGATCGAGCCCAAGAGCCTGGGCACCTTCGATGATCTCGTCGATGCGGAACTCAGCTGATCCGTTCAGACGCATGCTCATTGGCTTGGTCTTCAGGCCCAGCGCTTCAGCCATGACCTCCCGTGAGCCACGTGGGGTCGCGACATCCAACCAGATGGCGAACCGGTGGGGGTAGCTGATCCACTCTTCCCCTTGCACCATTTGCGCGTCGTAGACTGCTGCCCGGCTGATCGCCTGGGGCTGATCTGCCCGCAGCGCCCGATTGCCGATCTCACGGTAGACATATCCGGGGTTCATCGTCGCGGCCAGCACACGAGGATCGGGGATGGCTCCCGGTGGTGCGACCTCGGCGAAACGCTGCACGCGGGCCAACTCGCTCAAGGGGTTGTGCCCATAGGCTCGGCTGGCGTGGATGATCACCCCAGGGTCGATGCGGTTCTGCTTACGCTGCACGTTCAAGGTGATGTACTTGAAGCCGGCATCGGCGGCGAGGACGCTCCAGGTCCGCGGCTGGCCCATCTGGGCGTAGAACTGATCCGCCCACGCCTCGAGCTCGTCCTGGGTCAACCGCACAGATCAACGCTTTCTAAGAGGGAAGAGGTGGCCGCCTCCAACCTTAGTCGGATGTCACTTTCGATGGGTATCCCTGACCCCATGCTGTGCCCGGTGGCCGGCTTACTCGACCCTCAATCCACCCTCCAGCCCGTCACCGTTTTCGATCTGCCCTACTCGTGCAAACCGCCCCCAGATCGACCGCAGCTTGCCCCCTGCCGTCTCAGCACGGGTAATTTCAGCGTCGGTTTCCACCGGTAGCAGGGGCGAACCCCTCCAGGTCTCGTTACCCGGACCGCCGAACAGCAGCGGCAGCTCGGCCATGTGGATGGCCGCCGTGGCCGGCGTCGGGGTCCAGGAGAAGCGGTAGTACGCACTCGACGCCGCCGCGGACCTCAGCGCCCGGGACAGCCTCCGCGAGGCGCCCGAGAAGATCCCGTAGGTGGTGGGGCGGACCAGCAGCAGGCGCACCCACCGCGCCCAGCGCGGGTCGTCGTAGATGCTCTTGATGCCAGGGATGGCGGGCAGGTACATGCCCGACTCGGCGTCGTTGGTCCCGATCAGCACGTCCCGGCCCCGCGCGCCGGTGAGGATCTTGGCGCGCTTGGTCCCGGGCCCGGCGAACGGCGCGGCGTCCCACTGGATGCCGAAGGGCATGAAGCCGGAGCCGTAGAGCCAGGCGGCCTTCTCGATCGCCTGCTGGTACTCGATCAGGGTGGGGGCCGCGTGGGCCGCCGCCTCGGCGTCGAGCTTGGCGGTGACCTTCGCCCGCAACCGTGCGCTCATGCCCCGGATGCCCAGGGGCGGGCTCTGGGCGATCACGCGGCGGAACAGCCCGTCCGCCGAAGGGGTGCCCATCAGGGACAGCGCCATGTCCCCGCCGGAGGACTGACCGAACAGGGTCACGTTCTCGGGGTCCCCGCCGAAGGCGCCGATGTGCGCCTGGACCCAGCGCAGCGCCTCCAGCAGGTCCATGGCGCCGAGGTTCGGCAAGTGGTCCGCGCGGTGCCCGCCGAAGCCGAGATAGCCCAGCCGGTAGGTCGGCTTGACCACCACGACCCGCTGCTCCTCGACCAGCCAGCGCGGGTCGTAGACGGAGAACTCCGGGTTGGAGTTGGCGTTGCCGCCGCCGTGGATCCACACCATCACCGGAAGCCGCTCCCCCCGCCGGGCCGACTCGGGAGCCGTCACGGAGAGGAACTGGCACCGCGGGTCCTGGCCGATGTGCTCGGGAAACCCGCCGAGCAGGGTCTCGAGCATGACCGAGCTGGTCTGCGGGGACGCCGGCGGGTGCTCGACCTGGATCACATCCGCTTCCCGACTTGCTGCGGTGAGAGCTCGCGGCACACCTTGCGGCTCTGCCAGGGCATATCGAACACCCTGAAATCTCGTGACTTCACCATCTGCGCGTCCGGTGATCCCACCGATGGGCAGTTCGACCTGTTGCACGGCCACCTAGAAACCCTCGCAATCATCTGAGAATACCCCCTATCCAGGGACTACTGGACCCAAAGTACCCGCCCTTGAGCCCAAGGCTTCGAGATGCACGATCTGGGATTATTCGTGCCTTGAGCGTGGCGTGGGGTGTGAAGTGGGGACGCTTATGCCATGATAGGCGACATGGCAACAACGTATGCATCTCGCACATCGGGGCGAACGGCTAAGAAGACTCGACTTGAGCAGCCGGTCGCCGAACGGCTGGCACAGTGTGCCCGAGAGGCTGGTCTGTCTGAGTCTGCGTTTATTGCCCAAATCATCGGAAGAGCTGTCGGAGTGGAAGGTCAGTCCGAGCTTGATCTGAAACAAGCCAGTTAAAATACTGGCGGCCCCTCCGCCAAGAGGGACCGCCATTCGTCATATGTGAATCCCGCTGTCGACCAAAACTGCCGGGATTCAAGAACCAGGAGACTCGTTGTATAAGCGATTCCGAGGTTCGTTGTGTCCATAGTACCAGGATTCGACGTACCCGCCACCCGTTACGCCACGTCGCCTTCGTCTCGCACGCTCAATTCCGGGCGGTCGTCGATGGCCGAAGTGTTGCGTGCTCACCACCGGCTGGTTCGATTCAGCGGTGGCCACGAGAAGAACCAGGCCCACCTGGTCCGCGGTGACTCTCGCCGCTACCCCTTCATCCAGCTCAACCACCCCGACTGGATGAACTTCATCTGCGTCGATGTTGATGAGGGGGACGGGCTCGAGCGTCTGCTCTACCCGGGTCTCCCCCGCCCGCACGCGATTGTCACCAACCCGGCCAACGGCCACGCCCAGGGCTTCTGGATGATCGACCCCGTCTACATCGGTGAGGGTGCCGCTCCGCGACCGCGTCTGTTCTTCGAGGCCGTGCGCAATGCCTTGACCAACGCTGCCGGCGGTGATCCGCACTTCACCGGGCACCTGGTGCGCAACCCTTTCGCCCACTCCCCCGCTGGCGAGGTCACCTACTCCAGGCGCGCTGAGCCGTGGGCGCTGCGAGATCTTAAGAAGCACCTGACGGAGTTCGTCGATCCCGCCCTTGAAGCGTTGGGATACGTCGATGAGCAGCCGAAACTGTGGAACCCCGTGCCGGGCGGCCGTGCGCACACGCAAGTCGATCGTGCGCTCACCGAGCACGCCGAGGACCGGGCGCTCGGCCGAAACTGCGCGGTGTTCTATGCGACCCGGACCAGGCTGTGGAAGATCCACCGTGACGGCCGGCGGGTCGAGGAGCACGCGCACGCGATCGCCCACCAGATCAACTCCGAACTGCCAGCACCACTCGGGGGCCGCGAGGTCGATGGGATCGCCGCCTCCGCCATCCGGCAGGTCCACCGCGGCAAAGGCCGACAACGGGTGGCCACGGATGCCCCCGACGCGTACCTATCGGCCCTGGGACGTCGTGGCGGCCGGGCTCGAACTGCACCCAAGCTGGTCGCCGCGGTGGCCAATCTCGAGGTTGCGCGCGAGAAAGTCTCCGAGCGGGCGCTTGAGCGTGCCCGTGAGGCTGCGCGCCTACGTCGACGGGGCGAAGTTGCCTCGGCGATCGCGAGAGCCCTGGAATGCGATGTGAGGACGGTACGGCGCTACTTCCGACGGGCCGCAGAGTGGGCCCAGGCACTCCTGCGTGAGCGCTCCCTCCAGGGGGGTGACACCGCCCAAGCAACAGGTAGTCATAGGACTCCCCCGAGCCTCCAGTTCACTACCGCTTGGAACCTCTCCCCCGGCGTATCCGTCGCCCCACTCGGTCCCGACTGGGTGCTCCCTAAATCTAGACCGCAAGGACGACTGGCATGAACCCCTCGCCCTATGCCCCGTTCCTCCTTCACCGGCCTCAACGTACCGTCCGGCGCTGGCTCCTCCCCCTTCTTGCCGGCGTGGGGGACTTCTTCTCGGCATCCTCGTGATGGTCCCGGCCGCGGTTGGTAACTCTGAGCCCACCGAACCGCTCGATGCAGTGAAGATCTGCGGTCTTGAGAATCGCCAGTCGGCCAACCTCGGCGCCGGCAACTCGAGTCGGGATCTGTTCCTCTCCTGGGACACCCCCGACTCGGTGAAGTACTACGAAAACCGTGGCCACGAGCTGTCCGACATCGACCAGGCCGATGCGACCTGTGTGCTCGAAAAGATTGGAGCCACGGCGCAAGATCTGACCGCCCTGAGCCAGGCTGGTGAGCAGCCCACGGTGATCATCAACGGCCGACAGGTCCTCCGGACCGACAGCGATCTCGGGGTCATGGTCCGAATCAAGCTGGCCGTGTAGACAGAAACCAGAAAACCCCTTACCAGGAACACGCATTCTGGCAAGGGGTCTTCTGGTTTCTGGGAAACAGCTAACTGGTTTCTGGTGGGAACTTGACGTCGATCGCCTGGCTGACCAGGTCGGAGAGCGTCACCTTGACCCCGGCCTTGCGCAGCCTCCGCTTCTCCTGCCGGAGTCGCTCGTGCTGCTCTACAGGCAGGATGTAAGTGACCTTCTCCGTCTCGACGCCATCGTCGATGGGGCGATATGCCTGCTCCATGTCGGCCTCGGCGGTGACACCGTGTGACTTCATGCGATCAAGCTTGCTGGGGCGGTTTAGATTCGGGCTCATCGCTTCATCTCCATCAGGTCGAGCATTTCGGTGGTGATGCTGCTGAATCCGCCGATCTTCTTGGGGTTGGTGCCCGGCAGGTCGCGGTACGATTCCAGCTCCTTCACCGTCGTGTCGAACACCGCGACCTCAGCCCCCTCGAGTGCTTCGACCAGATCCCGATATTTCCGGGTGCGCGTGTTCACCCGAGACGGCAAAACGATGGCGGGCACGTTGCCCATGCTGGCCAGAGTGCTCCACATGCGATCGACGTCCAGCCAGCTCGAACCGGTGGGGATGATGACCATGTCTGACCGCCGGACGGCCGGCGTCTGAATCCCAGCCTCACCCGGGGGCGTGTCGATGATAAGGACCTCCGCCTCGGGCTTGCGGGACTTGAGCGTGGCGATGTTGGCCGGCGTGACCTTGAACGGCAACGGGTCTCCCTCCTCCGAAGCCATTTCCGCCCAGGTTGTTGCGGACGCCTGCGGGTCTGCGTCCCAGACCTCCACGACGTAGCCCCGTCGCGAGAGCGATGTGGCGATGAGCATCGAGGCGGTGGTCTTGCCGACCCCGCCCTTCGAGGATAGAAGCGTTACTGTGAGAGCCATGAGGCCAGCTTACCAGAAACCATATTACATTTTCTAGAAACCAGAAACCAGAAAACATAAAATGTTTTCCAGGATACAGAAAAAGCCCCCTCCCCGCCGGACATCACGTCCAGTAGGGAGGGGGCTTGTCGTTAGGCCGTGTGGCGGCCATCGTAGGGGGCGGCCACGGTCAGGTTCTCCAGCTCGTCGGAGCCGACGGGCTCATCGGTCAGCGGGGCGTCGGGCACGGTGGCTCCGGTCTCGGCGACCTCGGGCTCACGGTTGTCGGCCTCGTAGTCCGACTCGATCATCGGCAGGTCCTCGTCGACCTGAGTGACCGGGGGAGTGGGCTTGCCGTTGAGCACGTTCGCGGCCGCAGTGAAGCCCAGGGCGGTACCGACGTAGGCGTAGGCGTTCAGGGCCGCGTCCACCCACTCGGGGCCGGCGCCGCCGTAGATGACCTGGATGGTACCGAGCACGGCGCCGATGACGGCGAAGGCTGCGTAGACGGGCTTGCGGTACTGGTCGGGGATGATCTCGTTGAGAAGGTTCAAGGGGTCTCCTTAGTTGAAGTCGTAGTTGCGCTTGGCGTCGGCTTCCCACTCAGTACGCCGAGCCTGGCCGTCCTCGGCCTTCTTGTAGCTCAGGAGCTTGCGCATCTTCCCGCCGAGGCGGCCGTCGGAGATGACGCCGGGGGTGCCGATCCGCAGCATGTTGAACAGGTAGCGGACCATCTTCTTGGTGTTCCAGGTGTTCCGGTTGATGTCCTTGAGCAGGTGGATCACGCCGCGCTCGAGGGTGCCCGGCTTGCCGCTGTAGGAGAAGCGGTCGAAGATGCCGCCGCGGACGATGCCGAGGGTGCGCTCCATCCGGTCCATCTGGGCCTTGAGCTGGTCGTATTCGTGGGACATGAGTTCAAGCTCCTTCTGCCCGGCCACGACGGCGGGCTTGTATGCGCGCATGAAGGCGAGGGTGTCGACGCGCCCGTAGTAGCCGCCTTCACCGGGGTAGGTGTTGTTCCAGTTGGTCGGAACGGGGATGACCTCCCCGCAGAGGTGGGGACCAGCCAAGCTGAACCTGACGATGCTCTGGCCGCTGCTGAGTAGATCGTCGATGATCAGGCGGGTAGATGAATAGGAAGGTTTAGTCGCCGATGACCGGGAGAATCTCGGTGTCGGCGATTTCTCCGCCAGATTGAAGGGCTCGTAGGACCCGGCATGGATCTCCAGATTCTTTGCGTCCGCTTTGTTGAGAGGGGGGGGGCAAGTCGTTTCGGGCATTGTGCTCCCACAAATCGATGCAGGGATCGTTCAGTAGTGCCCACTCGGTGAGAGGGGTGATCGCCAGTGTGTGGTTGTGCACGCTGAGAGCATCTAGCGGTGCATCGGCCTGGCGGGGGAGCGGTCCATCCCATCCACACGACGCCGCAGCCGACCTTGCGGCTCACGGTCTTGATCCGCCTGGCCAGCCCCTCGGCGACCGGTTTGTTGCTCAAGATGTCCAGGGCGGGTTGCTCGCCGGCGCGGTGGAAGCCGGTCAGCATCATTCCGAACCGGGCGCCGGCCGTGAAATCCACACTGTCTAACAGCTGCCCCGGTGCGTATGTGGGCGCGATAGGGTCCGCGGCGAGCTGGTGAGCTGTGCCCGTGATGCGTGGGTAGAAGTCGTGGCCGTCTGTGTAGTGACTGGTGCCTGCGAAGGAAAAACGACTTGCGCCATCTTGCCGTGACGTTCAAGTCGCGCCGCGGTGCGCTGGGTGTAGGTGTTCAGCGCCTGGTGCAGGTCGGCGGTGGTCGTGATCGGGCGGAGAATGAGCGGGGGACGATGACCTGGTCCCAGAATTTCCGTTCTGGAAGGATTAGATCGGACTGTTGAACACCGTCGGCCCGGAACTAGGTAGCCAGTACGGCCATAATGCCCAACAGAACGGCACTGCAGATCTAGATCTTCCGGGGGAGTGGCTGACGAAACCGGCCACACGGCCCCAGAGTCGATAATCCGAGGCGGTATCCGCGCCGGTGAACTGAGGTCGGAAAGGCCAGAATGCGCCCCGGCCGCAGAGGTAGAGCAACGCGTGCACGAAGCTTAGCGCTGCCGACATCAAACACATGATCCCGGTGCCGGCGACAGGTCCCAAGGCTGCGTTGGTCTTCAATTCCGAGACCAGCAGACACAGCAGACTCGCGATCACCGTTCCCCCGGAGGCAGCGACCGGTTCGGGGGTTCCCTCCAAAGCGACTCGGGTCGCTGGCAACCGATCCTGATGAGTTCTCAATGCCTCGCGGTATCAGGCGACGTCGAGCAACGAGTAGTCCGTGGCGGCGCCGATGACCAGGATGAACAAAATGCCCTGGGTCTGGCCGTTGATCGTAAGGACACCGGCGTTGGCAAGATTCCAGATCACCAGGATAGAAGCCGAGAGCGCGGCCAAAGAGGTCAGAAGGACCAGGATCGGGAGGATCGGGGACCGGTAGACCACCAGCAAGATAACGAATAAAAAAGCCAAGGCCAGCACCAGCGGTAGCCATCAATGCGAGATAACGCTTCAGAGAGGTCGATGCTGAAGCCGACGGGCCCGGTGACGTAGGCCTGAAGGTGGGCCGTCCTCCAAATCAGCACGGATGGTATCGACAGCTTCGCTCGTCTCAACATCGGGGGAGATCGGGGCCACCAGTTGGATGACCTGACCATCTTCGGAAGGAATAGGCGGAGAGGCCTGGTTTCCTACCAAGCCCTGATCAACCAAACGCTATCCCGCTGTTGAGGCAAACTCCTGATCGCTGGCTTCGAGGCTGTCTTCTCGTTCGAAGACCAAGATAGCGGGAACGGCGTCAGAATCGGAGAAAGCGGAGGCTGCTTCAGCGACCTGTGTGGATTCCGCAGATTCGGGAAGCCTGTCGGTGGCCGACTCTGAGGAGACCTCAAAAATCTTGCCCAAATAATGCCCTCCGATACCGGTGGCGTCGAACCACACCAGAATCAGTAGGGCGGGAAGCAAGATTTTTAGTCATAATGAGTGGCTATGATTGTTTCGACCTTGAGGTGAAGGTGGATTAGTCGGGTCGATATTGCTGAGATAATCAATTTTTGTGGTTATGGAGATGCTAAAGTCAACGAGGGGGGTGGTGGCTAAAGGTCGCTGATGGTGAAGCTAGTGGGATACTTCGGACTGACCGTTTTCCGAGAGGAATATTTTTATAATTTGTGTCAGTCAGTACTTTGAAAGAATCCAGGGGTGGATCACATGATGGTCGTGCGACAGCTTCCGAAGCTGCTAAAAGTATTGCTGGTGCTGGAGCCAGGTGATCGGTAATATCTAAGATATGACTCTACTGACCCAGGCGTACATCCATCGGATGGTGCCGTTGACTCGGACGCTAGGAATCGCCTTCCCGCTAATCGCTGACGATCGTGTGCATGCAAAACTGGATTCGAGACGAGATCTCCGCACTGCTGGAGGTAGCCTCCACAACGGTGCTGTCATGGCACTGGCCGATGCAGCGGCCCAGGCGATGGCTACCGTGGTGAGAGAAGACGGTTCGATTCCGGTGACGACCGAAGTGACCGCCAGGTTCTTCCGGCCTCTCTTTGGGGTGGCGAAAGCAGTGGCGCGCCCCTTGCACTTTGACGGTAGCTGCGTCACTGTTGATGTGGAAATTCGAGACTTAGAGTTGCATCTGTGTGCCCGTATAACCCAAACCGTAACTCGCCGTTACGTTCCGGTTCTATGATCATGCTCTGAAAAATCCTGGAAGACGCAAAACTGTGGCTGCGTCGTGTGTGTCAAAAAGTCGGCCCAAATTTTATTAACGCTAGATTCGTTTGATGTAGAATTTTATGTGCCTATGTCTAATTTAACGACACTGTTACACATGTGATTGTCAAGGTCGATGGTGAAGTTCCCGATTGATGGCTGAAAGCCCCACTTCAAGGGCGTTTAGTTCGGTCAAAGAGAGTCGGGAAAGAATTTCTTCGCCCAATTCGGGTCGGGCTGCTAGTAGCTTGCCAACTACATCCCGCCCCAGGTTCGTAAGGCAAATCTGGCGGACTCGGTGATCTTTCTCCGATTCGACTTTTCTAATCAGATCCCTGTTTTCTAATTTGTCCACGATTCGTGAAATGGTGGCCGGGCTGACGCTAAACGCGCGGGCTAGGTCACTGGAGCTCATGGTCTCGACCGTTGCCAGGGTCGTCAGCACCTGCAGCTGCTTGATGGTGAGGTTTGTTTCCAGTAGCGGCCCGATGATCAGAGGGACTGATCGCACCGAAATAGCGATCGTCAAAGCCTCGATCCGGCCTCGGGCTTGCTGCATCATCTCGGTATCCATCAGTCCATCATAGGATTCCCAGGCTTCTCCCACGCCCAACTGCTTAGCCTGATGCTAACCTTTGGGGACGATCACGCCATCCGGGCCCGTCTCCGATGGCCCGACCCCCGACCATCTCGAAGCCCGCAAGTGGCCCCCGCTTGTTGGTTCCCTTTCGAGCAGAAAGGCTCTCGTGACACGATCAGCACCCACTACCATCAACCTCGAAGCGCTGCGTGCGAAGTATGCCGCTGAACGAGACCGGCGGATCCGTCCTGACGGCGTGAACCAGTACCGTCCCGCCTCGGGCGAATTCGGGTACTACGCCAAGGATCCCTATACGCCTTGGATCGATCGGGACCCAGTGAACTCCGCCGTTGAGGTGCTTGTAATTGGGGCCGGCTTCGGCGGTCTGCTGACCTCGGCCTTCCTGCGCGACCGGGGGATCGAATCGGTTCGGTTGATGGATGAGGCCGGGGACGTGGGTGGTACCTGGTATTGGAATCGGTACCCGGGAATCCACTGCGATATCGAGTCCTACGTCTACATGCCGCTACTGGAAGAGACCGGATATATTCCCAAGTGGCGCTACGCCCCCGGCGAAGAGATCCGAGAACATGCCGTGCGCATCGCCACCCAGTATGACCTCTACCGCGACGCATTGTTTCAGACCCGCGCGACCGCGTTGCACTGGAACGAAGAACAGAGGCAGTGGATGGTGGAGACGGATCGCGGCGACCGGTTCTCCGCCCGATACGTTGTCGTCTCTTCGGGGACCTTGACCCAGCCGAAACTGCCCGGGATTCCCGGAATTGAGAGTTTTCAAGGGCACACCTTCCACACCAGTCGTTGGGACTATGGCTATACCGGTGGATCTCCCGAGGGGGGTATGTACGGTTTGCGAGACAAACGGGTTGCCGTACTTGGAACCGGTGCAACGGGTCTTCAGGTGGTCCCACACCTCGCCGAGGATGCCCATCAGCTACTGGTCTTCCAGCGCACACCCTCAACCGTTGATATCAGGGATAACCACCCCACCGATCCGCACTGGGCAGCTAACCTTGGGCCGGGGTGGCAACAAGAGCGGATGGAAAACTTCTTGAATGTTTTGGCCGGGGAACCGGTGGATCGGTCCTTGGTCGAAGACGGATGGACCGCAACGCCGCATCTACAGCGCATGATCTTGACTGGCGCGGTTGATGAATCCCTCTCAGCATCCGAACGAGATCATCGTGATGAGTTCGAAGACGCGGAGACCATGGAACGGATCCGCTCACGGGTGGAAGAGATCGTTGATGATCCCCACACCGCCCAGATCCTCAAACCGTGGTACCGCTATATGTGCAAGCGACCCGGATTCAGTGATACTTACCTGCAGTCATTTAACCGCAGTAACGTAGAACTCGTCGACGCCGCCGATAACGGTGGCATCACACAGGTGACCGACACATCGATCGTGGTGGGGGAGCGAGAGTACCCTGTTGACTGCATTGTTTTTGCAACCGGGTTTGACGTCGGGGTCTCCGGGGTCGTCTCGGGAAGTCTTCCGGTCCATGGTCGGGGTGGGAGACAGTTGCTCGAGACATGGGGCCGTGGGCCTCGTACCCTGCATGGGTTCTACACCCATGGGTTTCCTAACCTCTTCCATCTAGGGGGGATGCAAAACGCCAACTCGGTGAACTTTGTGCATATTCTCCAAGAGCAGGCTCATCACGTCGCAGAGGTGATCTCACGAGCCGACTGTGAAGGCGCCCGATGGGTCGAACCCACGGTTGAAGACCAAGAAGCCTGGTATCAAACCGTTCAGGCCACTGCACGCGATACCTCGACTTTCCAGGCCGAATGCACCCCGGGGTACTACAACGGGGAAGGAACGCGCTCGATTACCGGCATGACGTTCTCGCCAGGACCGGTAGTCTTTCACCGACTGCTACGGCATTGGCGCCAACACAACATAAACGACGTCCTGGTCTGCAGCGATCGTGATGAAAAGCGTCGCCTCACCACCACGCAGGTGTAGACATGAAACGAAACCTAATGGCATTGGGTCTGGCCTCGACAAGCATCTTGCTGGCCTCATGCGCAAGCTCAGGACCATCCGGCGCCCCTACCGATGCTGCCGATGGTAACCAACAAGCCAATGAGGTAATGCAGGTTACGCGACCCCATGAGCTCACCGGGGGAACTCTGCTGGAAGGGCCCACTTTCGGTCCCGACGGTCGGCTCTACCTTGTCGATGTTATGGCACCAGCCGGTGAACCCAAGGTCATGGCCGTGGACCTCGAATCAACTGAATCGGAAACCGTCTTCACCGACGATCGAGGAGCCTACACCTCCGCACAATTCAGCCCCCGGGATGGTCGGATCTACCTTACCGACATCGCCAGTGGATCGATCATCAGTATCACCGAACAGGGGCAGGACCCTCAGGTACTTTTTGCCGGGGAGGTCGAAGGAGACACGATGCGTCCCGATGATATCGCCTTTGATCCCGACGGTCATCTTTATGTATCCGATACCACCGGAATGGATGGTCCAGGCTGGCAAAGCCTCGGACGAGTGGTGCGTATTTCCTCCGGCGGTGAGGCGTCAATCCTGGCTGAAAACCTCCCGTCTCCCAACGGGATCACCTTCGACGAAACCGATGAAGGTCTTTACATCAGCCAGTACAACGCCAATCGGATCGATTACCTCGGGCTGGACGAGAACCGGAGTCGAGCCGTCTCGGCCTACCCTGCCATAAACCTCAATGCTGGTAAGACACGAGTGGATTCCACCGCTGTTGATGCTCAGGGGAACATCTATCAGGCCTTCCACGGCAAACCCGAGATCGAGGTGTACAGCTCCACGGGGACACACCTGAGTACCATCTCGATCCCCCCTGAAGATCAAGGTCGGGAATCGGCGACCAACGTGGCTATCAAACCTGGAAGTACGGAGGGGTTCATCACTATCAGCGGTCCCGATGGAGGCTGGGTCTATGCCTTCGAGGCTCTAGCTGAGGGAATTCGCCAGTCCAATGGAGGGTAGAGACTCTCCCGGATTCAGACCCTGCACCCCGATGAAAGGAAAAATCATGAGCAGACTTACTGCCCACTCCACGATTCAACAGTGGATCGACAGCCCCATTGGGGGTCCACTAATCGATGAGTTGCTTACTCGCTCGGGTGTCTCAGCTGAGTCGCTGAGCGCAGTGGCTCAGTTACCTCTGCAACAGCTAGTGCCTCTGAGCCAGGGCAAGCTCCCGCAGTCAGTGGTCGATCACCTTGTGAGTCAAGTGCACGAATCCGCCGAGGATGATGTGGAAGAATCCAGCGGCTGGCAGGAGCAGATCACCCGCGGCCGTTTTGCCGGCCAGACCGTGGTCGTCACTGGCGCAGCATCGGGTATTGGACAGGCCACGGCCTCCCGGGTGGCCCGTGAAGGTGGGCGCGTCATCGCGGCGGATATCTCTGCCCAACGTCTCAACGAACTTGCCATGGAGCTAGCCGGACTCGATCTTGTGACAGTCGAGGCTGATATCACCCGTCAGGAATCGGTGGATGCGATCGTATCCAGCGCGGACGGTCGAATCGATGCTCTAGCTAACGTGGCAGGGATCAACGATGACTTCTCTCCGCTGCACGAGACCAGCGATGCGATGTGGGAGAAGGTGATGGCAATCAACCTGACGGGGATATTCAAGCTCACACGGGCGGTCATTCCGCTTATGCTCAGCGCGGGCAGAGGTTCTGTCGTCAATGTTGCCAGTGAAGCTTCGTTGCGAGGCAACGCCTCAGGAAGCTCATACACCGCTTCCAAACACGGTGTCGTGGGTCTGACCAAGTCGGCGGCGTTCATGTACGGGCCTCAGGGAATCCGAGTCAACGCAGTTGCACCCGGTGGGGTCGCTACCGGAATCCCCTTCCCAGCGAACATCTCGGCCACCGGCTCAGCGCGACTGAAACCGTATCAGGCCCAGATCCCTACTCTGGCTACGGCCCAGCAGCTCGCGTCTTCGATCACCTTCCTCCTCTCCCATGAGGGAGTGAACCTCAACGGAGTTATTCTGCCCTCCGATGGTGGCTGGTCCATTCAGTAGACGACTGAATTAGGGTGATGCATAAATCCACCGCAGGATCACCCGAAGTACCAGTAGGGCCCCGGTCCACGACCGGGGCCCTATCTCTATCTAAGTAGCAGCGTGATCATCTAAGGTCGTTTGATTGAACCGGGTGAAGCTCCGGTACGAAGCTGCTGTCTGAGCCTCCGAGATCCTCTCCTGCTGTTTTAGGCATGGACGCTTTCTCGCGTCGGTAGAGTGTTCTGAACGGAGCTTTCGAGGGCTCGCCCCTCAACATCGACATCAGGCAGAATCCGATCCAACCAACGAGGTAACCACCAAGCGGAGTGTCCCAATAGTGTCAGTAGTGCGGGGGTCAACACCAGGCGCACAATGAAGGCATCGGCTGCCACTCCCACCAGTAGGCCCAGTGCGATGGACGCACCGATCGCGAAAGAGCTAGAGGCGAAGCCGGCGAAGACCACGACCATGATGCTGGCAGCAGCTACCAGCACTGGGCCGGACCGGGCGAAACCTTCACGAACGGCATCCCGCGGGGACAAGCCCCGGTGATACATTTCCTGGATCCGGGAAACCAGGAAGACCTGGTAATCCATGGCCAGCCCAAAGAGCACGCCCACCAGAATCAGAGGCAGCAGCGACATCATCGGATCGCCCTGGGGCGCTGCGATGATCGGATCGAACCATCCCCATTGGAAGACCGCGACACTTGCACCGAAGGATGCACCTACCGAGAGTAGATACCCGACTGTGGCGATCAGCGGTACCAACAAGGAACGGAACAAGACGATCAGCAACATCATGGACAGCACAACGATCACACACACGTAGGTGATCAGCGCTGACATCAGTTGCTCGTCCTGATCGATACCGATCGCCGTCTCCCCGGTGACCTCCAAGTGCACCCCTGAAACCGCGTCAGCCTCATCGCGCAGCATATGGACTAGGTCCTTGGTGCGCTCATCAATGGGGCCCCCCTCGGGGGTGACGATGATTCGAGCATAATCACCGGTGTCGTTGACCTGCGCCGGGGTAACCGAACGAACGCCTGGGTACTCGGTGAGGCCCTGTTCGACTTCAGCGACATGATCGGTAACCTCGGAACCCTCGACGAGAACCATCAGGGGGCTCTGGGTCCCACCAAATTCATCGACGATGAGGTTGTAGGCGCTGCGCTCGGTGCCCTGAGGATCAGCTCCTCCAGGGATGCTGAAGGCGGTTTTCATGCTGAGCATCGGCAGAGCTACAACGACTAGGGTAAGCACTCCGGCAAGTAACGAAAAAACGGGTCGTTTGACGACGAAATCACCCCACTTAAACATCACTCCGTGCTTGGTTGACCCGGCAACGGCGGTGGAATCATCCCCTCGAAGATAGGCGGCTCTTTGTGCCCGTGTCAGGATGCGCAGCCCAAGAATTCTCATGACCGCCGGAAGCATCGTCAAGGCTAGCAGCACGGCCGTCAATACCGCGAAGGCCGCCCCGAGGCCCATTTGAGTGACGTAGTCGATGTCAGCCACCATCAAAGCGCACAGCGCGACGATGACCGTCATCCCCGCAAAGACTACCGCGGTGCCCGCGGTGCCGACGGCTTGGCCAATAGCCTCCGAGACCGTCTTGCCCGCACGTAGTTCTGTCTTGTACCGAGACAGGATGAACAGGCTGTAATCGATGCCAACTGCCAGGCCGAGCATCGCGGCCAAGATCAAGGCATTGTCATCCATGGGGGCATACGTCCCATAAGCCAGGATACCTACAACGCCGATCCCGACTCCCACGACTGCAATCAGCAAGTTCGCACCCGCTGCCAGTAGGGAACCGAAAGTCAGAGCCAGGACGATGAAGGCGGCCACGACGCCGATTGCCTCACCAACCCCTGCCGGCGGGGCGCTTAGCGCGACCAGATTATTCCCGAGCTCTGCTCCAAGATCCGCCGGAGCGGAGGCCTGAAAATTCTGGGCTGCCTTCTGAAACGATTCGGCGTCATCGGGACTTACGTTCCCGTAGTCCAAGGTGGCTACGGCCAGTTCTTGATCCTCAGACACATACGGGCGCGTGGGGTCGAAGGGGTCGCTGACCGATTGAACGCCGGGCAACTGGGCCGCCTCATCCAAAACCTGCTGGATCCGAGGGGCAAGATCGGCGTCAGTGACCGGAGAGCCGTCTGGGTGAAAGACCAGTTGCAGCGTCTCACCAGATTGATCGGTGCTGGGGAACTCGGCATTCATTCGTTCCAGCGCCGCAGAAGCCGCGGTGTCAGGAAGAGCAGTCTCCTCGGCATCGGGCTGATCGTTCATGCCCCCGAGAACTAAGACAGCGGTGAGGAGGGCGAAGATCAACGCCCAAGAACTGAGCACGACCCATCGAAAGCGTGCGCTGAGTTGACCTAGCGCGGAAAGGAACTTGGACATAGATATCTCTCAAAGATGGTGGGTTAAGGACTACCCCATCCTGCGCGTGGCTTGGCCTCGACACATCGTCTCAATGAACAATCCTAACTACTGCAACTGCAGTAACATCCGCGTCTACTGGTCATAGGGCCAGGTTCTATGGTGTCAAACCGGCCCGGTAGGCAAAGGCGATAAGTTGCGCACGGTCATGAGCACCTACTTTTGTCATGGCCCGGTTCAGGTGTGTCTTAACCGTGAAAGGAGATAAATGGAGCTCGATCGCGATTTGGTCATTGCGGTCCCCACGGGCCGCTGAAAGAACTATTTGTCTTTCGCGGGCCGTGAGGCCGGTGAAAAGTCGATGCAAATCGGTATCAATTCGTGGGGGTGGAGTCTCTGCGGCATGAGCAATTAGGGTTGAGGCTGCATTGGCTGAAAGCGCCCCACCACCGTCAACCACCTCGCGAATCCCACGAACGAGCTCGACCGGGCCTAGACCTTTATTGAGGAAACCAACGGCTCCGGCACGTAAGGCAGCAAAAACGTTCTGGTCATCATCAAAGGTCGTTAGCATGATGATGTAAGGAGTCTCCGTCGAGGTATGAGATTCACGGATCCTCTGTGTCGCTTCAACGCCATCGATTCCTGGCATTCGAATGTCCATGAGAATCACATCGGGGTGGTATTCAAGACTCTTCTTGACGGCTTCTATTCCGTCGCTTGCGGTGTCTAGAATATCGAGATCATCGGATGCTTCCAAGACGGCTTTCAAGCCAATTCGAATCATTTCCTGATCATCGGCAATGAGTATTCTAATCATGAACTTTCCGTCTCGCGGTAGGGGATCCTTGCGTAAAGTCGAAACACGTTCCCGGAATCATCGACCGTCATGGTTCCATCGACGGAATCCACTCGCTCCGCCATTCCTGCGAGGCCGAATCCAGAACCCTCGCTAATCGAGTTTTTCTGGGTTGGATTAGTAATGCTCAAGTTTGCGTAGAAAGAGTCGAAGTGAAGTTTTACTTCAGCAGTTCCGGTCCCGTATCTTTGAGCATTTGTTAGAGCTTCCTGGACAATGCGATATATAGTTGTTTCTATTCCGGGGCTAGCTGATGGTGGGTTTTGATCGAGTTTCGACACAACATCCAGTCCAATGGCACGATAGGTGCTTAGAAGTTCCCCGAGCTGGTCAAGCGTTGGGGTGGGAGAGAGGCGACCGGAGGGGTCTGTGTCAGTTCTTAAAACGGTGAGAATGCGTTGACTCTCCTGAAGGATTCCTTGGACCGCATGACGAGCAGCGTGAAGAGCGGCAAGACTCTTGGCAGATTCATTGGGCAAAGACACCTCAGCGATACTGATTTGCATATTGACCAGGGTAACTTGATGACCTACGACATCATGTAAATCACGTGCGATGCGTAACCGTTCCTCAGTGGTGCGTCTTTTTTGCTCCATCAGTTTCACTTGAGCGCGCTCTTCGGCTCGTTCCGCTAAGGAGCGAAGGTAATTTTGATGTTCACGAATAGCGCTACCCGCTGCTGAGGTGCCGAAGGCGACGCCCATGGCGGTGAATGCAGATTCGTTAATAAATGCCCCGTCGTTGGCCAACACCTCTCCGGCATAGACGCAAATAGCGGCAGCGGGAGCCAGGAAGCGTGCTCGAGTTCCACGGAGAGTCAGGATGAACACGCTCATGGCGACCATTGTCCATCCGACAACGTGAAGAACATCCAACAGGCCGATCAAGAGGGAGGAGAGCAGTACTACAGGTATACCTAGTGTCGGCTTGATCTTGGAGAGGTAGAGTCCCGAACCAATCAGCACGGTAGGAACAAGGCCCAGCCATCCCAGACCCCTGAGCGCGTCCAGACCCACTCCTATCGCACCTGCCGCAACAATGACGAAGGTGATGACCGAGGTCAGTAGGGAAGCGCTGGCCCGTAACGAAGCGATAGCTGGTTCAACTCCTCGAGGTGGCATGTTTATAAGTGTGCCGCATAAATTCATCGGCAATTCTACGTCACGAACGGGTTCTTGCGTCCGGTGAACTCAAGACCGTGCAGCGGTCGACGTACCCTCAGCGCCCGGGGTTGGATCCAAGCTGTCACCGAAGTCGATTCGGCCACCACATCACCATCTACTTCGATCAGTTGCGGTGTGGCGCAGCGCATCTGGAGGCGTCGCCCCCGGAACCGGAGCAAAGCCGCATGATCGGAAGCCCCGAAGAGCAGGTTCCATGCAGCGCTGATCCACTGCCCGATGGATCGCGGCCGAAGTACCACCCCTTCGAAGCATCCGTCCGTGGGATCGGCTCCGGGCAGTAGGCTCACGCCGAGCATTAAATCACCAAAGTTGCCGATGATAAATCCATGTGTAGGCTCATTTACGATTTTTGATCCATCGCTGGTGATTTGTGTTGCTTGTAGCGGTTTCGAAAATGCTTTGATTCCTGAAAGAATGTATGCGAAAGGACCCAACAATTTTTTACTTCGGCTCCTTGCGCCCCTCATTGTCATGGCGTCGAAACCTGCCCCGCCCATCACGGTGAAGGCGAACCTTGCAACTTTTTTGGTATCGTCTGGGGCAGGTATTTCCAACCATCCTAGATCAATCCTTCGATCCGCACCAGAGCAGGCGATCTTAATTGCTTCACTGACCTCTTGCAAAGGCACACCAAGGTTTCGAGCTAGAAGGTTTCCGGTACCCAGAGGCAAAATTCCTAGCGGGCGGTCGGTGCCGGCTAGCTCTTGCGCGACTTCACGTACTGTGCCGTCACCGCCGGCAACCATGATCATTTTAGCGTTGGTAGAAAGGGCGGAACGCGCTTGTTCCTTGCCGTGGGAATCACCGGTGGTGGGTAGCCACATGGGGGTATCCCAGCCTTGTTTGGCAAAAGCTCGAAACACGTCGCGGCGAAATCTTTCAGCTCGTCGGGGGTCGAGGAATTTGCTGCTATTGATGATGACAGCTGCCTGAGGTCGAGTCTTGGTGGATTTGCTTTCGGCAGAAGAGGGATGCGTGATCGTCATCTATCGATTGTTTCTGATTAAGTAGGAACAGACATCAACCTCTGAGACGATCCTTGCTACTGCATCTGCAGTATGTGACGGTAGAGGGGTGGCCGAATGTGCTGGATTCACGAGCGGACGCGCTTACAATAATATGCACACGAAATCACTCAGGCCTATCCAATGTCTACCGGTGCCCGATGCTTGCCGATGCCATCAATTGATCGATGCTTTGAAGATTAGATTGCTACCTGATGTCTGGAATGCTATTCGCGCATGAGGCCGAATTTTCCCCACCCATACTCTGAAGCCCGGATCGATTGCTGCGACCGCTGTGGATCGATTCCCACAAGGTCCACCACGATGGCCTGAGCCACCGAGATAGAGCCGACCATGGAAGGAAAGAAACCCGCGCTTTCCGATGGTATAGACAAAAAGATGCTGGCTAATCCTTGAATGTCGGAACTTGCGGAATCCGTCATGAGCACAGACGGAACACCCTTTTCATGTGCTATCTCCAGGGTGGTATGGGTGGAACTGTAAAGGCGCCAGCTATTGATGGCTATCACCAAATCATTCTCGGAAAGTTTCGGTATGAAATTAGCCATCTGCGCCTGGTCCGTTAATAATGACACGTCGTACCCGGCGATTGAACAGTTGTGCGAAAGTGCAATTCCAACGGAAGCGTAACTTCCTTGCGCTACCACCGCCGTGCGGTTTGATCGGGCGATCATTTCGGCAATCCGTGAGATGTTCTCGGTTGTCTTGGGGTTGTCAATCCAGGACAGCGTGGCTCGGTCTTGAGTAAGAGATGACTGAGGGCTGGTTTCTTGCAGCTCGTGTTCTGCGGCCACCTCGGAGGCGCTGAGGCTGGCCAGGTACTTGGCGCGAAATTCCTGTTGCAGATCGGCCCACCCGCTATATCCCAACGACTGTGCTGCCCGGGTAACGGTTCCGATGTTGACCCCGCTGAGCTGGGCTACTTCGCGGGAGCTGGAGAAGGCGGTGACCCGCGGATGGGCGCGAACAGCCCCAAGGACAAGTCGGCCCTTTTGAGTCAAGCCGGGGTCCGTTGCCAACGCGTCGACCCACGTCCGGAAGGGGTGGGGGAGGGCTGCCTCGCGACTGGAGATGGCTTCCCCCTTGCGTTCGAAATCGATGTCAACAAGCCCACCCTAACCCATTGCAACAGTGCTTGCGTCGCGAGTACAGTTGCAACGCATCGACTGTATGAGACCTGAACCACACACAGGAGTTGCCATGTCGCTACTAGCTAGACTCGACCGACTGCCCATGAGTAGGCCGCACTACCTCCTGCTCATCATCGGAGGCCTGGGATACACCTTTGATGGCATGGATAACGCCCTGGTAGCCTTCCTGCTACCGAGCATGGCCACAGAATGGGGTCTTGGAAACGGTCCGCTGGGGCTACTGGCTTCAGCCACCCCCGTTGGTTACCTCATCGGAGCCCTAATGGCTGGCTGGCTCGGTGATCGGTTCGGGCGCAAACCGATCATGATGTGGGCACTGGCTATCTATACGGTCTTCACGCTGATCGCGGCCATCGCGCCCACCTTCGAGATCTTCGCCATCGCGCGAATCATCGCAGGTTTCGGTATCGGCGCTGAGAGCGTCATCATCGCCCCCTACCTTTCGGAGTTTGTACCGCCGGCTAGACGGGGATGGTTCGTCGCCTGCCTGGCCGGTTTCTTCTCCTTCGGCTACGTCCTAGCGGCCCTGATCGGGCGTTACATCGTGCCCATGGGTGATCAGGGATGGCGCTGGGCCCAAGTCATCACCGCCGCACCGATCATCTTGCTGCTGTGGTGGAGGCGCTCACTACAAGAATCCCCGCGGTACCTCCTCGTTAAAGGACTGCGAGATCAGGCAGAACGTGTCGTCAAGGGGTTCGAAGACAAAGTCGTTGAAGCCACCGGAAAGAATCTCACCGTCCCTACCCCCAGCGGGCAGGACGACGTCCAGGTCAATAAGAATAATTTCCTACAAGCAATGAGATATTTGTGGAGTCGGAAAATTCGTCGACGAACTATCGTGATATGGACCATCTGGTTCGTCAATGTATTCTCGTTCTATGGTTTTTTCACCTGGATCCCAACTCTCCTGGTTCAACGCGGGATCGACATTACGCAGAGCTTCAACTTCTCGATCATCATCTACGCTGCCCAAATACCAGGATACTTCTCCGCCGCATGGCTGTGTGAGAAGATCGAGCGCAAGTACACCATTGCCATCTACCTCGTCGGAGGGGCAATCAGCGCCTACTGGTTAAGTCAAAGCAGCGAGCCGGGCATGATCCTAGCCAGTGGGGCGGTACTATCCTTCTTCCTCAACGGGTCGGTCGCCGGAACCTATGCCTACACGCCGGAGCTTTTCCCCACCTGGGTGCGCGCTTCTGCCACTGGTGCAGCTAGCGCCTTCGGTAGAGTCGGGAGTATCTCCGCGCCCATCATCATCGGATTCGCCTCTACAACCTGGGGCTTCGGCGGTGTATTCGGACTGACCTGCGCAGTGCTCATTACGGGGGTCGTAATCGTAGTGATCTTCGGTCTCACCACATCGGGCCACTCGCTCGAAGAAATAAATGAAGCCGAGGTGGAATAAAAATGACCCGGAAAGTATTTCAGGATCTCACGAATAAGATGAAGGGAAAAGCAGATATCGATCTGGTTACGATACTGGCACGGACTCCGCGTGCCGATCAAACCTATAGAATATACAGCAGTAACGATTCGATGAGTCCCGAAGGGGAATATAAGTCGGAAAGCGTTTCTGATCTATGGAGAGAATCGCTGCTCGACCGCTCCGAATCACTCCTCCTCGTTGACTTTAGTGATATGCGGAGCCACCTCGGCGACGCCGATCAGCTGATCCACCTCGGAATCGGATCAGTGCTCAATGTTCCGGTCATGGAAGCATCCCGTACTCTCGCGGTGATCAACATTCTGGGTCCTGCAGGTGCTCTGAACCTCGAGAATCACCTAGAGATTATTGACATTATTGTGAATTGTAATGACCGTTTGGTGAAATCAATTAAGGAGAGTGTCCCTGGTGAATGAAGTGAGCATTTTATATAATGCGGAGATTCTTGACATTTCCTCCGGAGTATACGCGGAGGGCGATCTCCGGATCGATGATGGTGTTATCACCGAGATCGGAAAGAATCTGCCGCGACCAGCTAGGGCCTCGGTCATCGATGCTCGGGGCCGTTACCTCATACCCGGACTCATCGATTGTCACGTGCACCTCAACGCCGAGTCGGCGGACTTGGGCTCAAACGCTCGGACATCTCCGACCCTACAGGCAGCCCACGCCTCGCAAGCGATGAGCTCAATGTTGTCTCGGGGATTCACCACCGTACGTGATGTGGGTGGGGCGGATTACGGATTGGCCGAAGCTCAGCGACGCGGCCTCTTCGTCGGCCCCCGCGTCAAATTCGGGGGCCCAGCACTGAGCCAGACCGGTGGGCACGGTGACTTCCGGGGGCCTGGGGATGATGCTGAACCGATATGCCGCCACGGTATCGGCAGGGTGGTTGATGGCGTCGATGGAGTCCGGGCCGCCGTTCGAGACGAGGTGCGCAAGGGCGCAGACCACATCAAGATCATGGCATCCGGCGGGGCGGCATCACCGACCGATCGCGTTGATTCCACTCAGTTCTCAGAGGAAGAAATCCGTGCCGCGGTGGAAGAAGCTACGGCGGCGAATCGCTACGTCACTGCACATGCCTACACAGCCCGAGCCGTCAACCGCTGCCTGAATTATGGGGTACGCGGCATCGAGCACGGGAATTTCATCGACGAAGAGTCCATTCGTCTTTTTAATTCAACTGAAGCATTCCTGGTTCCCACCTTGGTAACGTATTGGGCCCTACAGCGCGAAGGGAGAGAGAATGGCCAGTCAACTGAAAGCGCCCGAAAGGTCGACGTGATCCTGGAAGCCGGATTGGGTGCCCTGGAGCGTGCAACCATGGGGGGCGTAAACATCGTTTACGGAAGCGACCTGCTGGGACGCATGCAGCGCCATCAGAACAAAGAATTTGAGATCCGCGCCGAGGTCCAGTCGCCCTTAGAAATTCTCACCTCAGCGACCTCGACCGCGGCCCGACTAATCGAGGAAGAGGAAAGAGTAGGAAGGTTGGAAGTCGGCATGGTCGCTGATTTAATCATGCTCGACGAGGATCCCCTGGAAAAAATTTCGGTCCTGGCTAACCCCCATGATCACATCAACCTGGTGATGCAGGCAGGAACTGTAGTCAAAAACTAGGCCGTTATTAACTACTAGGTAGTCTGAAAAATTAATGAGGGGCGCCGTTCTGTGGCGCCCCTCATCTTTATCATCATCACTAAGGAATCTTCAAAATTAGGATTCCGATTGACACTACCAACGCGTATCGCTTATGCATCGTTGATGCGGCCCGTGTAAAAAGTATTCTGACCCCTCTGAGTCTTCAGGTATTGGTGGTTGCTGACGATCATGATCTGTGGTGCGGTTATCAGGTCAATCGAGGGATTCGGGTCGTGGCTGTTCTTTAGAACCTGGAGTCACCGGCGCCTAGAAATCATTAAACGTTTGGGCGTTTCAATGAATCGCTCATCTCAGGCTACACCTAATGTCATACGTTTCCGTTGAGACTTCTGCTATCCCTGAACTGTTTATCGATCGTGTGAAGAGTGCCTTGCTTGAAAATCGACTATGGTTTGGATCGTCGAATCGCGAAAATCAACTAGTCTTTCGAGAGTGTCTTGCCGCACACAACGCAGAAGTTGCTGATCGCACGAAAAATCAGCGATCTGGTAAGGGTATGGTCGGCGATGATCTCTTTCTGGGTTCTTGGGCCTTGATGTTCAGGCGCAAGTGAGGCGAGGCGGTGGTACGGGTGGGGGTCCCCCCGTACCACCGCTTTTACTGGCGCCAAGAATCACCTACTTGGTCAGGTGTGCTTCGGCTTCTCGCAGCTCTGCCTCGGATTCCACGACATCACGGATCTCCGCTGTCGATATGCCGCTCCGTGAGGCCCAGATGAAGCTGAGGATGCCTCCGAGGATGACGATCGCGGCGGTCCACCCGTCGTTAAGCAGCTTTTCCTTCCCGTTGGTCGTATCGGTTAGGTAGGCGGCAATCAGAGTCAGGATGAGCGACGCGGGGAGCCAGGCGGCGGCTGCGATCTGACGCCGCCCGTCCTTGTTGCTGGCGATATGCAGGACAGTCCAGGTAACGGCCACCACGACAGTGAACAAGATGATGTAAGTCCAGTCCTGCAGGCCGCCGGGACGCTTTGTGGTGCCGGCGGTCAAGACCCACCCGCTAGCGGATGCCAGGGCAATCCATGCAACCAGAGATGCCGTGCCGATGACCCCACCAATTGTCTTGGTGAACCATCCCATGCGTGGTCCAAGATAGAACGCGGCGATCGGCAGTCCGAAGAAGAAGATCGTCAAGAGGTTGACCAGAGTCCACCAACCGGCGTAGTAGACTACCAGCATCGATGCAACGTGGGCAGCGGCGCAAAACAGCCAGGCGGCTGGCAGGCGGATGGGGCGGGTAATTTCTGGTGCGGTGCGGCGCAGAACCATCAAGATTGGCCCGCCCATGAGGTAGCTGATAACCAGTGCGGTCGAGACTAGGCCTACCATCTGATACCAGCTGGGGGCGGGAAAGAGGAAGAACATGCTCACCACGGTGCACATCACCAACGAGAACCAGGGAACGCCGTACTTGTTCAAGCGCTGAAAAATCCTAGGCAGCGCTCCATTGACCGAGTTGGCGTAGGTGGTGCGTCCGGCGATTCCCATGAAGGTCAAACCGGTAACCGCAGGAGCCGCAGCGGCATCGATCAGCAAGATGACGCCAAACCATGCGAAGCCAGCGACAGCCAGTGCGTTGACCAGAGGAGATGCCGCCCATGCTCCAGCATTGAGTCCTTCCCAATTGCCGGGGGCAACGCCCATATCGCCCCAATCGATGACTCCGAGGAAACCGATCTGCAGGGCCAGGTAGATTACCAAGGGAATGATCAGACCACCGATGACGATGGCGATGGGCAGGTGCTTGCGTGGGTTGACGGATTCACCTCCGAAGTCCGCGATGACTCGAATGGCGTTGAAGGCGAAGATCACTCCACCGGTGGTCATGGCGTGGAAGATCGAGGAAGCACCCATGGGTGCGAACCCCCCGTACTGGGTGAAGTTCTCTGAGTTGAAGGAGAAGAACAGCAGTACCGCGACCACGATCGGGATTAGGATCTTCCAGAGTGAGACCCAGGCGCTGGTCTTGGCCAAGATCTTCACCCCATAGATGTTCAGCATGAAGAACACCACGATCAGTGCCGCAGCTGCCAGGATGCCGTTGGGCCACGTCAGCATCGTTACGCCCTCCACGGAGTGTAGCAACCCCAGTTTGGGGAATTGGCCACCTACATAGGTTAGGGCCGCCAAGGCCTCGATGGGAGGGAGGGTAATACAGGCGATCATGTAGCCCCACCCGTTCATCCATCCCAGGAGTGAGCCATGGGTGAACTGAGGTCCGCGGACGCTGATGCCCGTCCTTGGCAGCGCTGTAGATGTCTCAAGCCACGGGGCAGCCATGACGGTGAACAGTACGCCGCCGATGACCCAAGTCAGGATCGCTGCGGGGCCGGCAAGTCCTGCCGTGGCTAAGGGGGCCAGCAGCCATGAGGCCCCGATTTGAACGGTTACGGCGATGGCAATGAGCTGCCATAGGCCGATCTTGCGTTGCATGTGTCCGTCGGATTGCTCGAACTTGCCCAGGGCAATCGACTTGGTTTCCGGATGGATGGTCATGGTGTTCCTCGATTCGGATCGGGTGGCCGTAGCCAGCCTCAGCCCCCAGGTGTGAGTACGATCACCCGGCACTACACTGTTATATGTGCAATTGCACCTGTGGTCAAGGGCTCATGTGACATGGCGCTGGTGCACTAGTATGAAGATGATCTATTCCAGTGATGTTTCACGTATAAGTCGAGGCGGTGTCAAGGCGGCATGGACCTACAGCCGATCCGAAAGCCCCAGAACATCAGGGGTCGAGTCACCCGAGCCCTGCGGGCGGCCATCATCTCTGGCGAAATGACTCCGGGAGTCGTCTACTCCGCCCCATCCCTTGCGCAGCGTCTTGAGGTGTCGGCGACACCGGTCAGGGAAGCCATGCTGGACCTCTCTAAGGAGGGGTTGGTGGAGATGGTCCGCAACAAAGGATTCCGGGTCACGGAAGTCAACGAGCAGTATCTCGATGAGATCACCCAGCTGCGTCTGCTGATCGAACCTCCCGTTGTAAGGGACGGTGTCGACTCAATTCCGAATGAGGACTTCCCGATACTGCGCCAAGCGGCGCAAGAGATCGTGGATCAGGCCACTGCTCATGACCTCGTCGAGTACACCGAAGCCGATAAGCGCTTCCACCTGCTGCTGCTGGGGTATGCCGGAAATCGACGCATCCTCAAGCTGGTGGAGGAGCTGCGAGACCAGGCAAGATTGGTGGGATTGTCCGCATTGGCTGACAGGGGAGAGCTGGCAGAATCTGCCAGGGAGCATCTAGCCATCGTCGATGCCGCAGAGAACCGTGACGCGGTGTTGGTGCATCAACTCATGATCGGTCATATTGAGCAGACCCGCAGCGTATGGGCCGGTCGCCCCCCCGTCTACAGCGCCCACGGCTAGGCTTCTTCTGGGCGTCACGGGGATACTCCTTGTGCCGGTGCAATTGCACATGTTATAAATAGCGTGGAAGTGTGACAGCGCACACTCGCAAGCACGAAGGAGAGCCAAACATGATCGATCAGAACAAGCCGTGGCGTGGAGTTCACGTCGCGACCGCCCTTCCCTTCAATGAGGATCTCTCCGTAGACTTCGACGGCTACGCCGAACACGTGAAGTGGCTGGCGGAGAACGGGATCACCGGCGTGGCCCCGAATGGTTCGCTCGGGGAATACCAGACCCTCAGCGACGAGGAGCGGGCCCGAGTGGTCACCACCGCTGTGGAAGCCGCACCGGAAGGATTCGGCGTGATGGCAGGCGCTGGCTCCTATGGTGCTCACCAGGCTCGGCACTGGGTCGAGCAGGCGGCCGAGGCTGGCGCCCAGTCCATTTTGCTGCTGCCCCCGAACATCTACCGAGCTGATCGCACCGCGATTGTCGAACACTATCGTGAGGCAGCCAAGGGCGGGCTGCCGCTGGTGGCCTACAACAACCCCTTCGACACCAAAGTCGATCTGACCACCGAGATCGTCAAGGAACTCTTCGACGAGGGGCTGATCGTTGCCGTCAAGGAGTTCACCGGTGATGTCCGTCGTGCCTACGAGCTTCATGAGGCCGCGCCGGAGCTGGACATCCTCGCCGGCACAGACGATGTCGTACTTGAGTTGGGCATCGCAGGAGCCGTGGGTTGGGTAGCCGGATACCCCAACGCCCTGCCCCAAGCCAGCATGGATCTCTACAACCTGGCCACCTCCGGGGACCCGACCAAGTGGGCTGAGGCGCTGCCGAAGTACAAGGATCTTCACTCCCTGCTGCGCTGGGACTCAAAGACCGAGTTCGTCCAGGCCATCAAGCTGTCTATGGACATCGCCGGGCGTAAGGGCGGGATCTGCCGTGCCCCGCGCAATCCTCTCCCCCCGGAGATCGCAGCCCAGATCACTGCCGACACCGAGAAGGTGCTGGCCAAGGGTTACAAGTAGGCAGTATTGCTGCAAGGGAGGGGCCCTGGCGGCCCCTCCCTTGCATATTCCTCAGCCTTCAGGAGTACCTAGATGACAACAATGCAGTACCTCGATGCGACTCGTATGCGACAGCTCATCGGCATTCGAGGCGGCGTCGATGCCCTACACCGTGCTCTCAACGATGATGCCGTGAACCCTGAGAACGACGGGCCGCGACTCTTCGAGCAAGCCCCGGAGGGCGAATTCCTTCTGATGCCCTCAATGGCAACAGATTTCTGCGGTGTTAAAACCCTGACACTGGCTCCTGACAATCCTGCGCGGGGAAAGCCCCGTGTGCAAGGAGTGTATACCTTATTTCGCAACGAGGACTTGGCGCCGGTGATGATGATGGACGCCACCGAACTGACCTTGGTTCGCACTCCGGCCACCACCATGCTGGCCGCGAAGCACCTAATCCGCGCAAAAAATATGACCGGTAAGATCCGGACCGCTGTCATCTTTGGCACCGGCCCCCAATCTGAGAAGCACGCGCGGGGCATCGCGGAACTGATCCGGCCGGAGAAGATCGTCATCGTGGGCCGGAGGGATGACGCCGCCGAGCAAATCGTGCGACACCTCAGATCTGAAGGTATTGCTGTCCAGCAGGGAACCTCTTTAGCCGTTGCAGAGGCGGATTTGGTCGTCACGGTGACCGCCAGTAAAGAGTCGATCGTTGATGACCAACTGGTCCGTGACGACGCGATCGTCTTATCCGTGGGAACGCATGGCCTGGAAGCTCGGGAAGTCCCACCGGCATTGGCGCGACGTGCCGATGTGGTCGTGGAAGGCCGTACATCGGCTATGCGTGAAGGGGGCAACATCATCCCCGCCAGAAGTGTTCAAGAATGGCAAGAAATGGACTTGCCGAACATTCAAGATCTCGCCAAAGGCCACTTTGCCCTGACTGCTGGCCGGCCAGTACTGTTCTCCGGCGTCGGCATGGCCTGGGAAGACCTCGTCATCGCCTCCGAGATATATCACCGCCACCAGTCCGAAGAATCCGAGTAGCTGCCACTAAGGAGTCACCATGAGCAATCAGAACACCTTCAGCACCGATGTCGACACGATTGTTGGGAAGGCCGATGCCGCGTACCGCGCCTGGTCACGCGCTTCTCGCAACGAGCGCGCGTCGGTGCTTCGAAACGTAGCCGATGCCCTGGACAGTCAGAAGGAGGCCTTGATCGCTACTGCGCAGGCCGAGACTAACCTGGCCGCGGCTCGACTGAGCGGTGAATTCTTCCGCACGACCTTCCAGCTACGGGTTTTCGCCGATGTCATCGAGGAAGGTTCATTCTTGGACGCGCGGATCGATCACCAGGACCCCGACTGGCCCATGGGCGCTCGTCCTGATCTGCGACGGACTAACCAGGGGGTCGGTCCCGTCATCGTCTACGCGGCGAGCAACTTCCCCTTCGCTTTCAGTGTGGCTGGCGGTGACACCGCCTCCGCACTTGCTGCCGGCGCCAGCGTCATCCTCAAGGCCCATGCCGGACACCCCGAACTCTCTCGGCAGACAGCAGCAGTGATTGTTCAGGCGCTGGCCGAGGCCGGGGCGCCGGAGGGCTTGTTCACCCTGATCGAAGGACGTGAGGAGGGTCTTCAGGTACTCCGCGACCCCCGAATCAAGGCAGGGTCCTTCACCGGATCAATCCCCGGGGGCAGGGCGCTGTTCGACGTTGCTAACAGCCGCGACGAGCCGATTCCCTTCTTCGGCGAACTGGGCAGCATCAATCCCTCGTTCGTCACCCAGGCGGCGTCCGGCATTCGTGCGGTAGAAATCGCTGACGGATTCCGCGCGTCCTTCACCGGTAGCTCCGGTCAGATCTGCACCAAGCCAGGGGTGCTGCTTGTGCCGAGAGACTCGCAGATCATCGAAGAGCTACGGGAATCGGACTTCACCGATGGACAGCAAATGCTCAACGACCGGATTCATTCCGGCTACACCGAGGTGCTCAACGAGTTGAGCACTCACCCCGCGGTGACTGTTCTGGCCCAGGGCTCCGACCCGCTGGGCAACGCGCCGTCTCCCACCCTGCTGATGACTAGTCTTGACAGCCTTATCGAGTCCCGTGACGAGCTGTTCAAGGAATGTTTCGGACCCACCGCTCTGATCGGGGCCTACAGCAATGAACACGAGCTGGTTCGCTTCGCTGAAGCCATCGATGGGCAGCTGACTGCAACGGTTCTGGGTGAGGAGCAGGACTCCATCGTGCCAGAACTGGTTGATGCCCTCCGGGAAAAGGCTGGCCGCATTCTGTGGAACCAGTGGCCGACCGGGGTCAGCGTCACCGATGCACAGCAGCATGGTGGTCCGTACCCGGCGACGACGGCTCCCTCAACTACGTCTGTAGGAACCGCGGCAATCTACCGCTTCCAGCGACCGGTGGCCTTCCAGGGCTTTCCGCAGGGGTTGCTCCCCGATGAGTTGGTGGACACCCCGCACCAGGATCTGACTCGCCGGGTCAACGGCAAGCTGGCCTAGCTGCTGAGAAAGACGAGGCTCACATCGTGAAAACGCAACGTATCATCCATGCCGTGGACTCCCACACCGAAGGGATGCCAACTCGAGTCGTCACCGGCGGCATCGGTGAAGTGCCTGGAAAGACGATGGCAGACAAGCGCCAGTACTTCATCGAGCATCTGGACCATCTGCGCCAGCTTCTCATGAATGAGCCTCGCGGCCACTCCTCGATGAGCGGGACCATCCTTCAGCCGGCAACCCGACCGGATGCCGACTATGGGGTCCTGTTCATCGAGGTCTCCGGGCTTCTGCCCATGTGCGGTCACGGTACTATCGGCACCGCGACGGTACTGGTTGAAACCGGCATGGTAGAAGTTCAAGAACCCACTACCACTATCGCCTTGGACACCCCCGCTGGATTGGTCAAAGCCGAGGTGCAGGTCAAAGATGGTCACGCGGAGAGCGTGACCATCAAGAACGTCCCTTCCTTCGCCTATGCCTTGGATCAGACACTTACGGTCGAAGGGTTCGGTGAAGTGACCTACGATGTGGCCTTTGGGGGGAACTTCTATGCCATCGTCGACCTCGCCGCCCTGGGCGTCCCCTTCGACCGGGCCTATAAAGATGACCTTATTCGAGCCGGTCTGGCAGTGATGGAAGCCATTAACGCCTACCGTCGACCGGTCCACCCAGAAAACAACAACATCTCGGGATGCCACCACGTCTACCTCAAAGCACCGGGATCCACTGCAGAACATTCCCGCCACGCCATGGCTATCTACCCCGGATGGTTCGATCGATCCCCCTGCGGCACCGGTACCAGCGCACGCATGGCCCAGTTGTACGCACGCAACGAACTGGACCTTCATACACCGTTTCTCAATGAATCGATCATCGGATCACAGTTCACCGGCCGACTGATCGAGACCGCCACCGTCGGTGATTTCCAGGCCGTGATTCCCACCATCACCGGTCGAGCCTGGGTAACGGGCACCGCCCAGTACATGCTGGATCCCACCGATCCCTTCCCCACGGGATTCCAGCTATGACGCACACAACCGACATCATTGTCATCGGGGCAGGCGCCGTCGGGGCCGCATGCGCCTACTTCGCTGCCCATGCGGGGTATTCGGTGCGCGTGCTTGACCGTTCAGGAATCGCCGCAGGCACCACCAGCGCCTGCGAGGGCAACTTGCTGGTCTCCGACAAAGAAGCCGGGCATGAACTAGATCTTTCTCTCTATTCCCAGAAGATCTGGCGCGAGGATCTCGAAGAATTCGGGTCTCTCTGGGAATTTGAGTCCAAGGGTGGGCTAGTCGTCGCGCGCACCGATAATGGATTCGACTCACTGAGAGCTCTGAGCAAACGCCAACGGCAAGCAGGCATCGAAGTGGAAATCATCGATGCACCGTCTTTGAAGGAATACGAACCAAACCTCACCGATGATCTCACCGGCGGCGCATTCTATCCTCAGGACGCACAAGTGCAGCCGATGCTGATGACAGCCCAGCTACTCAAGCTAGCCCGTTCTGCAGGACAAGCGACTGTCTCGACTCACACGACGGTCACCGGACTGGTGCGTGACCACCAGCGGGTTACCGGCGTAAAGACAGACCAGGGTACCTTCTACGCTGACGCGATCATCAACGCCGCGGGAACATGGGCAGGCACCATCGCTGATATGGCACGAGTGTCAGTGCCTGTTCTGCCCCGACGAGGCTATGTGCTAGTCACCGAACCTTTGCCGCCTACCATCTTCCACAAGGTGTACGCCGGGGAGTACGTAGCTGCCACGCTGAGCTCAGACGGGGGACTGCAGACTTCGCCGGTCATCGAAGGCACCGCCAGCGGTACGGTACTCATCGGCTCATCACGCGAACGTGTAGGTTTCGATGCCACCACCTCATTGCCGGTTCTGCGCCAAATGGCACAAGAAGCCGCAGCGCTGTTTCCGCCGCTACGCCAGGTCAAGATCATGCGAAGCTACCTCGGGTTCCGTCCCTATTGTCCCGACCACCTCCCCGTGATCGGGCACGATTCCAGGGCCCCGGGACTGTGGCACGCTAGCGGTCACGAGGGTGCTGGCATCGGACTGGCAGTGGGAACTGCGAAACTGCTGATCCAATCCCTGCGCGGTGTAACAACGGATCTGGACCTCGCTCCTTTTGCTCCAGAGCGCTTTAGAGAAGGTGCTTATGTCTCACACTAACGACCCAGCAGTCCAGCGCATCGAATTTGATGGGACGGTCATCTACGCCAAACCTGGGCAGTCCGTGGCTGCGGCACTGATGGATGCCGGAATCAGATCATGGCGTAGCACCCGCGTCAATGACAAGCCTCGGGGCCTATTCTGTGGCATCGGCATCTGCTATGACTGTTTGCTGACCATTAATGGTCAACCCAACCAGCGGGCCTGTTTGGCGCCGGCAGATGAAGGAACAATCTGCGAAACCAACTGGACAGAGAAGGAGCCCGGTGATGCATGAGGTCCTCGATGTTGCCGTAATCGGAGCAGGGCCCGCTGGATTGAGTGCAGCCGTACATGCCGGAGAGCAGGGGCTGCGCGTGGCATTGATCGACGCTGGCATCCAGCCCGGTGGCCAGTACTGGCGCCACCCCGATGAAAACCACCCAGTAGATGATGAAGCTCATGGCCACCATCACTGGAAGACGTTTACCGACCTCAGGGCCCGGCTGAAAAAGCTACGCTTATCAGGTTCCATCGCATACAGCTCACACAGCCAGGTCTGGTTCATCGAACGCCCCGCTGCAGACCAACAACCATGGACGTTGCGGATCAACGCAGTCACCGACGGGCGAGACAACACTGACTCTTCACGAGTGGTACGTGCTCAGCGAGTCATCTTGTGCCCGGGTGGTTACGATCGGCAGTTGCCTATCCCCGGGTGGGATCTGCCAGGAACAATGGCTGCCGGTGGAGTACAGGCCTTATTGAAAGGTCATCGTAGCCTGGCTGGACGGAAAGCACTGGTTGCAGGGACCGGTCCATTTCTGCTGCCAGTCGCTGTGGGACTTGCTGATGCCGGCGCGGAAGTCATCAGCATCTGCGAAGCCGGAGACCTGAGCGGCTGGTTGAAGAACACCACGCGTGCAGCGCAGATGCCATCAAAGGCTATCGAGGGTGCCCAGTACGCAGCAGCTCTTCTCAAGCACCACATCGCCTACAAGCCCAAAACGGTCGTATCACGCATCAATGGAGACACCGAAGTATCCTCGGCAACCGTTTCGAAAGTCGATGCTCAGGGCCGTCTCATCGTTGGATCCGAACGTACGGTCGAGGTGGACCTGGTAGCCCTGGGATGGGGCTTCACTCCTTCCATGGAGCTGGTCATTGCAGTCGGTGCCCAGACCCGCCAAGACGTCGATGAATCTCTAGTGGCAGTTGTCGACGAGTTGCAGCACAGCTCGGTCGAGAACATCTACATCGCAGGCGAAGCTACAGGAGTCGGGGGGGCAGCCATGGCTATCGCTGAAGGTGAATTAGCTGCCTACAGCGTCCTCATCGATATGAATCGCCGACCAGCGCATTCTCGTATCCGATCCCTGCAGGGCATCGTCCGTCGATCAAGGGCCTTTGCTCAAGCGATGCATCAAGCGCACCCAGTCCCCAAACACTGGACCGAATGGCTTACGGACGATGCGATTATCTGCCGCTGCGAAGAGGTCACCTACGGCAAGGTGTGCCAAAGTCGTGACGATCTAGGGGCCCAGGATGCACGATCCGTCAAGCTGCTGGCAAGGCCCGGTATGGGCTGGTGCCAGGGCCGAGTCTGCGGATTCGCGACGGCGAAGATCGCCGCAGAGATTGAGGGCCGTAAGATGCGACCTGAAGATCTGGTGTCAACGCATAAAAGATCCCTGACTTCACCGGTGACGTTAGAGGACCTGGGCACTCCGGACAACTAGGCAAAGATTCAAGAATATCCGCTCCGCAGATTATCTGCGGAGCGGATATTTTCCGTGCTTGTTTCTAGCCACGTGTCTCTCGGTTGGACGAGACCCGCTGGTTGATGGCCCCCGTTTTACTCGGATTAAGCCAGAAATCAGCGTTCTTGATACCGGCAATGGCGGGATCGAAGACGGGGTTCACTCCGGCTTTGCGCTGCCGTTCGTAGTCCTTCAAGGTCTTGAGTCCGAGGCACCCGCCAGTACGCCTTATCTCCCGCAAGATATGCGGGAGATAGGGCAAGAATTAGTGGGTTGATCAACTCCGACGCTTCGTACCGCGCTGTGATCCGGTGTTCGTACCGCGCACGAACACCGCCAGCACCACCGCGGCCAGCGACAAGCCCGCCCCGACGGTGAATGCGGTGTGCACGCCAGCGCTGGTGGCCGCCGTTGCATCGGTGACGCCCTGCCCCGCTGCGGCAGCGGCGCCGATGGCCATTAGGGTGACGAACAGGGCCGTACCGGCAGCACCGGCGACCTGTTGAAGCGTGGACATGATCGCGGATCCGTGCGAGTACAACTGCGCTGGCAGCGACCCGAGTGCTGAGGTCAACAGGGGCGTGAACATAAACGCCAGGCCGAGGTTGAGCACCAAGTGCATGCCGATGACCACCGGTACGGTGGATCCTGCATCCAAGGTGGTCATCCACCACAGTGCGCCACTGGTGAGCACGGCCGCAGGAAGTACCAGGGGGCGCGGGCCGAAGCGGTCGAACAACGCACCGACCACCGGTGCTGTGACACCCATGAGCACTCCACCGGGAAGCAGGGTCAGCCCCGTGGCCAGGGTATCCAGGCCCAGAACTTGCTGCAGATACAGCGGCAACAGGATCAGGGTGCCCAGCAGCACCGCGAAGACCACGATCACCAGTGCCACGGCAACGCAGAACGCCCGTGAGCGGAAAACCCCAAGATCCAGCAGCACCCGATTGGTGGACTTGAGCTTCAGTTGCCTGTTGGCGAAGAGAATCAACGAGAGTACACCGATGACCAGGGGGATCCACGCCGGAACCGGTGCGTGGCCTTCAGTTGATTCACCGATCGAGGCAAGCCCGAAGACCAGGCCCCCGAAACCAAGTGCCGAGAGCAGCACCGAGGCAATGTCTAGATGACTGCGGTGGGTCTCGGTGAGGTTCTTGACCAGTATCGCGCCCAGGACGAGGGAGAGCACTGCGATGGGCAGCACGAAGATGAACAGCCATCGCCATTCGAAGCTCGAGAGGATCAGTCCCGATGCGGTGGGTCCTACTGCGGGGGCCACGGCGATGACGATGGAGATGATGCCCATGAAGCGTCCGCGGCGGTGTGCCGGTATGACCGAGAGCACGGTCGTGAACAGCAGGGGCATCATGATGGCCGTGCCCGAGGCCTGCACGATGCGCCCGATCAGCAGTACCTCGAATCCCGGTGCGATAGCTGCCAGGAGGGTGCCGGCGGTGAACAGGCCCATCGCGGTGAAGAACAGGGTGCGCAGCGGGAAGCGCTGGATCAAGAACCCGGTCGTGGGGATGACCACTGCCATCGTCAGGAGGAAGCCGGTGGTCAACCACTGGGCGGTGGAAAGCGTGATGTTTAAGTCGGTGGTCAGCTGGGGAATGGCCACACCCATGATCGTTTCGTTGAGGATTACGACGAAGGCGCTGGCCACCAGAAGGGCAAGCACCGGGCCGGGGCGGGGTGGGGGAGTGGCGGTGACCTGCTGGGTAGGTGCCGTGTCTGTAGGGCTGGCCATCTGTTCCTCTTCAAGGGCTGGTGAGACATTGCTGAGCCTGACCTGCGGAACCGAACCCGCCCCCTCGGGGAGGTATTGGGCGGGACCGCACCGGTATATGGCTGATGATGCCAATCTGGCAGTTACTGCCAGATTGGCATCTGTCACTGTAGCATGTCGGTATGAGCAGGGCAGAAGGATCAGGCATCGACTTGCGGCAACGACGACGCTCACAGACCCGCGCCGAGATCGTCGATGCGGCATTGAAGCTCTTCGAGGACCGTGGAGTAGGCGGGACCACGGTCGAGGACATCGCGGCCGGGGCAGGGGTCTCACCGCGTACGTTCTACCGCCTGTGCGGATCCAAGGAACAGGCGGTACTCGATGATGACGAGATCGCTGCCGCCTTGGGCCAACTAGTCGAGACGATCGACGGGTCGATGGCACTTCGGCCCCAACTCGTGGCCTTTTGGCGGGCGCGAATGGCGGATCTAGAAGCCGATGCAGAGGGGCATCATCGTTACTTGAGGGTCCGGCGACTCATCTCCCAGGAGCCAGCACTCCTGGCTGCGGCATTGCGTCAGGAACACGATCGCGATGAAGCGTTCGTCACCGCTTTGGTGCGAGCCACCGGTTACGAGAAACTGCAGGTACGGGCCCTGGTCGAATGGCTCTCGGTGCTCATCCGTCTTGCCGTCGAGGAGTGGCTATGCGTGACGGGTGCAGGCCGGCAGGAGGATTTGCAGCAGGTCTACGACCGAGCCTTGAGTGCCTTGGAAGGGTCCTTCAGGATTTAGGGCCGCCCCCGCGGCGATCCAGCAGTAGGACCTTGGGTTAGAGAATCTGTGTGGACCGCTATCCGACCCCGGCGCGGAATGATTGCCGCATGGATAAAATCATGTGCGCTATAAGTTCAATTTTTGGCAGGAATATTGTATATATTTATTAATTTTCAAGAATGAATCGGGTCCGTCAAGTAATGACGGACCCGACTCATTTTGCTCGACGACTATTCTTGATCTCATCCTTGACGATTTATATCCATATAGATTTTTCTAGAGTAGAGCACCTCGCCAAGGTCAGAAAGTTCCGAAAGTGAGAGTGATCGGCTTTAGAAGTTGGGGTAATAGTCAGGACGTGAAGCTGTGGTCCTAATATCAGGAAGCTCCATGTTCTTCTTGTCCTCATCATCATCGACCCAACAGTCGGCGATCTGATCGGTCGTCGCGAACCACACCCCGTCGTGTGCGACCATGTGCTCGATGAGTCGCTCGTACCAGAGCATGTGGTGCGGCTGCCCGACGACCTGGGGGTGCACACAGGAGATGAAGGCGGCGTTCTCGACGCGCTGATACCCGTAGTCGAAAATATCCCGCCATCGCTCATAGATCGTGTTGCTGTCTTGCTGCCCGGTCGAAGATCCGGTGATGCAGGCCAGCGGCGGGAAATCATCGAGGTACCAGCTCACCGGGAGCTCGATGACATGGCTTGCCTTTCCAGCCTGGTTGCCGTGCTCCCAATCGATGGCCCAGCGACGTGGCCTGTATGCCTCGAGGTCACGACCCATAAGAGAGGAGTCGTACTTGAACCCGGATTTCTCCACGATGTCCAGGGTGCTATCCGAATAATCCCAGTAAGGAGAGCGGTACCCGGTGGGCCGAATGCCCAAACGCTTCCGGAAGGTCTCGAATGCCCGCTCGACGAGTTCTTCCTCGGTCCCGGCATCGATGAGCGTGGGGGGTTCTCGTGGAAGTAACCGTGGTGCCCGAACTCATGTCCTTTCGCCGCGATCTGCTCGCACACCTGCGGGAACGTGTCGATCGTATGGCCCGGGGTGAACCATGTGGTGGTGATGTCGTAGCGCCCATAGAGTTCCAGCAGCCGCGGCACTCCGACCATCGCGCCGAACTCGCCGCGGGACATAAACGATGGGCTTGGCTTGTTGAATCCACCCAGCCAAAGCGATTGGGCGTCGAAATCCGTACCGAGGTTGACGGCGATCTTCTTTCCTTCGGGCAATTGCAGGTGGCCCATGTGGATCATCTCCTTCTAGTGATGCGTTGATGTACAGGGATGTGACTTGCAAATATTTTCTGGACGTTCCCGTCAATCTGACCGGATCGCGGGTGGGCATGGATGGGCATATTCGGGTCGGAGGACTATTCGAGCTCGTACGCGTTCCTCGATGGATGTTCGGCTGTAGAGCAGGGGGAAGGAGTCACCTTGGGCCCATAGATCGAATAGATCGGTGTAGTGATCCGAACGGGGATCACCGGATTGTCCGGGAGAGTTGAGAACTCGGCTGGAGTCCCATTCGCCGATGTCCAGGGCCATGCGGAAGCTGCTGCCCATGACGGCGTTGAATTCCGCGTCGTATCCGGTCAGTCCAACGGTGTCTCCGCTGCCAGGTCTCGGTACCCCAGGCACTTCCGCCCACTCAGGGGGCATTTGATCGGAGCCGGGAAGGTCTTGCCTGGAAAACACCGAGTGACGCAGGGTCGTCTGGTGCAGGTTTCCCCACTGCCACGTGGTCCGATCGGGGCCAAGCAGTTTCTCGATCTCCGTCAGAGCCGAGCTCAGGGTCGTTTCAACACCCAGGGTCAACCTCTCGCGATCTCCGGGGTCTGCGGTATCGAATACTTCGATCATGCGCATGTCGGGTCGGATATCTGAGAACAGGGTGTCGGCCCGTAGCAGACGATGTCGTGCCCTGGTGATCGCCTCATCGTCGAGGCCCAGCCGAGTTAGAGCATGGTCCACGAGCCAAGGCCGCAGATGCCGCCGCTGCCAGACTTGGTAGACCAGCGCCTCAAAGGAGTCAGCCGACTCCATGCCATCCCAGGCCTGCAGCTTCGCCCAATCCCAGACGTGCTGATGAGGCTTGACCCAGGACAACTGGTCTAACAGGAGCCTGCCGTGGACGTTCATGGCATCGGACTGCATTGCGATGCTGGTTTCGATGTCAACGGACGCGTCCTCAGTAAGCCAGTGCGTGAGCCGTTCGTGCCGGCCACTGGTGTACCAGTCGGTCGTTGTGGTCAGGGCGTCGTTGTCATAGTCAGGCGGTAGATTGCATTCGTTGGAGGTGGTCACCCACCCGGAATCCGGGTTGGTTGCCGAGGGCAGTTCTTCCAGCTCTGCGAACCCGTCCCACTCGTACCGGCCATCGCCGGGAACGGGGTGGGAGCCATCCCAGTTGGGTCTTCTGGGTACCAGCGCGCTGGCCTGCCAGCCGATGTCCCCGTCGACCGAGGCGAAGACCATGTTTACTCCCGGGGCGCCCCATCTGCGCAGCGCCTTGCGGAAGCTCTTGGCATCTTCTGCATTCTGATATTCCAGACTTCCCAGATAAGGGGCCATCCCCGGTTCAAGCCAGACCGCCCGGACTGCGACCGCGCGGCGGTGCTCGGCGTCGATCGCCACGACCGGTCCATGGCGGGTAAACGAAAGAGTGTGGACCGCTTCGCCGCCATCGGCGACCTGTACGCGTTCCTCGATGACCCGCATGGATTCCCAGGCACCGTGGTAGAGGTAGCGTGAATCGTCGTCTGGGTAAAGTTCGTAGACGTAGAGGTCTTCATGGTCGACCGGCCAGATCGTCAGCCCGAAACCGAGGCGTTTGTTGTGGCCGATCGAAATGCCGGGGAGGTTGGGTTCCCCGGCGCCGATAACACTAAGCCCCGGTGCCTCGAGGTGGCTAAGGTAGCGCAGCGATGGCAAAGTCACCGCCCGGTGTGGGTCATTGGCCAGGATCGGTCTGCCCGTGGCGGTCCGCGTCGGTGAGATCACCCAGTTGTTGCTTCCGGAAGGGGTACTTGTTTCGGAAGAGGTTTTCGCCCCGAAATCCACCGGAGCGAAGGCCAACCGATAGACATCGAGCACGGTATCGGCGAGATAATCCCGCACCTCCGCCTCGGCTGCTGCCGATGTGGAAGCAGGCTCTCGTACAGCGCGCAATTTCTCTGCCGAGGATCCGAGATCGCGGAGCGTGAGGGCTCGTGCGAGTTCCTGCTCGGCATTGTATAGCAGGCCGTGGGTCCGGATTCTCACCACGTCTTCGGGCTGCCAGCGATCCGGGCGATAGCCCAAGCTCGCGAATTCCGGCGGCAGGCGCCCGGGATCCTCTAGTGCCCAATCGATGTAGGCGTTGACACCGTTCACGAACGCCGTGACCACATCGCGGGCCTGGGTGCCGTACGAGAGCCACTCGGTGCGCATGTCACCGCGGTAGAGAAACAGACGAGTCGCTCGATCCTGGTCGAGATGGGCCGCGCCGAAGACTTCTGAAAGCTTTCCCAGTCCGCGACGACGCCACAGATCGATCTGGAAGAGCCGGTCCCTGGCGGCCTGGAAGCCCTGAGCCGTGTAGGCATCGAGTGCCGAGGCTGCGTAGATGTGAGGGACCCCCCAGTCGTCTATGAGGATCTCCACTTCCTCGCGCAACCCGGAAGCAGTGAACGTGTCCTCGCCGGCCGGTTGGGGAGGTGTTAGGTCATCGTGTGTAGATGCCACAGACCGAGTCCTTTCAAGTGGTGTGAATCACGTCTAGTGTCACGATCTCATCACGAAGTCATTCCGACAATTGATTTATTCGACTGCGATCCATTACTTTTAGGCATATGGATCGGAGAAGCCTCGAATATTTCCGTGCGGTTGCCCAATTTGGCTCGGTGAGCGCAGGCGCGCTGGCGATGTCGGTCACTCAGCCAGCTGTGTCGAAGCAGCTTGCTCAGCTTGAGGCGGGGCTTGCCGTCAAGCTTTTCCACCGCACGCCCACGGGCATGGCGATGACTGCCGCCGGAGAGGAGCTCTATGGCCTCAGCGGCGATGTCCTTACTCGATTCGCTAGGATCGAAGGAACCATCAGGGCACGGTTTGCGGGGTACCCGGAGATCCGAATCGCCAGTCCACACACCACCGCGACGGTGCTCATTACCCCCTTTATGGTCGACACGGACCCGCCCATCGCCGATCTGCTGATCGTTAACGCGCCCGAAGTCGATGCGCTCTTGGAACGCGATGCAGATATGGCCGTAAGCACGATGAGACCACCTGCGCACCGGGAGCAGATGGTCGTGGCTGATCTCATCATCCGTGTCCAGGGCGCCCCGGATGCAATGCGCGCGCGGTTCAGCGACCGCACGGCAGCTGACCTCGAGTTACTTCACGATGCATCGGTGATCGTTCCCCGCACAGGGGTCCATGCCGTCGTCGATACCGTCGTCGCCGCATTCGCAGAACCCCTGTCAATCCGCACGTCCTCCACGGGCCGGATCGCACAGGGGCTGGCCGCAAATGATCACGGATTCGCCCTTGTCACCGAGGTCGCCGACTTCGGACTCGCGGGGCTGCCGGCCTATGCCGATGGCCGGCTCGTCGTCAGCCCCCTATATGCCTCGTGGGACGCTCAGCACTACGCCCGTGACCAGTTGCGATCCCTTGCAGTCGACTTCAGCTACTGGATGTCGGTGACACCGCCATGGGATGAACCAAACCGGATCGGGTACAGGAAGGAGGGTGGGTCGAATTTGTGAATGGCTAAATAGGTTCAGAGGATCATGACTGCAGTCAGCACGGGCGTGACCTGATGCTGGCCAGTGGCGAAAGCAGCCCACCAAGAGCTGAACGATTGCGTCAGGCGGAAGGCAGTAAATCCATCCTGCGCGTCCCAACCGCCCTACCATTAGAACTTCTCCGAATCCCTGAGGGAATCCAGATTAAAGCAACATGCAGGACGCAGTAGACGCCGCCACGGGAGGGGTCGAGCAATCTGTTCATTGACTGGTTGCAGCCAAGTATGGAGCGATCGATTCATCGTGAGGCAGGAATGGCAAATCACCCAGCGGCGGGTGTAGTCTATCTTTTGCAACAAATACTATCGTCTGAAACGTAGGGAGTATTTTCATGGCGCAGAAGGTTAACATCATCCTCACCGATGACTTCGATGGGGGAGAGGCGACCGAGACGGTGCGCTTCGGTCTGGATGGGGGCCAGTTCGAGATCGATCTCTCGGCGGAGAACGCAGAAATCCTGCGGGAGTCGGTGCGTCCGTTCAAAGACAAGGCCCGGAAGATCCCCTCGGGTGCGTCCCGGCGGGGCAGCGGTAACACCTCCGCGCGGGTGAAGAACTCTGATACCCCGAAGATCCGGGAGTGGGCTCAGGCCAACGGGTACAACGTCTCGGCTCGGGGCCGGATCCACCAGGATGTTCAGGACGCGTACTACGCGGCGCAGAAGAACTCCTAACCGCGGAGTATCCGGTTCATCATGAAGGGCCCGCCATATGGCGGGCCCTTCATGATGAATAATCCCGGTATCGTCCGGGTGGTCGGGTGGCTTCCAGGCCTGCACCTACGCCAGCGTTTCGGCTCAGAAATTCATGGAATCAGTTATCTTGCCGCAAGCCCCATCCCGAGCGTCAGCTCCGGGCCGTAGCAGGTGTCTTTGAGCGGTCGTTGCTGCTGCGGTGGATCCCGGTGAGGTGAACGCAGAAGCCGATACACGGTCCAAGGTACAACGAGATCAACACTCGGGCCTCGAGACTGAGAGGCAGGAAGAGCAAAGCAGCTGAACTGATCGCTGCTACCACCCACCCGGTGGTGTACAGACGGTGCTTTCCCAGGGCGAGGGTTGCCGTGCCGGTGAGCACCAGGATCGCCATGAATACCGAGGCGAAGGTCAGTGCCGCCAGGATCGTCCCGGCTGCCAGACCGGCGTAGTCGCGGTAGAATAGATCAAAAAGCCATGGCCCGATCACGTAGGCCAGCATCGCTCCGATCGCCCCGATTCCCGTCAGCACCAGGACCGGTTTGGCCAGGGCCGCGAGGGGGCGGTGACGCTGGTGCAAGAACGCCGAGATGGCGACACCTTAGAAGGCTTGTAAGGGCAGCATGATCGGGGATCGGGTGATCCCGATCGCCGCGACCAAGGCATTAAGGATGGGTCTTTTGCCCCGTAGGCGATGAGCAGGATCATCGGGAACCCGGTCATCAGTACCGCGGAACCGGTGGAGGATCCCATGTCGTAGCCGATGTTGCGGATCAGGGAGGAGGCGTTGACATCCGCGCGGGATGCCCACGCCACCCGCCCGCTGGGGGTCAGTACGGCGAGAGGATCCAGACCAGTACCGCCGAGACGGTGGCGGCCTCCAGTCCGATCACGGAACTGGTGAGTAATCCGATGGTCAGGATGGCCAATACCCGCCAGAGGGCCTCGCCGCCGCCGAGGGCGGCGAAGGTGTACCAGTGCTTCGATCCGGCTGTAGCCCCACGCATCGCGGCATGCAGGGCGTAAAGACTGACTCCTATACAAAGCAGCGCGACGCTGATGCCGGTGCCATGGGTCAGGAAGCTGCTAGCCCACCAGGGTGAGGAGGCTGCGACCAGTAAGGCGATGAGAGCGCCGAAGCCTGCTGCCACCGGCATGATGCGCACCCCGGTGTCCGGTCGAGGTTGAGCGGATTTTGGTGGATGAGGCGTGAGCCGACGGATCGGGTGGCTTCCTGTTGGATGCCGGCGACGATGCTGAAGACGCCGAACAGTATGGGCCAGAACACGGTCTGGAACTGGGTGAACTCCTCTTGGGTCAGTACCCGGGCGGCGATGACCGAAGCCCCCAGGGTGGAGACGGCGGTGATAGCCGAGGCCACGGCGATCCCGGTGGAATTCTTCGCACGCAAACTACTATGACTCCTCCGGGGATCGAATGGCACCGGACCAGCACCAGTACGTGCAAATCAATCTCACTTTCCACGACGCTCACACAGCGCGTCAGCTACCGTATACCGGTACGACAGATGCCGCAAAGTTAACAGTAAATCTTGGAAATACTTGTTGGGCTCGCGAATTAAATACCCCAAGCTGTGAGTCTGACGTGTCGATGACACGGAGGTGCCGCCGCAGACCTTAGGCGGATGACCTCGATACAACGGATGTGATTCGGTGGGATAAACATCAAAAATTGATCGCCCCGCATGCTGCGGGGCACCTGGCCGGGAAGGAGACGCACCTATGACTGCTGACCCAGTCAAACCAGACCTCGAGGCCGCCGGAACGGGTGAGCCGTATCGGGCGAAGAAGCTCTTTTGGTGGGAGGGAGCCATCAAGACCCTGGTCCTTATGGGCGCGATCTTCTGGTGTATCACCATGGTCGAACCCGGACAGTCCTTGGCGACCGCCGCCGGGTGGGTCATGGTCGCTTCCTTTTTGATCCCGTTCGCGATCGTCATGGGTATCTGGCGGTTTATGGAGATCCTCTCCCGACGGATCCAGGATCTGCCGACCCGTCAGGAGATGATCCTGCGATCCCACTGGCAGCGGATGCGGGTTTCGGCGATCCTGCTAGGTGGCGTGAGCATTATGATCGGCTGGGTCTTCGTCTATAGCCAACAGATCCCGCAGCTTCTGGCCGCCCTGATCGCTGCCGTCGCCGCGGTGGCAACGGTCATGGATCTACGCAGGCTTCAAGACCACCAAGTCCCCGATGAAGAAGCCTCTTGGGAGGAGCCGGTATGAGCGTCACTGACCAGCATCAGCCAACCAGCCAGACCACAGTGCGGTACTCCGGTGTCAGGATCCAGTTGTTACTGTTCGGTCTCTACCTCGTCTTAGCGGGTATCTGGCTTGGGTTGGGGTTGTTGCATCCTTCCTGGTGGCCTCTAGCGCTGGGTCTGGCCTGGGTGGTCATTGCCGCGATCCAAGCGGGGTCTTTGATCATGGTGTGGCGGCGGCACCGATTGCATCAGCGTCATGACTCGAGTTCTACCGCCGCGTGTTCCACGGATGCGGGGTATGGTTGGTCGCCGAGCAAACGTGGGTTCGTCATCGGAGCGGTGAGCATGTTTCTCTCAACGATTCTGCCGCTGACGATCGCTACGGCCGGGTCGGTGTTCTTCCCACCCGGTATCCAGGCGGAGCGGAACCCGTTGATGGGATCTTGGGTCTCGGTGGGTCTTGCACTCTTTGCGGTACTGGTCTTTGTGGGGGCGCTTTGCTGGGTGATTTCCGCCGGGTTCTACCTCGCCGGCAAGACCAGCCGAAGCAAGGCTCCGTGAGCGATTAGCGTCCCACAACGCCTATGAAAGCCGACGAGATCCAACTAAGGCGATAGTGTTCGTATTGTGTGGTCGCAGCTGGAATATCGGAAAATGTCATTACTGGGCGATTGAAAGACCGTCTATTCGCCGAAATAACAAAAGTAAGGGATCATGGGTCGTAGCGAAAGATTGGTCTTCTATATCGGTGGAGCGATTGCTTTCGTAGTCGCACTGGGGCTAGTTGCCTTTGCTGTCCTAAGCTCGCTCTATATGGATGTTTTCGACCCCGGGGGAGGGGCCAATATCGGCGGTGGCATCGCGATCATCGCCGCCATCCCCATCGCGTTCTTGGGGTGCGTCAGCATTATCGTGGGGGCAGTGCAGGCTGTGGTGGAAAGGATTCGTTCGAATGGAACGCCGTAAGAAACAGGGTGTCTTTAGGTTATACCATTTGAGCGGATCTAATCCAATTTTATTTCTAAAGAATAAGCCTCATTTCCTCTTGGAGAGGATGGGGCAATCCATAGGTCGGTGGACTCCAAGATCTGCAAGATTATCAGCGGGCGCAAGGTCAGGCGAAGAGTTCCCCGCCCTTATGTATACTGGAGTTTGCCAGCCGCCCTCGGGAGTGATCGTACCTACGGGCGGTCCATGGGTCCGCGTGCCGCCGGGAGTCGTGCACATCGGGAGAAAAAATCACACTATGGATTTGATACACGATTATATTTCCGGACCTATTGCCGGTGAGCATATAGACGCCCCGGTCATGATCGGTATGGGTGTGGTCATGCTGATGGCGTGGCCCCTGATCCATCAATCGACCGGGGGCATTGACAAGCGGATCGTGTTCATCGATCTGCTGGTGACCGCCATCGTGGTCTTGCTCGCGGTATTCGTTCCGTACGGCATCTTATTCGCCCTGATGACATCGATGGTCACCGCGTACACCAAACACCGCATCAAACAGCAGATCAAAAACCACGCTGAAGTTCCTCGTGAGCCGGGGTTGGGGCATTGAAATGGATCGGCTGGTCTGCGCCTGATCCAACTACCACGGCCGAAAATGGGGCCGGATGATAACGTGGGCGACCGTCACGACGCCGCCAGGGTAGTGCCTTTCGGGGTGTGGTGGTGATGGGGTGGAACCAACCCAGTCGGGCGCATACCCCCTATAGCCCTAGGACCCGGCGTCGACGGAGGCGCATCCATGGCCGAGGAATCACATCCCGAAGACAAAAGATCCAGTGAACCGTACCGAGCGAAGAGGCTTTTCTGGTGGGAAGGGGCGATCAAGGCTCTCACCTTCGTGGGCGCGTTCTTCTGGTGCATCAACTCAGTCGACACCGACCAATCGTTAGCTACCATCGCGGGATGGAACATGGTCGCGACCTTGCTGATCGTGCTCACCATCGCACTCATGATCTACCAGGCGGTGGAGGTTCTCTCCCGCGGCCTCCAGGGACTTCCCATCCGCCAGGAAGCGATCCTACGCTCCGATTGGCGGCGCAAGCTCACCGGGATATTCATACTGGGCGGGGTGAGCATCATATGGACCTGGTTCTTCATCGTGGACATTCAGGCTGCCCTGCTGGGCTGGACTCGCCGGAGCATCGTGGAACGCCTACGCCGCCACCAGGCGGTAAGGGTGCAACGCGATCTTGGGTTATGCGTCGATAGTGAGCACGATCTTGCCGTGCGTGTCACCGCTGTGAAGACGCGCTGTCGCGGCAACGTGCTCGTCCCAGCCCATGGTTCGGTCGATGACAGGCCGGATGCGTCCCTCGACCACGGCAGGAACGATCTCAGGCTCGAGCCCGGCCAGGTTGTTTCCGAGCTCGATCGGGCGGCAGGCGCCGAAGGAGACGCCGTAGACGGTGAGGTTGCGATAGGACAGGGCGTCGATGTCGATCGTCGCTGCTGCTCCGTCGAGGCGGCCGATGTTCACGACCCGACCATCACGACGGGTCAGTGGCAGGCAGTCGGCGAACATCTGGCCGGCGACGTGGTCGAGCACCAGCTCGACCCCCTCACCACCGGTAGCTGCGAAGACCGCATCGGCGAGGTCGTCTTCACCGGTAACGATGACGGTGTCGATCCCGGCGTCGGCAAGGAGGTTCCGTTTGTGCGGGGAGCGGGTGGTGCCCAGCACCGTGGATGCTCCCAGCGCCTTGACCAGTTGTGCACCCAGCAGGCCGATGCCGGTCGAGGCGCCGGTGATGAGCACGGTGTCGCCCGCGGTGAAGCCGGCCTTGCGCAGGGCGCCGTACTCGGTGGAGAGGCCGACCGGCAGGGCGCAGGCGACCGCTGGGGCCAGCCCGCGCGGTGTGGCGATGATGTGGCGGGCATCGACGACGACGTACTGGCGAAGGATTCCGGTGCGGTGCCCATCACCGCGTCCCCGACCTCCCAGGCGGAGACGTCGTCGCCGAGGGCAGCGACGTGTCCGGCGAACTCGTAGCCCGCGACCTGTCCGGCCACGCCCGTATCGGCGAGCTGGAGGCGATCGACCTCGTTGGTCGCCACGGCCTGAACCTGGACGAGGACCTCACCCGGTCCCGGCGTCGGTCGGGGAACCTCTGCCCGTTCCCACTGCGGACCGGCAGTGCCGATCAGTGCGGCCATCGTTTGTGTCATCGTGTTCTCCGTTTCGTCGGGGGAAGGTAGGTGGGTGTGGCGGTGGCGACGGCGGGCACGATGTCGCGGGTCAAGACCTGCAAGACCCCGAATTCGAGCTGCGGGATCGCGTGGCCGTCGTTGAGAGCGATGTAGGGAATGCTCACGATGGGGGGGGGTCTGATACCGCGCGGAGCCCCGGGGAACCATCGATCCCGGGGAACCCGCGAATCTGTTAGGTCTCGTTTGTTCAGGTGGTTACTTGCCGCTGAAGACAGGGAAGGCGGCGTGCTCGCCGTAGTCTCGCGCCTTCAGGTCGCGCAGTACTGTCATATCCGCCTCGGTGATCTCGAAGTCGACCTCGGCGTTGGTCCGCATGTGGTCCGGGTTGCCGGTCTTCGGCAGCGACACGGTGCCGAGCTGGAGCGTGTAGCGGATGCACAGCTGCGGCACCGTCACCCCGTACTTCTCGGCCATCGCCTGGATCTCGGGGTGGTCCAGGATCGCGCCGTGCCCGATCGGCGAGTACGCCTCCACGAGGATGTTCTTGGACTTGCAGTAGGCCAGCAGCTCGGACGGGGTGTTGCCGGCGTGCACGAGCAGCTGGTTCACGTGCGGGATGATCTCCGCCGTCTCCAGCAGGCTGTCGAGATCGGCCTGGAGGAAGTTGGAGACCCCGATGGCGTGGATCTTGCCCGCCCGGTACGCCTCTTCCAGTGCCCGCCAGGCTTCGCGGTTGCCGTCGGCGTAGTCACCGCCGCGGAAGTCCTCCCACGGCTGCGGCGCATGGATGAGCATCAGATCGAGGTAGTCCAGACCTATCAGCTGCAACGACTGGTCAATAGAGGCGACCGCACCCGCGTAGTCCTTGACCTCCGCGGCCAGCTTGGTGGCGACAAACAGCTGCTCTCGCGGCACGGAGGCGGTGCGCACGCCCTCGCCGACGCCGCGCTCGTTGCCGTAGGCCTGGGCGGTATCGATGTTGCGGTACCCGATCTCGACAGCGGCGCGGACGGCATCGACGACCTGGTCGTCGTTGATGAACCAGGTGCCCAACCCCAGCTTGGGAATCTCGACACTGTCCGACAGGACGTAGGTTTCATTCAGAATCTTCATCGTTCTCCTCATTCCTCTTCGGGATGCTGCGGGGCATCCCGCGGCGCCAGACCGTTTAAGCTGGTGCCGGTGTGATGGTCAGTGCCTGCGCTCAGGGCTGCCCGTCGGCTCGTGCTGGTCGTGCGGCGTGGCCGCCCAGCTGGCCAGCAGCCGCATCCTCTCCGCGGTGGGCGAGTTCGGCTCGACCGTGAAGACGAGCATCACCAGCCCCGGGTCGGCCGAGAGCTCGAAGGACTCATACCCGAACTCTAGGTCTCCGACATCGGGGTGGGTCAGCAGCTTCGCACCCGAACGATGCCGCAGCACGTCATGGGAGGCCCACAGGGCGCTGAACTCCTCGCTCTGCGTGGTCAGGGTGCCCACGATCTCGATGAGCTCACGGTCATACGGGTCTTGTGCCGAGGCGGCCCGCAGCATGGCGACGACATCGTGCTTGGCGATATCGGCGTCCCGGTGGAACCGCATCGCCGCGGGGTCGAGGAACAGCCATTTCGCGTAGTTGTACTGGTCCCTGGAGCCATCGGCCGGCAGTGAGTGCAACGCGCGGGCGATCGGGTTGAACGCGAGCCGGTCCAGACGGGCGTTCTGCACCAGCGCGGGAGCCTCGATCGAATCCAGGACCTGCTGGATGCCCGGCCGCACCGTCGTCCGCGTCGACTTCTTCTTCCGCGGTGGCCGCCGCTGGGTGACCTCGACGAGGTCGAACAGGTGCCTGCGCTCGTCCTCGTCCAGTTGCAGGGCGCGGGCGATCGCTTCGAGGACCTCGCGTGAGGCCCCGGAAATCTTGCCCCGCTCCAGGCGGGCATAGTAGTCGGAGCTGACCCCGGCGAGATGGGCGACCTCTTCCCGGCGCAGGCCCGGCACTCGGCGTGCCCCGCTGTAGAGGGGCACACCGGCGTCCTCCGGGGAGAGCCGTGCCCTCCGGGAGGCGAGGAAACTGCTGATCTCCGACCGAGAATCCATACTCACCAGAATATTTCCGTCAGCTCAGTGGGTGGTGTAGCCGCCGTCGACCGGCAACACCGCGCCGAGGACGAAGCTCGCGGCCGGGCTGCACAGCCACACGGCCGCCGCGGCGACCTCCTCTGCCTGCCCGAGACGGCCGATGGGCTGATCCTGGATGATGCCGGCCATGGCCTCGGCCTGCCCCTCAAGCATGTCGGCGACCATCGGGGTCTCCACCACCCCGGGGCAGACGACGTTGATGCGGATACCCTTCGACGCGTACTCGACTGCCGCGCTCTTGCTCAAACCGACCACGCCGTGCTTAGAGGCATGGTAGGCCGCCCGCTCAGGCAGGCCCACCAGACCGCCGAGGGAGGAGCAATTCACGATCGCACCAGAGCCCTGCTTGCGCATGTGTCCCAGCTCGTGCTTCTGCGCCGCCCATACCCCGCGCAGATTCACCGCGTTGACCTGATCGAAGTCCTCAGCGGTTTCGTCCGCGGCATCGGCGGGTGGGGCCTGCACTCCGGCAGCGTTGAAGGCCATGTCGAGGCGCCCAAACGTGTCCACGGCCTGGTCCACGGCCTTGGCGACCTGTGCCTCATCGGTGACGTCGCAGGTGATGCCGATCGCCTGATAACCGGCGTCGATGAGCGTCTGCGCGGCCTGCTCGACGGCGTCCGCGCTGCGATCCAGCAGCGCGACAGCAGCCCCGTTCTCGGCGAAGCTGCGGGCGGCGGCCAGCCCCATACCGGAAGCCGCTCCGGTCACGAGAGCGACCTGGCCGGTGAAGTCGTATGCGGGGTTGTTGTTCGTCATCAGTGGATATCCCATCGTCGGCTCGTTCTGTGCATCGTGCGACGCCAACCACCGAAGGGCTGACACCACGTCTACGACGCTATGCCGTGCACCGGGAGCGAACCAGGACCTCTCAGACCACGTCTCCAGCTGCCCCCTCTGGCGTCCGGTGCAGCGACGGGCACGAGCTCAGTCGCGGGGATGCGTCGACACAGAGCCGAGGAGAAGGTGGGTCTGCGCTGTGGTCAGCGGCGGCACGGGCAGGGCCGTGGCCTTGTCTCGGTAGGGCCGCAGTCCGTCGAGCAGCATCCAGAGATACCGGCGGTAGAGCTGTCCGATGTCATCTCGCTCGTCGGGGGGCGGGCCATCCTGGGCGGTGGATGCGATCGCGGTGAGGGCGACCTGGAGCAGGATGAGATCGGTGCCGGTCACGTCCTCGCGAAGCAGGCCCGCTTCGCGGGCGCGATCTGCGACTTGGTTGACCAGGGGTGCGAGCCGGTCGCGACCCCAGTCATACTTCTGCGGCTGCGCGAACTGGCCGGAGAGCACCTGTGCCATGCCACGGTCCTTCGCCTGGATCGCTAACGAGCGTTCCAGGTAGAGCACGAGCCCCTCCCAAGGGTCCGGGTGAGCCAGCGCCTCGGCGAGGATGGCCTCCAGCTCCTCGACCTGCTGGGCGAGGATCGCGTCGATGAGTTCTTCTTTGTTCGCGAACCGGCGGTAGGCGGTGCCAACTCCGACGCCAGCGTGGTGGGCAACGTCGTTAAGCGTGGCATCCAGGCCACGCTGAGCGAAGACCTCCCGCCCGGCGGTCAGCAGTCGCTCCCGATTGAGTGCGGCGTCCTTGCGCAGTTTTGGTTCGGCCATGCCCCCACTCTAGCAAGCGGATGCATCACATCCACTTCTCTGTTAAGCTGATCTATGTGGATGCGACACATCCGCTTCGCATGTGAGTGCGACACCCTCACTGCCCGGATGCGATCGCATCGCCTGTCGTACTTGTCCTCGCGTGATCGAAAGGCTTCCGTGACCTCAACAATGACCCGAACCGGCACCGAGCGTTTCCCATGGCTGGCGATCCTCGTGCTCGCCTCTGCCGGGTTCCTCGCCCTCGCGGTCGAACTCAGCCCGGCCGGGCTGCTGAACCAGATGGCTCCCGGCCTGAACATGAACATTGCCGCAGCCGGCTCGCTGACGGCCCTCTACTCGCTGGGCAATGCGATCCTCGCCCTCCCTTTGACCTCGCTGGCCCTGCGGTTCTCCCGCCGGTTCAGCCTTACTGCGACGCTGCTGGTGTTCGTGATCGGCAACATCCTCGTCGTAGTCGCCTCCGACCTGATGCCGGCCCTAGTGGGACGGTTCATCTCCGGCGGCGCGCATGGCCTGTTGATGTCGCTGGCACCGGCCGTCGCGGTCGGCATGGCTGGGCTCACGCACGAGCGCCGTGCGCTGAGTATCGTGATCGGCGCGAACACCGTCGGCATCGCGCTCGGCGCGCCCCTGGCCTCGTTCGTCGGTACGACCCTAGGCTGGCAGGCCACCTTCATCGGGGCTGCCGCCGTCGCCCTGGTCTGCGCGGTCCTGCTCGCCGCGAAGATCCCGCCGATGCGGGCCGAGTCCACCCAGCAGATGCCGCTGATCCAGGCGCTGCGCCAGCCCGGCGTGCTGCGCATGGGCGGCGGATGGGGGCTGCTGATGCTCGCTTACATGAGCGTCATCACTTTCATCGACCCCTATCTCGCCGCCCTCGGCGCACCACCGCTCTTGACGAGCCTGTCGCTGCTGTTCTTCGGTGGCGCAGGGCTGGTCGGGATCTGGCTCGGCGGGCAGATCGCCACCCGATCCCGCCTGGCGGCACTCATCACGATGCCGGTGTTCATGGCGGTCGCGCTGTTGGGCCTGTCGTTCGGGATCACGAGCATCCCCGTCGTGCTCATCCTGCTGCTGGTGTGGGGTGTCGGGTTCTCCGGCCTGGTCATGGTCTGGCAGCAGACCCTGCTCCTGGTCGGGCACCGCTCCCCGGAGAAGTCGATGAGCATCGGCGTCGTCCTCACCCAGCTCGGCATGGCCGCAGGCGCCGCGCTCGGCGGGGTCATACTCGATTCCTTCGGGGTGCTGGCCACCCCGCTGGTCGGCGCGATCGTCACCGCCGCGACCCTGCTCCTGCTCATCGGCATCAAGCCGATCCTCACCACCGCCGAGACCGAACGCGCTCACGCGCAGTCCGCCCCCGAGACCACGAACGTCTGAACCACGAGAAGGAGAACCCACATGACCACTGTTCCCACCACCACACTGAACAACGGGGTGCAGATGCCGCAGCTGGGCCTGGGCGTCTTCCAGATGGACGATGCCCAGGTCCGAGAGACCATCCCGATGGCTCTGGACGCGGGCTACCGGCTCGTCGACACGGCCTCGCGCTACTACAACGAGCAGGCCGTCGGCCAGGCCCTCGCCGAATCGGACGTTCCGCGTGAGGAGCTGTTCGTCACGACGAAGCTGTGGTTCAAGGACCACGGCTATCAGCAGACCAAGGACGCCCTCGACGTCTCGCTCGACAACCTCGGCCTGGATTACCTCGATCTGTGGCTGATTCATCAGCCTTTCGGCGACACCTACGCCGCGTGGCGGGCGATGGAAGACCTGCTGGACGAGGGCCGGGTGCGAGCGATCGGGGTGTCGAACTTCTTCGACGACCGCTACGCCGACCTCGTCACCCACAACAGGGTCACCCCGGCGGTGAACCAGCGCGAGACCCACCCGTTCAACCAGCAGATCGACACCCAGAAGCTTCTCGCCGACCACGGCACCGCCCTCCAGGCATGGGGGCCGCTCGGGCAGGGCGACCCCGACATCCTGGACCATCCTGTGCTCACCGAGATCGCCGCCGCGCACGGGGTGAGCGTGGCGCAGGTGATCCTGCGTTGGCACATCCAGCGCGACATCGCCCTGGTCGTGAAGTCCACCCACGAGGAGCGACTGACGGAGAACATCGCCGTCTTCGACTTCCAGCTCACCGAAGAGGAGATGGGCCGGATCGCAGCGCTCGACCGGGCACAGGCCGCAGGCGACTTCGATCACCGCGATCCGCGGATGCTCGAACTGCTGCTGACCCTCGACTGAACAACCCCACCTACACGACACAGTTACGGAGAGAACCGCTATGACCACCACTGTTCCCACGATCACGCTCACCGGCGGTGTGGAGATGCCCGCCCTCGGATTCGGCGTCTTCCAGTCGCCCCCGGAGGAGACGACCGCCGCAGTCCATGCGGCGCTCGATACCGGGTACCGGCACATTGACACCGCCGCCTCCTACGGCAACGAACGTGAGGTCGGCGAGGGCATCCGCGCCTCGGGCATCGACCGCGACGAGGTGTTCATCGAGACCAAGGTCTGGATCAACGACTACGGCACCGAAGCGACCCGGCACGCCTTCGAGAAGGCCGCCGGCAAGCTCGGCGTCGAGACGATCGAGCTGCTGATCCTGCACCAGCCGCTGACCAGCCGCTTCGACCTGACCATCGACGCCTACCGGGCGTTGGAGGCCCTACTGGCCGAGGGCAAAGTCCGTGCGATCGGAGTCAGTAACTTCATGCCCGAGGACCTCGACCGGCTGATCGAGGCCACCAGCGTGATCCCGGCGGTCAACCAGGTCGAACTGCACCCCTACTTCCAGCAGCCCGACGTACAGGAGGCCAATGCCCGGCACGGCGTGCTCACTCAGGCGTGGTCGCCGATCGGCGGGATCACGTTCTACCCCGGCTTCGGCGAGGGCCGCGTC
>NZ_JANAFB010000070.1 GCF_024199905.1 Rothia santali
GCCCCGACCTGGCTCGTCGGGGACGGCTCCCTCCCCGGCCGGTTCGGCGTCTACCCGTTCGTCGCGCTGCTCTTCCAGCTGGTGGCCATGGCGATGGGCGGCACCCTCTCGCTCCAGCTCGCCCAGAACATCATGGGCGAGGGCGCGACGACGTCGGCCTCCCTCCACGGCGTCCCCCTCCTCGTCACCCTGGCGGGGCTGGTGGTCCTCTTCCTCGCCTCCCGGGCCCACGCCCGGCGCCAGGTGCGCCGCGGCGCCCGCCCGGGCGGCTTCCGGATCTGGCTGACCGCCCTGATCACTGGCGTCGTCCTGGCGGCCCTCGCCGTGGGGCTCTCCATCCTGCTCGCGGGGCGCGGGACCCTCGCCATCTCGATCATCTCCCTGGAGTACCGGTTCGACGCCGTGGACCTCCAGCTCGCGCTGTTCCCCCTGATCGCCGGGACGCTCGTCGCCGGGTGGGGCCGGCAGTGCGCCGCGGGCGCCGAGGACGGCCTGATCGCCGGGACCGTGCGGAGCCTGGCGCCCGGGCTCGGCACGGCGGTGCGGCTCTGCGGGCGGTACGCGGGCGGCGTCGCCCTGGCGGGCCTGGTCGGCCTGACCGTCCTGGCGTTCGTCCACCACTCCCCGGCCACCGGGCTGGCGACCCTGTTCTTCGGGCTGACGGCGGTCGTGGAGGTCATGGCGCTCGGCCACCTCTCCGGGCTCACCGCGCAGACGACGGCGCGCCTGGGCTACCAGCAGGACACCGCCTACATCTGGTCCGGCGCGATCCAGCAGTACACCGGCCTCTGGCCGATGCTGATCTGGGTCGCCATCGGCGTCGGGATCCTGTGGCTCGCGCTCTCCTGGTCGCGGCGGCGCCCCCGCACCGCGATGGCGACCTCGTGGTTCGCGATGCCCCTCGCCTTCCTGCTTCTCGGCCTCGCGCTGCAGTGGGCCGGCACGGTCCGCTTCGCGGACAACGGGTTCGTCCTCCAGGGCTTCTACGGGCTCGCCCCGGCCTGGTGGACGCCGGTGTGCCTGCTGGGGTGGGGCATCGTGGTGGAGCTGCTGGCCCGCTTCGTCGCGCCCCTGCTGGGCCGGCGCAGGAAGCGTCGGGTGGAGCGGCAGGCGAGCGCCCCGGTGTGATCGGGCGGTCTGTGGAAGACCCGGCTCCGTCATAAAACCTGCTGACCGGCCGGGAGTTTTCTGGGATTAACCTGTGTGTTGGTAGCGTCTGAGCGTCATCGCTCCCCACCACGTGAGAGGTACCCCGTGTCCGAGACCGGAGACCCCAGAGAACCACGACGTCCCGACGACGAGTCACCGCGGCCCGAGCCGGCCGGTCCCACCGAGGCGTCGTCCGAGACCGCGCCGACTCGTACAACCGGTGAACAGGCGGCGGCCGGGCCGTTCGACGACGCCGGACCGGCCGAGGCCGGACGGGCCGACGCCGAGCCTCGCCGGACCTCTCTCGTGGCCGCCCTCGGCTCTCGACTGACCCCCGCCGACTGGTGGGGCTCGGCCATCGCCGCCGGCGTCACCTACGGGGCGATGCTGATCGTCACGGCGCTCGCCTCCCTCGCTCTCATCGGGGTCGTCCGCGGCGAGCTCGACGCCTCGATGGACGCCTACACCGGCCAGGCCTGGTCGATGGTCTCCGGGCAGTTCGGCGCCTACGGGATGATCGCCCTGATCTTCCAGCTGGTGGCGATGGCCATGGGCGGCACCTTCACTCTGCGCCTCACCCAGAGTGGGCTCGGCGACGGCGAGACGGTCACGGCCTCACTCCACGCCGTCCCCCTCCTGATCACCCTGGTGGGGCTCGCGGCGCTGTTCGTCGCCTCCCGCATGCTTGCGCTGCGGCAGGTGCGGCGCGATGAGCGCCCGGGCGCGCCCGCCCTCTGGCTCTCCTCGGCGGTCACCGCGGTCATGCTCGTGGTCCTCACCGCGGTGCTGACGCTGATCTTCTCCGGACGCGGCTCGTTCAGCGCCTTCATCGTCTCCGTCACCTATGGATTCAACGCCTTCAGCCCCCAGCTGGTGCTGTACCCCCTCGTGATCGGGACGCTCGTCTCCTATTGGGCGCGCCGCTCCGTGATGCGCCCGGCGCGGGGGCGCGTGTCCGACGCCCTGGGCGCCTTCGCTCCCGGTGCCGGTGTGGCCGCTCGGTTGACCGGCGTCTATGCCGGGTGCCTGGCGCTCCTCGTGCTCGTCGTCCTCAGCATCGTCGCCGTCGTCGAGGGCTCGGCGAGCGCTGGGCTGGCCATGCTGTTCTTCGGGTTCCCGCTGGTGGCTGACGCGCTGGCCCTCGGCCACCTCTCCGGGATCGTCACCCAGGATTTCACCGGTTCGATCGCCGACCGCTCGGTCTCCTACATCTGGTCCGACCTGCTCACGGAGGCCGCCGGACACTGGCCCATGCTGCTCTGGATTCCCATCGTGCTGGGCATCCTGCTGCTCGCCGTCGCCTGGTCGGGGAGGCGGCCGCGCGTCGCTGGGGCGGGTTCGTGGTTCGTGATGCCCGCCGTGTTCCTTCTGGCGGGCATCGTGCTCGTCTGGGCCGGCGGCCTGCGGTTCTCCAGCGGCGGGTTCCTGGGGGAGGGCTCCTACGCCTTCGGACCGGTGTGGTGGACCCCGCTGTGCCTGCTGGTGTGGGGGTTCGCGGTCGAGGCGCTGGCCCGCTTCGCCGCCCCGTTCCTCGTGCGTGCGGTACCGGCTGGTGCGCGCGGCGTCGTCGTGGGATCCCCCGCGGTGGCCGCGAGCGCGGCCGGTGACCGCTCGGCTGCCGGCGGCGACGCGGCAGCACCCGCAACCCGACCGGTCGCGCCCGCGCCGATGTCGCCCGCGGCGAGGAAGAGGCTGTGGATCGCCGGCATCGTGGCCGGGTCCCTGGCGCTGCTCCTGGTGTTGGGCCTTGGCACCGTGCGCGTCGTCAACGCCACCGTCTACAACCCGGAGAAGGTCGTGGACGAGTACCTCGGGGCCGTGGTCGACGGCGATGTGGACCGGGCCGTGGAGGTCATCGACCCCAACGTCGCCTCCGCGGAGCGAGCTTTGCTCGCCGATGCCGTCTACTCCGCAGCCGACCAGCGCATCTCGGGCTACGAGGTGAACGGCGTCGAGGTCGGGGCGGACGGGGAGACGGCCGTGGCCGATATCGCCGTGACCCAGGACGGCCGCACCGTGGACCGGGAGCTGAGCCTCCGCAAGGCCGGGGGCAGCTTCGGCCTGGTCCAGTGGGAGATCGACGCACGTCAGCCGGGTCTGTACCAGACCATCGAGTACGAGGTCCCGGAGGGCGTCGACACCGTGACGGTCAACGGTACCGAGGTGGAGGTCCCCGAGGGCGGCGGTTCGTCCTCGGCCTCGCCGTCGCCCACCTCCGGACTCGGTTCCTCGGACGGCGCGGGCCAACCCCGGATCGCCTCGTTCACCGTGCTGCCGGGGAGGTACGAGTTCGCGGCGCCCTCGGGCGGCACGTACGTCACCTACGGCTCGGACCGCGCCGTCACCGCGGGCGTCGACGGTGGCCCGCAGACGGTCGCCTTCGACCAGCGCCTGACCGACGCCGCGCTCGAGGAGGCCCGGGAGGCCGCCAACGCCAGGCTGGACGAGTGCACCCGCGTGCGCGCGTTCGAGGTGCCCGACTGCGGGTTCGACTACTACGACACCAGCAGGGACCGGAACCCCGAGTGGTCGATCGAGACCTACCCTGAGTACGCGCTGTCCAACGACTCCTACTCCTCCCTGTTCTCCTCCTCCCAGGGCGACAACCTCGACGACGTCGACCCCGGTGCGACCCTCTACCTCGTGACCACCAAAGACGGGGAGGCCGGCCTGACCTATCAGAGCCGCTCCTTCGACGACGAGTGGGAGGATGAGGATGCGACCCGCAGCATCAGCGGCTACTTCGAGGTCGACCTGTCCTCGGACCAGCTGAAACTCGTCGACTCGACGAACTCGTCCGGGTTCTGAGCATCCGGCGGAGGGGTAGACCTGACTCCACCGCCTCTCATACCCCGGTATGAAATCGCCCGCGATCCCCCGAGAACCCCAGGGTTCTCGGGGGATCCGCTTATAGGCTGGAGCAGAAGACGTCAGCCCGGTGCGCCGGGATACGGAAGGAGACGCCATGATCGAGGTCTCGGGCCTCACCAAGACGTACGGCGCCAAACGGGCGGTGGACGACATCAGCTTCACCGTGCAGCCCGGGCGGGTCACGGGCTTCCTGGGCCCCAACGGCGCCGGCAAGTCCACCACGATGCGCATGATCCTCGGCCTGGAGCGCCCCACCGCGGGCACCGCGCTGGTCGAGGGGAAGCCCTACCGCGCGCTCGCCTCGCCGCTGACCACGGTCGGCTCCCTGCTGGAGGCCAAGTCGGTGCACCCGCGCCGCTCCGGGGTGAACCACCTGCGGGCGATGGCGGTGACCCACGGCATCCCCACCAGCCGGGTGGACGAGGTCATCGACATCACGGGCCTCTCCTCGGCCGCCAAGAAGAAGGTCGGCGGGTACTCGCTCGGCATGGGGCAGCGGCTGGGCATCGCCTCCGCGATCCTGGGCGACCCCTCCGTCATCATCCTCGACGAGCCGGTCAACGGCCTGGACCCGGAGGGCGTCATCTGGGTCCGCCAGATGGCCCGGTTCCTCGCCTCCGAGGGCAAGACGGTCTTCCTCTCCTCGCACCTGATGTCCGAGATGGCCCAGACCGCCGACCACCTCATCGTCATCGGGCAGGGGAAGATCCTCGCGGACCAGCCGCTCGAGGAGTTCCTCAACCAGGCCGGCGACGAGCGCGTGCTCGTCCGGACCGACGAGGCCGACGCCTTCGCCGGGGTCCTCCAGCGCGAGGGCCTGCGGGTCGAGCCGCACGACGGCGGACTGATGGTCCACGGCAGCGGCCGCCAGGTCGCCGAGCGCGCCCTGGCCGAGGGGATCCTCGTGCACGAGCTCAGCCCCCAGCACGCCTCCCTGGAGCAGGTCTACATGGCCATGACGCAGGACTCCGTGGAGTACCGCTCCGCGGACCCCGCCGGCGGCCGGGAGCAGCGGCCCGACGCCGCACCGTCCGCGAACCCCGCCGCCCCGTCCGCGGGCCACGCCGCACCGGCC
>NZ_JANAFB010000071.1 GCF_024199905.1 Rothia santali
GGCGCGACGGCGGATCCGGTCCGCCCGCTCACAGCTCGCCCGCCTCGTGGAGCACGTCGCTCGCGCGGGCGAAGGCGGTGTTGGCCGCCGGCACTCCGCAGTAGACCGCCGACTGCAGCAGGACCTCCTGGATCTCCTCGACCGTCAGGCCGTTGCGCAGCGCGGCGCGCACGTGCATGTCGAACTCGTGCCAGTGGCCCAGGGCGATCATCGCGGTCAGGGTGATGGCGCTGCGCATGCGGCGGTCCAGGCCGGGCCGGGTCCAGATGCCTCCCCAGGCGTTGCGCGTGATGTAGTCCTGGAAGTCGGCGGTGAAGGGCGTCGTCGCCTCGACGGCGCGCGCGACGTGCTCCTCGGAGAGGACCTCGCGGCGCACGCGCATGCCGGCCTCGTGGTCCTCGGAGCGGCGGGGGTCGCGCCCCGCGGCCGCCCGTTCCTTCGCTCGCGGCGCGCCGCGTTTCCATCCGGTGCGCCGTATGGGAGGGTGGCGCCCAGGAGGTTTACATGAACAACTCAGAGATTCCCCAGTATCGAGGCGCGGAGCAGGCCGTCCCCGCGCAGCGCTCCGGCGAGCCCGAGCCGGGGAGGTTCACCCGCCTGAAGGCCGTCACCGTCTGGGTCTTCGCCTTGCACCTGGTCGGCTCGGCGTGGGGGCTGATCCTCATCGGCTCGGGCGCGACGACCGAGGCGACGATGCGGATGCTCCGCGAGACCCCGGGCGCCGAGATGCTCAGCGAGGAGCAGGTGCGCCTTCAGGTGCAGATGTCCGAATGGATCGCCATCGGCACCGGGGTGTTCGGGCTGGTCCTCGCCGTGGCGGTGTTCCTGCTGGTCTACCTCGGGCTGCGGCGCCGCGCGAACTGGGCCAGGATCGTGGGGATCGTCATGGCCTTCGTCTCGCTCGGCATGGGGATCTTCCAGATCGTGTCCCTGGTAACCGAGTCGGCGTTCCTGGGGGCGCTGGGGATCGTGGGCCCCCTGCTGAATCTGCTCTCCTACGCGGCCCTGATCTACTGGCTCGTGCTGGCCTTCCACCGCGAGGTCCGGGAGTTCCTGGTCCCGCGCCGGATGGCCTGAGCCGCGCCCGGCGGGGCGGTCCGCCGGGCGTCTTCCGCCGGCCCCGCCGGCCGGGACCGTCGGTGCGCCGTCACACTCCGCCGATGTGACGTCATCCACACGGAAACCCCGTCCGACGTGGGAAGCTGACGTCCAGGAGGTCATCATGAGCAGCGCAGACATGCCCCAGTTCCGCAGTGCCGGGCAGGACCCGGCCGCCCCTCGTCCGGAGGTCGAGGAGCCGCCGCGCTTCGCCCGCCTCAAGGCCGTCACCATCGGGATCCTCGTGGTCGACCTCGTCAGCTGGGTCATGGACATCGTGGCCCGCATGACCGGTGCCATGAACGACGCCCTTCTCAGCACGGTGAACAGCGTGCCCGGCAGCGAGTCGTTCTCGGACGCCGAGAAGCAGCGCATCGTGGAGAGCTCGGGCGGCCTGAGCATCCCCCAGGCGGCGTTCCAGCTCATCCTGACGCTGGGGGTGTTCGCGCTCGTCTACCTCGGGTTGCGGGCGCACAAGAACTGGGCGCGGATCGTGGGGATCGTCCTGGCCTTCGTGGCGATCGGCGGCTCGCTGTTCGCCAACGTCGCGGCCATCGCGCTCAACGTCCAGATGGGCGCCATCGGGATCGTCTCGATGCTGCTCACGGTGGTCGCACTGGCGCTGCTGGTCTACTGGCTCGTCCTGGCCTTCAGCCGCGAGGTCCGCCTGTTCCTGGCCCCGTCCCGGGCGGTCTGAGCGCGGGACGTCCGGGGCGCGGTGGTCCGGAGACACAGGCGGCCCCGAGACGCAGGCGACCCCGAGACGCGGACGACCCTCGGGGGAAGGCCTCGCAGCCTCCTCCCGGGGGTCGTCGTGCGTCCCGGAGCCCCGGTGGGGACCGGGTCTACCGCATCGCGTACTTCCGGCGCGCGAACCCCAGGCCCACCAGCGAGATCACCGCGATCACCATGTAGTAGATCCCGGGCGCGTACAGCGTGCCGATCCAGGTCAGCACGAGCGGGGCGAAGCCGCCCATGAGCGTCACGCCGGCGTTGTAGGCGATCGAGAGGCCGCTGCCGCGCACCTCGGCGGGGAAGATCGCCGTCATCAGCGCCGGGAGCGGGCCGAAGTAGATCGCCATGATGACGCCGAGGACCGCGACCACGAAGGCGAAGACCGGGACGGTCGGCACCGCGATGATCAGGGCGAACAGGGGCCAGGCCAGGACGAGCGCCGCGATCGCGCCGTAGGTCATGATCCGGGCCGGACCGATCCGGTCGGCGAGCATGCCGATGAACGGCACGCCCACCATGGTCACGACGCCGGCGACGATGCCGCCGAGGTACCCCGCCGTCGCCGGGATGTGCAGCGTCTGCACGGCGAAGGTGGGCATGTAAAGGATCAGGTACACCGAGATGGTGCCGACGCCGACGCAGGCCGTCGCGGCGAGGATCCGCCCGAGGTGCGTGGTGAACGCGGCCTTGAGCGGCGAGCCCTCGCGCTTCATCTGGGTGAACTCGGAGGTCTCCTCGAGCTTCGAGCGGATGTACCAGCCGACCGGGCCGATGAGCATGCCGAAGAAGAACGGGATGCGCCAGCCCCACGAGTCCAGCTGGTCCTCCGTGAGGTAGGTGAACAGCACGAATCCGAAGACCGAGGCCAGGAACATCGAGATGCCCTGGCTGGTGACCTGCCACGAGGCGTAGAAGGCCTTGCGGTGCGGCGCGGTCTCGACCAGGAAGGTGGTGGCGGTGCCGAACTCGCCGCCCGCGGAGAACCCCTGGATGAGGCGCGAGAGCAGGATGATGAACGTCGCGGCGATGCCGATCACCGCGGTGGTCGGGGCGATCGCCATGAGGGTCGTCCCGACCAGCATGAGGAAGATCGTGAGGGTCAGGCCCTTCTTCCGGCCGTTGCGGTCCGCGTAGCTCCCCAGCACCAGCGCGCCCAGCGGGCGGATGAGGTAGGAGACCGCGAAGCCGGCGAAGGTGATGATGAGCCCGACCGTGGGGTCGTCGGACGGGAAGAAGTTCTTCTGGATGATCACCGCGAACGAGGCGTAGACGATGATGTCGAACCACTCGAGGGCGTTGCCGATCGAGCTGCTGACCACCGCCTTGCGGGCGGCGGTCAGCTGCGCCGGGGTGGGCGCGGGGGTCACGGTGGACATGGGGCTTCTCGAATTCTCTGGTGCGGTTTCTCGGGTGCCGGGCCGGTGGGCCGGCGTCGGGCGCTCCGGCGGACGGGCCGCCGGCCGGCTGGCGGATGCCGTCCGGCCGGCGGGCGTCAGGCGGAGAGGCGGTCGATCACGGCGTCGAGGAAGGCCTCGCAGCGCGCGATCTGGTCGAGCTCGATGAACTCGTCGGGCGTGTGGGCCTGGGCGATGTCGCCCGGGCCGCAGACGACGGCGGGGATGCCGGCGCGGTGGAACAGGCCGGCCTCGGTGCCGTAGGCGACCTTGGCGTCGGCGGGCTCCGCGCCGCAGTCGGTCGCGAAGCCGATCAGCTCGGCGTCGGCGGCGGTCTCCAGGCCGGGGGACTCGGCGAGCACGGTGAGCTCGATGGAGGCCTCGGGGGAGACGCGGCGCATCTCCTCCTGGATCCGGTCCAGCTCCCCCTGGAGGGCGGCGCGGATCTCGGCCGGGTCGTCCTCGGCGATGGTGCGGTACTCGAACGTGACCGAGCAGTCGGCGGGCACGATGTTCACCGCGGTGCCGCCCTCGACGTGGTTGACGCTCACGGTGGTGTGCTCGAAGTCGTAGGCGCGGTCGAAGGGGCCGTCCTGGATGAAGCCCTCGGCGAGGTCGCGCACGAAGCGCACGAAGGTGGCGGCGTGCTCGATCGCGTTGACGCCCTCGGTCGTGCGGGACGAGTGGATGGCCTTGCCCCGGAAGTCGGCGCGCAGCACGTTCATCGACTTGTGGCCGCGGACCACGCGCATCGAGGTCGGCTCGCCCACGATGCAGGCGCGCGGCAGCTCGCCGCGCTCCGCGAAGGCCTCGACGAGGCTCCGGGCGCCGACGCAGCCGACCTCCTCGTCGTAGGACAGCGCGAGGTGCACGGGCTCGGAGAGGCTCCGGGCCGCGAGCTCCTCGACCCGGCTCAGGACCACGGCGATGAAGCTCTTCATGTCCGAGGTGCCGCGGCCGTAGAGCCGGCCCTCCCGCTCGACGAGCTCGAACGGGTCGGAGCTCCAGTCCTGGCCGTCCACGGGCACGACGTCGGTGTGGCCGGAGAGGATCACGCCCCCGCCGGTGCTGCCGTCGGCGGCCGGGATGGTCGCCAGGAGGTTGGCCTTGGTGCCGTCCTCGTTCGGCAGCGTGGTGTAGGCGATCCCGAGGCGGTCCAGGAGCTCGGTGGCCTCGGCGAGCAGCGGGAGGTTGCTGTCCCGGCTCGTGGTGTCCACCTCGACGAGGCGGCGCACCCACTCGAGGGCGGCGTCGGACGGCCGGGCGCCCGGCGTCGTGGTGTTCTGTGCAGTCATGATTCCTACCTTTCGGGGGAATCCTACCGCTCCTCCGGGAAGCGTTTACATCGCCGCCAGCGGGAGTCCACCGACCGGACGCGGACCGGCGCGCGGCTGGCGCGCGGCCGGCGGGGACGGGCGGGGGGACGCGGGGCCGGGGGGCCCCCGCACCGACGCCGGGGGGGGAGGCCCGGGGCCCGGCCTGTCTCTTTTACACCTCTCCGGGCCCACGGAACCCGGC
>NZ_JANAFB010000072.1 GCF_024199905.1 Rothia santali
TTTCCTCGTGCGGTCGCCCGTGCGCGGCGGGAGGGCCCTCCCGCTGCGGGCGCGGGGGCCGGCTCGAGGCGCACGGGACCGCGGGCAAGCTGTTACCAGTGTACCGGCGGGTGCAAGCTGCGGCGGGGGGGGGGGGGGGCGCGGGGGGGGGGGGGCGGGGGGGGGGACCCCCGGGTCGGGAGGGGCCGGGGGTGGGGCCGCCGGGTGATGAACCGCGGTTGCCACCGTCCCCGGTCCGGGCGTCGTCGGGCGCGGTGACCACCGCCGCGGCGGCGCCGTCCGCGAAGAGGGAGGCGCCGCGGATGGTGTCCGGGTCGTTCGCCGTCCGCAGGTGGATGCTGCAGAGCTCGGCGCAGACCACCAGCACGACGGCGTCGGGGTCGGACCCGCAGATCTCGGCGGCCTGACGCAGGGCCGGGAACGCGGCGTAGCACCCCATGAAGCCGAGGTGGGAGCGCTTGACCGAGCGGGGCAGGCCGAGGGCGCGGACGACGTCGAGGTCGGGGCCGGGGGCGTAGAAGCCGGTGCAGGAGGCGGTGACCAGGTGCGTGACCGCGGCGGGCTCGAGGCCCGGGCATGCCGCGACGGCGGCGCGGGCGGCCTCGACGAACAGGCGCGGGGCCTCGCGGGCGTAGAAGGCGTTGCGGACGCCGGTGCTGGGGGCGAGGATCTCGCGGGCCCGGCGGTCGAAGAAGACGGGGGCCGCATCGTCCGCGGCGGCACCGGGGGCGGAATCTGCGAGGTCGGGGGCCGGTGCGTCGGAAGTCGAGGCGTCGGGAGTTGGGATCTCAGAGGTTGGGGCCTCGGGGGTGAGGGCCTCCGGGGTTGGCGTCTCAGGGGCTGCGGCGAGGGCCGCAGCGAGATCCAGCTCATCCATGACCGTGTGGCGCCGTTCGATCCCGGAATAGTCGAAGGCGGCCCTGATCAGGCGCTTCGAGAGGGCGCTGATACCGGGCTGCGCGGCGAAGACGTCGCGCAGCTCCTCCTGGCGAAGCACGACGAGCGGGACGGCGACCTCGAGGGATCTGATGACGGCAGGCATAGCTCATTCTTTCCCCCCGACCCGCCCGGCGCAATGGCCATGACCTCGCGCTAAGGAGTCGAACTCCTAGTCAAGACGGAAGTTAAGCCGCCAGGGCAAGTGGTCGGGCGGTGCGTCAGGCGCCCCTCCGGGGATACGCCTCAGCCCGACGCCTCTCGGCGCGGCGCCGGAGCAGGTGGGCGATCACGATGCAGGCCATCGCGAAGAGGGACAGGCCCATGGCCACGATGATCAAAGGGGAGGGGTCGCCGTCCTCCACCGCGATCCAGAAGAGTGACACGACCAGCACGATCTGGGCGACCCGAAGGCTCTCACTGCGTCCGAGCGTGCGCATAGTGCTCTTCATCCTGCCTCCTCGACCTTGTTGCGCTGCCCGACCACGGTACCGGCCGAATACCGTAACGGCGCAGAGGCGACGACTCCGCGTGGCACATCCCATGCCCTCAGCGCGCAACCTTCCGGTCGAAAGTCAGGTGGGTGACCCCGCTGGGCGAGGAGACCGCCTCGATCGCGTAGTCCTCCTCCAGGGGACCCAACCCGTCCCAGAGGCGGGACCCGCCGCCGAGCAGGAGGGGCACCTGGACCAGGTGCATGTGGTCGACCAGGCCCGCCGCGAGGAAGTCCCGCACCACGCTCGCCCCGCCCCCGATCCGCACGTCCAGTCCCGCGGCGGCCTCGCGGGCGGCGTCGAGCGCCTCCGCCGGGGCGGCGGCGAGGAAGCGGAAGACGGTGCCGCCCTCCATCTCCAGGGGTGGCCGCGGGCGGTGGGTCAGCACGAAGACCGGCGTGTGGAACGGCGGTTCGGGACCCCACCAGCCGGTCCACTCCGCGTCGTCCTGCCAGCCCGGCGGGCCGAACTTGCCGGCGCCCATGATCTCCGCGCCGATGCTGGGCTCGTGCCGCCGGGCGAACGCGTCGTCGACGCCGGCGCCGCCGCCCGTGCGGCCTACGATCGGGGCGCCGAAGGCGGTGGCGAGCAGCCACTCGTGGAGCCGCTCGCCGCCGCGGCCCAGGGGCGTCTCGAGCGACTGCCCCTCGCCGGCCGCGTAGCCGTCCAGGGAGAGGGAGAGGTTGTGGATGCGGGTCAGCGCCATCGGATCGCTCCGTCCGCTCGGGGAGTGGGCCCGCGGCCGGGGCGCGCGGGCGTGGGTGGTGATCACTCTAGGGACGGGCGACGCGCGGCGGAAGGGCAAGGCGGTCCCGTACGGGGTCCGGGGTGGCGGGCCCCGGGCCTCGAGCGGCGCGTCCCGGACCGCGATCCTCGCTTCGGGCTTCGCGATCCGCGATCCGCGATTCGCGAGAACATCTGGGGACACAGTCCTCCCGCGCGGCGCCGATCGGGCCTAGCGTGGGAGCACGGGGTCATCGCGGACCCCGGCGACCCTGCGAAGGAGACGATCGTGGACATCACCCTGAACAACGGCGTCGAGATGCCGGCCCTCGGGTTCGGCGTCTTCCAGACCCCACCCGAGGAGACCGTCGCGGCGGTCGAGGAGGCCCTGCGCGTGGGCTACCGGCTGATCGACACGGCGGCCGCCTACGGCAACGAGCGCGAGGTCGGCGAGGCCATCCGCCGCTCCGGCCTGGACCGCTCCGAGATCTTCCTCGAGACGAAGGTCTGGATCAGCGACTACGGCTACGACCGGACGCTGCACGCCTTCGAGAAGAGCGCGGCCAAGCTCGGCGTCGAGCGCCTCGACCTGCTAATCCTGCACCAGGCCTTCCCCGGCGAGTTCGACCTGGCCCTCGAGGCCTACCGCGCGCTGGAGACCCTGCAGCGCGACGGCCGGGTCCGCGCCATCGGCGTCAGCAACTTCATGCCGGAGCACCTCGCGGCGCTGGGCAAGAGGTCCGACGTCGTCCCGGCCGTGAACCAGATCGAGGTGCACCCCTACTTCGCCCAGCCGGAAGCGCAGCAGGCGGACCGGGCGCAGGGGACGCTGACACAGGCGTGGTCGCCGATCGGCGGCATCACCAGCTACCGCGGCTCCGGGCCGAGCGTGTTCGACGACGCCGTCGTCGCCGAGGTCGCGGCGGCCCACGGCAGGACGCCCGCCCAGGTCATGCTGCGCTGGCACCTCCAGCAGGGGCGCTCGGCGATCCCGAAGTCGGTCCGGCCGGAGCGCATCGCGGAGAACTTCGACGTGTTCGGCTTCGACCTGACGGACGAGGAGCTGCGGCGGCTCGACGCGCTGGACACCGGCGTGCGGCGCGGGCCCGCGCCCGAGGACGTGACCCGCGAGGCGTTCTGGAAGGAGATCCCGGAGGCCTGAGCCCGCGGGCGCCGCCGGCCCGTCATCCCCCGCGGGGCGGGAGCGCCCGACGCCGCGACCCTCGCCACCCGCCCGGCGGGCCTCAGCCGCGCAGCCCCAGGAACTCCTCGAGCCGCGCCCGGTGCGGGGCGACGTCGAGCCCGTTCTCGGCCAGCCACGCCTCCGAGTAGTACTTGTCCAGGTACCGCTCGCCGGGGTCGCAGATCAGGGAGACGACGCTGCCCGTGCGGCCCGCGGCGCGCATCTCGGCGACGATGCGGAACGCGGCCCACAGGCCCGTGCCCGTGGAGGCCCCCGCCTTGCGGCCGATCAGCTCGTCCAGCACGTGGATCGCGGCGATCGCGGCGGCGTCGGGCACGCGCATCATCCGGTCGATGCTCTGGGGCAGGAAGCTCGCCTCGACCCGCTGCCGCCCGATCCCCTCCATGCGGGAGCCGACGGCGGTGGTGGCCGCGGGGTCGTGGTCCCGCCAGCCGGGGAAGTAGGCGGAGTTCTCCGGGTCCGCGACGCAGATGCCCGTGGCGCGGCGGGTGTAGTGGACGTAGCGGGCCAGCGTGGCCGAGGTGCCGCCGGTACCGGCGGTCGCGACGATCCAGGCCGGCTCCGGGTGGGGCTCCAGCTCCATCTGGGCGAAGATCGACTCGGCGATGTTGTTGTTGCCCCGCCAGTCGGTCGCGCGCTCGGCGTAGGTGAACTGGTCCATGTAGTGGCCACCGCACTCGCGAGCCAGGGAGGCGGCGACGTCGTACACCTCGCGCGGGTCCTCGACGAAGTGGCACCGGCCGCCGTAGAGCTCGATGAGCTTGATCTTCTCGCGGCTCGTGGACCGGGCCATCACGGCGACGAAGGGGACCCCGATCAGCCGGGCGAAGTAGGCCTCCGAGACCGCGGTGGAGCCGCTGGAGGCCTCGACCACGGGGCCGTCCCGGCGGATCCAGCCGTTGCAGAGCCCGTGCAGGAACAGCGAGCGCGCGAGCCGGTGCTTGAGCGAGCCGGTCGGGTGCGTCGACTCGTCCTTGAGGTACAGGTCCACGCCCCACTCGGACGGCAGGGGCACCGAGAGCAGGTGCGTGTCCGAGGTGCGGTTGCCCTCGGACTGCACGGTGGCGATCGCGGCCCGGAGCCAGGCGCGGTGCTCGGGGTCGTAGCGGTCGATGTCCTCGGCGTCGAGGGACGGGATGTCGTTCATGGCGGGGTGCTTTCCGGGTCGGGGGCGGCGCTGCGGCGGGCGGGGCGGGGTCTGCGCGCCGAGTGATCACGTCTCATGGGGAGTATGTCACCC
>NZ_JANAFB010000073.1 GCF_024199905.1 Rothia santali
GCTCGAGACGGCCGGGCTCTCCCCGTGGCCCGGCAGGTCCAGGGCGTAACCGGTGCGGCCCGCCCGCTCCAGCGCGCGCGACCACTCCCCGGCGTCGTAGTCCTCCCCGCCGCTGGAGGCGAAGCCGTGCAGCAGCAGGACGGGCGGGGCCGAGGCGGCGGCCGGCTCGGCGCCGAGGCGGTGGACGTGCAGGCTCATGACGGGTCCCTCCAGGGGTCGGACCGGTGGATCCGATCTTATTTTCTATAGTAGTAGAAAATAAGCGCGGCGGGGGTGGACGCTGTAATTCTACGGTTGTAGAGTTTCCGGCAGGCGCCCCACGTTCGCGGGCGCTCCGCGCCTCACCCACCAGGAGCCAGCATGAACTCGCCGTCCCCCCAGCGCATCGTGGACCTCGCCGTCGGCTTCATGGGAACCCAGCAGCTGGCGGCCGCCAGCCGGATCGGCCTCTTCGCAGCCCTCGCAGAGGGGCCCCTGCCGCTGCCCGAGCTCGCCCGCGCGACCGGGCGCGCCGAGCGGCAGGTGGGCATCCTCGCCGCGGCCATGCACGGGCTCGGCCTGCTGGAGCGCGGCGCGGGCGGCTACGCGCTGGCCCCCGACGCCGCCGCCTACCTCTCCGGCGCGGGCGGCCTGAACCTCTCCCCCTTCATCCGCTTCCTCGGCGGCATCAGCTACCGGCAGTGGCTGGGCTACGGCGAGACGGTCGACGCCGACCGGCCCGGCACCCTGGACCTGGACGAGGCCGGGTGGGCCGAGTTCCTCGACGGCGTCATGACCTACAACGCCCTGCACGCCGAGCAGTTCGCCGCGGCCCTCGACTTCTCGCCCTACCGCTCCGCCCTGGACTTCGGCGGCCTCGCCGCGGGGTTCTCGCTCGCGGCGATGGCGCAGAACCCGGAGCTGAGCACCCGCTTCGTCTACGCCCCCGACTTCGCCGACTCGGTCCGCGCGGCGGTCGCGGAGGCCGGGGTGGAGGACCGGGCGAGCGTCGAGGAGGGGGCGACCGAGACGACCGAGCCGGGCGGCGAGCACGACCTGGTCCTGCTCACCCACGTCCTGCACCGCTTCGACGCCGAGGCGAACCGGGCGATCCTGCGGGCCGCCCGCGCCGCCGCAGCGCCCGGGGCCGCCCTGATGCTGATCGACTTCTTCCTCGACGCCGAGGGCCCGCAGCGACCGCTCGACGCGCTGCACGCCGGGGAGTACTTCAACATCGACGGCACCGTGGTCTACCCCGAGGGCGAGGTGCGCGGGTGGCTCGAGGAGACCGGCTGGCGACCCGGCCGGCTCGTGGAGCTGCCGGGCAGCCCGCGGGTGCTGCTGGCCGAGGCCGCCTAGGCCGCCGTCGACCCCTGCCGCAGCCGGGCGACGAAGTCGGAGATCTGCTGCTCGATGATCTCGGCGTCGTAGTGCTCCGGGCTCACGGCCCGGGTCACGGTCGCGCCGATGTTCATCAGCACCATCTCGCTGACCAGCTGGGGGTCGGGCACGGGGGTGCGGACCTCGCCGTCCTCGCGGCCCTCCCGCAGGTACTGGAGGTAGCCGGTCTTCCAGTTGTCCAGGTGCCGGCCGTAGTGGTGGTCCAGGTCCGTGTTGAAGGCGCAGCGCTCCCAGAACGAGAGCAGCACGCGCTCGGCGCCCTCGGTGCGGGAGTTGGTGGGCAGGGTGAAGCGCAGCGAGATCTCCAGGGCCTCGAGCCCGCGCTTGCCCTCGACCTCTCGGGCCAGGAGGTCCCCGATCCGCTGCAGGGCGCGCTCGTAGGCACCCTCGATGATGTCGTCCTTGCGCTCGAAGTAGTGCTTCAGCGCGCCGTTGGCGAAGCCCGCGCGCTTGGCGATCTCACGCATGGTCGCGGCCTCGATGCCCCCCTCCACGATGAGCTGCCACGTGACGTCGATGATGTCCTCGCGCCGCTGGTCGTGGTCGATGATCTTCGGCATGTCGTTCTCCCGGTCTGATGATGCTCTGGTCGCGCGTGACCGCGCCCGTCCTGCCCCCGAGTCTAGGGTCCCGGAGCGCGCCCCCGCACCGCGGCGCCGCGCTCAGACCGCCGGATCCCAGACCCCGTCCGCCCGCACCGCGCCGTCGGCCTGCAGCCCGGCCACGGCCTCGCGGACCGCGGCCGGCCCCACGCGCTCGAGCAGGCCGACCGCGCCCAGGTTCTCCTCCAGCTGCGCCGCGCTCGAGGCGCCGAACAGCACGCTCGAGGCCGCGGGGTGCGCGAGGCAGAACGCGAGGCCCAGCTGCGCCGGCGTCGCCCCCAGGGACTCCGCCGCGGCCCGCACCCGGGGGTAGGCGGCCACGATGCGCTCGCGGATCCCGCCGACGTCGGCGCCGATCTTGCGCGCGGGGCGGGTCTTGCCGACCAGGATCCCGCCCTCGAAGGCGTCCGAGGCCTGCAGGCGCAGGGTCCCGGCGTCGAACAGCTCGCCGTAGAACGGGCCCTCCGCCATGCTCCGGCGGGCGATGCCGTACTTCAGCTGGGCGAAGCACGGGGGCGTGAGGCCCTCGCGCTCGGCGACCCCCAGGGCGGTGCGCTGACATCGCCCACCCGAGAGCCGCGGGGCGCCCGGCCTGACCGGCGTCGGGCCGCTCGTCGCACCCGCTGCGATCAGCCGACCCGCGCTCAGCCGAATCCCGGCCACCGGAGGCGCCGCCTCGCGTCGGTGTCGAGCAGTCCCGCGACCCATTCGTCGGTGCGCCGCCCCCGGAGGACGCCGCTGCTGCGGGCCGTGCCCTCGTAGCGGAAGCCGAGGTGCTGGGCCACCGCCGCGGAGGCCGCGTTGCCCACCGCGGCGCGCCACTCGACCCGCCGCAGCCCCAGGCCGGGCCCCGCGGCGTCGAAGGCCAGGTCGAGCACCGCGCCGGCCGCCGTCGTCATCGTCCCGCGGCCCCGCGCGTGGGCCGCGACCCAGTACCCGATCGAGGCCGACCCGTCGCGGATCGCGTCGAGGCTGACGACGCCGGCGAAGCGGCCCTCGCGCTCGATCGCCCAGGTGCAGGTCGTCCCGGCCAGCCACCCGGTCTCGCTGGCGCCGAGCACGAAGTCGGCGGCGTCGGCCTCGGCGTAGGGCACCGGGAGGGGGATCCACCGCTGGATCTCGGGGTCCTGGCAGGCGGCCGTGACGGCACCGAGGTCGTGGGGCCCCGGGGGCCGCAGGACCAGCCCGGGGGCGCTGAGGGTGATCGGCTCCATAGTGGCAGGGTAGCGCGGGCGGCCCCCGGGTGAGGTCCCGGGCCCGCGCGCCGCGCCTCCTAGAGCCGGGCGCTCACGGCGTTGCGGATGCGCTGCAGGTCCACGGTGCCGGGGCACGCCGTCGCGACGACCGAGCTGTGCGGGATGATCTGCGTGAGCGGGTTCAGCCCGTACGTCCGGCAGAGCCTCGCGCACAGCTCGATCGAGTCGTTGTACGTGGACTGGCTCGGCGGGCGGACGGCGTCGGCGGAGTGCTCGATGCCGATGCTGCGCTGGTTCATCGCGAAGTCGCCCGCGTGCCAGGCGGTGTTGGTCTCGCTCACGTACTGGTGCACGGCGCCCTCGCCGATCCCGTAGTGGGCGCTGACGCCCGAGCCCGGGTCCGCGAAGGTCGCTTCCGCCGCGGCGAGGGTCCCCACGATGTAGTGGATCACGATCCGGTCCACCGCGCGCCCGCCGCGTCCCGCGCTGTAGTTGGGGCTGGTCCTCCAGACGGCCTGGGCCATGCTATTCCCCCTTCCCGAGCGGGCACCCCAGGCGGTTCGACGGGTTGGCCCGCTGCCGCTCGAGGTCGTGGGGCGTCTCGCGGCCGCGCAGGGGCTCCTGCTCGGGGGCGGCGGGCTCGCCCTCGGCCGCGTGCGCGGCGGCCCCGGCGACCAGGGTCACGCCGGCGGCGGTCGCCGTCGCCGCGCCGGTCCTGAGCAGTCTTCTCCTCGAAAATTCCATAGGGAGCAAATTACGGGCCGTGCTGGAACGCTTCAATGACGCCACGCTGCATCCATGCGAAAGGATGAAGATGCGATGCGAAGGTATTAATGCGGTCTCGGTCACAGGTCGAGGGTCAGGACCTCGCGCCCGGGGCTGTACCCCTGACCTTCGTAGAACGCGCGGTCGCTCCCCGAGGGCTCCGCGCTCACCTGGGCGAGCGTCGCGCCGCGGGCCCGGCCGTGGTCCTGGGCCCAGCGCAGCATCACCGCCCCCAGGCCGAGCGCCTCCTCGGGCTCGGCCGTGGCCAGTCCCTCGATGTGGAGCCGGGACGACCCGTCCCTCGTCAGGCCGGGGATGATGGTGAGCTGCATCGTGCCCGCAACTCGTCCTCGCTCGTCGCGCACCACGGCGAGGTAGTGGGACCGGTCCCGGGCGACGACGTCGTACGCGGCCTCGTAGCGGGCCACGTCGGCCTCGCGCGCGTCCGGAGCGTCCGGCGTTCGGGCGCCCTCCCGCCGCGGCGCGTCCGCCGCGGAGTCCCCCGGCGATCGCGGCCCTGGCATCGGGCCGCCC
>NZ_JANAFB010000074.1 GCF_024199905.1 Rothia santali
GCCGACGAGGAATCGGTCGGCGCCTCGCCGGCCGGGGCCGAGGCCAGGCCGGCCGGCGTCGATGCCGCGGAGGCGACCGTCACGACGGCGGACACCGCGGCCACCGCCACGCCCGCCTCCCCCGCCGCACCCCTGCTCTCCGTCCGGGACCTCACCCGCGTCTACGCCCGCCCCGAGGCCACCGCTGAGGGCCGGGCGGACGTCATCGGCATCGAGGGCGTGAGCTTCGACGTCGCCGAGGGGAGCACCCACGGCGTCGTCGGCGAGTCCGGCTCCGGCAAGACCACGCTGGGGAAGGCCATCGCCGGGCTGATCGCCCCGGACTCCGGCACCGCGGTGGTGGCCGGGTACGACGTCGCGCGCCTGGGCAAGCGCGAGCGGCGGGAGTTCCGCCGCACGGTCCAGCTGGTCCACCAGAACCCGTACACGGCGATCGACCCCAAGTTCACCATCGCGGCCGCGATCGAGGAGCCCCTGGTCAACTTCAGGATCGGCACGCGCGCCGAGCGCCGCGCCCGCGTCGCCGAGGTCATGGAGCAGGTGGCCCTGCCGGCCGAGCTCGCGGGGCGCCGGCCGCGCGAGCTGTCCGGCGGGCAGCTGCAGCGGGTCGCGATCGCGCGGGCGCTGGTGATCGAGCCGCGCCTCGTGGTCTTCGACGAGGCCGTCTCCGCGCTGGACGTGACCGTGCAGGCGCAGATCCTCCGGCTGCTCGAGCGGCTGCAGCGGGAACTCGACCTGACGTACCTGTTCATCTCCCACGACCTGGCGGTCGTGCGCCAGATCTCGGATACTGTGTCCGTGGTCTCCCGCGGGCACCAGGTGGAGTCGGGGCCCGCCGGGGAGATCTTCGAGCGCCCCCGCGACCCCTACACCCGGCGGCTGCTCTCCGCGATCCCGCGGCCGCTGGGGGCGGTGTCGGGCCCCTCGCGCTGAGCGGGGACGCACGACGACGCCGGCCCCGGTCCCGGCCGGAGCCCCGGCCCCGGCGCGCCGCGGCACGAGCCGGCGGCGGACCGCACGCCCCCGCCGCCCCGGGCGGGCACCCACCACACCGAGCGCGATACGCAACGAAAGGCACCCGATGACCGAGAACGCGAGCACCAAGACCCTGGGCTTCTTCACCCGCCTGCTGGAGGACGCGAGCGCGACGGAGCGCTACCGCTACGCCCTCGAGCAGATCGAGGCCGCCGAGCGGCTGGGCTTCGACAGCGCGTGGGTCGCCCAGCACCACTTCCACGCCGCGGAGGGCGGGCTGCCCTCGCCGTTCCTGCTGCTCTCGGCCGCGGCCCAGCGGACCCGGCGGATCGGGCTGGCCACCGGCGTCATCACGCTGCCGATGGAGGACGCGGTCCGGGTCGCCGAGGACGCGGCCGTGCTGGACGAGCTGTCCGGCGGGCGCCTGCAGATCGGGCTGGGCTCGGGCGGGAACCCGGCGTCGTTCGAGGCGTTCGGGGCCGACTTCGCCGAGCGCGGCCCCGCCTTCGGCGCCAAGCTGGAGACCCTCGAGACCCTGTGGCGCGGCGGGGGGACCGCGGGCGGCAAACGCCCTACCCTGCCGCGCCGCAGCTGACGGGGAAGCTGTGGCAGGCGAGCTTCGGGACCTTCGGGGCGGGCATCGCCGGAGGGCGCGGGGACGGGCTGATGCTCTCCCGCACCCAGCCCCGCCGGGACGCCCCGGGCGCGGAGCTGAGCGAGATCCAGGTCCCCGTGGTGGAGGCCTACCTCGAGAAGCTGCCGGAGGGCGCGACGCCGCGGATCATGGCCTCGCGCACCGCGATCGCCGTCGACGCCGCGGACCGCGCCGGGCTGGTGCGCCGCACCGCCGAGAAGCTGCGGAAGGGCGAGGCGGACCGCCTGGTCGGGCGCGACACCTCGGGCCTGGGCGACGAGGAGCTGCTCGTCGCGACGGATACGTTCCTGGGCACGCCCGAAGAGATCGTCGAGCGGCTCTCCCGGGACCGGGTCGTCACCGACCACGCGACGCTGGTGGCCTTCCAGGTCCACTCGGCGCCGGTCACCCACGAGGAGACCCTGCGCTCGCTCGAGCTGCTGGCCACCGAGGTGGCCCCGCGCCTGGGCATCGCCACCGCCGAGCACGAGGCGCTGGTGGGCAGCCGAGGCTGAGGCGGACCGACCGCCACATGCCCACCGCCGACCACGAGGCGAACCCCGCGCCGGGCCCACCGGCCGCCGCGCACAGACAGCACCCCCGCGAAGGAGCACCCCACCGATGACCGACCAGGACCGCACGACCCCCACCGCCGACATCGTCAACCTGCTGGCCGGCGTCTCCCCGGGCGACCCCCTGGACCGCCTCCGCGACCTCCGGCCCCAGGCCAAGGAGAACGCGCAGCGCAGCTTCGTCGCGCTGCTGGAGCCCGAGGCGCCCGGCGCGTTCTCCATCCCGGCGCGCTACGCCGTGGCGACCTTCGTGGCGGGCGTGACCGGCTCGGAGCGGGCCCGGCGGTTCTACGGCGACGTCCTGGAGGACGAGGCCTCGGCGGAGGTCGCGGCCGCCGTCGACGCCGCGGTGCGGGCGGCCGTGGAGTCGGGGCCGGGCGTGGGGCCCGGGAGCGGGCCCGACGCCGTCGCCTCCTCCGGCCACGCGGGGCTGATCCTCGCCCTGCTCCTGGTCGGCTTCGGCATCAAGGCCGGGCTCGTGCCGTTCCACGTGTGGCTGCCGCTGGCCCATCCGGCCGCGCCGCCGGCGGCCTCGGCGGTGCTGTCCGGCGCGATGGTCAAGGCCGGGCTGGTCGGCTGGCTGCGGTTCTTCCCGCTGGGCGAGGACGGCCCCGCGCGTCCCGACGCGCAGACGCTGGGCTGGGTGCTGCTCGGCCTGTGCCTGGCGGGGGCGCTGCTGAGCGTCGTCGTGGGCCTGCTGCAGGACGACCCGAAGGTGGTGCTGGCATACTCGACCATCTCGCAGATGGCGTTCATCGGGTGCCTGGTCGGCGTCGGGCTGCTCGATCCGCGGCTGGCGCCCGAGACCTCGGCCGCCGCGGTCCTCTACGCCGTCCACCACGGCCTGGCCAAGGGTGCGCTGTTCCTGGGCGTGCCGGTCGCGCAGCGGCACGGGGCCGGGCGGCCCGGCGTCGTGGTGCTGGTCGGCACCGTCCTGGCCGGGCTCTCGGTCGCGGGGGCCCCGCTGACCGCGGGCGCGTTCGGCAAGTACGCGGCGAAGGAGTCGGTCGCGGGGATCGAGGTGCTCGGCGTGGGCCTGGACGTGCTGCTGCCGCTGGTCGCGACCGGGTCGACGCTGCTGCTCCTGCGCTTCGGCCGCGTCCTGTCCACGGCCGAGCGGGCGCCCCGCGGCGGGGCCGACGCGGAGTTCCTCGCCTGGGGCGCGCTGGTCGCGGCCGGGCTGACGGTGCCGTGGCTGGTCGGCGTGGCGTGGACGCCGCTCGGGCTGCCCTCGTGGGACGCCTCGACCCTGTGGAACGCGGCGTGGCCGCTGCTGCTCGGGCTGGTCCTGGGCGGCGCGGCCTGGTGGGCAGCCCAGCGCGGTCGGCTCCCGCCGGTGGCCGCGCGCGGACGGCTCGCTCGTGCCGCCGGGCGACCTGGTCGTCGGGGCGGAGCGGGCCGCCGCGGCGGTGCGGAACCGCGGGGGCCGGTTCGTGCGCGGGCCCGCCTCGCGTGCCTGGGGCGGGCCGCCGCGGCGTGGGCCGGCGGCTGGTCGGGTCTGGGCCGGGTGGCCATGCGGCTCGCCGGGGCGGCGGACCGGCGCGTCTCCGCGTGGGCGGGCTCCGGCGTCGCGATCCTCGCGGTGCTGACGGCCTCCGTGCTGGCCCTGGCCGCCGGGTGGTGGCTCGGATGAGGCGGGTGATCGCGTTCGCGGTGCGCGCCGCCCTGCTCGCGGCGGTGTGGCTGCTGCTCTCCCGGGGAGCGGCCGACTACCTCCTCTACGGGGCGGTCTCGGTGGCCGGGGCGACGGCCCTGAGCCTCGCGCTGCTGCCGCCTGGACCCCTCGAGGTGCGCTCGCTGCCGCGGCGGGCCGTGGCGGCGGTCTCGCTCGCGGCGTGGTTCCTGGGGCAGACGGTCATCGGCGGAGTCGACGTCGCCCGGCGGGCCGTACGGCGGGTGCCCGACGTCGAGCCCGCGGTGGTGACCGCGCCCCTGATCCTGCCGGAGGGCTCGGGACGGCGGCTCGCGCTGCTGCTGATGAACCTCATGCCGGGCTCGATGGTCCAGCGGACCCGCGAGGGCGGCGGTCCTGGGGACGGGTCCGCGCGGGGCGATGGTCCGGCGGGCGGCGACGTCGTCGAGCTCCACACGCTCTCCCCGGCCTTGGACCCCGCCGGCCAGTGGGAGGCGCTGCAGCGGCGGGGGGGGCCGCCCGGGGCGGGCTCTTTTACACATCTCCCAGCCCCCCAGACCAAGCAAGAACTCGGATGCCGGCCTCTTCTTGGAAAAAAAAAAAACAGAA
>NZ_JANAFB010000075.1 GCF_024199905.1 Rothia santali
GGCCCTCGCCGTCCGCGCGGCCCGGCGCCGGCGGCGGTGGGCGGCCCCGGAGGCGTTCCGGACCGTCGAGGCCGTCCTGGACGGCGCCGTGCGCCTCGGGGACCAGCCGGACCTGGAGGCGTACCTGGGCGGCTGGGCGAGCCCCCGCCACCTGTGTGACGATGGGAACACGCATTAGTCCGGAGGGGGCGGCCAGCATCCGAGCCACGACCCTCCCCTCCCGCCGGCGTCGCCCCCGCACCTGCGCGGTCGCCGTCGTCATCCCCGCCCACGACGAGGCGGAGACCATCGGGGCCGCCGTCGACGCCGTATTGCGCGCCGCCCGCGTGGCCCGGTGCCCGGTGCGCGTGGTCGTGGTCGCCGACGCCTGCCGGGACGCCACCGCGCGCATCGCCCGCGGGCGCGGCGCCGAGGTTCTGGAGATCGACCGGCGCAGCGTGGGGCCGCCCGCCGCGCCGGCTTCGAGCACGTGCTGGCCGGCCCGGACGACCCGGACGCCCTGTGGCTGGCCACGACCGACGCCGACACCCTCGTGGCACCGCCCTGGCTCGCCCGCCACCTGCGGCATCGGGCCGGCGGGGCCGAGCTGCTGCTGGGCACCGTGGACGTCCGGCGCGGGACCCTGACCGCGCGGCGTCGGGCCCTGTGGCGCCTCGACTACGCCCGGCGGATCCGCCGGCGCACGCACTGGCACGTCCACGGCGCCAACCTCGGCATCTCGGCGCGCGCCTACCTCGAGCTCGGCGGCTTCCGGCCCTGGCCCACGACGAGGACGTCGACCTCGCCGACCGAGCGCGGGCCGCCGGGCTGCGCATCGTGCGCGCCACCGACCTGGCAGTGCTGACCTCCGGGCGGCTGGTTGGCCGGGCGCCGGCCGGATTCGCCCACTTCCTGAAGGAGATCCCATGACCCGACCCGCCGACGCCGCCCGCGAGCACCCGCTCCCCGCCGGGGGCGGGACGCAGGCCCCAGCACGCTCCCCGCCGAGGGCGGTCCGCCCGACCCAGCACGCTCCCCGCCGCCGCGTCGGGCGCCGACCCCTCGCCGAGCCTCACCAGCGTCTTCTGCGCCGCCGCGCACGAGCTGCCCCTCCCGGGCCGCGGCCGGACCCTGGAGCGCTGGGAGCGGCTGGCCGGCTGGGCCCGCCGGGACCTCGTGGCGGCCCGGCTCGCCGAGGCGCACGCCGCCGCCGTGGCGGTCGCCCACGACCTGGGCCTGCCCGGCCTCGTCGAGGAGGGCACCCGCTGGGGCGTCTGGGCCGCCGAACCGCCGCGGCCGGTGCTGCGGGCCGTGCCCTCGGGCGGGGGCGGTTGGACGCTGTGCGGCGCCAAGCCCTGGTGCTCCGGCGCGTCCGGCTCGACCCACGCCCTCGTCACCGCCCGGGTGGAGCCCGGCCCCAGAGCGGAGCGGGACGCCCGGGAGGGGGCCGGACCCACCGCAGAGCGCGACGCCCGCGAGGGGGCCGGTCGGGGCCCGGCCGAGGATCCCGGGGAGGAGGCCGTGGCGCTCTTCGCGGTGGACCTCTCCCACCCCGGCGTCGCACCCGTCCCCGGGACGTGGAACGCCGTGGGCATGGCCGCGAGCGACTCGGGCAGCGTCGCCTTCGACGACGTCCCCGCCCGGCGGATCGCCTCGCACGCCGAGTACCTCGCGCGGCCGGGCTTCTGGCACGGGGGCATGGGGGTCGCGGCGTGCTGGTTCGGCGGCGCCCGGGCCCTCGCCGAGCCCCTGCTGGACCGGGCGCTGCGCCCCGGCGCCGGGGAGCTCCTGCGGGCGCGGGCCGGTTCGGTCGCGAGCGAGCTGGCCGCGGGCTGGTCGCTGCTGCGCGCGGCCGCCGCGGAGGTCGACGCGCGCCCGGACGAGTCCGGCCCGCTCAACGCCGCCCGCGCCCTGGCGGTGAGGACCCGCATCGACCGGCTGGCCGACGCCGTCGCCGCGGGCGTCGGCCGCGCCCTCGGGCCGGGCCCGCTGTGCGCCGACGCCGACCACGCCCGCCTGGCCGCCGACCTCGCCGTCTACGTCCGCCAGTCCCACGCCGAGCGGGACGAGGCGGGCGTGGCCGACGCGCTCGCCGAGCACGTGACCGCGCGAGCGGGCGAGGGTCCCGCGGCCCCGTCGAGGCCGGACGGGCTTCCTGGGACGAGCTCATCGGGCTGGGACCGGCGGCCTCCGCCGCAACCACCGCCGAGGCCTCCTCGGCGCCCGCCGGGAGCTCCCCAGCGGCCGCCGCCGGGACCTCCCCAGTGCGCCCCGCCGGGCCCACTCCCCTGCCCGGGGAGGCCCGACGATGACCGCCCCGCTCTTCCACGGGGACGAAGCCGCCGCCAGCACCCCCGCCGCCCTCCGCCGCTTCGACGAGGGGACCCCGGTGTGGTCCGTCGGCTCCGTCGACCCCGGGACCGGCGTCTGGACGCCCCACCACCTGCCCGCCCTGATCGTCCTGGCCCCGCACCCCGACGACGAGGTCCTCGGCGCCGCCCCGCTGATCGTGGCCGCCCTGCGGGCCGGCGCCGAGGTCGTGGTCGTCGCGGCCACCGACGGGGAGGGCTCCCACGCCCCGGACGTGATCGACCCGGCCGAGCTCGCCGCGATCCGCCGCCGCGAGTCCGAGGAGGCGGCAGGAGTCCTCGCGGCCCCCTTCCAGCGCCCGGGCGCGCCCGCCCTGCAGTGGGTCCGCCTCGCACTCCCGGACGGCTCGCTCGCGGAGCGGGAGGACGACGTCGTCCGCGCGCTCGAGGAGGTCGCCGCCTCGCTGCCGCCCGAGTCCTGGCTGGTCAGCACGCTCCCCCACGACGGCCACCCCGACCACGAGGCCTGCGGCCGCGCCGCCGAGCGGGCCGCCGCCCGGAACCGGCGGCTGGACCTGGTCCACGTCCCGGTCTGGCTCTGGCACCACCGGCGCCCCGGTGAGGCGGGGACGGCCTGGGACCGGGCCCGCACCCGTCCCGGTCGACGCCGAGGCGGCCCGGGCCCGCGAGGCCGCCCTCGCCTGCTTCCGCTCGCAGCGCACCGCCGCGCTGGGCCGCGCGGTGGACCGCCCGAGGGGCGCCGGTCGTCCCGGACGCCGCCCTGGAGGCCATGTTCCGGGACCGCCTCGTGGTCTTCCCGGCCCCGGCCGTGGACTTCACGGCGCTGTACGGCTCCTCCGCCGACCCGTGGGCGGTCGAGGGCCGCTGGTACGAGCAGCGGAAGTTCGAGCTCACGATGGCCGTGCTCCCCCGGCGCCGCTTCGGCCGGGCCTTCGAGCCCGCCTGCTCGACCGGTTGGCTGACCGCGCGCCTCGCGGAGCGGTGCGACCGGCTGGTCGCCACGGACCCCGTGCCGGCGGCGCTCGAGGCCGCCCGTGAGCGGGTGCGGGCGGGGAACGTGGCCTTCGCGGAGGGCTCGGCGAGCGACGTCCCGGAGGGCCCGCTGGACCTCGTCGTCCTGAGCGAGGTCGGCTACTATCTTTCGGGCGCGGAGCTCGCGGCGTTCCTGGAGCGCGCCCGCGCCGAGCTGGCCCCCGACGGCGTCCTCGTGGCGGCGCACTGGCGCCACGCGATCGCCGAGGCCCACCGCACCGGGGACGAGGTCCACCGCGCGCTGGCCGCCGTGCCCGGCTGGGTGCGTCACGCCTCCTACGCCGACGACGACGTCCTGATCGAGCTCTTCGGTCCGCCCGCCCCCAGCGTGGCCGAGGCCGAGTTCCTCGCCGAGGAGGAGGACCGCCGTGAACGCTGAGCACGACGCCGCCCGGGTCGCGCCCGCGCGCGGCCCGGCACAGACCGGACCCCGGCAGCCCGGCCCTCGTCGGTCCGACCTCGCGCGCCCGCCCCGACCGGACCACCCCGACCGGCCGGCGCCCCTTCCGCCCGCCTCCGTCGTCGTGCCGGCCCGCGGCCCCTGGGACCCCGGGTGCGCCCTGGGCATCCTGCGCTACCACGCGATCCCCGGCCTCGAGCGCCACGACGCCGGCGCCCGGACCCACCTCAGGACGCTGCGGCTCGAGGGGACGCCCCGCATCGTCGAGGTGCGGGTCGGGGACGCGGGCGTCGAGGCGGCGCCGGCGGACGGCCTCGGCCCGCTCCCCGCCTCGACCGCGGCGCTGTTGGACTGGTGGTTCGACCTGTCCGCCCCGATCGAGGCGATCGACCGCGACCTGGCCGGGGACCCGGTGCTGGGACCGCTCGTCCTCGAACGCCCCGGGGTGCGGGCCACGCGCTGCCCCGACCCGTTCGAGGCGGCCGTCACCACCGTGCTGGGCCAGCAGGTCTCGGGCTCGGCCGCGCGCACGTTCGCGGGCCGGCTCGTGGAGGCCTTCGGCGAGCCGGTGGGCGCGGTC
>NZ_JANAFB010000076.1 GCF_024199905.1 Rothia santali
CATCATGTGAGAAATCCTGCGGGCGCGGAAGGGGCGGAATGCTTTCAATCGAGACCAATCTTCCGCATGACTAGGCGAGACACCGACCCGCGAGGGCCCTCGGGTCTCCACATCCTCGTGCCGCGGGCCGCGGCCGCGGTTCAGTCCGGGGCCCCGTCCCCGGTTACAGTGGAGCCCATGACGAATTTTCTGCAGTCGGAGGCCTGGGCCACTTTTCAGCGCGATCTGGGGCACGAGGTGTTCCGCGGCGAGGGCCCCGGTTATGCCTACCTGGCCACGCTGGAGGGCGGCCGGACCGGTCGCTACCTGTACTGCCCGTACGGCCCCGACGCGGACTCCCCGGAGGCCTTCGACGCCGCCCTGGCCGAGCTGCGCGGCGTCGCCCGCTCGGCCGGCTGCCTGTTCGTGAGGATCGAGCCGACCTCCCCCGCCGTCTTCCCCGAGGGGTCCGACGGGGCCCGGGAGCTGCGGCGCCGGGGGCTGCGGCTCTCCCCGCGGCAGATCCAGCCGAGCCACACCTGGATGGTCGACCTGACCCAGGACGAGGAGGCCCTGCTCAAGGGCATGACCTCGACCAACCGGAACCTGCACCGCAACATCCACAAGAAGGGCGTGACCTTCGAGGCCTCCCACCGCCCGGACGACGTCGCGGTGCTGACCCGCTACCTCGGCAGGACGGCCGAGCGGGTCGGCTTCAACCGCCAGAAGGACGACTACCTGATCCAGGCGGCCCAGTCGCTGCTGCCCAACGGCGCGGCGACCCTGTATCTGGCGAAGCTCGACGACGAGCCCATCGGCGCCGCCCTCGTCTACGACTCGGACGACACGCGCACCTACGCCCACGCCTCGATGTCCTTCGAGCACCGCCGGCTCAGCGCCAACAACCCGCTGGTCTCGCACATGATGCTGGAGGCCAAGGAGCGCGGGCTGACCCGCTTCGACATGTTCGGGATCGCGCCGGAGGGCGAGCCTGAGCACGAGTGGGCGGGGTTCACGAAGTTCAAGAAGTCCTTCGGCGGCTATCCCGTGACCTACCCCGGGACCTGGGACCTACCCGTCAGCGCGGCCGGCTACCGCGCCTTCCGGCTCGCGTACGCGGGCAAGGAGAAGGCCGTGCCGTTCCTGCGGACGAGGGTGCTGCCCGCGGTGCGGACCGCCGGTAGCCGCGCCGTCCCCGCCGCGCGCCGGGCCGGCGCCGCCCTCGCCCGGCGGCTCCGGGGCACGCGGGGATAGCGCCGCCCCGCCGGACACGACTCGTCCCCGACCGCCGCGGTTCGTTCCTGACCAACGCGGCTCGTCCCCGACCGACGCGACTCGTCCCCTCCCCGCCACGGCCGTGAGGGCGCGGCCCAGTAGCATCGGAGCATGAGAGACGAGCCGTGGTCGCCCCTGGCGGAGCTGCTCGAGGAGTTCGAGTACTTCCCCCGCAGGCCCGACGCCGCGCACTCGCTGAAGGTCGCGGCGGGCCTGCTGCTCGCCGCGGCCGGCGTCGTCCTCCTCACGGTCAACGAGGTCAGGCCCGAGAGCTTCGACCGGTGGCTGCCCGAGGTCGCGACGCTGCCGCTGGCCGCGGTGGCCGTGGTCGCGGGCGCCGTCTACGCGCACCGTTCGCTGCCCCGGCACCTGTTCGCCCGGCTCCAGCGCTGGGTCGCCCGGCGCATCTGGGTCGTGGCCACGCTCGTGCAGGTCGTGCTCGCCGCGGTCTCGGCGTTCCTGGCCCTCACGCTGGTCCTCCTCCAGGCCTCCGGCGAGGCCGAGGTGGAGGACCTGATCGCCTTCGGCGGGGTCATCGCCGCGGCGTGCGTGCTGTCCTTCGCGATCGGGGGCGCGCAGCTGCAGGTCGGCGTCGTCGCCCTGAGGTCGCGGTTGCGGGCCGGTGCGACGTCGCGCTGGCTCGACACCGTCAGCCTGGCCGCGCTCTTCACCGTCCCGGTGGTCGTGGTCTCCCGGTCCCAGCTCGACTGGGCGGCGGCCGCCGTCCCCGCCGTCCTGGCGCTCATCGGCTCCCACTTCCAGCGCGCCAGCGCCTTCGACCGGACCGTTCAGGACCTCATGCGCAGCTACGAGTCCGTCCGGCGCGAGGGCCTCGCCGCCGCGTCCGGCGGGCCCCGCGCCCCGCTGCACGCGGCGTTCCGCGAGATGCACATCGAGCTCGCCCAGCGGCCCCGGGTCCTCGGCTCGCCCGTGCGCTCGGCCAGCTTCGAGGCCCTCTGCGCGGTCGCGGACGCCCGGTCCACCGGGCGCGGCAGCCCCGTGTGGTCCTCCCCGAGAAGCGAGCGATCCCGGGCCGCCCACCGGGTGTGGGCCATGCCGGAGCGGGACTTCGCCCTGGGCGCGGCGCAGGTCGCCGACGCCCAGCTGCAGCAGATCGACCCCTCCCTCGCACCGCCGGGGGCCCGGGTCCCACAGGACCTGCGCGCGATCCTCGGATCCTCCGCCCTGCCGAGGCCGGCCGGGCGGCGCGCGGTCGGTGCGCCGTCCGACGCCGGGCGCCGATCCGTACGCCGTCGGGCCCGGTCCCGGGCCCGGGACACGCAAGCGCCCCGGCCCGCGGGGGACGCGGACCGGGGCGCTCGAGGGCTCCGGGGCGGGGACCGCCGGAGGGCGGCGGGAGGCTGAGCTACCGCTCGTACCGCTCCCACTTGCTGGCCAGGTGCTCGGCCTCGACCATGCGCACGGTGCCGGAGCGCGAGCGCATCACGATCGACTGCGTGTGGATCCGCGAGCCCGAGTAGCGGACGCCGCGCAGCAGGTCGCCGTCGGTCAGGCCGGTCGCCGCGAAGAAGCAGTTGTCGCTGGTGACCAGCTCGTCGGTGGTCAGCACGGCGTCGAGGTCGAGGCCGGCGTCGATGGCCTTCTGCTTCTCCTCGTCGTCCACGGGGGCCAGGCGGCCCTGGATGACGCCGCCCGTGGCCTTGATCGCGCAGGCGCTGACGATCCCCTCGGGGGTCCCGCCGATGCCCAGCATGACGTCGACGCCGGTGTTCTCGCGGCACGCGGCGATGGCGCCGGCGACGTCGCCGTCCATGATCATCCGCGTCCGGGCGCCGGTGGCCCGGACCTCCTCGACGAGGCGGGCGTGGCGCGGCCGGTCCAGGATGCACACGGTCAGCTGGTTGACCTTCTTGCGCTTGGCCTTGGCCACCAGGTGGAGGTTCTGCTTGACGGGCAGGCGCAGGTCGACGAGGTCGGCGGCGTCGGGCCCGGTCACGATCTTCTCCATGTAGAACACGGCGGAGGGGTCGAACATGGAGCCGCCGTCAGCCATCGCGATGACCGACAGGGCGTTGTTCATGCCCAGCGCGGTGAGGCGGGTGCCGTCGATCGGGTCGACCGCGACGTCGAGCGCGGGGCCCTCGCCGTCGCCCAGCTTCTCGCCGTTGTAGAGCATGGGGGCCTCGTCCTTCTCCCCCTCGCCGATGACCACGGTGCCGTTGAACTGCACGGTCGAGAGCATGGTCCGCATCGCGTCCACGGCGGCGCCGTCGGCGGCGTTCTTGTCGCCCGCGCCGACCCAGTGGCCGCCCGCGATCGCCGCGGCCTCGGTCACGCGCACGAGCTCGAGCGCCAGGTTCCGGTCGGCCTGATTGTTCTGTTCTGAGGGATGGGACGGGAATGACACGGGAGTCCTCGCCTTCGAAGTGGTGTCGGTGCGGCCCGACGCCGCGCGGGCCTCGGTGACGCCGGTGAATGGCTTCGGTGTTCAGCATACTGGCTGAGCGGCATCCGCCCCGGTTGATTTGGGCCCGGTGCCCCCGCGGGCCCCGGATCCCGCCGGCGTCCCGAGCCCGACGCGGCCCGGCCACCGCGTGCGGCGGCTTGGAGCGTCCCGCGGCGTGGGGCACAATGACCTACGTGAACGATGCGAGCGATGAAGACCAGCAGCGGGTCGTCCCGCAGATCACCGAGAAGCAGGCCAAGCGGCTGAACACGCCCCTGCGCGCCATCATCATCACGATGGTGGCCCTGCTGGCCATCACGCTCCCCTTCGTCTGGCTCCAGCCGCGGCCCGACAACCAGAGCTACCGCCCCGAGGTCGACGTCGCGCAGACCGCCGCGGAGGCGAGCCGCGAGGCCGGCTACCCGGTCGTGGACCCGCAGCTCGAGGAGCCGTGGCACGCCAACTTCGCGCGGTGGCCGGGCGCGACGCCGTCGTCCCCGTCATCACCGGCAGCGCCTGGATCACCGGCACGGCCCAGTACACGCTCGACCCGACCGATCCGTTCCCGGCCGGGTTCGCCGTGTAGGGACGCCGT
>NZ_JANAFB010000077.1 GCF_024199905.1 Rothia santali
CGCCGCCCTCGAACTCCCGGTACCGCACCCCGCCCGTGAGCTGCTCGACGCCGCCGCGGGCCGGGCCGAGGTCGTACTGCGCCGCGACGCCGTCCAGGACGGCCCCGGGATCTTCGGCCAGCTCCGCCTCCTCGGACCAGAGCCAGGGCTCCGGCGAGGGCGAGGCGCAGCGCGTGAGCGTGACCGTCACCGACGACTCGTGCACCGCCGACCCCGCCACCGTCCCCGCCGGCCGCGTCGCCTTCGAGATCACCAACAGCGGCGGCGTGCCCAACGAGTTCGAGGTGCTCGCGGAGAACCAGCTGCAGATCGAGTCGGAGAAGGAGAACATCGGCCCCGGCACCACGGCCGAGCTGACCACGGCCCTCCCCGAGGGCACGTACTACACGGCCTGCAAGCCGAACATGGTCGGCGACTTCGTGGGGCTGGCCGAGTTCACGGTGACGCAGGGCGACGACGTCGAGGTCTCCGGCGACGTCCAGGCCGCGGAGGACGAGGCGGTCGCGAACTACACCTCCTACGTCAAGGACCAGGTGGGCCAGCTGGTCACCGCCACGCAGGAGTTCAACCGGGCCTACACCTCGGGAGACACGGAGCGGGCCCGGGCGTTGTACCCGCTGGCCCGGCAGCACTACGAGCGGATCGAGCCGACCGCCGAGTCCTTCGGCCTCGAGGAGCCAGGCGACCTGGACGCCTCGATGGACGCCCGCGTGCAGGACCTGGCCGCCGACGCCGGCAAGGCCCCCAACGATCCCGAGGTCCTGAGGGACTGGACCGGCTGGCACCGCATCGAGGCGGACCTGTTCACCGACGACGCCGCCGGGTTCACGTTCACCTCCGACGCCGACCGCCAGGCCGCCGCGGACCGGCTGGACCAGGACACCCAGAAGCTCTACGACCTCGTCTACGGCGAGGTCGACGGCGCGGACGGCGCCTTCCAGCTGGAGCTCTCCGACGTCGTCGACGGCGCCTCGGGCCTGCTGGAGGAGGTCGCGACCTCCAAGATCGTGGGCGAGGAGGAGACCTTCTCCCACACCGACCTGTACGACTTCCAGGCCAATCTGGAGGGCGCCCAGGTCGCCTACGGCAACGTCGCGGACCTGGTCAAGGACCAGGACCCGGACCTCGCCGGGACGATCGAGCAGCGGTTCCAGGACGTCGAGGGCCTGATCGCCGCGCAGTCCACCGGCACGGACGCCGAGGGCAACGCGCTCTACGCCCCCTACGACCGGATCGCCGCGGTGCAGGACGACGCGATGGGCGAGGCCCCCTCCGACGCCGACTACACCGAGACCCAGCGCGAGTTCTCCGACGCCGTGAACGGCCTGAGCGAGCCCCTGTCCCAGGTGGCCGGGACGGTGCTGCACTAGCCGTGGCGGAGCAAGAGGAAAGAGGGCCGGCGGGTGCCGACGACGCCGCCGCGACCGCCGGCCGTTCCCGCGGCCTCTGCCGCCGCCGCCTGGTGGCCGGCGCGGGCATCGCGGGCGCCCTGGGGATCGCGGGGTTCGGCGGCGGCGTCGCGGGCCGGGCGCTGGCCGAGCGGGAGGCGGCCGGGCGCGACCCCGGGACCCTCGCCTACCCCTTCCGGGGCGAGACCCAGCAGGGCATCACCACGCCCGCCCAGGACAACATGTACACCGCGGCCTTCGACGTCTCCACGGACGACGTCGCGGAGCTCAAGGCGCTGCTGACCGAGTGGACCACCGCGGCCGAGCAGATGTGCGCGGGCGAGCTGATCGGCGGGGAGCCCAGCGCCAACAAGCAGGCCCCGCCCCGGGACACCGGAGAGGCCTGGGGCTACCCGCCGGCCGGGCTCAGCCTCACGTTCGGCTTCGGCGCCACCCTGTTCGCAGACGCCGGCGGCGCCGACCGCTTCGGCCTTCGGGACCGCATGCCGGGCGTCCTCGCCGAGGGCGTGCCGAAGTTCGCCAACGAGAGGCTGCAGGCGGGCTCCGGCGACGGCGACCTGCTGGTCCAGGCCTGCTCCAACGACCCGCAGGTCTGCGTGCATGCGATCCGCAACCTGACCCGCATCGCCTTCGGCACGGCCCGGCTCCGGTGGGGCCAGATCGGCTACGGCCGCACCTCCTCCACCTCCGCCTCGCAGGAGACCCCGCGCAACCTCTTCGGCTTCAAGGACGGCACGGCCAACGTCAAGGCGGAGGAGGCCGAGGCCCTGGAGGAGCACGTCCGCGTCCAGGCGGACGACGACGCCGCGGCCGGCTGGCTGACCGGCGGCAGTTACTTCGTGGCCCGCAAGATCCGGATGCACCTGGAGGTCTGGGACCGGGTCCGGCTGGCCCAGCAGGAGGAGGTGATCGGGCGGGACAAGCGCTACGGCGCCCCGCTCTCGGTCGCCGACCCCGCGCCCGAGGACGAGTTCGACGCCGTGGACTACGACGCCGCGGGCGAGGGCGGCCGCCCGGCGGTCCCGGCGGACTCCCACGTCGCGGTGGTGAGCCCCGAGCAGAACGACGGCCACCGCCTGCTGCGCCGCGGCTACAACTACACCGACGGCAACGACTCGCTGGGCCGGCTGGACGCGGGGCTGTTCTTCATCGCCTACGTGCGCGACCCCCGCGCCGGCTTCTACCCGATCCTCCAGCGCATGACGCAGCACGACGCCCTGACCGAGTACCTCCAGCACGAGGCCTCGGCCCTGTTCGCGGTGCCGCCGGGGCTCCGCGAGGGCGACACGATGGTGGGGCAGCGGCTGTTCGAGTGAGCCGGAGGCGGGGCCGCGGAGGGCCTCCGCCTCGCGGGGCCCCGGGGGGGGCGTCCGTCGGCAGCTGCGGTTCACCCGCCGCGGCCCAGGGCGTCAACTCCGGCCCGGGGCCCATCGGCACGTCCAGCACGGGCGCGCCCGGATCGCGGAACGCCGCGTCGAGGAAGGCGATCCAGCGCTCCACCAGCCCGCGGGCCGCGCGCTCGCTGAACAGCGCCGCGTTGTACTCCAGGACGCCGCGCACGCCGCCCGCACCGCCCGCGGTTTCCGGGCGGAGGGTGAAGGACAGGTCCACCTTGGCACTCCCGGTGGTCTCGGAGTCGAGGGGCTCCGCCTCGACCCCCGGGAGGTCCAGGACGACGCCGGCCGGCTCCTCGACCGAGAGCATCGTCTGGAACAGCGGGTTCCGGCCGAGGCGGCGCGGGGGCGCGGCGGCCTCGACGATCGCCTCGAACGGCACGCGCTCGTCCTCGATCCCGGCCAGCGCGGCCTCGCGCGCCCGCCCGACCAGGTCGGCCATGCTCGTGCCGGGCCCCTCGACCCGCAGCCGCAGGGGCAGGGTGTTGACGAAGAAGCCGATGAGGTCGGCGACGTCGGGGTCGGTGCGCCCGGCCGAGGGCACGCCGACGACGACGTCCTCCCCCGCCCCGATGCGCGCCAGGTATCCCGCGAGGCCGGCCAGCCACCCGTGGAACCCGGTCGCGGAGCTGCCGGCGGCGGCCGCGGCGACCTGCCCGGCGATCTCGGCCGGAATCTCGAATCCCAGCTGCCCCGCCGGCTGATGGGCCGTCTCCGGGCGCCGGCCGTCCGCGGGGAGGTCCAGCTCGGCGGGGGCGCCGGCCAGGCGCTCGGTCCAGCGGGTCAGGGCCGCGTCCGGGGCGTCCGGGGTGCCGGGCGCGGCGTCGCGCTCCGCCTCCTCGCGCCGGGCGACGTCGGCGAACTGCACCGGCAGGCGCCGCTGCAGCCGCGGCGCGCGCTCACGCGGGCGCTGTAGGCCGCCGCCAGGTCGCGGGTCAGCGGCGCTAGGGAGGCCCCGTCGGTCGCGATGTGGTGGAGGACCAGCTCCAGGCGCCACGCCTCGGGCCCCGTGGGGACCAGCGCGGCGCGGAAGGGGATCTGCGCGGTCAGGTCGAATCCGGCACCCGCATCGAGGGGCTCGGAGCCCAGCAGGTCCGGCGGCGCCGGCACGACGCGCTGGACCGGGCGCCCCCCGGCGTCGGGGAACACGGTGCGCAGGATCTCGTGCCGCTCGACCAGGTCCCCGACGGCGCCCGCGAGCGCCCCGGCGTCCAGCGACCCGGACAGCGCGATGCGCAGCACCACGTTGTACTCGGCCGAGGCGGGGTCCAGCCGGTGGAGGAACCACAGGCGGGACTGCCCCGAGGTCGCGGGGGCGTCGGCCCCGGTGCGGGGGTGGCGCGCGGCCCACTCGCGCAGGCCCGTCGAGGTGCGGGCGGCGCCGGCGGCGGTCCCCTCGGCGGGGGGTGGGGGGC
>NZ_JANAFB010000078.1 GCF_024199905.1 Rothia santali
GGCGCTCGTTCTCCCGCTCGGCGCGGCTCAGCTCCGCGCGGCGGCGCTCGAGCTCGGTCGCGTCGGACTCCAGCGCCGTGGAGGCCTGGACCCAGTCGTCGGCGAAGAGCCGGGCGCGGGCGTCCCGGGCGTCGTGCTGGATGCGCTGCGCGCGGCGGGCGACCTTGGCCTGGCGGCCCAGCGGCGTGAGCTGGCGGCCGACCTCGGCCGTGAGGTCCTCGAGCCGGGAGACGTTGGCCTGCATCGACTCGAGCTTGCGCAGGGTCTTCTCCTTGCGGCGGCGGTGCTTGAGCACGCCCGCGGCCTCCTCGATGAAGCCGCGCCGCTCCTCCGGCGTCGCCTGCAGGATCCGGTCCAGCTGCCCCTGGCCCACGATCACGTGCATCTCCCGGCCCAGTCCCGAGTCGGAGAGCAGCTCCTGGATGTCCAGGAGGCGGCAGGGGGCGCCGTTGATCGCGTACTCCGAGCCGCCCGAGCGGAAGAGCGTCCGGGAGATCGTGACCTCGGAGTACTCGATGGGCAGCACGCCGTCGGAGTTGTCGATGGTCAGGGAGACGTGCGCCCGGCCCAGCGCCGCCCGGCCGGAGGTCCCGGCGAAGATGACGTCCTCCATCTTGCCGCCGCGCAGCGACTTGGCCCCCTGCTCGCCCATGACCCAGGCCAGCGCGTCCACCACGTTGGACTTGCCGGAGCCGTTGGGGCCGACGACGGCGGTGACGCCCGGCTCGAACTCGAACGACGTGGTCGAGGCGAAGGACTTGAAGCCCCGCACGGTCAGCGTCTTGAGGTGCACGTCACTTCCTTTCGGGGCGGCCGCTCGGACGAGGCCCGATTCTACCGTGGCCCGCCCGCGCCGCCGTCATGCGCCCGCCGCGCCCCGGCCCCGCGCGGCCGCGTCCGCCCCGGCATGCCGCGGCTCACACCCGCCCGCTCCCAGGCCGGGCCCAGGAATTGAGCCGCCGATGAAATGGGAGGTTGCATCTCGTGCAAGTTGTAGAGTTGGCCTGTGGGCGCCCGACAGGCGCCCGTCGCTCGCAGCACAGCACATCCCGGCAGAAGGCTCGATTCATTGACCGCTAATTCATCCATCCGCCATCGCAACTCTGCGCTCCTCTCGGTGACCAGGGTCGAGGCCGAGGAGGTCGTCCCCTCCTCCCAGTTCGATGATCGGTTGAAGCAGACCTACAAGCGACTGCGCATGCCCAAGGGCCTCCTCGAGCGGCTGGCCGGCATCCGCGAGCGGCGCTACTGGGGGCCCGAGAGCACGTTCGACGACGGGGCCGCCCGCGCCGGGCAGGCAGCGCTCGACGAGGCCGGCGTCGCCCCGGAGCAGATCGGCCTGCTCATCAACGCCTCGGTGACCCGTGACAACTTCGAGCCCGCCGTGGCCGTGGGCGTGCACGACCGCCTGGGACTGCCCCGGCACGCCCTGAACTTCGACATCACCAACGCCTGCCTCGGCTTCGTCAACGGCGTCACGGTGGCCTCGTCCATGATCGACGCCGGCGCGATCGACTACGCGCTGATCGTGTGCGGCGAGGACCCCTCGCCCTGGCACGAGACGGCGCTGCGGATGCTGGACGACCCGTCCGCGACCCGCGACGACGTCCTGATGCAGTTCGCGACCCTGACGCTGGGCAGCGGCGCGGCCGCCGCCGTGATCGGCCGCGCGGACCGCCACCCCGAGGGCCACCGGATCCTCGGCTCCGTCTCCCGGGCCGGGACCGAGCACAAGGACCTGTGCATCGGCGGCAACGCCGGCGAGGGCATGAGCACCGACGCCACGGGCCTGCTCAAGCACGGCCTGAAGCTGGTCACCGACGCCTGGGACCAGGCGCACGAGGACGGCTGGGACTGGACCGAGATGGACACCTACGTCACGCACCAGATCTCCACCTCGCACACCAACGCGATCGTGGACGCGATCGACGTCGACCCGAAGCGCATCCCGGTGACCTTCCCCTACTGGGGCAACGTCGCCGCCGCCGCGCTGCCCATGACGCTCGCGCTCGAGGCCGAGCGGCTCCGCCCCGGCCAGCGCGTGCTGTGCATGGGCGTGGGTTCGGGTCTGAACACCGCCCTGATGGAGATCGCCTGGTAGCGCGCCGCGCTCCTCCAGGCGACCGACCGGCAGCGCACGCCGCACCCTGACCACCACCCCCGCGGGAGAGGAACCCATGGCCAGCACCCACCCGAGCCCGGAGCGATCCGCCGAGCGGCCCGCGCCGCGCAGCCCCTCCCCGGCCATGCCCCTGCGGGGCTGGCCCGGCGTGTCCCGCGAGCACAGCCGCAGCGTCCGGGTCGTCTCGACCGCGGGCGTCGACGCCGGCGCCGAGCGCACCTGGAACTACCTCGACAACCTGGGCGAGCTCGAGCGCCGGGGCCTCACGCCCGCGGGCACCGTGCTCTGCGTCCACGGCAACCCGACCTGGTCCTACCTCTGGCGGCGCGTGGTCGCCGCGGGGGCCGACGCCGGGGACCGCCCCTGGCGCGTGGTCGCGGTGGACCAGCTCGAGATGGGCTTCTCCGAGCGGACCGGTCTGCAGCGCGGCCTGGCCGACCGGATCGCGGACCTCGGCGACTTCACCGCCGCGATCGGGCTGGACGACGCCGCCGGGGAGCACGGCGTCGTGACCCTGGCCCACGACTGGGGCGGGCTGGTCTCCCAGGGCTGGGGCGCCGCGCACCCCGCCCTGCACGCGGGCCGGATCCTGACCAACACCGCGCTGTTCCAGCCCGAGGGCGCCGAGGTCCCGGGGGCGCTCAAGCTGGCCCTGGCACCGGCCGTGCACGGGCCCGGGACGCGCGGGACCACCGCGTTCCTGGACGTGACGCTCGGCCTGCACCGGCGCCCCTGGGACCCCGAGGTCAAGGCCGCCTACCGCAGCCCGTACCTCACGGCCGAGCGGCGGGACGGGATCCGCGGGTTCGTCGCGGACATCCCCGCGGTGGCGGAGCACCCCTCCCACCCGGACATGGTGCGCATCGCGGCGGCCGTGGCCGCGGACGGGCTGCCCGGCCTGGTGCTGTGGGGCCCGCACGACCCGGTCTTCCAGCAGCGCTACTTTGACGACCTGCTCGAGCGGATGCCGGCGGCCACCGTGCACCGGTTCGAGAAGGCCGGGCACCTCGTGGCCGAGGACGAGGACATCGCCGCGCCGATCTTCGCGTGGCTCTCGGAGCGCTTCACGGGCGCGCGCGACGTCGTCGCCGAGCACGCCGCCCGGCGCGAGGCCGACGAGGCGGAGGCCCCGCTCTCGCTCGGCGACCGGCCCATGCTGGCGGAGCTCGAGGAGCGCGCCGAGGAGGACGTCCCGGCCGTGGTGGACATGGGCCGCCCGGGCCGGGACGGCGTCTCTCCGGTGGCCCGCTCGCTGACCTGGCGCGAGCTCGCCGCCGAGGTCGAGCGGACGGCCGCGGTGCTGCACGAGACCGGCGTCGAGCGCGGGACCCGCGTGGCGCTCATGGTCCCGCCCGGCTCCCGGCTGACCACCCTGATCTACGCGTGCCTGAAGCTGGGCGCGGTCATCGTGGTCGCGGACACCGGGCTGGGGCTGAAGGGCCTCACGCGCGCGCTGCGGGGGGCCTCGCCCGCGTTCCTGATCGGCGTCCCGCGCGCCCTGCTGGCCGCCCGCGCGCTGCGCTGGCC
>NZ_JANAFB010000079.1 GCF_024199905.1 Rothia santali
CACGAAGGCGGCCGCCGGGCTCAGCGGCCCCTGGAGCCTCACCACGTGCTCCGGGCGGGTGGGCGTCAGGGCGCGCCCCCGGGACCCGGCGACGGGGATCCGGTCGGCCAGGGCCAGGGTCTCGGCGTTCTTGGCCCGGCGGGCGTCGGCGGGGGAGCGGTCGGCCCAGTCGGGGCCGTCGTGCCAGGCGACGGCCAGCGGCTCGTGGGCCAGCAGCGCGCCCTGCGCCCACGCGCGGTGGGCCCACTCCCAGTCCTCGCCGCCGTACTGCTGGAAGGTCTCGTCGAAGCCGCCGACGGCCTCGAAGAACCAGCGCGTGCACGTCAGCACCGCCGAGATGACGAACCGGTAGGAGCGGTCGTCGGCGCGGAGCAGGTTCCCCGAGCGGCGGTACTCGTCCGCCAGCCAGGCCGGCTCGGTCAGCTCCCGGGCCGGGCCCGCCGCCTGGCGGTCCGGGTTATGCCCGGCCGGCCTACGCGTCCCGCTCGGCCGCCCGCCGCACCATCCTCTTCTCGTCCACGTTGACCAGCAGCAGGAACAGGATGCCCAGGCCCACGCAGGCCAGGATGAAGACGAAGGCCTGGTCCCACCCGAAGCGCTGGACGATGAACCCGACGCCGGAGGAGGCCAGCGTGGCCCCGAGGGCGTAGCCGAACAGCCCCGTGAACCCCGCCGCGGTCCCCGCGACGTGCTGCGGCGAGAGGTCCAGCGCCTGCAGCCCGATCAGCATCACGGGCCCGTAGATGAGCCCGCCGATCAGCACCAGCGCGGTGTAGGCGAGCCACAGCGGCTCGTCCTCGGCCGGCAGCCAGTACAGCAGGATCGCCAGCGCGACGCCGACGAGGAACACCACGCCCGCGGGCGAGCGGCGCCCCTTGAACATCCTGTCCGAGACCCAGCCGCACAGCAGCGTGCCGGGGATGCCGGCGAGCTCGAAGACCGAGAACCCCGCGATCCCCTCCCCGAGCCCCGCCCCGCGCACCTGTACGAGGTAGATCGGCGCCCAGACCAGCACCCCGTAGCGCAGGGTGTAGACGAACACGTTGGCCAGCGCCAGGTTGATCATCGTCCGGTTGGTCAGCACGTGCTTGCGGACCCTGACCCAGGCGGACTCCTCGGACTCCTCCTCCGTGCTCTCGACCTTGTCCGGGTTGTTCCGGTACTCCGCGATGGGCGGCAGGCCCTGCGAGGGCGGGTTGTCCCGGATCAGCAGGTAGGCCACCACCGCGAGCACCACGCAGACCATCGCGGGAACCCAGAAGGCCGCCTGCCACTGGCCGAAGACCGAGATCGACGCCGCCGCCAGGATCCCCGCGAGCGCCCCGCCGACGTTGTGGGCGAGGTTCCAGATCGCCATCTTGGAGCCGCGCTCGTTAGTGGAGAACCAGTGCACGACGACGCGGCCCGACGCCGGCCACCCCATGCCCTGGAAGAGCCCGTTGAAGATCATGATCACCGCGAACAGCGCGACCGTGACCCCCAACAGCGAGGAGAACGCGAGCACGATGTTGGCGATCGCGGACAGGACCAGGCCGATCGGCAGGAACCAGCGGGCGTTCGAGCGGTCGGAGACGATCGCGGTGAGGAACTTGCTGAACCCGTAGGACAGCAGCGCCGCGTTGGTGATGACGCCGAGGCCGAAGGCGCTGAAGCCGTACTCGGTCTCCAGGATCGCCGCGACCAGCGGCACGTTGTTGCGGATGAGGTAGTAGGCCGCGTACCCGATGAAGATGCCCAGGAACACCTGGGTCCGCAGCCGGGGGTAGCGGTGCCGGACGGCGTCGGGCTCGAGCAGGGGCCTCGGCGAGGGGATGGCCAGCCATCTTCCGCGACGCCGCTCCTCGACCACCCGTGCCTCGTTGCGCGAGTTGTCGTGAGTCATGGGCGCAACGTACCACGGGGCACGGCCCCGGCGGATCGTCTCGACGTCGCGTTACAGCACGGCCCACAGCACCGGCACGCCCGCGGCCGTCAGCAGGCACATCGCGGCGACGCTGCCGATGAACGGGTGGAAGTCGGCGGGCAGGCGGCGGGCGACCAAGCGCGCGAGCCCCGGGCCGGCGGCTGCGCCCAGGAGCGCGGCCGCCAGCATCGCGGGCCAGCCGCCGCCGGCGTCGAGCACCGCCGCCGGGACCAGGGAGACCAGCGGGACGAAGGTCGGGTACCAGCCCTCCTCCGACCACTGGCCGGCGTAGAGCCAGGCGGCCAGGCAGGCCGTCAGGAGCTGGGCGGCCAGGACGTCCGGGACGAGGGTCGCGGCCGCGGTGGCCTCGGGCAGGGTCCACCACCACGCGAGCAGGACCCCCGCGACGAGCCCGAGGGAGGACCACTCGTTGCCGTAGAACTGTGGCTCGGTGAGGTCGGCCAGGGCGCGGCGGGGCAGCCACAGGGCGTCGCGCATGCCGAAGCCGCGGGACCACCAGCGCCCGCGGGCGGCCCGCCCCACCCGGCCGCGGGCCCCCCGCCGGCTCATCGGCTCCTACCTCCACGGCTCGATGGCCAACGCGATGCCGCAGAGCATCGGCGCGCAGATGGCCTACCCCGGGCGCCAGGTCGTCTCGATCTCGGGCGACGGCGGGCTGTCGAT
>NZ_JANAFB010000007.1 GCF_024199905.1 Rothia santali
CGTGGCCGACGACCGGCGGCTGGTCAGGGCGGTCGAGGTGCACCGCCTCACCGGCCGGCCGTTCGCCTCCTTCATGCCCCGCCGCGAGTACGCGCGCCCGGCCGTGCAGATCGGCCTCGACGGCCCGCGCCCCGAGCTGCACGGGCGCCTCGAGCGCCGCGTCCACCGGATGGTGGAGCGTGGCCTGCTCGAGGAGGTCGCCGCGCTCGACGCCGTCGGGCTCCGGCGCGGCCGCACCGCCTCGCGCGCGCTGGGCTACCGCCAGTTCCTCGAGGTCTTGGACGGGACCAGCACGGTCCAGGCCGCCGCCGAGGGCACGGTGGTGGCCACGCGCCAGTTCGCCAAGCGCCAGGTCACCTGGTTCGCCGCCGACCCGAGGGTGGCCTGGATCGACTTCCGCGAGGACCCGGGGGAGCAGCTGCGCCGGGCCCTGGGCCTGATCCGGGAGTCCGAGCGCCGTACGTGACGGTCACCCGGGCCGCGGCTAGAATCACGAGGGTGACTTCAACGCAGCCCCAGACCCCGCCCGCGTCCACCGACGACGCCGCCGCCCCCCGCGCGTCGGCCGCCCCCGCCGCCTCGCCCTGGGGCGAGCTGGCCGGCGTCGAGCTGACCAAGGGCCACGGCACGGGCAACGACTTCGTCCTGCTGACCGACCCCGAGGCGGGGCTCCCGCTCGAGGCAGACCTCGTGGCGGCGGTCTGCGACCGGCACCGCGGCATCGGCGCCGACGGCCTGATCCGCGCGGTGCGCTCCGCGAGCCTGCCGGAGGGGCGCGAGCTGCTGGCGGGCGCCCCGGGAGCGGAGTGGTTCATGGACTACCGCAATGCCGACGGCTCGATCTCGGAGATGTGCGGCAACGGCGTGCGCGTCTTCGTCCACTACCTGCTCTCCCGCGGCCTCACCGAGCTCGACGCGGACGGACGCCTGACGATCGGGACCCGCGGCGGGGCCAAGACTGTGGCGCGGACCGAGACGGGGTACGCCGTGGACATGGGGCCCTGGGGGTTCATCCACGGCGACGAGGCCCGGGACAACGGCAGCGACTCGACCGTGACCGCCCGCGGCCTGCGGACCCCGCGCCCGGCGCTGTCGATCTCGATGGGCAATCCCCACACCGTGGTGGCGCTCGCGGGGGAGGCGAAGCTGGAGAAGCTCGGTCTCACCGAGGCGCCCGGGGTCCGGCCGACGCCGCCCCACGGCACCAACGTGGAGTTCGTGGTCCCGGTCGAGTCGGATGGGGACGAGTCGGTGGGCGGCATCGCGATGCGGGTGCACGAGCGCGGCGTGGGGGAGACCCAGTCCTGCGGCACCGGCGCCTGCGCGGCGGCTGCCGCGACCCGCTTCTGGGCGGGGGATGACGCACCGGACGAGTGGGTCATCGAGGTGCCGGGCGGCACGCTCGGCGCCACCTTCGTCCTCGGCCCGGACGAGCTCGAGCACGTAGTGCTCTCGGGGCCCGCGACCCTCGTCGGGCGCGTGGTCCTCGACTGAACCGGCCCGTCGGTCTCGCGCGACGTGCTCCGCCACGTGACAGCCAGCCCTCCTGGGCGGCGGAGCCAGGTCGCACGAGGGCCACGCTCGCCTTCAGCTCAGTGCCTCGGCCAGCAGCTCCAGGACATGGCGGTAGGGTCTCCCAGTGGCCCGCGTCATGCCGATCTCGCACGTCCGGTTCGCGGCGACGTGTGCCTCGGACCCCAGCCTCTTCACGTCGGCGGCCTCCGCCTCGGTGGCCGAGGCTGTGAGCTCCGGGTGGAGCATCCCACGATCCCCGGCGAAGGCGCAGCAGCCCCATGAATCGGGCACGTGCACCTCTTCCGCGACCGCCCCGGCCACCTGTTCCACGGCACCATTCAGCTTCATCCGGGTGGAGGAGCAGGTCGGATGAATCGTTACCGAGCGCAGGAGCCTCCTCCCCGTGGCAGGGAGCTCGCCCGCCTCGACGAGGAGCGGCAGGACCCGCTCGGCGGTGAAGGCCACGACGTCGATCACACGGATCGGCCGCTCCAGGCCGGCCTCGCCCTTCGTTCCCTCCGCGGAACGAAGCATCTCGGCCAGTCCCTCGGTGCAGGAGCTAGCGTCGGAGACGACGGGCAGGCGCCCGCCCTCGGTGGAAGCCGCCAGGGCGTCGAGCACCCTGCGGCGCATCTGCGCGTACCCTTCCCGGTAGCCCTTGGACTTCCAGGGAGTCGCGCAGCACAGCGATCCGATGCCCTCCGGCGTTCTGATCGGGACGCCGGCTCGCTCGCAGAGGGCTCCGAAGGCTCGGCCCACCCCGGAGCCGCCCTCGACGGGGGCGAACAGGGTGGTCGTGCAGCTCGGAAACCACACCGCCTCGGCCGCCGGGTCCTCGACCCGGTCGCGCGGCCGCCCGCCCGCAGGGAGGTCGGCCGTATAGCGCGGGACGGTCTCCGCACCCAGGACGCCGCGGGCCAGGTCGGTGGCGAGACGGGGCAGGACGGGCGGCACAGCGTCGGCGGCGCTGAGTGCCAGCCCGCCGCCGCGGCTGACGCCCCGCCAGGACTTGGCCGCCGCGAGCCATACCTTCTCCTCCACCCGGCTCGCCTCCTCCGCTCGCAGGCGGCGCACCAGATCTCCGGTGTTGATGAGGACGGGGCAGGATGTCTGGCACATGCCGTCCACCGCACAGGTCTGCACCCCGTCGTAGGCGTACTCGCGTCTGAGGGTCCGAGCCAGCTCATGGTCCCCCTGGGCCTCGGCACGGGCCGTCTCGCGGCGCAGGACGATCCGGTCTCGCGGCGTCAGGGTGAGGTCCTTGCTGGGACAGACCGGTTCGCAGTATCCGCACTCGACGCAACGGTCGACCTCCTCCTCCACCGGCGGGGCGACTTTGAGGTCCCTGAGATGGGCATCCGGATCCTCGGAGAGCAGGACGCCGGGGTTGAGGAGGCGGTTCGGGTCCACAAGGCGCTTGACCCGCCGCATGACCTCGTACAGATCGGCTCCCACCTGGCGCTCCACGAAGGGGGCCATGATGCGTCCGGTGCCGTGCTCGGCCTTCAGCGTGCCGCCCTGGGCGAGGACCAGCTCCACCATCTCCTCGGTGAACTGCGCATAGCGGCGCAGGTGGGAAAAGTCCTGCGGATTCGGATCATCGCCGAATTCCTCGGTGATCATGAAGTGGATGTTGCCGTCCTTGGCGTGCCCGAAGATGACGGCATCGGCGTATCCGTGCCGATTGAACAGCTCGATGAGCTGCGAGCAGGTGGCCCCTAGCCGCTTCACCGGGACGGCGATGTCCTCCAGCAGCGCCGTGGTCCCCGGGGGCCTGTTGCCGGCCACGGCCGCGAAGAGCACCTTGCGCGTGTGCCACAGAGCGGCTCGCCGGGCGGGATCGGTGGTGAACGCGGCGGCCGCATGGAGGTCCAGACGGGACCAGAGCGGTTCCGCGGCGCGCAGGCGCTCCTCGAGGAGGCCCTCGTCTCCCTCTTGGAACTCGACCAGCAGGGAGCATTGCTCTGCCACCTCCAGGGAGGAGATCTCCTCGGGGCAGTCCGGGTCCCTCTGTGCCACGCGCAGGCTCGTAGCATCCATCAGTTCCACCGTGGCGGGGCCGCAGGCGATCAGGTCCGGGAGGCAGGCGGTCGCCGCCGCCAAGTCGGGGAAGACCAGCAGGGCGGTGGCGGCGTAGGGTCTGATCGGGATGGTGCGGAAGACCGCCTCCGCCACGAAGGCCAGGGTGCCCTCGCTACCGACCACGAGGTGCTCCAGGATCCTCACCGGATCGGTGTGGTCCAGGAAGGAGTTCAGACCGTATCCCATCGTGTTCTTGATGGAGTGCAGCCTGCGCAGGGTCTCCGCGCTGCGGGAGTCGGCGCGCAGCTCGTCGCGGATCCGGGCGAGCCCCGCGTGCAGCCCGGGCTCCGCCGCGCGCAGGTGATCGTCGGCGTCGGCGGCCCCCGTATCCACCACGGTGCCGGAGGGTAGGACCAGCACGGCCGACTCCAGGGTGCGGTAGGTGTTCGCCTCGATGCCGCAGGCCATACCGGAGGAGTTGTTGGCCACCACGCCGCCGATAGTGCACGCTATCTCGCTGGCGGGGTCGGGGCCCAGCTTGGTGCCGTGTCGCCGCAGGCGGGCGTTGACCGCGCGCACCACGGCTCCGGGGCCGCAGCGGACCCGGGCACCGTCGTCGAGGACTTCGATGCTGCGGAAGGCCTTGCGCGTGTCGAGCAGGACGGCGTCGGTGACGCTCTGGCCGGAAAGGCTGGTGCCCCCGGAGCGGAAGGTGACGGTGAAGCCTTGTCGCCGTGCTGCGGTGAGCAGGGCGCCGACCTCCTCGGCGCTGGTGGGCGTCGCGACGGCCTGCGGGGTGAGCAGGTAGTGCGAGGCGTCGTGGGCGAAGGCCAGCCGGTCCGCCGCACGGACACCGACGTTCTCGACGACGGCGCGCAGCGCCTCAATCAGACTTTCGTCGACCTCTGGCAACAGTGCGCTCATCTTCTCCTCCTCGAGCTGATGCGGGCGGCTTCCGTTCCGATGCTAGAGGGGCCGGTGCCCGCCGGAGGAAGATCGCCTCCACACCTCGCCCCTCGTCCGGCGGGCTCAGATCCCTCCGGATCGGAGCTGACCGGCGATGTACTCAGCCTGCCGGATCGCCAGCGCGACGATCGTCAGGGTCGGGTTGGCGGCCGCCCCCGTAGTGAAGACCGAGCCATCGGAGATGAACAGGTTCGGCACGTCGTGCGCACGTCCCCAACCGTCTACCACGCCGTCCTCCGGTTGCTTGCTCATCCGGGCGGTGCCCAGGTTATGGGTCGAAGGATAGGGCGGCGTCCGGTGGGTCGAGGTTGCCCCCACCGCCCCGAAGACCTTCTCCCCGGAGGCGTAGCCGTGCTCGCGCATGGCGACGTCGTTGGGATGGTCGTCAAAATGAACATTCGGCACGGGGAGACCGTTCTCGTCCTTAACCGTGGTGTTGAGGGAGACCCTGTTGTCCTCCTGCGGCATGTCCTCGCCGACCACCCACATGCCGGCTGTGTTGAGGTACCTGTCCAGCAGGGCGGTGAAATCCGGACCCCAGGAGCCGGGGTCGGCGAAGGCCGCCATGAAAGCCGGACCAAGGGAGATGGTCTCCATGTAGTAACCGCCGACGAAGCCGCGGTCCGGATCGTGGAGGGACTCGTCGGCGATCAGCCCGGCCATCGTCTCCCCGCGGTACATGCGCACGGGCTTCTCGAAGTGCCCCCAGACAGTGCCGGTGGTGTGTCGCATGTAGTTCCGCCCCACCTGGCCCGAGGAGTTCGCCAGGCCCTGGGGGAAGCTGGGGGTGCCGGAGAGCAGCAGCAGCCTCGGTGTCTCCACGGAGTTCGCCGCAAGGCACACCGTCGCGGCGGCCTGCCGGTGCAGGTTCCCCTCCGCGTCCAGGTAGAGGACGGCGTCGGCGCGGCCCTCGGCGTCGTGCGTGATCTGGACGGCCTGGGACTCCGGGCGCAGGTCAAGCAGCCCCGTCGCAGCGGCACGCGGGATCTCCCGCACCAGGGTGGACCATTTGGAGCCGTTCTTGTCCCCCTGGAAGTTGAAGCCGTCCTGGATGGAGGCCGGGCGGCCATCGTACTCCTCGGCGTTGGTGGCGTACGGGCCAGTAGCGTAGAACCTGTAGCCGACCTTCTCGGCGCCGGCCGCGAAGACTTTGTAGTTGTTGTTGGCCGGCAGCGGCTTGCGCCCATGGACGTGGGTGGAGCCCATCGCCTTTTCCGCACGGTCGTAGTACGGGGCGAGATCCTCCAAGCCGATCGGCCAGTCTAGGAGATTGGCGCCCTCGATCCGGCCGTAGGTGCCCCGGGCCTTGAATTCGTGCGCCTTGAACCGGGGAGTGGCCCCGGACCAGTGGGTGGTGGTGCCGCCGACCGCCTTGACGATCCAGGCGGGAAGGTTGGGGAAGTCCCGCGCGATCCGCCAGGAGCCGGAGGTGGTCCGCGGATCCAGCCAAGCCATCTGGTTGAAGGCCTCCCACTCGTCGTTGACGTAGTCTTCGTGGGTCAGGTGCGGGCCCGCCTCCAGGACGACGACGGGGATGCCCCGGGCCGTGAGCTCATACGCGAGGGTCCCGCCGCCGGCGCCGGAGCCTATGATGACAACGGCCTCCTCCTCGACGGGCACGCTGTAGCCGGTGGTGCTCCGGCCGGGCTGGGTCTGATCGGTCATCACTTCTTCACCTCTTCCATGTCGGATGCGGTCGCTCCGGGCTGATTTACCGAGTCCGCCGGCGGAGTCGGGCCGCCCGGGGGCAGCGGGGCCGCGCCAGCAGCGATCTCCGGTGGCACGGCGTCGGACGGGAACTCGATCCGAGGCTCCGGCAGCCAGTCGAGGTCGTCGAACCCGCGGTGGAGGTAGCCGCCCTGGTCGAATGAGGCGCCTTCGTAGCCCAGCGAACTCCAGACCTCGGCGTCGTCGTAGAGGTTCAGGACAGCGGTGCGGCGGACGAAGCCGAAGAACTCGGTGCCCTCCACCCGCCGCAGGGTCCGCAGCGCCGCGTCGTCGTCCAGCTCGCGGTAGTCCCCTCCCGCGAGCTGGTTGAGCGAGAGCAGTCCCTGGGAGAGGGCGACGCGGAACCAGGTCTCAGCCTCAGCCTCAGCGAGGATCCGATCTGCGGTGCGCTCGTAGGGGCCGTCGGGCACGCAAGTGTGCGGAAAGGCGACGCGCAGGACGCGGATGAGGGTCTCGCGGGCCTCGTCGGTCATCTGGACGGCGTTGAGCGAGGGGTACTTGGCGGGGAACGCCATGGTGGCTCTCCTTCGGCTGATCTCCATCGATCTGGCGGGTGACGATAGGCAGGATGCCGCGGGCACTCCTGCGGAGGTGCCCGTGGCCGGCGTCCGCCGTGGATCCGTCGTCCCGTATAGACACGAGGCTATGTGACCTGAGATACGTCGATCCATCGGTATTCTCATGAGATGAGAACTGCGGGCCGGCGAGGGCTGGGAGGGCCGAGAGGTTCAAGGGCGAAGGCGAGGAGGTCCGAGATGGCACAGATCGCAGTGGTGCAGCGGACGTTCGCCGTCCTGGAGGCGGTGGCCGCCTCGGGTAGCACGAGCGCGAAGGAGGTGGCGGGTCGCCTGGAGATCCCGCTGCCCAGCGTCTACCGGCACCTGCAAGAGCTCGTGGTCGCCGGCTATCTGGTGCACCTCAAGGAGCAGGGGAGCTTTGAGCTCGGGCCGAAGTGCTTCGACCTCGGCCTCTCCTTCCGTCAGCGGGTCATCGCGCCTCAGCCCATCCGCCACGCCGCCGACCAGGTGCACCGCTGTCTCGGGGCCGCCGCGTACTTCGCCGTCTACCGGGGCGAGGACATCGTGCTCACCTACCTCTCTGACTGCGAGAAGCATCCACGGCTGCGCCCGTTGCGTTTCGGCTTTCACGAGGCGGCGCACGCAACGGCCTTCGGCAAGATCCTGCTGGCCGGCATGGAGCAGGAGCAGCGCGAGGTCTACCTCCGCGCTCGCGGGACCCCTCGGCTCACCCCGCAGACCCTCGTGGATCCCTCCGGCATCGAAGCCCATCTGGACGAGGTAGCCGCGCGGGGCATCGCCTGGGAGCACGAAGAGTTCCTACCCGGCCAGACCTGCGCGGCCGTGCCCGTCCGCAACGGCATGGGCATGGCGGTCGCTGCCATCGCGATGAGCATCCACGCTCCCGACGCCGCCCACCGGCACCGGCAGATCGAGACCGTGCTGAGGGAGCACGCCGGACGCTGCTCGCGCTATCTGCGCATGGGCTGAAACCGCCGGATGGGGTCCAGGCCCGCGGCTCGCGCCACACTGCGCACAGGCTGAGCCGTCCGAAGGCGGCGGTGCCGTTCTCGCCCCATGAGAAGGAACGTTCCGCAGCCGGCGGGCACCTGCCCACACTGGTGTCCCACTGCTTCAAGGACGAAGAGGAGCCTCACCATGAGCAGCACACGGACAGTCGCCGTTGTCACCGGAGCGGCGCGAGGGATCGGCAGGGGGATCGCCGAGCGTCTGGGCGCCGATGGCCATTACGTCGTCGCAGCCGACCTTCCCCACATGGCCGATGGCACGGCGGAGACAGTGGAGGGCATCCGGAGGGCAGGAGGGACGGCCACCACCGCGGAGGTGGACGTGACCGACGAGGACTCCACCCGGGATCTCGTCCAAGCGGCGGTCTCGGCGGGCGGGCGGCTGGACGTCTTCGTCGCCAACGCGGGGATCGCGCAGGTGGAGGCCCTCGTGGACTACTCGAAGGCGGACTTCGAGCGGATTCTCAACGTCAACGTCACCGGCCTCTTCCTCTCCTACCAGGCGGCGGCGCGGCAGATGATCGCCCAGGGCGGCGGCGGCAAGATCATCGGCGCCGCTTCCATCGTGGCCTTCCGCCCCTTCGCCCTGCTCTCGCCGTACTCCGCCACCAAGTGGGCGGTCCGGGGCCTGACGCAGGGCGCCGCGATGGAGTGGGCCGAGCACGGGATCACGGTCAACGCCTACGGCCCCGGCATCGTCGGCACCGCGATGTGGGACCTGATCGACGAGAAGCTCGCCGCCGAGCAGGGCCTGGAGAAGGGACAGGCGCTGAAGAAGTACTCGCAGGACATCTTACTGGGCCGTGTCTCCGTGCCCGAGGACGTCGCGAGCCTGGTTTCGTATCTGGCCAGCCCGGACTCAGACTACGTCACGGGGCAGACAATGCTCGTCGACGGCGGCATGCAGTTCTCGTGACCCGCCGCCCCGGTCGCGCGATTCCCTAGTCCATCCATCCAGTACCCGATCCTCCAGGAGGAGAACCATGATTCTGATCGTCGTGAAGTTTCCCGTCAGAGCCGAGAAAGCCGAGCAGTGGCCCGCGATCGTGAAGGAATTCACCGAAGCGACGCGGGCGGAGCCTGGCAACAAGTGGTTCGAATGGTCTAGGAGCCTGGAGGATCCCCACGAGTTCGTCCTGGTGGAAGCCTTCGACGACGACGCCGCAGGGCCGCACGTCGAATCCGAGCACTTCCGCCGGGCGATCTCCGCCGAGGGCGAGATGCGCCGAGCCCTCACCGCGACCCCGAAGATCATCTCGCGGCAGGTGGAAGGCGAGGGCTGGGACGAGATGGGGGAGATGAAGATCGGCTGACGGCCTCGCCCGCCCCGCGCCGCATCTCGAAGAGGCGCGGGGCGCCGAGGATGCTCGGGTTCGGAGAGGCCTGAAGAAGCGTGGGGCCCGTTGGTCCTCCAGGTTTCCGCGTGCTAGCCAGCGCGGAGGACCTGCAGGATCCGGAACCCCTTCGACGTCGCCAGGCGTGCCACGGAGAATCCCTCGCCGAGTGCTGTCTCCAGCCACGCCGCTAGCGAGTCCGCGCCCAGGTTCTTCTGCACCACCAGGTAGGCGCTGCCGCCCGGGGCGAGCCGGGGGAGCCAGGTCAGCAGGATCCCGTGCAGGGCCTCCTTGCCCACGCGGATCGGGGGATTGGACCAGATGGTGTCGAAGCGTAGCGAGGGGTCGACGTCGTCCGGGAGCCGCGCGCTGACGTTCCCCAGCCCCAGCCGCTCGGCGTTCATCGAGGTCAGGGCCAGGCTGCGCTCGTTGACGTCGACGCCGGTGACCTCGGCGTCGGGGCTCAGCAGCGCCAGGGTGAGGCTCAGCGGCCCCCAGCCGCAGCCGATGTCCAGCATCCGCGGGCCGCGCGGGGCCGGCGCCTCCCGCAGGAGCACCGCGGTGCCCTTGTCCACGCCCTTGGGGCTGAAGATCCCGGGTGCGGTCACGACCGTCCGGGGCGCCCCGGCCAGGTCCACGGTCAGGGGCTGCGGGGTGAAGTCGCGTCCGGACTGGGAGGAGAAGTAGTGCTCGGCCATGACGCACGATCTTACGCCAGGGGCGCGGCCCCCGGCCCCGGATCCCGCCTTCGCCCACAGGGGACGCCGATCACTGACGCCCGGCGAGCGACGGCGATAGAATATGAGTACGAGGAATCACTGGACCCCGGTGAGACCGCCAGCACATCAGAAAGGCACTATGCCCCACGAGAACTCAACCGAACCCGCTGACCGCCGCGCCTCGCAGCCGAGTGACGCGCAGCTGCGGGCCACGGTGGATCGCGTGCTCGGACGCTTCTCCCCGGAGGAGGAGCACCGGGCCTCGATCCTGGACCGCAAGGCGCAGGAGCTCGCCTCGCGGAACGAGCACACCTCCGCCGACGGCGAGCAGCTGGACCTGGAGGACCGCCGGGCGCTCGGACGCGTCGGCGGGCTGTCCACCGAGCTGGAGGACGTCACCGAGGTCGAGTACCGCCAGCTGCGCCTCGAGCGCGTGGTGCTGGCGGGCGTCTGGTCCGGGGGCACCCTCGCGGAGGCGGAGAACTCCCTGCGCGAGCTCGCCGCGCTCGCCGAGACCGCCGGCTCGCAGGTCCTGGACGGCCTGGTGCAGCGCCGGCTCAAGCCGGACCCGGGGACCTTCCTCGGCTCGGGCAAGGCGCTCGAGCTGAAGGAGATCGTCAACTCCACCGGGGCGGACACCGTCATCGTCGACTCCGAGCTCGGCTCCTCCCAGCGCCGCGCCCTGGAGGACATCGTCAAGGTCAAGGTCATCGACCGCACCGCGCTGATCCTCGACATCTTCGCCCAGCACGCCAAGTCCCGCGAGGGCAAGGCGCAGATCGAGCTCGCGCAGCTCGAGTACCTGCTGCCGCGCCTGCGCGGCTGGGGCGAGTCGATGTCCCGGCAGGCCGGCGGACGCGCCGCGGGCGGCGAGGGCATCGGCTCCCGCGGCCCCGGCGAGACCAAGATCGAGCTGGACCGCCGCCGCATCCGCACCCGCATGGCCAAGCTGCGCCGCGAGATCGCCGCGATGAAGCCGGCCCGGGAGACCAAGCGGCTCAACCGGCGTCGGAACCAGGTGCCCTCCGTGGCCATCGCCGGCTACACCAACGCGGGCAAGTCCTCGCTGCTGAACCGGCTGACCGACGCCGGCGTGCTGGTCGAGAACGCCCTGTTCGCGACCCTGGACCCGACCGTGCGCCGGGCCCAGACCCCGGACGGCATCGGCTACACGCTCTCGGACACCGTGGGCTTCGTCCGCTCGCTGCCCACGCAGCTGGTCGAGGCGTTCCGCTCCACGCTGGAGGAGGTGGCCGACGCCGACCTCATCCTGCACGTGGTCGACGCCTCGCACCCGGACCCGGAGGGCCAGATCCGCGCCGTCCGCGAGGTCATGGCCGAGGTCGACGCCGGCAACGTCCCGGAGATCATCGTGCTCAACAAGGTCGACGCGGCGGACCCGTACGTCGTCGAGCGCCTGCGCCAGCGCGAGCCCCGGCACGCGATCGTCTCGGCCAAGACGGGCGAGGGGATCGAGGAGCTCCAGCAGCTGATCGCGGACAGCATCCCGCGCCCGGACGTCCACATGGAGATCCTGGTGCCCTACACCCACGGCGCGGTGGTCTCCCGCCTGCACTCGTGGGACGCGGAGATCCTGAACACCGAGTTCGAGGAGGGCGGCACCCGCATGTCCGTCCTCGTCCGTCCGGAGATGGCGGCGGAGCTCGGGGACTTCGCGGTGGCCGGCTCGTGACGCAGACGGTGGCGCCCACGGGTGAGGAGCCGGAGACCCTCCCCGGGGCGAAGCCGGCGCTCGAGCTGCTGGACACCGCGATCGAGCGGACCGGCGGCCAGCGCCGCGAGGGGCAGCGCCGCATGGCCGCCCACGTCGCGCAGGCGCTCGAGCTGAAGCGGCACCTGCTGGTGCAGGCGGGCACGGGCACGGGCAAGTCGCTGGCCTACCTGGTGCCCGCGATCCAGCGGTCCATCGAGGCCGAGAAGCCGATCGTCGTCGCCACCGCGACCCTGGCGCTGCAGTCGCAGATCGTCACGCGCGACGTCCCCCGCCTCCTGGAGACCCTCGAGGACCAGCTGGACCGCCCGGCCGAGGTGGCGCTGCTCAAGGGCCGGAACAACTACGTCTGCCTGCACAAGCTCGAGGGCGGCTACCCGGACGAGGAGGACCCCAACGCGCTGTTCTCCCTGAACTCCGAGGGCGCCACTGCCTCGGGGCACCCGGCCGCCGCGCCCTCGGGCCTGGCGGACGAGGTCGTGCGGCTGCGCTCCTGGGCGGAGACCACCGACACCGGGGACCGCGACGAGCTGCTGCCCGGCGTGAGCGACCGCGCGTGGCGGCAGGTCTCCGTGACCGCCGCCGAGTGCCTGGGCCGGAAGTGCCCGCTCGTGGAGGAGTGCTTCTCGGAGCTCGCCCGGCAGCGGGCGGGGGAGGCCGACGTCGTCATCACCAACCACGCTCTGCTGGCCATCAACGCCTTCGAGGGGATCGGGGTGCTGCCCGAGCACGAGACCGTGATCGTCGACGAGGCGCACGAGCTGGTGGACCGGGTGACCGGCGCGGTCACCGGCGCGCTGTCGGTGCAGATGGTCCGCGCGGCCGCCCGCGGCGTGCGCAAGCACACCTCCGCCTCCTCGGACCCGCTGGGCTCCGCCGCGGACGCGCTGGAGTCGGCCTGCGAGGGGCAGCCCGCCGAGCTCATGCCCTCGGGCCTGGTCCCCGACGTCGGCCGCGCGATGGTCCTGGTGCGCGACGCCGCCCGCGCGGCCCTGTCCGACACCAAGCCGGACGGCAAGGACTCCGACGCCGGCCGGCAGATGGCGCGCTCGCGGCTCAGCGAGGTGCTCGAGCTGGCCGAGCGGATGCTGGGGGCGGACGGCCGCTTCGAGGTCGTGTGGATCAGCCGCGTGGGAGGGTGGCAGCCGGGGGCGGGCTACGTCCCGGCCGCGGACACCGACCCGGCGACGCTCCACGTCGCCCCGCTCTCCGTGGCCGGCCGGCTGCGCGAGGGCCTCTTCGAGGACCGCACCGTGGTGCTGACCTCGGCCACGCTGGCGATCGGCCAGTCCTTCGACGCCGTGGCCGGCTCGCTCGGCCTGCGCGGCGAGAAGGCTCCGCGCTGGGAGGGGCTCGACGTCGGCTCCCCGTTCGACTACCCGCGGCAGGGGATGCTGTACCTCGCCGCGGACCTGCCGAAGCCCGCGCGCGGGGTCTCGGAGGAGCAGCTCGAGCGCATCCTGCAGCTCGTGGAGGCCTCGGGCGGCGGCGCGCTCGGGCTGTTCTCGTCCAAGCGCGGCGCCGAGCAGGCGGCCGCGTATGTGCGCGAGCACTCGGAGCTGAACGTGCTGGTCCAAGGGGAGACCTCGCTGCGGGGTCTGGTCAAGGAGTTCACCGAGGACCAGGACGCGTGCCTGTTCGGCACCATGAGCCTGTGGCAGGGGGTGGACGTCCCCGGAGCCTCGTGCCGGCTGGTGATGATCGACCGCATCCCGTTCCCGCGGCCCGACGACCCGCTCTCCTCGGCGCGCACGCGCGCGGTGAGCAAGGCCGGGGGCAACGGGTTCATGGCGGTCTCGGCGTACCACGCGGCCATCCGGCTCGCGCAGGGGGCGGGGCGCCTGATCCGCGCCGCGGACGACCGGGGCGTCGTCGCGATCCTGGACTCCCGCATCGCCACGGCCCGCTACGGCGGATTCCTCCGGGCGGCCCTGCCGCCGCTGTGGACCACGGACCAGCTGGGGACGGTGACCGGGGCGCTGCGGCGCCTCGCCTCCGGCGCGTAGCGGCCGGGGCCTAGACCGCGCGCAGGACCGAGACGACCTTGCCCATGATGCTCGCGTGGTCGCCCAGGATCGGCTCGTACTGCCGGTTCTGGGGGAGCAGCCAGGTGTGGCCGTCCCGCTGCCGGAAGGTCTTGACCGTGGCCTCGTCGTTGAGCAGCGCCGCGACGATGTCGCCGTTCTCGGCCGTGCTCTGCTGGCGCACCACGACCCAGTCGCCGTCGCAGATCGCGGCCTCGACCATGGAGTCTCCGCGCACCGCGAGCATGAACAGCTCGCCCTGCCCCACCAGCTGCCGGGGCAGGGACACGACGTCCTCGACGTGCTGCTCGGCCGTGATGGGCACGCCCGCCGCGATGCTGCCCACCAGGGGAACGCGGGTCACGGCGTCCTCGGCCTCCGGGGCGGGGCGCAGCTCGACGACGTCGGCCTCGGCGGGCGGGGCGGCCTCAGCTCCGGGGCCCGCCCCAGGCGCGGCGGCCGGGGACTCGGGCTCGCACAGCACCTCGATGGCGCGCGGGCGCTTGGGGTCCCGCCGGATGTAGCCGAGCGCCTCCAGGCGGGAGAGCTGGTGGGTGACGCTCGAGAGGCTCGAGAGCCCGACGACGTCGCCGATCTCCCGCATGGAGGGCGGGTAGCCGTGGGCGCGGATCGAGGAGGATATGGCGCCCAGGATCTTCGCCTGCCGTTCCGTCAACGGCTTGCGCGCGGCCTCTTCCGAGAGCTTGTGTGCCACCGGGTTCCCTTCCTCGAATACTTCTGCGACGCGGGCCCCCGTCCGTGCGGGGGCGCGAGGCCTTCCGGCCCGCGACTGCGCCCCGCGGACATGCGCGAGAACCGGCCAGTCGCCTTACCTCAAGGCTAGGCGATCGGGTGTGGCAGATCAAACACATGTTCTATTTTTCTCGACAGTGTTCGAGAAAGCTGATAGAACATCTGTACTACTTCGAACACGCGTTCGAACTCAGTCGCTCAACCCAGAAGGAAGCATCTGATGAGTCAAACCCTCGCTCGCACCGGCGCGATGGTCCCGGGATCGCCCGACGGGGCGCCGCGCCTGACCCTGACCCGGCGCGGCCGATTCGTGTTCATCGGCCTGCCCGTCCTCCTGACTGCCACGGCGGTCCTCGCCGCGCTGCTGGTGTTCCTGGCCTCCGGGACGGCCAACGCCACCTCGGAGCCCACGGCGCAGGTGACGGAGCAGATCGTCGTCTCGGACGGGGACACGCTCTGGGCCATCGCCGGCGAGGTGGACCCCGGGGCCGACCCGCGCGAGACCGTCGCCCTGATCGGCGAGCTCAACGAGCTCCCCGGCGGCTCGCTGGAGCCCGGGCAGCGACTCGTCGTCCCCGTGATTTCCGAGGGCTGAGCTTCTGTCCTTAAGATGGGTGCGTGACTGATTCCCTGGATGCACTCGACAGGCTGCCCCTCCGCGACGATCTGCGCGGGCGCTCGCCCTATGGCGCGCCCATGATCGACGTGCCCTACACCCTGAACGTCAACGAGAACACGCATCCCATGCCGCCCGAGGTGGTCGAGGCGATCACCGAGGCCGTGCGGGAGGCCGCGACCGGCCTGAACCGGTACCCTGACCGCGACTTCCGCGAGCTGCGCGCCGCCCTCGCCGAGTACCTCGGCCAGGGGCTGACGGAGGAGAACCTCTGGGCCGCCAACGGCTCCAACGAGATCCTCCAGCAGATCCTCCAGGTCTTCGGCGGTCCCGGTCGCAGGGTCCTGAGCTTCATGCCCACCTACTCGATGTACCCGCTGCTGGCGCTCGGCACCAACACCGAGTTCGTCCCGGGGGAGCGCTCCGCGGACTACTCGCTCGACGCGGCCCTGGCCGCCGAGCAGGTGCGCCGCCACCGCCCGGCGGTGACCATCCTCTGCTCGCCGAACAACCCCACGGGGACGGCGCTGGGGCTGGACGTCATCGAGGCGGTCTACGAGGCCGCGAGCGAGTTCGACGGCGTCGTGGTCGTGGACGAGGCCTACGCCGAGTTCGCCCGGGACCCGGAGGACACCGCGCTGACCCTGCTTACCGGCCGCGAGCGGCTGATCGTCTCGCGCACCATGAGCAAGGCCTTCGCGCTCGCCGGCGCCCGGGTCGGCTACTTCGCGGCGGCGCCCGCCGTGGTCGACGCCGTGACCCTCGTCCGCCTGCCCTACCACCTCTCGGCGATCACCCAGGCCGCGGCGCTGGCGGCGCTGCGGCACCGCGAGGGCCTGCTCGCCAACGTCGAGGACATCCGCCGCCAGCGCGACCGCATCGTCGCGCGCCTGACCGAGCTGGGGCTCGAGCCCGCGTCGTCGGACTCCAACTTCGTGTTCTTCGGAGGGGTCCGGGACAGCCGCGGGCTCTGGGAGGACCTGCTCGCCGACGGCGTGCTGATCCGCGACGTCGGCATCGCCGGACGCCTGCGGGTCACGGCCGGCACCGAGGCGGAGGTCTCCGCGTTCCTCGCCAGCCTCGAGGCCCACCTCGAGAACCGCCGCTAGACACCCCCCCAGCACACCCCCGATGAGGAGCCCCATGCCCACCACCGCCGACCGCCGGGCGTCCCTGACCCGGCAGACCAGCGAGTCCTCCGTCAGCGTCTCGATCGACCTCGACGGGACCGGCCGGTCCTCGATCGACACGAGCGTGCCGTTCTACGACCACATGCTCACCGCGCTGTCCAAGCACTCCCTGATCGACATGGACATCCAGTGCAGCGGCGACACCCACATCGACGTCCACCACACCGTGGAGGACACGGCGATCGTCATCGGCGAGGCGCTGCGCGAGGCGCTGGGGGACAAGCGCGGCATCCGTCGCTTCGGGCAGGCCGCGGTGCCGCTGGACGAGGCGCTGGCCCGCGCCGTCGTCGACATCTCCGGGCGGCCCTATCTGGTGCACTCCGGGGAGCCGGCCGGGTACGAGCTCCACCTGATCGGCGGGCACTTCACCGGCTCCATGGTGCGCCACGTGCTCGAGGCGATCGCGTACCACGCCGGGATCTGCCTGCACATCGAGCTGGTGACGGGGCGGGATCCGCACCACATCGCCGAGGCGCAGTTCAAGGCGCTCGCGAGGGCGCTGCGCGAGGCGGTCGAGCCCGACCCGCGCGTGGAGGGCATCCCCTCGACCAAGGGCGCGCTCTGATGGCCGGGGCCTCCGAGCAGGGCCGGCCCGGCGAGCAGCGGCCCACCGTCACCGTCCTCGACTACGGCGCGGGCAACGTCCGCTCGGCCGTCCGCGCGCTGGAGGCCGCCGGCGCCGACGTCGTGCTCTCGCGCCGGGAGTCCGACGTCCTGGGCGCGGACGGGCTCGTGGTGCCCGGCGTCGGGGCCTTCGACGCCGTGATGCGGGCCCTGCGCGCCGTGGACGCCCCGCGGATGATCGGCCGCCGCATCGCCGGCGGGCGCCCCGTGCTGGGCATCTGCGTGGGACTGCAGGTCTTCTTCGAGCGCGGCGTCGAGCACGGGATCGCGTCCGAGGGGCTGGGTGAGTGGCCCGGGACCGTCGAGCGGCTGCCCGCGGCGGTGACGCCGCACATGGGCTGGAACACCGTCGAGCCCCCCGAGGGCACGGTGCTGTTCCGCGGCATCGAGGACGAGCGGTTCTACTTCGTCCACTCCTACGGCGTGCAGCAGTGGGAGTTCGACCAGACCATCGAGGCGATGGACCCGCCCAGGGTCACGTGGTCCGAGCACGGCGCGCGGTTCGTGGCGGCCGTGGAGAACGGCCCGCTGAGCGCGACGCAGTTCCACCCCGAGAAGTCCTCGGAGGCCGGGCTGCGGCTGCTGCGCAACTGGATCGAGGGGCTGCCGCGCACCGGGCGCCTGACCGCCTCCTCGGGGCCGGCCCGGACGGCCCCGGAGGACGCCGCCGGGCTCGCCGCGACGCCGCCCGCCGCCCCGGGCGGTGCCGCACCCGCCCCGGGTGACGCCGCGCACCGGGGTACGGGCCCCGCGTCCCGCGACGCCGCCCCGGCCGGCAAGGAGGGCCGCGCATGAGCCCCCTCGTCTCCGGGCTGCTGCTCATGGCCGTCGGCGCGTTCTTCGCCGGCGGGGCCATCTCCTTCCGGCGGCAGAGGCTGCCGGTCGTGGTCCAGGTGATCCTCTGGGTCATCGCCGTCGCGCTGTTCGTCTACGGCGGCTACGTCGTCACCCTGGGCTGACCCGCCCGCCGCCGCCCACCCCGGCTCCGGCCGCGCCGCCACCCACTCCGGCGTCGCCCGCGCCGCCCACACCACCCCCGGCGTCGCCCGCGCCGCCATCATCACCGAGAGATCGAGGAACCCATGTCCCCTTCCGCAGAACGCCTGGAACTGCTGCCCGCCGTCGACGTCGTGGACGGCCAGGCCGTGCGCCTGGTCCAGGGCGAGGCCGGCTCCGAGACCGGCTACGGCGACCCCGTCGACGCCGCCCTGGCCTGGCAGGAGGCCGGCGCGGAGTGGCTGCACCTGGTCGACCTGGACGCCGCCTTCGGCCGCGGCGACAACGTCGAGGTGCTGCGTCGCGTCTCCGAGACGCTGGACCTGAAGATCGAGATGTCCGGCGGCATCCGCGACGACGAGTCGCTCGCCCGCGCGCTCAGCCTCAAGCCGCACCGGATCAACCTCGGCACCGCCGCCCTGGAGAACCCCGAGTGGACGCGCCGGGTCATCGCCGAGCACGGCGAGCTGATCGCCGTCGGGCTCGACGTCCGGGGCACCACGCTCGCCGCGCGCGGCTGGACCCGCGACGGCGGCGACCTCTGGGAGGTCCTGGAGCGGCTCAACGCGGACGGCTGCGCCCGCTACGTCGTCACCGACGTGACCAAGGACGGGACGCTGCAGGGGCCCAACACCGAGCTGCTGGCCGAGGTCGCGCGCCGGACGGACAAGCCCGTGGTGGCCTCCGGCGGCATCTCGAGCCTGGAGGACATCCGGGCCCTGCGGGAGATGGTCCCGCACGGCGTCGAGGGCGCGATCGTGGGCAAGGCGCTGTACGCCGAGAAGTTCACCCTCTCCGAGGCGCTGGACCTCGCGGGACGGCCGGAGTAGCCGTGGCCGAGCCGCGCGACCTGCCCGCCCACATCCAGGCCCAGCTCGCCAGCGCCGGGCGGGAGGCCGACACCGGCGGCCAGGCCTGGGAGGGGCGGAACCTGGGGGAGGGGACCTCCCACACCCACGCCTACCCCGGCGACGACGGCCGCACCCCCGCGCGCGTCGCCGAGGCCCTCGAGCGGTTCGGCCGGGCGGAGCTGCCGGAGGAGGGCGTCGTGGCCGCGCTCGCCGGCAGCCGGCTGTTCGCGCCGATCCTGGCGGAGGTCTCCCGCACCGAGCTCACCGCGGACGGGCTGGTCTCCGACAAGGAGGCCGACATGTCGCTGGTGAGCATCAGCGCCCCGGACGGCCGGAAGGCGCTGCCGGTGTTCACGCGGGTCGACGCCCTGACCGCCTGGCACCCCGAGGCCCGCCCGGTGGCCGCCGAGGCCCGGAAGACGGCGCTCGCGGCGGTCGAGGACGGGAACCAGCTCATGGTGGTGAACCCGGGCTCCGAGCTGACCTTCGTGCTGCGCCGGCCCGCGCTGTGGGCCCTGGCCAAGGGCGAGGACTGGCGGCCCTCCTACGCCGACCCCCGGGTCGAGGCCGCGCTGCAGGCCTGCGCCGCGGCGGACCCGCTGATCGCCTCGGTGGGCATGACTCCGGGCCGGGGCGTGGCCAGCCGGGACGCCGAGGGCCGCATGCTGCCCGGCGGCGGCCCCGGGCCGGAGCTGGGGATCGAGCTCGGCGTGCGCGCGGGCCTGGACCGCGCCGCGCTGGACGCGACCGTCGCGGCCTTCCAGCAGCGGCTCCGCGCCGATGCGGTGATCGCCGAGCGCGTCGACTCGATGGAGCTCCGCCTCCGCGGGGCCTGAGACCCGGTGAGACGACGACGCCGGCCCGACCCGGGATGCGGGGCGGGCCGGCGTCGTCGCGGTCGGCCGGGGGTCAGAAGACGGGACCGGTGAACTTCTCGCCGGGGCCCTTGCCGCGCTCGTCGGGGATGACCGAGGCCTCGCGGAAGGCCAGCTGGAGGGAGCGCAGGCCGTCGCGCAGCGGCGCGGCGTGCTGGGAGCCGATCTCGGGGGCGGCGGCCGTGATCAGCCCGGCCAGCGCGGTGATCAGCTTGCGGGCCTCGTCGAGGTCCATGACCTCCCGGGCATCCTGCTCGGCGGCCAGGCCGCACTTGACGGCCGCCGCGCTCATCAGGTGGACGGCGGTGGTGGTGATGACCTCCACGGCGGGGACGTCCGCGATGTCGCGCAGCTGCTCGTCGACCGCGGCCTGGGCGGCGCGGGCGGTGTCCGCCAGGGAGTCGGCCTCGGGCGCCGGCGCGGGCTCCCCGGCGTCGAAGCGGTAGGTGTTCTGGTCCTCGGAGGGGGAATTGCTCATACCGGCATCTTCCCACATCCGCGTGTGTCCGCCGCTCCCTCGAGGCTCCCTCGGGAAGCTCGACCCACGGGACGGACTCGAGGATCTCGCGGGAGGCTCGCCCTGCGGGACGGTTGGGGACCGGACGAAACGATGCGGCGAGGCCCACCTTCACCACACGGGACCATCGTGCTAGACTGTCTGGAGTTTCAAGCGGAGTACCCACTCCCACCCGCGTCGGCCTCAGGCTGCCGGGTCCTCGCCGCGGCACGCGGCGCCTCTCTCGCAGGGGCGTCTTCGTCGAGCCGGGGGAGTGCCTTCGCCTGAGACCGGGTGGAGGCTTTTTTCATGGCCTCAGTCGCCCACAGACGTTTTGTACGGGGGAAACCCACCGATGACAGGAGCATCACATTAGCGATCCACGCATCAATGACCGTATCCGCGTCCCGGAGGTCCGTCTGGTTGGCCCCAGCGGCGAACAGGTCGGGATCGTCCGCGTAGAGGACGCCCTGCGTCTGGCGCGCGAGTCGGATCTTGATCTGGTGGAGGTCGCCCCCTCCGCCAAGCCGCCGGTGTGCAAGCTCATGGACTTCGGGAAGTACAAGTACGAGGCGGCCGTCAAGGCGCGCGAGGCCCGCAAGAACCAGACCAACACGGTCCTCAAGGAGGTCCGGTTCCGTCTCAAGATCGACGATCACGACTACGGGACCAAGGTCGGCCACGCGAAGCGCTTCCTCGCCGCGGGAGACAAGGTCAAGGCGATGATCCAGTTCCGCGGCCGCGAGCAGCAGCGCCCCGAGATGGGCGTGCGCCTGCTCGAGCGCCTTGCCGCCGACGTGGCCGAGGTGGGGACCGTCGAGTCCAGCCCGCGCCAGGACGGCCGCAACATGGTCATGGTCATCGGCCCGGTGCGGAACAAGGCCGAGGCCCGTGCGGAGGCCCGCCGCGAGCAGCAGCGCAACGGCGAGTCCGGTGGTCGCAAGGGCCGCGAGCGGGTGGACACCCGGTCGGCGGAGCCCGTGACCAACAGCATGGCCGACGCCATGCCGGAGGCGCTGAAGCAGCAGGCCAGCGAGCAGCCGGCCGGCGAGCAGCAGGCCGCGCCGGCGCCCCGGCCGCCGAAGCCCGGTCCGGCCCACTAGGGCCGACCCACGAGGCACGCGCGCTCGTCGCCGATCCGGTGTTCATCGGATCGGAGGCGGGTGCGCCACCCAGCAGCAGCGGCTCGAACGGTCGTTGCACGAACACCCGGCCACGCCCAGCGGCGGGCGGGGGAAGAACACGTTAGGAGAACGGCAGCCATGCCGAAGCACAAGTCTCACTCTGGTGCCAAGAAGCGCTTCAAGCTCACCGGGACCGGCAAGGTCAAGCGTCAGCAGGCCAACCGCCGCCACTACCTGGAGCACAAGTCCTCGCGCGTGACCCGCCGCCTGGCCAGCGACCAGATCGTCGACGGCGGCCAGGCCAAGGTCATCAAGAAGATGCTGGCCAAGTAGGCCCTCAGCCTCCCGGCGGCCCCGCCGCCACACCAGAAGGATTGACGGTCGCGCAGGCGCGCGACCTCGAGAAGTTAGGAGCACACACGTGGCACGTGTGAAGCGGGCGGTCAACGCCCACAAGAAGCGTCGTACGATCATGGACCGCGCGTCCGGCTACCGCGGGCAGCGCTCGCGCCTGTACCGGAAGGCGAAGGAGCAGGTCACCCACTCGCTCGTCTACAGCTACGACCACCGCCGCAAGAAGAAGGGCGACTTCCGTCGCCTGTGGATCCAGCGCATCAACGCGGCCGCCCGCGCCGAGGGCCTGACCTACAACCGCTTCATCCAGGGCCTGAAGGCCGCTGAGGTCGAGGTCGACCGCCGCATGCTGGCCGAGCTCGCCGTCAACGACGCCAACGCCTTCCGCGCGCTGGTCGAGATCGCGAAGCAGAACCTGCCCGAGGACACCTCGGCTCCGAAGGCCGCCTGAGCACAGGCCGCCTGAGAGCATCGGCACGACGGCGCCGCCCGCACCTTCCCGTCGGAAGGAGCGGACGGCGCCGTCGTAGTATCCGCTCCCTCTCCCGATCATCCAGGTCCGGCGCCCCCGGCTCCGGCCCGCCGGACCGCCCGGCTCCGGAGCGCCCGCCGGCGCCCCGTCCGGTAGTCTTGCGCCGTGTCTACCTACGAATTGCTCTCCCGCGAGCGGACCCTGATCAACCCGACCGCCGACCGCGTCAAGGACGTCGCCGCGCTGGCCCGCCCGCGCCAGCGCGCCAAGCGCGGCCTCTTCCTGGTCGAGGGCCCGCAGGCGCTGCGCGAGGCCCTCGCCGCGCACGCCCAGAGCCCGATCCTCGACGCGCTGTACGTGACCGAGGCGGCGCTCGAGCGGGACCCCGCCCTCGCCGGGGCGGTCGGCGCCGCGGCGGGCAGCCCCGCGCCCGTGGAGGGCCGCCGGGTCTTCGCGCGCCTGGTCAGCGAGGAGGTCCTCGCCGCGATGTCCGACGCGCTGACGCCCCAGGGCGTGCTCGCGGTCGCCCACGCCGCCAGCGTCCTGCGCGCGGACCCGTGGGGCCGGGAGCAGGCCCCGCGGCTCGTCGCGGCCATGGTCCGCGTCCAGGACCCCGGCAACGCGGGCACGCTGATCCGGGCGGCCGACGCCGCGGGCGCCGACGCCGTGTTCGCCTCCTCCGGCAGCGTGGACGTGCTCGGGCCCAAGGCCGTCCGCTCGACCGCCGGCTCCTGTTCCACCTGCCCGTCAGCGTCGACCTGCACCTCAAGGAGGCCGTGCGGAGGCCGCAGGTCGGGCCTGCAGGTCCTCGCCGCGGACGGCCACGGCGACGTGGACCTCGACGACCTCTCCGACGCCGCGGCGCGCGCCGACGGCCCGCCGCCCGCCGAGGGCGTGGACCTGCGCCGGCCCACCCTCTGGCTGTTCGGCAACGAGGCCCGCGGCCTGACCGGGGCCGAGAAGTCCCTGGCCGACGCCCGGGTCGCCGTTCCCGTCTACGGCCGCGCGGAGTCGCTCAACGTCGGCACCGCCGCGACCGTGTGCCTCTACGCCAGCGCCCGCGCCCAGCGCACCGCCCGGTGAGCGCGGCGGACCCGGCCGGCGCCGCCCCGGCGATCCGGGACGACGTCGTGCCGCGGCCCTCCCGCCCGGCCCGCGCCGCCCGCGGACCCGGCGGCGGGCTTCTCCCGTGCGGGGGGTCGGCGCGCCCCTGAGCGCCGCCGCCCCCTCCCCGCGCCTGCTGGTCGCCCGCCGCTCCTACCCGGCCGCGCTCGCCGGGCTGTGGGAGTTCCCCGGCGGCAAGGTCGAGGCGGGGGAGGGCTGCGAGGAGGCCCTGCACCGCGAGCTGGACGAGGAGCTCGGCGTCGGCGTCGGGCTCGACGGCGAGGTGACCGGCCCGCACCCCCAGGGCTGGCCGCTGAACGAGCGCGCCGCGATGCGGGTCTTCACGGGCCGGGTGTCCGCCGGGGTGCCGACGGCGGGCGCGGACCACTCCGAACTGCGCTGGGTCGAGCTCGCGGACGAGGCGGCTGTGCTCGGCCTGGAGTGGATCCCCGCGGACCTGCCGATCGTCCGGGCCCTGCTGCGCCGGGTCGGCGGGGTGGGCGGACAGGACCCGAGCATCCCCTAGAATGGACATGCTCTGCGGGGCCGTGCGGCTTCCCGCCCGGACGGGGCGCACTCGCCGGGGGCCCGCCGCCAGAGCCCCGAGAACCCGAACCGAGAGATGAGTAGTTCATGACTGAGACGTCGCCGGAGCGCGCCGTGGCCTCGCCGGACCCCGAGGGGGTCCTGGCCGGGATGACCGGCGTGCTGGAGAACGACCCGGAGCACGGCCTCGAGCGCGTGCGCGAGGCCCTGGCCGAGGAGGTCGAGCGGGCGCTGCGCAGCATCGACTCCGAGACCCCGGACTTCGAGGCGCTCAAGGCGGTCAGGCTCCGGTTCACCGGCGAGAAGTCCGCGATCTCACTCGTCAACCGCCAGATGCGCGCGCTGTCGAAGGAGCACAAGAAGGAGATCGGCAAGGTCCTCGGCCAGTCCCGCGGGCGCCTCACCCAGGCGCTCGAGGCCCGCGAGGCTGTGCTCGAGGAGGAGCACGCCGCGCGGATCCTCGTGGAGGAGACCGTGGACGTCACCGCCTCGGCCGGGCGCCGCGGCGTCGGCGGCCGGCACCCCGTCAACACCCTCCAGGAGCGCGCGGCCGACGTCTTCGTCGCGATGGGCTGGGAGGTCGAGGACGGCCCCGAGGCCGAGTCCGAATGGTACAACTTCGACGCCCTGAACTTCAAGCCCGACCACCCCGCCCGCGAGCTGCAGGACACGTTCTTCCTCGAGCCGGTCGGGGCGCACACGGTGCTGCGCACGCACACCTCGCCCGTGCAGATGCGCTCGCTGCACCGCCGTTCCCTGCCGCTCTACGTCGTCTGCCCCGGGCGGGTCTACCGCACCGACGAGCTCGACGCGACGCACACCCCCGTCTTCCACCAGATCGAGGGGCTGGCCGTGGACCGCGGCCTGACCATGGCCGACCTCAAGGGGACGCTGGAGCACTTCGCGCGCCAGATGTTCGGCCCCGAGGCCATGATCCGGCTGCGCCCCAACTACTTCCCCTTCACCGAGCCGTCCGCCGAGATGGACGTCTGGCACCCGGGCGCCAAGGGCGGCCCGCAGTGGATCGAGTGGGGCGGCTGCGGCATGGTCCACCCCAACGTGCTGCGCGCCGCCGGCGTCGACCCCGAGATGTACTCGGGCTTCGCCTTCGGCATGGGCATCGACCGCACGCTGATGTTCCGCAACGGCGTGCCGGACATGCGCGACATGGTCGAGGGCGACATCCGCTTCAGCGAACACTTCGGGATGGAGATCTGAACATGCGTATCCCCCTTTCCTGGCTGCGCGAGTACGCGCCGCTCCCCGCGAACGCCAGCGCCGAGTACCTCATGGAGACCCTGGTCCGGGTCGGGCTCGAGGAGGAGGCCGTGCACCGGCCCTCCGACGGGATCACCGGCCCGGTCGTCGTCGGGCAGGTGCTGACCGTGGAGCCCGAGACCCACTCCAACGGCAAGACCGTCAACTGGTGCACCGTCCGCGTGGTGCCCGAGGGACGCGAGCAGACCCTGACCGGGAAGGGCATCGAGCCCTCCGGCGTCCAGGGGATCATCTGCGGGGCCCACAACTTCGGCCCCGGCGACAAGGTCGTGGTGAGCCTGCCCGGCGCCGTGCTGCCCGGCGGCTTCGCGATCTCCGCGCGCAAGACCTACGGCCACGTCTCGGCCGGCATGATCGCCTCGGTGCGCGAGCTCGGCATCGGCGAGGACCACGACGGCATCCTGGTGCTCTCCAGCCTGGGGCTGGACCCCGAGGTCGGCACCGACGCGCTGCCGCTGCTGGGCCTGGACGACGAGGCCGCCGAGATCAACGTCACGCCGGACCGCGGCTACGCGTTCTCGATGCGGGGCGTCGCCCGCGAGTACTGCCACGCCGTCGACGCCGAGTTCACCGACCCGGCCGCCGCGCTCGCCGAGCGCGCCCCCGTCCACAACGGCGAGGGCTACGTCGTGTCGATCCGCGACGAGCGCCCGATCCACGACAGGCGCGGGGCGAGCCGCTTCGTCGCCCGCTCGGTCCTGCACATCGACCCGTCCCGGCCGACGCCGGTCTGGATGGCCTCGCGCCTGCGCCTGGCCGGGATCCGGCCGATCTCGCTGCCCGTGGACATCTCCAACTACGTGATGCTGGAGCTGGGGCAGCCCCTGCACTTCTACGACGCCGAGAAGATCCGCGGGCCCCTCGACGTCCGCCGCGCCGAGGCCGGCGAGACGCTGGTGACCCTCGACGGGAAGACCCGCGAGCTGGACCCCGAGGACCTCGTCATCGCCGACACCGACGGGCCGATCGGCCTGGCCGGCGTCATGGGCGGCGCCTCGACCGAGGTCGGCCGGGAGACCCGGCACCTCGTGATCGAGGCCGCGCGCTTCGAGGAGGTTTCGATCGCCCGGACCCGCCGCCGGCACCGGCTGCCGTCCGAGGCGTCCAAGCGCTTCGAGCGCGGCGTGGACCCGCAGGTCGCTCCGGCGGCCGCCCAGCGCGCCGTCGAGCTGCTCGTGGAGCTCGCGGGAGGGACCCCGGACGAGGGCGTCACGGACGTCCACGACCACCTGTTCCCGCACGAGATCGCGATGTCGGTCCGCTACCCCTCCGCCCGGATCGGGCTGGAGTTCTCCGAGGCCCAGGTCGAGCGCGCGCTGACCGAGATCGGCTGCACGCTCGCCCGCAGCGGCGGGATCCTCCAGGTCACCGTGCCCTCGTGGCGCCCGGACCTCCAGGAGAAGGAGGACCTGAGCGAGGAGGTGGCGCGCCTGGTCGGGTACGAGAACATCCCCTCGCGCCTGCCCGTCCCGCCGGCCGGCCGCGGGCTGACCGTGGAGCAGGCCGCCCGACGTCGCGTGCTGGACGCCCTGGCCGCGGCCGGGCTGACCGAGGTCCTGTCCTACCCGTTCGTGACGCAGGAGGAGAACCGCCTGTTCGGCACGGCCGACGCCGAGCAGCCCGTCCGCTCGCTGAAGCTGGCCAACCCGATCAGCGAGGCCAACGGGTACCTGCAGCGCTCGCTGCTGCCCGGGCTCGTCCAGGTGCTCAAGCGCAACCACTCCCGCGGCTTCCGCGACCTCGCGCTGTTCGAGACCGGCAACGTCTTCCTGCCCGGCGAGCAGAGCGGCACCTCCTCGATCCCGCCGGTGGGCGCCAAGCCCGCCCAGGGCATCCTGGACGAGCTGAACGCCGGCCTGCCCGAGCAGCCGCGCTACGTCGCGGCGATCCTCACCGGCCACGACGCGCAGCCCGCCCCCGGCGTGACCCCGCGCGCCTACGACTGGCAGGACGCGCTCGACGCGGCCCGGATCGTGGCCGAGGCCACCGGCGTCGGGCTCACCGTGCGCCAGGGCCGGCACCAGGCCTTCCACCCCGGTCGGACCGCCGAGCTGTTCGACGACGCCGGCCACACCGTGGGCTTCGCGGGCGAGCTGCACCCCCGGGTCCTCAAGGACCTGGACCTGCCCGAGCGGACGGTCGCCATGGAGGTCAGCTTCAGCGGCCTCGTGGCCGGCGCCGGCCGCCCGGTCGTCGCGCGGCCGATCTCCGGCTACCCGGCGACGACGCAGGACGTCGCGCTGGTCGTCGCCGAGGACCTCCCGGCGGCCGAGCTGCTCGGGACCCTGCGCGAGGGCGCCGGGGAGCTGCTCGAGGACGTCCGCGTCTTCGACGACTACCGCGGGACGGGAATCGAGGAGGGCCGCAAGTCGGTCGCCTGCGCGCTGCGCTTCCGCGCCCCGGACCGGACCCTGACCAACGACGAGGCCAGCGGCTACCGCGAGGCGGCCATCGACCTGGCGCGCGCGCGCCACGACGCGGTGCTGCGCGGCTAGCGCACCCACCAGGAGGAGGAAGTACGGTGAGCGAGCAGTTCTTCGGTTTCGACGAGGACGACGAGCAGACCGGCCGGGTGCCCTACCGAAGGTCGCCCTGGCGGTGGATCTGCGTCCTGGTCGTGGCCGTCGCGCTGCTGCTGACCGGCTTCCTCCTCGTGACGGGCATGCGCACGGTCCAGGCGGCGGGGGAGAACCAGCCCTTCGTGGGCCACTCCTGGGTCATCACCGGCACCTACTCCGACCTCACCCACGACCTGCAGATGCAGACCTACAACGGCGTCTACTCCGGCTCGCTGCCGGACGACTCCAACGTGGGCTACCAGCCCTTCGACAACGGCCTGAGCGATCCGGCGCCGGCCCAGCCCGGCCAGCAGGTGCAGTTCCGGGGGACCCAGACCGGCGGGCAGTCGGACGACTTCCCGCGGGAGGTCGACGCGCTGCTGGCCGTGGACGACGGGACGCTGCGCGTGGTCCGCACGACCGAGGCCGGCTCGATGTCGCCGATCACGAGCGCGGGCATCGCGGACCAGCGGCGCAACGGCTGGCTGCTGGTGGGCGGCGGCGTCCTCGCCTTCGCGGCGGGCACGGCCGGGACCGTGTACTGCGTGCGCCGCGTGCGCCGCGAGGAGGGCGTGCGCTGAGCCGAGCCGACCCGGGGCCGGTCCCGGTCACGAGCCGGCCGGTCCCGGGCCCGGTCACGGCCTGACCCGGGGCCGCTCCCGGTCAAGGCCGGACCCGGTTACGCCCGGTCCCGGTCACGGGATGAGCAGGACCTTGCCCCGCGTCCGCCGGTCCTCGAGGTAGCGGTGTGCCCGCGCGGCCTCGGCCAGCGGGAACTCCGTGTCGAGGCTGACCTTCAGCCGGCCCTCGGCGACGGCGTCGAACAGCTCGCGCATGCGCCACTCGAGCTCGTCCCGCGTGCGCAGGTACGCGCCGATCGAGGGGCGGGTGACGTAGAGGGAGCCCAGCGCGTTGAGCCGCTGGAGGTCGAAGGGCGGCACCTGCCCGCTGGCGCCGCCGAACAGCACGGCCATGCCGCGCGGCCGCAGGGTCCCCAGCGACTCCTCGAAGGTGTCCTTGCCGACCGAGTCGTACACGACGTCGACGCCGCGCCCCTCCGTGATCTCCCGGACCCGGGCGCCGAAGCCCTCGTAGCGCAGGACGTGGTCCGCGCCGTGCCCGCGCGCGATCCGCTCCTTCTCGTCGGTCGAGACGGTGGCGATGACCGTGGCGCCGAGCCCCTTGAGCAGCTGGATCGCCAGGCCGCCGACGCCGCCCGCGCCCGCGTGGAAGAGCACCGTCTCGCCCCGGGAGACCTCATAGGTGGACCGCACCAGGTAGTGGGCCGTGACGCCCTGCAGCGGGAGGCAGGCGAGGGTCCGGGGGTCGAGCCCCTCGGGGGCGCGGACGGCGCGCGCGGCGTCGACCAGGAAGTGCTCGGCGTAGGCGGCGCTCGCCTGGGCCGTGACCACGCGGTCGCCGACCGAGAGCTCCGCGACGCCCTCGCCGAGCTCCTCGACCACGCCCACGGCCTCGGCGCCGGGGGTGAAGGGGTACTCGACGTCGTACACCCCGGAGCGCTGGTAGGTCTCGATGAAGTTGACCCCGACGGCCTCGGTGCGGACGAGGACCTGCCCGCGGCCGGGGCGGGGCACGGGCACCTCGCGGGCCTCGAGGACGTCCGGCCCGCCCGCGGCGGGCGCCTGGACGGCGGTCATGGACTGCGGGGTGCTGCGCTGCTCGGTCATGGGGTCCTCTCCCGGTCGGTGCCGTGTTCCACGTCCCATCGTAGGGCGGCGGGGAGGCGCGCGCCGGGATGCATAAATATTTAGCGGATTGTATAAAACTGCGGTAGAGTGACTCCATGAGCTTTTCGGTAGCAGTCTCCGGAGCCACCGGCTACGCCGGCGGCGAGGTCCTCCGCCTCCTGGCCCAGCACCCCGAGGCCGAGGTGCGCACGGTCACGGCCCACTCCTCGGCCGGGCGCCCGCTCGGCGAGGCGGCGCCGCACCTGCGATCCCTCGCGCACCTCGAGGTCCGCGAGACCACCGCGGAGAGCCTGGCCGGGCACGACGTCGTCTTCCTCGCCCTCCCGCACGGCGCCAGCGGCGAGATCGCGGCGCAGCTGCCCGAGGGCACCCTGGTGATCGACGCCGGGGCGGACCACCGCCTGACCGACCAGGCCGCGTGGGAGCGGTTCTACGGCGAGGGGTACGCCGGTAGCTGGCCCTACGGGCTGCCCGAGCTCCTCATCTCGCCCGACGGGGCCAAGCAGCGGGAGGCCCTGCGGGGCGTCCGGCGCGTCGCGGTGCCCGGCTGCTACCCGACCAGCGCCCAGCTCGCGCTCGCCCCCGGGTTCGCCGCGGGCCTGCTGGAGCCCGACGACGTCGTGATCGTCGCCGCCTCGGGACTCTCCGGGGCGGGGAAGTCGCTCAAGCCGCACCTGCTGGGCGCCGAGGCGATGTCCAGCATGAGCCCCTACGGCGTCGGCGGCGTGCACCGGCACATCCCCGAGATGGAGCAGGGCCTCTCCGGCGCGGCCGGGCGGCCGGTCTCGGTCAGCTTCACCCCGACGCTGGCGCCGATGCCCCGCGGCATCCTCACCACGGCCACGGCCCGGGTCGCCCCCGGGGTCGGGGCGGCCGAGCTGCGCGCGGCCTGGGAGCGGGCCTACGACGCCGAGCCCTTCGTCCACCTGCTGCCCGAGGGCCGCTGGCCCGCGACCAAGTCGGTCCAGGGCTCCAACCACGCCGAGCTGCAGCTCGCGCTCGACGAGCACGTGGGGCGCGCGATCGTGACCTGCGCGATCGACAACCTCGCCAAGGGCACCGCCGGCGGGGCCATCCAGTCCATGAACCTGGCCCTCGGCCTGCCGGAGACCACCGGCCTCACCACGGAAGGACTCGCGCCATGACCGCAGACCCCCAGGAGATCACCCTGCCCGTCGAGACCGGCGCCGGCCTGGCCGCCGCGGCCGGGTTCGAGTACGCCGGCGTCGAGGCGGGTCTGAAGGCCAGCGGGGGGCGCGACGTCGCGCTGATCCACAACCTCGGCCCGGAGTTCACCGCCGCGGCCGTGTTCACGAGCAACCGCTTCGCCGCGGCGCCGGTCGAGTGGTCCCGGCAGGTCGTGTCCGACGGGCGGGTGGACGCCGTCGTGCTCAACTCCGGAGGGGCCAACGCCTGCACCGGCCCGGAGGGGTTCCAGAACGCGCACCGCACGGCCGAGGAGGTCGGCGAGCTGCTGCACGCGGCCGCGGGCGACGTGCTGGTCTGCTCGACCGGGCTGATCGGCGTGCAGCTGCCCATGGACCGGGTCTCCGCCGGCGTGCGCGAGGCGGCGTCCTCGCTGGCCTCCGGCGCGGAGGCGGACCGGGCCGCGGCCGAGGCGATCATGACCACCGACACCGTGCCCAAGCGGGCCTCGGTCGTGCTGGAGACCGAGGAGGGTCCGGTCGCGGTCGGCGGCATCGCCAAGGGCGCGGGCATGCTCGCCCCGGGCCTGGCCACGATGCTGGTGGTGCTGACCACCGACGCCTCGCTGCCGGCCGAGGACCTCGACGCCGCCCTGCGCACGGCCACCGCCTACAGCTTCGACCGCGCCGACTCCGACGGCTGCATGTCCACCAACGACACCGTGGCGCTGCTGGCCTCGGGCGCGAGCGGCGTCACCCCGGAGCGCGGGCGCTTCGAGGAGGCCCTGCGGCAGGTCTGCGTCTCGCTGGCCCTGCAGCTGATCGGCGACGCCGAGGGCGCGAGCCACGACGTCCACGTCACCACCGTCAACGCCGCGACCGAGGGCCAGGCCCTCGAGGTCTCGCGGGCGGTCTCCCGCTCCAACCTGGTCAAGACCGCGATCTTCGGCAACGACCCCAACTGGGGCCGGATCCTCGCCGAGGTCGGCACGACGCGCGCGGACTACGAGCCCGAGCGGGTGGACGTGAGCATCAACGGCGTCACGATCTGCCGCGGCGGGGCGATCGGCGAGGACCGCTCGCTGGTGGACCTCGCCGGGGACCGCCGCGTCGAGATCGCGATCGACCTCAGGGCGGGTGCCGCGCGCGCGACCGTCTGGACCAACGACCTGACCCACGACTACGTCGAAGAGAACTCGGCGTACTCGAGCTAGGAGATGACGATGCCCGAATCGAGTTCCCTGGCGCGCTACGTCGTGGCCCAGGACAAGGCGGGGACCCTCATGGAGGCCCTGCCCTGGATCCAGCAGTACGCGGGCCGGATCATGGTCTTCAAGTACGGCGGCAACGCGATGATCAACGACGAGCTGCGCGCGGCCTTCGCCGAGGACATGGTGTTCCTCCGCTCGGTGGGGATCCGGCCGGTCGTGGTCCACGGCGGCGGGCCGCAGATCTCCGCGATGCTGGACAAGCTCGGGATCTTCTCCGAGTTCCGCGGCGGCCTGCGCTACACCACGCGCGAGGCCATGGACGTGGTGCGCATGGTGCTGACCGGCCAGGTGGCCCGCGAGCTGGTGGGCCTGATCAACCAGCACGGGCCGCACGCCGTCGGCATGTCCGGCGAGGACGGCGGCCTGCTGAGGGCCCGGCGGATCACCACGGTGGTCGACGGCGAGGAGACCGACCTCGGCCTGGTCGGCGAGGTCGTGGGGGTCAACACCACCGCGATCACCTCGATGATCGAGGCCGGCAAGATCCCCGTGATCTCCTCGATCGCGCCGGAGATCATGGACCGCGACGCCGCGCGGGCCGCCGGCAAGCCCGCCGACACGCTGACCGGCGAGGTCCTCAACGTCAACGCGGACACCGCGGCGGCGGCGGTGGCGGCGGCCATCGGGGCCGAGAAGCTGGTGATGCTGACCGACGTCGAGGGCCTCTACGCCGACTGGCCGGACCCGTCCTCGCTGATCAGCTCCCTGTCCACGGAGGAGCTGCGGGGCCTGCTGCCCGGCCTGTCCTCGGGCATGATCCCCAAGATGGGGGCGTGCCTCGCCGCCGTGGAGAACGGCGTGCCGACCGCGGCGATCGTGGACGGCCGCCTCGCGCACTCGCCGCTGCTGGAGATCTTCACCGACTCCGGCATCGGCACCCAGGTCACGGGGGAGGCCCGGGCCGCCCGGCCGCTAGCCGACTTCGTCCTGATGGACCCGCTCAGGAAACACCGAGGAGGCCTCGTGAACCAGCACGCAGCGACGCAGGACGGCGCCCAGGCCGCGTCCGGGCCGGCGGGGACGAGCGCGGAGCACCCGGACGCGGGGGCGGCACCGTCCGCCGTCGCGCCCGCCGGCCAGGCCGGGCTCCTGGCGGACTACCGCCGGGACCTGCTCGGCGTCTTCGGGGACCCCTCGCTGGTCCTGGTCGAGGGGTCGGGCTGCCGCGTCACCGACGCCGACGGCACCGAGTACCTGGACCTGCTGGCCGGCATCGCCGTCAACTCCCTGGGCTACTCGCACCCCGCGTGGGTCGCGGCGATCGCCGAGCAGGCCGCCCGGCTGAGCCACGTCTCCAACTTCTTCACCAGCCCCCAGCAGGTGCGGCTCGCGGCCGAGCTGCTCGAGATTGCCGAGTCCCCGGCCGGCGGCAAGGTCTTCTTCACCAACTCCGGCACGGAGGCCAACGAGGCGGCCCTGAAGCTGATCCGGGCCCACGGCAACGCGGGCGAGCCCCGGCGCCACCGGATCCTCGCCCTGCGCAACGCCTTCCACGGCCGCAGCGCGGGCGCGCTCGCGGCCACCTGGAAGGAGGCCTACCGGGCGCCCTTCGAGCCGCTGCCGGCCGGCGTCGAGTTCATCGAGCCGACCCTCGAGGCGCTCGAGGCGGCCCTGGGCGACGACGTCGCCGGCGTCATCCTCGAGCCGATCCAGGGCGAGGCCGGCGTCATCCCCCTGAGCGAGGAGTTCCTCCGCGCGGCCCGCCGCGGCACCCGGGAGCGCGGCGCGCTGCTCGTGGTCGACGAGGTGCAGACGGGGATGGGGCGCACCGGGCTCTGGCTCGAGTCCCTGCGCAGCCTGCGCGGGGACGAGGCGCCCGACGTCGTGACCCTCGCCAAGGGCCTGGGCGGTGGCTTCCCGATCGGGGCCATGCTGACCCTGACCCCTGAGGCCACCGGCGTGCTGACGGCCGGCAACCACGGCACGACCTTCGGAGGGAACCCGCTGGCCATGGCCGCCGGGCTGGCCACCGTCCGCACCATCCGCGAGGAGGGCCTGATGGCCCACGCGGTGGAGGTCGGGGAGCACCTGCGCGCGGCCCTGGCCGGCGTCGAGGGCGTGGGGGAGGTCCGCGGGCGCGGGCTGCTCATCGCCTTCGACCTGCTCGACGGGGAGGCCTCCGGGCTGGCCCCCGCCCTGGTCGCGGCGGCCCGCGAGGGCGGGTTCATCGTCAACGCGACCGGTCCCGGCACCGTCCGGCTCGCCCCGCCCCTGATCCTGACCCGGGCGGAGGCCGACGAGTTCGTGGCCGCCCTGCCCGGGCTGCTGACCGCCGCGCGGGAGCGCGCCGCGGGCTGACCCTGCCCGCGCCCCGCCACGCACCGCCCGGGCTCCGTCCCGCCCCGCACCGACACACACGATCCGAGGAGATCCCCATGGTCCGCCACTTCCTGGTCGACACCGACCTGAGCCCCGCCGAGCAGGCGGAGGTCCTGGAGCTCGCCCGCGCGATGAAGCGGGAGCCGTACGCGCGCCGGCCCTTCGAGGGGCCGCAGACGGTCGCCGTCGTCTTCGACAAGACCTCCACCCGCACCCGGTTCTCCTTCGCCGCCGGGGTCTCGGCGCTGGGCGGCTCGCCGCTGATCGTCAACCCCGGGGAGGCGCAGCTGGGCCACAAGGAGTCGATCGCCGACACCTCCCGCGTCATCTCGCGCATGGTCTCCACCATCGTGTGGCGCACCTACGCCCAGAGCGGGCTCGAGGAGATGGCCGAGCACAGCCGCGTCCCGGTGGTCAACGCCCTGTCCGACGACTACCACCCCTGCCAGATCCTCGCGGATCTGCTTACCGTCCTCGAGCGGCGGGGGAGCCTGGCCGGGCTGACCATGGCCTACCTCGGCGACGCCGCCAACAACATGGCGCACTCCTACCTCCTGGGCGGGGCGACGGCCGGCATGCACGTGCGGGTCGCCGGCCCGGAGGGGCACCTGCCCCGGCCCGACGTCGTGGAGGCGGCCCGCGAGCGCGCGGCCGAGACCGGCGGCTCGGTCGAGGTCCTGACCGACCCCGCGGCCGCGGTGGAGGGGGCCGACGTCGTCGTCACCGACACCTGGGTCTCCATGGGCCAGGAGGACGAGAAGCAGGAGCGCCTGGAGACCTTCGCCGGCTACCGCGTGGACGCGGCCGCGATGGCCCGGGCGGCCGACGACGCGATCTTCCTCCACTGCCTCCCCGCCTACCGCGGGTACGAGGTGACCGCCGAGGTGATCGACGGCCCCGCCTCGGCGGTGTGGGACGAGGCGGAGAACCGCCTGCACGCGCAGAAGGCGCTCATGGCGTGGCTGGTCGGGGCCTCGGCGACGGAGGCGGCGTGATGGCCTTCCCCTCGACCAAGGCGGCCCGGCAGGGGAGGATCGTGGACCTGCTGGAGGAGCACCGCATCCGCTCGCAGTCGGAGCTCGCCGAGCACCTCGCGGCCGACGGCATCCAGGTCACCCAGGCGACCCTGTCCCGGGACCTGGTGGAGATCGGCGCGGAGCGCATGCGCGGGGCCGACGGCGTCCTGGTCTACGCCGTGCGCGGCGCGGAGGTCTCCCGCGCGCACGAGCCCGCCGACAAGCTGACGAGCCTGTTCCGGGACCTGCTGATCACGGCCGAGGCCAGCGGGAACATCGTGATGCTGCGGACCCCGGCGGGGGCGGCGCAGTTCCTGGCCTCCGCGCTGGACCACACCAGCATCCCCGAGGCGATCGGCACGATCGCCGGCGACGACACGGTGATGGTCGTCTCGCGCACGCCGGACGGCGGCGAGGCGCTCGCGCGCACGTTCCTGGAGTGGTCGGCCTAGCGCGCCGCCGGCGAGAGGCTCGCCTTATCGGATGCCGTGCTCGGCCAGCAGCGCGGCCATCTCCTCCAGCCCGAAGAACGCGGCGATCGCGGCCGGGGTCTGGGCCCCGAGCGAGGGGTCGGCCCCGGCCTCGATGAGCAGGCGCGCGATCGGTGCGTTGTCCCGGAAGACCGCGCTGGCCAGGGCCGTCTGGCCGCGGTCGTTGAGGCGGTCGGTATCGGCGCCGCGGCGCAGGAGCGCGCGCACGACGTCGGGCTGCTGACGGTAGGCCGCCAGGATCAGCAGGGTGTCCCCCTTGGAGTTGGTGAGGTTGACCGGCAGCCCCTGGTCCAGCAGGGCCTCGAGGTCCGCCGTGTGCCCCTCGCGGGCGAGGTCGAAGACGGCGTTCAGCGCCTCGATCTCGCGGTCGTCCAGCTCGGGCGCCTCGTCGTGGGCGGGGGTGCCGCCGGGGTCCTGTGTCATCGCGCGTCCTTTCGTAATTGTTAGTCACTCATAATAACCCATGAGTCCGGCTTTACCCCCCCCCTGAATGTGGGTGGCCGGCCGGCCGCGCGTCGTCCGATGGGGGCCGCGCCATGCCGGGGTCCGCGGGGACGGGCCGGGCGCGCGACGTCGTGCGCTCAGGAGGCCCCTCGGCGCAGTACAGTGGAGGCGACCCGGGATGTGACGTCACTAACTCCGCGAGAGGCCGCCCCGGCGTGAATAAATAATATTCAGCATGTATAGTCATGCATGAACGTGTTGTGCGTCGGCTCCGGCCGGCGCGGAGGAGAAAGGCTTCGTCCATGACGGAACGCATCGTGCTCGCATACTCGGGAGGGCTCGACACCTCCGTGGCCATCGGCTGGATCGGCGAGGCCACCGGCGCCGAGGTCATCGCCGTCGCCGTCGACGTCGGACAGGGCGGCGAGGACCTCGAGACCATCCGCCAGCGCGCCCTCGACTGCGGCGCCGTCGAGGCCTACGTGGCCGACGCCCGCGACGAGTTCGCGGAGGAGTACTGCATGCCCGCGCTGCAGGCCAACGCCCTCTACATGGACTCCTACCCGCTGGTCTCCGCGGTCTCCCGGCCCGTGATCGTCAAGCACCTGGTCAAGGCCGCGCAGGAGTTCGGCGCGACCACCGTGGCCCACGGCTGCACCGGCAAGGGCAACGACCAGGTCCGCTTCGAGGTCGGCATCCAGACCCTCGGCCCGGACCTGAAGTGCATCGCACCGGTCCGCGACCTCGCCCTGACCCGCGAGAAGGCCATCGGCTACGCGGAGGCCAACAACCTGCCGATCGTCACCACCAAGAAGAACCCGTTCTCCATCGACCAGAACGTGTGGGGCCGCGCCGTCGAGACCGGCTACCTCGAGGACATCTGGAACGGGCCCACCAAGGACGTCTACGACTACACCGACGACCCGACCTTCCCGCCGCCCGCCGACGAGGTCGTGATCTCGTTCGAGCGCGGGATCCCCGTGGCGATCGACGGCGAGGCCGTGACGCCGCTCGAGGCCATCCAGATCATGAACCGCCGGGCCGGGGCGCACGGCGTCGGGCGCATCGACATCGTCGAGGACCGGCTCGTGGGCATCAAGTCCCGCGAGATCTACGAGGCCCCGGGCGCGATGGCGCTGATCGCCGCGCACCGGGAGCTGGAGAACGTCACGGTCGAGCGGGAGCAGGCCCGGTTCAAGAAGACCGTGGGCCAGCGCTGGACCGAGCTGGTCTACGACGGCCAGTGGTTCTCGCCGCTCAAGCGCTCGCTGGACTCCTTCATCGCCGACACCCAGCAGATGGTCAACGGCGAGATCCGCCTGGAGCTGCAGGGCGGGCGGGCGACCGTGACCGGCCGCCGCTCGAACACCTCGCTCTACGACTTCAACCTCGCGACCTACGACGAGGGGGACAGCTTCGACCAGTCCCAGGCGCGCGGCTTCATCGAGCTGTTCGGCATGTCCTCCAAGGTCGCCTCGGCCCGCGACCAGCGCCTCCAGGGCTGACCCACGGTCCAGCCCGCCCGATGCCCGGCCGGCGGGGGACCGCAGCGTCCCCCGCCGGCCGGGCATCGGCGGACCGGCACCGCGCGGGCCGCAGTCCCGCGAGCCGGACCCGGCCGGCCGGCCCGCCCCCGACACATCACGCGACGAAAGGCACCACACGTGGCGACCTCACACGACAAGCACGGCACCAACGAGGGCGCCCTCTGGGGCGGCCGCTTCTCCGGCGGCCCGTCCGACGCGCTCGCGGCCCTCAGCAAGTCCACCCAGTTCGACTGGCGGCTCGCGCCCTACGACATCGCCGGCTCCCGCGCCCACGCGCGCGTGCTGCACGCCAAGGCCCTGCTGGACGACGCCGAGCTCGAGGGCATGATCGCCGCCCTGGACCGCCTCGAGGCCGACGTCCGCTCGGGCGCCTACGCTCCGGCCGACTCCGACGAGGACGTGCACGGCGCCCTCGAGCGCGGGCTGATCGAGCGCGCGGGCGTGGACCTGGGCGGCAAGCTGCGCGCGGGCCGCTCGCGCAACGACCAGATCGCGACGCTGGGCCGCATGTACCTGCGCGACCACGCCTCCTACATCGCCGAGGACGTGCTGGCGGTCATCGACGCCCTGATCGCCCAGTCGCAGCGGCACCCCTACGCGCCCATGCCGGGCCGCACGCACCTGCAGCACGCCCAGCCGGTCCTGCTCTCCCACCACCTGCTGGCACACGCCTGGGCGCTGTACCGGGACCTCGACCGCCTGGCCGACTGGGACCGCCGCGCCGCGGTCTCGCCCTACGGCTCCGGCGCGCTCGCCGGCTCCTCGCTGGGGCTGGACCCGGTGGCCGTGGCCCGCGAGCTCGGCTTCGACTCCGCGGTGCACAACTCGATCGACGGCACCGCCGGGCGCGACGTCTACGCCGAGTTCTCGTGGATCACCGCCATGATCGCCGTGGACCTCTCCCGCGTCTCGGAGGAGGTCATCCTGTGGGCGACCAAGGAGTTCTCCTTCGTCACCCTCCACGACTCCTTCTCCACCGGCTCCTCGATCATGCCGCAGAAGAAGAACCCGGACATCGCGGAGCTCGCCCGCGGCAAGGCGGGGCGGCTGATCGGCGACCACGCCGGGCTGCTCGCGACGCTCAAGGCCCTCCCGCTGGCGTACAACCGGGACCTGCAGGAGGACAAGGAGCCGATCTTCGACGCGATCGACCAGCTCGAGGTGCTGCTGCCCGCCGTGGCCGGCATGATCGACACGCTGGACTTCCACACCGAGCGCCTGGCCGAGCTCGCGCCCCAGGGCTTCGCGCTCGCGACCGACGTCGCCGAGTGGCTCGTCCGCCAGGGCGTCCCGTTCCGCGTGGCCCACGAGCTCGCGGGCGACGCCGTGCGGGTCTGCGAGGAGCGCGGCTGCGAGCTGTGGGACCTGAGCGACGAGGACTACGCCGCGATCTCCGAGCACCTCACCCCGGGCGTGCGCGAGGTCCTCACGGTCGAGGGCTCGCTGAGCTCGCGGTCCTCGCAGGGCGGCACGGCTCCGGAGGCAGTGGCGGCCCAGCTGGAGGCCCTGACGGCGGCGCTGCAGGAGCCCCGCCGCTTCGCCGAGCGCGCCCGCGTGATCGACTGAGGCCGCGCGGCGCCCGACGCCGGGGCCCGGCCCTCCCACGCGGGGGCCGGGCCCCGGCGCGTTCCCACCCCGTTCCTCCGTGCGCGAAGCGTGACCCCCGCACTGTTCGCCCGGCCCGCGGTGGCGTACCCTATTGTGTGCACTTTGCGTCCGGGGACCCCCTGCGCAGCCGAGAGCGGAAGCGAGCCATGCACGAATCCTCCACCCCCACCGCGGACCGCGCGGTCGCCCGTACCATCGAGCGGGTCTGCGCGGTGATCCCCGACTACCCCGAGCCCGGCGTCGTCTTCCGCGACCTCACGCCGCTGTTCGCCAACGGGGCCGCGTTCCGCGAGACGATCGACGCGCTGCTGCAGCAGTTCGAGGGCAGCTACGACGTGATCGCGGGCGTCGAGGCGCGCGGCTTCCTCCTGGCCTCGGCCGCGGCCTACGCCGCCGGCGTCGGGGTCATGCCGGTGCGGAAGCAGGGCAAGCTGCCCCGGGACACCTACGCGGAGTCCTACCAGCTCGAGTACGGGACCGCGACCCTGGAGATCCACCGCGACGACGTCCCCGCGGGCAGCCGCGTCCTGATCCTGGACGACGTGCTCGCGACCGGCGGGACCCTCGCGGCGACCACCCGCCTGATGGAGCGCGCGGAGCTCTCGGTGGCCGGGATCGGCGTCGTCATGGAGCTCGACGGGCTCGGCGGGCGCGAGACCCTGCGGGGGCAGCGGGTCAGCGCGCTGTACACCGCCTAGGCCCCGCCACCGTCCCCCTCACCTCACCTTCGTCACAGAGGAACGCACACCCCATGTCTGACATCGCCGACACCACCTCCAGCGCCGTCTTCGAGGACAGCGAGCAGCGACTCGAGCAGGAGACCCGCGAGCGGCAGCTCGAGGAGGCCCTGGCCCACGAGCGCGCCTACGTCGACCGGCTCTACGACCGGCTGGAGGTGGTCCGCGAGGAGACCCGCGAGAAGCTGGCCCAGGTGCGCCGCGACGCCCCGGGCGGCAGCCACCAGAACCGCTCCGAGCGGGACGCCTACGCGACCCACTACGAGGACCGCCTCGCCCAGCTCGACGCCGTGGACCACCGCCTGGTCTTCGGTCGCCTCGACCTCGACGACGCCTCGACCCGCTACATCGGCCGCATCGGGCTGGCCGACGCCGACTACGAGCGGCTCATGGTCGACTGGCGCGCCCCCGAGGCCGGCACCTTCTACCAGGCCACGGCGTTCGACCGCCAGGGCGTGCAGCGCCGCCGCCACCTCATCCTGGAGCGCCGGACCCTGCGCAACATCGAGGACGACGTGCTGGACCCCGACTTCCTGGACGGCGAGGAGGTCCTGCACGGGGAGGGCGCGCTGCTGGCCGCCCTGAACCGCAAGCGCACGGGCCGCATGGGGGACATCGTGGCGACGATCCAGGCCGAGCAGGACCGGATCATCCGCTCCGAGCTGCCCGGCGTCCACGTCGTCCAGGGCGGGCCCGGCACGGGCAAGACCGCCGTGGCCCTGCACCGCGCGGCGTACCTGCTCTACACCAACCGGGAGCGGCTGCAGAAGTCCGGCGTGCTGGTGGTGGGGCCCTCGACGTCGTTCATGTGGTACATCGAGCGGGTGCTGCCCTCGCTGGGCGAGACCGGCGTCGTCATGTCCTCGCTGGCCACGCTGTACCCGGGCATCCACGCGGTGGCGGAGCGCGACGTCGACGTCGCCCGGCTCAAGGGCTCGCTCGCCATGGTGGAGGTCGTCAAGCGCGCGGTCGCCGACCGGCAGAAGGTCCCGGAGCGGACCCAGCGCCTGCGGGTCGACTCCTCGACCGTCGAGCTGACCCCCCAGCAGGTCCGGCACGCCCGGGACCGCGCCCGCGCCACGGGCAAGCCTCACAACCAGGCGCGCGAGACGTTCGTCAAGATCCTGGTCGGCCAGCTCGCCGACCAGCTGGAGCGGCAGCTCAACGAGTCCAGCGGCAACGACACCGACCGGCCCTACCTGGTCGAGGACGTGCGGCAGTCGCGGGACGTGCGCGTGGCGCTGAACCTGGCGTGGATGCCGCTGCGCGCCGAGACGCTGGTCGGGGACCTGTTCGGCAAGCGGCACTACCTGACCTCGGCCGCGCCCTGGCTCGAGGACGCGCAGGTCGAGGCGATGCTGCGCGAGCCGGGCGCGCCGTTCACCGAGGCCGACGTGCCGCTGCTGGACGAGGCCGCCGAGCTGCTGGGCGACTTCGAGGCGGCGGTCGGTCACGCCGCGGCCCGGGCGGCGGCCGAGCACTCCGCGAACCTGGAGAACGCCACCAAGGCGCTGGAGAACGTGGACGCGCAGCTCGAGGAGTTCGGCGTCAACGGCGTCGTGACCGCCGAGATGCTGGCCGGGATGAACCGGACGGGCGCCGCGCGGATGACCGCGGCCGAGGCGGCGACCTCCGACCGGACGTGGGCCTACGGGCACGTGGTGGTCGACGAGGCGCAGGAGCTCTCGCCCATGCAGTGGCGGCTGCTGATGCGGCGCTGCCCCATGAAGTCGTTCACGATCGTGGGCGACATCGCCCAGGCCTCCGCGGCGGCCGCCTCGGCGAGCTGGGACGAGGCCCTGGAGCCCTTCCTGGGCGGACGGTTCCAGCTGGACGAGCTGACGGTCAACTACCGCACGCCCGCGCAGATCTCCGAGGCCGCGGTCTCGATGGCGCGGGCCGCGGGGCTGGAGGTCTCCGCGCCGCGCGCGGTCCGCGAGGGGGAGTGGGCTCCCCGGGTGGTCCGTACGGACGACGTCGCGGCCGCGGTGGCCCGCAGCGTCGCCGAGGATCTCTCGATCGTGGCCGGCGGGCTGATCGGCGTGATCGCGGCCGAGCCGGAGTACGCCGCGGTCGCCCGGGCGGTGACCGAGGCGCACCGCGAGGTGGTCGGCAGCAGCGAGACGGCCCTGGAGCGCCAGGTCCTGGTCCTCACCCCGTGGGAGGCCAAGGGCCTGGAGTTCGACGCCGTGGTCATCGCCGAGCCGGCGTCGGTGATCCGGGCGGCGCGCGGCGTCGTGGGCGACCTGTACGTGAGCATGACCCGGCCGACCCAGCGGCTCACCATGGTGTGCGCCGAGGAGGTGCCCGCCGGCCTGGAGGAGTGGGCCGAGGACGGGCGCGCGTGATGCGCCGGGCCGGGGGAGCGGCGGGTGATAGCCTGAACCCCGTGACGGAGAATCAGGTGATCGAAGCGGTCCACGGGCTCGACGAGCAGTCCAACGACCCGAGCTTTGCGAATGTGTGGCAGGAACTGCAGTGGCGTGGTCTGGTCCACGTCTCGACCGACGTCGAGGCGCTGGAGAGGACCCTGAGCGAGCAGAGGATCACTTACTACTGCGGATTCGACCCCACCGCCGCCTCCCTGCACCTGGGGCACCTGGTCCAGCTGCTGCTGATGCGCCGGCTCCAGCTCGCGGGGCACAGCCCGCTGGGGCTGGTCGGCGGGTCCACCGGCCTGATCGGGGACCCGCGCCAGACGTCGGAGCGCTCGCTGAACTCCCGCGAGGTCGTGGCCGAGTGGGTCGATTCCCTGCGGGGCCAGGTGCAGCGCTTCCTCTCCTTCGAGGGGGAGAACGCCGCGCGCATGGTCAACAACCTCGACTGGACCGGCGGGCTCTCGGCCATCGACTTCCTGCGCGAGATCGGCAAGAACTTCCGCGTGGGCACCATGGTCAAGAAGGAGATCGTGGCCAAGCGGCTCCACTCGGACGAGGGCATCTCCTACACGGAGTTCAGCTACCAGATCCTGCAGGGCCTCGACTACCTGGAGCTCTACCGCCAGTACGACTGCGTCCTGCAGACCGGCGGCTCGGACCAGTGGGGCAACCTCACCTCCGGGACCGAGCTGGTCCGCAAGGTCGAGGGCCGCCATGTCCACGCGATCGGCACGCCGCTGATCACCAACGCCGACGGCACCAAGTTCGGCAAGTCCGAGGGCAACGCCGTCTGGCTGGACCCCGAGCTCACCTCGCCCTACGCCTTCTACCAGTTCTGGCTCAACACCGCCGACGCCGACGTCGTCGACCGCCTCAAGGTCTTCACCTTCAAGAGCCGCGCCGAGATCGACGAGTTGCAGCGGCGCACGGAGGAGGAGCCGTTCCGGCGGGAGGCCCAGCGCCAGCTGGCCTACGACGTCTGCTCGCTGGTGCACGGCGTCGAGGCCACGGAGAACGTCATCGAGGCGTCCAACGCGCTCTTCGGCCGCGGCGACTTCGGTGCGCTCGACGAGCCGACGCTGGTCGCGGCGACGGCGGAGCTGCCGCACGCCCGGGTCCAGGGGGAGGACCTCTCGCTGGTCGACCTGCTGGTGGCCACCGGCCTGTGCGAGTCGAAGTCGGCGGCCCGGCGCACCCTCAAGGAGGGTGGCGCCTCCGTCAACAACCGCAAGGTGCAGGGGGAGGACGCCGTGATCGGTTCCGAGGACCTGCTGCACGGCGCGTACGTGATCCTGCGGCGCGGGAAGAAGAACCTGGCCGTGGTGACGGTCGGCGACTAGAGCCCCGCGGCGGCGGAAGGCCCGGAATCCCCCTGGGGGTTCCGGGCCTTTCGCGTCCCGGCGAAGCGTCGCTCAGAGCTGTGATCTGTTTCATGGTTATCCGAGTTGCGGGCCCGGTGGGTGGTGTGTAGAGTTCTACGAGTCGCCGCGGGGCAAACGCTTCGAAGGGCCGACATCGGATCTGGTGTTCACCGGTTTCCCGCAGCTTTTTCCCTCGTGGAATAGGTGGTGTGGGGGATGGGTGGGCACGGGTTCTCATCTGAAAAGTGCTGGGCCTTGTGTCAAGGTGTCTGTCTGGTCAGGTGTGGTGCTGTTTCGCTGGGAAGCCGTGGTGCTTCTTGGGTGGGGTGGTGTCGTGCCGGATCGGGCGGGTGCGGATGGCGGGTTTGCACGGTGGGGATCGGGTCTGGTAGACTTGAGAAGTTGCCGCGATGATGGTGACGATGTAGGATTGACAACCGGTTCTCCGGTATCGAGACGATGATCTTTTGGGATGCTTCCTTCTTCTTTGTGAAGGGTTTCTCGGGGTGGTTTCGGTGTGCGGGGTTCGAGTGGTTTGTTGTTTGAGAACTCAATAGTGTGCTTTGTTCATTTGATGCTTGTACCAAATTTATTTATTGGTGAATAACCTCTTGGTTATCAGCATTCAAATGATCGTCGGTCTGCGGTTACCCCGTAACCGTGATCGACGTGTTTATTTATGTTGAGTCCAGGGTATTCATGCTTTTTGTTTTTCAACGGAGAGTTTGATCCTGGCTCAGGACGAACGCTGGCGGCGTGCTTAACACATGCAAGTCGAACGCTGAAGCTCCCAGCTTGCTGGGGGTGGATGAGTGGCGAACGGGTGAGTAATACGTGAGTGACCTTCCCTTGACTCTGGGATAAGCCCGGGAAACTGGGTCTAATACCGGATATTCACTTCCTCCTGCCTGGGAGGGGGTGGAAAGGGTTCTGTACTGGTCTTGGATGGGCTCACGGCCTATCAGCTGGTTGGTGAGGTAATGGCTCACCAAGGCGACGACGGGTAGCCGGCCTGAGAGGGTGACCGGCCACACTGGGACTGAGACACGGCCCAGACTCCTACGGGAGGCAGCAGTGGGGAATATTGCACAATGGGCGCAAGCCTGATGCAGCGACGCCGCGTGAGGGATGACGGCCTTCGGGTTGTAAACCTCTTTCAGCAGGGAAGAAGCGAAAGTGACGGTACCTGCAGAAGAAGCGCCGGCTAACTACGTGCCAGCAGCCGCGGTAATACGTAGGGCGCAAGCGTTGTCCGGAATTATTGGGCGTAAAGAGCTCGTAGGCGGCTTGTCGCGTCTGCTGTGAAAGCCCGGGGCTTAACCCCGGGTGTGCAGTGGGTACGGGCAGGCTAGAGTGCAGTAGGGGAGACTGGAATTCCTGGTGTAGCGGTGAAATGCGCAGATATCAGGAGGAACACCGATGGCGAAGGCAGGTCTCTGGGCTGTTACTGACGCTGAGGAGCGAAAGCATGGGGAGCGAACAGGATTAGATACCCTGGTAGTCCATGCCGTAAACGTTGGGCACTAGGTGTGGGGGACATTCCACGTTTTCCGCGCCGTAGCTAACGCATTAAGTGCCCCGCCTGGGGAGTACGGCCGCAAGGCTAAAACTCAAAGGAATTGACGGGGGCCCGCACAAGCGGCGGAGCATGCGGATTAATTCGATGCAACGCGAAGAACCTTACCAAGGCTTGACATACACCGGATCGCAGCAGAGATGTTGTTTCCCCTTTGGGGCTGGTGTACAGGTGGTGCATGGTTGTCGTCAGCTCGTGTCGTGAGATGTTGGGTTAAGTCCCGCAACGAGCGCAACCCTCGTTCTATGTTGCCAGCACGTGATGGTGGGGACTCATAGGAGACTGCCGGGGTCAACTCGGAGGAAGGTGGGGATGACGTCAAATCATCATGCCCCTTATGTCTTGGGCTTCACGCATGCTACAATGGCCGGTACAATGGGTTGCGATACTGTGAGGTGGAGCTAATCCCAAAAAGCCGGTCTCAGTTCGGATTGGGGTCTGCAACTCGACCCCATGAAGTCGGAGTCGCTAGTAATCGCAGATCAGCAACGCTGCGGTGAATACGTTCCCGGGCCTTGTACACACCGCCCGTCAAGTCACGAAAGTTGGTAACACCCGAAGCCGATGGCCTAACCCTTGTGGAGGGAGTCGTCGAAGGTGGGACTGGCGATTGGGACTAAGTCGTAACAAGGTAGCCGTACCGGAAGGTGCGGCTGGATCACCTCCTTTCTAAGGAGCACAACACTAGTTGGCCATTTTCGTGTACGAGTGTTGCACGGATGGTTTGCTCATGGGTGGAATACAAGCACTCAGGCCCTTCTCTGTGCCGCGAGGTAATCGTGGTGCGGGGGGTGCTGGGATGAACGAAGCATGCTGTTGGGTTTTGAGACAACAAACCCGCCGGTGCTTGCTCCCGTGTCAACGAGGGTGGGTGGTGGTGGGGGTTGTTTCATGAAGATACCCGTCCATCGGGGGTCCTGGCGCGGATTGTGCTGGGGTTCTCTGGTGGGGTGGGTTGTTGTTTGAGAACTATATAGTGGACGCGAGCATCTTTTGGTTCGCATCATGGGGGTGTCCTGATCGGCGGTTTTCGGATCGTGGGTGGGGGTGCCCGGTGTGGTGCGATTCTAATTTTTATTGTGATGTATCTTTGTATGCCAATTTGATTATTTGTGTGTGGCTAAGTTATTTAGGGCGCACGGTGGATGCCTTGGCACAAGAAGCCGATGAAGGACGTGTGAATCTGCGATAAGCCTCGGGGAGCCGATAACAGGGCCGTGATCCGAGGGTCTCCGAATGGGGAAACCCCGCTGCCTGGATGATAAGGGCAGTGACCCGCACCTGAATGTATAGGGTGTGTGGAGGGAACGAGGGGAAGTGAAACATCTCAGTACCCTCAGGAAGAGAAAATAACGAATGATTCTGTGAGTAGTGGCGAGCGAAAGCGGATGAGACTAAACCTTTGGTGTGTGATACCGGTAAGGGGTTGCATCAGGGGGGTTGTGGGATGTGTCTGACCGGTTCTTACTTGGCCGGTGGCGTTGATCGCGGGGGTAGGCGAAGCATCTGGGAAGGTGCACTGGAAAGGGTGAGAGTCCCGTAGCCGAAACTTCTGTTGGTCGCGTTTGGACGCTGTTCCCGAGTAGCACGGGGCCCGTGAAATCTCGTGTGAATCTGCCAGGACCACCTGGTAAGTCTAAATACTTTCTTGTGACCGATAGTGAATCAGTACCGTGAGGGAATGGTGAAAAGTACCCCGGGAGGGGAGTGAAATAGTACCTGAAACCGTGTGCCTACAAGCCGTCAGAGCATTGCCTTGTGTGGTGTGATGGCGTGCCTTTTGAAGAATGAGCCTGCGAGTTAGTGCTGTGTCGCGAGGTTAACCCGTGTGGGGTAGCCGTAGCGAAAGCGAGTCTGAATAGGGCGTTTACAGTGGCACGGTCTAGACCCGAAGCGGAGTGATCTACCCATGGCCAGGTTGAAGCGCGTGTAAGAGCGTGTGGAGGACCGAACCCACTTCAGTTGAAAATGGAGGGGATGAGCTGTGGGTAGGGGTGAAAGGCCAATCAAACTCTGTGATAGCTGGTTCTCCCCGAAATGCATTTAGGTGCAGCGTTGCGTGTTGCTTGCCTGAGGTAGAGCTACTGGTTGGCTGATGGGCCTTATCGGGTTACTGACGTCAGCCAAACTCCGAATGCGGGTAAGTGTAAGCGCAGCAGTGAGACAGTGGGGGATAAGCTTCATTGTCGAGAGGGAAACAGCCCAGACCATCAACTAAGGCCCCTAAGCGTGTGCTAAGTGGGAAAGGATGTGGAGTTGCTGAGACAACCAGGAGGTTGGCTTAGAAGCAGCCACCCTTGAAAGAGTGCGTAATAGCTCACTGGTCAAGTGATTCTGCGCCGATAATGTAGCGGGGCTCAAGTACACCGCCGAAGTTGTGGCAATAGCATGTATGTGTTATTGGGTAGGGGAGCGTCGTGTAGCCAGTGAAGTCGCCGGGTGACCGAGTGGTGGAGGCTACGCGAGTGAGAATGCAGGCATGAGTAGCGAATGATGCGTGAGAAACGTATCCGCCGAATGATCAAGGGTTCCAGGGTCAAGCTAATCTGCCCTGGGTTAGTCGGGGCCTAAGGCGAGGCCGACAGGCGTAGTCGATGGATAACGGGTTGATATTCCCGTACCGATTTCAAACCGCCCATACCAAGCTGGGGATACTAACCACTTCGGGCCGCCATTTTACCGGGTTCTCATCCTTCGGGGTGAGGGTCTTGGTGTGGTGGTTCCGCGTGGGACCTGATCCGGTGCGGTAAACGCATTAACAGGTGTGACACAGGAAGGTAGCCAAGCCACGCGGTGGTTGTCGTGGTCTAAGCGTGTAGGACGGGGAGTTGTTAAATGCGCTTCCCGCAACAGGTCTGAGACGTGATGGGACCCCCTTTTGTGGGGGGATTTGGTGATCCTATGCTGTCGAGAAAAGCATCGGCGTGAGGTTTGTGAATTGCCCGTACCCTAAACCGACACAGGTGATCAGGTAGAGAATACTAAGGCGATCGAGATAATCATGGTTAAGGAACTCGGCAAAATGCCCCCGTAACTTCGGGAGAAGGGGGGCCCTGAGCGTGAACTGCCCGTGCGGTGGGGAGCGTGTAGGGGTCGCAGAGACCAGGGGGAAGCGACTGTTTATCAAAAACACAGGTCCGTGCGAAGTCGCAAGACGATGTATACGGACTGACTCCTGCCCGGTGCTGGAAGGTTAAGAGGACCCGTTAGCTTTTTTGGCGAAGCGGAGAATTTAAGCCCCAGTAAACGGCGGTGGTAACTATAACCATCCTAAGGTAGCGAAATTCCTTGTCGGGTAAGTTCCGACCTGCACGAATGGAGTAACGACTTCCCTACTGTCTCAACCATGAACTCGGCGAAATTGCAGTACGAGTAAAGATGCTCGTTACGCGCAGCAGGACGGAAAGACCCCGTGACCTTTACTATAGTTTGGTATTGGTGTTCGGTGTGGCTTGTGTAGGATAGGTGGGAGACTGTGAAGCTATCACGCTAGTGGTGGTGGAGTCGTTGTTGAAATACCACTCTGGTCATATTGGATATCTAACTTCGGCCCATGATCTGGGTCAGGGACAGTGCCTGATGGGTAGTTTAACTGGGGCGGTTGCCTCCTAAAGAGTAACGGAGGCGCCCAAAGGTTCCCTCAGCCTGGTTGGCAATCAGGTGGCGAGTGTAAGTGCACAAGGGAGCTTGACTGTGAGACTGGCAGGTCGAGCAGGGACGAAAGTCGGGACTAGTGATCCGGCGGTACATTGTGGAATGGCCGTCGCTCAACGGATAAAAGGTACCTCGGGGATAACAGGCTGATCTTGCCCAAGAGTCCATATCGACGGCATGGTTTGGCACCTCGATGTCGGCTCGTCGCATCCTGGGGCTGGAGTTGGTCCCAAGGGTTGGGCTGTTCGCCCATTAAAGCGGTACGCGAGCTGGGTTCAGAACGTCGTGAGACAGTTCGGTCCCTATCCGCTGCGTGCGTTGGAAATTTGTGGAGACCTGTCCTTAGTACGAGAGGACCGGGACGGACGAACCTCTGGTATGTCAGTTGTACCGCCAGGTGCATGGCTGATTGGCTACGTTCGGCAGAGATAACCGCTGAAAGCATCTAAGCGGGAAGCTTGCTTCGAGATGAGATTTCCTGACCCTCTTTGTGGGGGTGTGAGGCTCCCTGTAGATGACGGGGTTGATAGGCCAGGTATGGAAGCGTCGACTAACGAGGCGTGAAGTTGACTGGTACTAATAGGCCGAAGACTTATCACACCATTTTTTTCAGGTTGGTGGGTATGTCATGGTTGGTGTTCGCGTTCACTGTATGGTTTTGGGATAACAACCCTGAGTGGGGGTGTTGATCTTCATAGGTTTTTCGGTGGTTTTGGCCAGAGGGGTACACCCGGTCCCTTTCCGAACCCGGTCGTTAAGGCTCTGTGCGCCGATGGTACTGCACCCGGAAGGTGTGTGGGAGAGTAGGACACCGCCGAAAATATTTTTCCTGGGAGGGGGGAGTGGGAGTCGTTTCATCCGCGGTGGCGGGTGGGGTGGCTTCGACTCCCCCCTCCTTTTTTCATGCCCAGAGATCGGGGTGGGGCCCGACCTGAGCGGCACCCCTACCGGGGCTTCGATGCCCTGGTGTGGCGGAAGCGCAGGCGCGAATATGCGCCGGGGGTGGCGCGCCGTCGTCACCGTGGTCGTGTCTGCGAGGACAGCCTCCACAGCTCGTCCTCGCCCCTGGGCATCAGCGATCAATCTTCTGTGGTTCGTCTGCCAGCGGACGGTTCCGTGTTGGGCTGCCACGACGAGTTTCGTAGAATGACTCAGAAGCCATCATGGCGGGCCGGGCCGGTCGTCCCTCGTGGGACCACCGGCCCTTCGTCACACATCTACATCAAGGAGAATCAGCTTGGCTGAGCACGATCGTCGCGACGGTGGACGGCGCGATCCGAGGGACCGCGACCGGAGGTCGGGGGACCGGCCGAACGACCGACGTCGTGAGGGGGGACCGGGGGACCGCCGCGACGATCGAGGAGGACCGGGCCGCGGACGCCGGGAAGACTCGCGCGGGGATCAGGCGCGTGGATACAGGCGTCGCGACGACGACTCACGTGGATACCGCGGCCGTGATGACCGTCGGGACGACCGGTCGGCTGATCGACGCGATGGATACCGCGACGATCGACGTGGTGGATATCGCGGCGATCGTTACGGCCGAGACGATCGCGCCGCGGGCGGAGGACAGCGCCGCGATGATCGCGGCGGCCGCGGTGGAGAGCGTCAGGAACGGCCCTACCGCGACGACCGGGGTTCGCGCGGTGGGTACCGCGAGGATCGCCCGAAGCGTTTCGCCCGGGACGATAGTCGCGGGCGCGATGATCGGGGTGGCGACCGGGGCGGCTACCGTGGAGATCGAGGTAGCGAGCGCGGCGGTTACCGCGATGACCGGGGTGGTTACCGTGGTGACCGGCGTGACGATCGTCCTCAGCGTCGTGACCGCGATGACCGCGGGTTCCGCGCGCGCGACGATCGCGACGGGTTCCGCGGCGGCCGTGACCAGGGACAGCGACGAGACGACCGCTCGTCCGGTGGGTTCCGTGAGGATCGACGTGGCGGCGGTGACCGTGGTGGGTTCCGTGACGATCGGCGTGGCGGGAACGACCGTGGCGGGTATCGTGACGATCGCGGCCGCGGCGGGGATCGGCGGGAGGCACGCGGGGACCGTCCGCGTGATGACCGGCGGCGCGACGACGACCGCGGCGGGTTCCGCGGGGACCGCCGGGACCGGCCGGGACAGGACCGGGACCAGCGGGGGCATGCCCCTCGGGCCGGCCGTCCGGATCGCCCCGGCGCCCGTGAGGATCACCGCTCCCACCAGGACCGGGAGGGCTACCGTCCCTCGCGTCCCAAGGCCCCCGAGATCGACGAGGAGGTCACCGGTCAGGAGCTGGACAAGAGCGTCAGCCGCGAGCTGAGCGTCCTCGAGCGCGACAACGCCGTGCAGGTCTCCAAGCACCTCGTCATGGCCAGCCAGTACCTCGAGGTGGATCCCGAGTTCGCCCTCGAGCACGCCTTGGCCGCGGTGCGTCGCGGAGGTCGCGTCGCCGCCGTGCGCGAGGCCGCGGCCATCGCCGCCTACGTGGCCGAGCACTACGACGTCGCCCTGCGCGAGCTGCGCACCCATCGGCGCATGTCCGGCTCGAGCGAGCACCTGGCCCTGATCGTCGACTCCGAGCGCGCCCTCGGCCGCATCGAGAAGGCCCTCGAGACGGCCGCCGAGCCCACCGCCAGCAACCTGGAGCCCGCGGAGAAGGTCGAGGTGGCCCTGGTGGTCTCCGGCATCCACCGGGACCGGGGCGACCTGACGAGCGCCCGGCGCGCACTGGAGATCCCCGAGCTGGACCGCAAGCGCGCGTTCGCCTACAGCCCCCGGCTCTTCCAGGCCTACTCCGATATCCTGGAGGAGCAGGGCCAGAGCCAGGACGCCCGCTCGTGGGCGCGCATGGCCGTGATCGCCGAGGCGGCCCTGGGCCAGGGCCAGTTCGAAGAGCCCGAGATCTACGAGATCGACGTCTTTCCCGACGACGAGCCGGAGGGACTGCCGCTAACCGACCCCGAGGAGGAGCCCATGAGCACCGAAGAATTCCAGCCCGACGAGGAGCAGACGATCGTTGACGGATTCGAGCCCGAGGAGCTGGCGACCGAGGAGATCCGCGCCGAGCTGGGCGACGTCGCCGACAAGTCGCTGCTCGAGGAGGAGAACCCCGGATCCCCCGACGCCACCGACGAGGCGGAGATCGAGGGCGACGTCGTGACCGAGGACGTCGCGGACGAGGGCTTCGGCTCCGACCTCGACGGCGACCCCGAGGAGCTGGAGGGCGACATCGTCCCCGAGGACGGGGAGGGCGAGCTCTACCCCGCCGACATGACCGGCGAGGACCCCGAGACCGAGCCCGTCCAGGAGATCGACGAGGAGACCGAGCAGTACCTCGAGGCGCTCGACGTCGAGGAGGAGGACGAAGACACCACCGCATGAGCGCGCTGCTGGCGTCCTTCGACGCGATCCTCTCCGACCTGGACGGCGTGGTCTACGCCGGCCCCGACCCCATCGACGGCGCCGTCGAGTCGCTCAACCGCGCCCAGGAGGGCGGGACGGCGGTCGCCTACGTGACCAACAACGCCTCCCGGTCGGTGGACGACGTCGCCGAGCACCTCAACGAGCTCGGCCTGTCCACCGACGGGGAGCACGTGGTCAGCTCGGCGCAGTCGGCCGCCCGGCTCGCCGTCGAGCGGCTGGGCGCGGGGGCGGCCGTGCACGCGTGCGCGCGCCCGCGCTCGCCCGCTGCGCCGAGCAGGCGGGCCTGCGCGTGGTGCGCGAGGGCGAGCGGCCCCGGGCCGTGCTGCAGGGCTTCAGCCCGGAGCTCGGCTGGCGCGACCTCGCCGAGGCCGCGTACCTCCTGGCCGACCCCGACGTCGCGTGGATCGCCTCCAACACCGACATGACGATCCCCAAGGAGCGCGGTATCGCGCCCGGCAACGGGACCCTGGTGGCCGCCGTGGCCGCGGCGACCCGCCGGGAGCCGCTCATCGCGGGTAAGCCCGGTGCGGCGATCTTCCACGCGATCGCCGAGCGCCTAGGCGCCTCCCGCCCGGTGGTGCTGGGCGACCGCCTGGACACGGACATCCTGGGAGCGCATCAGGCGGGGCTGCCGAGCATCGCCGTGCTCACCGGGGTGCAGACCCCCGAGGACCTCCTCAACGCCCGGACCGCTGAGCGCCCCACCTACGTGATCGAGGACCTGCGCCGGCTCTTCGACGAGTACGCGGCCCCCGAGGTCACGGCCTCGGAGGGCGACGGCGCCCGGGCCCGCGTGGGGGACCGTGCGTCCGCGGTCGCGGATGCCGGGACCGTCACCATCGAGGCCGAGCGCGGCTCGATGGACGGCTGGCGGGCCGGCATGTCCGCCTGGTGGGCCGCGCACCCGGAGGAGGACTCGGCGACCGGCGCGGAGATCCGATGGCGGTGACCGGTGAGCACCCGAGGACGGGTGACGGCGTCGGGCGCTCTGGTGACGGCGTCGGGGGTTCCGGCGATGCCGCGGGTCGCTCCGGCGACGCCGCGGGCCGGGTAGCCGAGCCCGGCGTCGGCGTCCCGGACCCCTTAGGCCGATTCGAGGGCACGGGGGACCCCTCCCGCTTGGAGGAGGCCCTGACCGCCCTCGACGAGCTGCCCGCGGCCGAGCACGCGCCGGTCTACGAGCGGCTGCACGCCGAGCTGCGCCGCCTCCTGGACCGCGAGCCCTCGGAAGTGCCGGACGGGCTGCTGCGAGGCGTGCGCGGGACCGGGGACGCTGCCGGGACCGGGGACGATGCCGGGCCCGGCCCGGTCCCCGAGGATCCCGCCCCGTGAGGCTGGACCGGCACCTGGTCGAGGCGCACGGCGTCGCCTCGCGGACCCTGGCCGCCAAGCTCATCGCCTCCGGGCGGGTGAGCGTCGACGGCGTCGTGACGGGGAAGGCCTCGCGGGACGTCGCCGCGGGCGCGCGCGTGGAGATCGCCCCGGCCGAGGGGCCGGAGTATGTGAGCCGCGCCGGGCACAAGCTGGCGGGCGCCCTCCGGGCGTTCCCCGGCGTCGCGGTCCGGGGCGCCCGGTGCCTCGACGCCGGCGCCTCGACCGGGGGCTTCACCCAGGTCCTCCTCGAGGCCGGGGCCGCCCACGTCGCCGCGGTCGACGTCGGCCACGGCCAGCTGGACCCGCGCATCCGGGCGGACCCGCGCGTCACCGCCTACGAGGGGCTCAACGTCCGGGACCTCACCCCCGAGGACGTCGGCGGGAGGGTCGACCTGGTGGTGGGGGACCTGTCCTTCATCTCGCTTCGCCTGGTCGTGGGGCCGCTCGCGGGCGTCATCGTGCCCGGAGGGGAGCTGATCCTCATGGTCAAGCCGCAGTTCGAGGTCGGGCGTGCGGCGCTCGGCAAGGGCGGCGTGGTCCGGGATGCGGCGGCGCGAGCCCGGGCGGTGGCCGGCGTCGAGCGCGCCGCGGTCGAGGCCGGCCTGGAGGTCCTCGCCGAGCGCGAGTCGCCGCTGGCCGGGCAGGACGGGAACCTGGAGCACTTCCTGCGCCTGCGCCGACCGTGACGCCGCGCCGAACCCGGCAGCGCGCCGCTTGGGGCCTAGACTCTGTCCGACATCGCGCCGCCCCGAACCTCGAGTAGCCGCCGCACCGCGCCCGCGCCGGCCGCCTCGCCTAGGCTGGGAGAGCGGCCCTCCGTCAGGAGACCGCCCGACACGCGCCGAAAGGTACTTCCGATCATGTCCCGCAAGATCCTGCTCTTCGCCCACACCGGCCGCCCCGAGGCCACCGCCGCCGCGACCCAGGCGTGCGAGCGGCTGCGCCAGGCGGGCCTCACCCCGGTCATGAGCCGCGGCGACCTCGAGACCATGTACGGGGACTCGGCCGACACCTGCGGCGTGCGGGTCATGCACGAGAACGTGGCGCTGGACCAGATCGAGCTCGGGGTGGTCCTCGGGGGCGACGGGTCCATCCTGCGCGCCGCCGAGATGATGCGCCACACCGACATCCCGCTCATCGGCGTCAACCTCGGGCACGTGGGGTTCCTCGCCGAGTCCGAGCGCACCGACCTGGTCGAGACGGTGGACCACATCGTCAACCGCACCTACACGGTGGAGGAGCGCATGGCGATCGACGTCGTGGTCTGGAGCGCCGAGCGGAAGATCCACCACACCTGGGCGCTCAACGAGGCGTCGGTCGAGAAGGGCAACCGGGAGAAGATGATCGAGGTGGTCGTGGAGGTCGACGAGCTGCCGCTGAGCACCTTCGGCTGCGACGGCGTCGTCATGGCCACCCCCACGGGATCCACGGCCTACGCCTTCTCCGGCGGCGGTCCGGTGGTCTGGCCGGAGGTCGAGGCGATGCTGCTGGTCCCGCTGAGCGCCCACGCGCTGTTCTCCCGGCCCATGGTCACCTCGCCGAAGTCGACCATGGCGGTCGAGATCCTGCCGACCAACCCGCACTCCGGCGTGCTGTGGTGCGACGGGCGGCGGATGATGGAGCTGCCCCCGGGCTCGCGCATCGAGGCGCGGCGCTCGGCCAAGCCGGTCAAGCTCGCCCGCATCCACCCCGCGCCGTTCTCCGAGCGCCTGGTCAACAAGTTCGAGCTGCCGACCCGGGGGTGGCGCGGGCCGCTCCAGGGCGGGGGACCCGGCCGCGGACCCGACGGCCCGACGGACCCGGGCGCCCCCGACCCGACGAGCACGACGCCGGAGAGCCGGCACGCGACGCCGGAGAGCCGCCACGCGACACCTGAGCACCAGGAGGAGGACCACGCATGATCGAAGAGATCAACATCCGCGACCTCGGCGTCATCACCAACGCCACGCTGCCCCTGGGGCCGGGCCTGACCGTGCTGACGGGCGAGACCGGCGCCGGCAAGACCATGGTCGTCACGGCGCTGGGCATGCTCCTGGGCGCCCGCTCCGACGCGGCGGCCGTGCGCAGCGGCGCCGCCTCCGCGCTGGCCCAGGCGGTCGTGCGGCTGCCGCGGGGCCATCGCGCCCTGCCGCTGGTCGAGGAGGCCGGGGGAGAGGTGCTGGAGGTCTCCGGCGAGGAGCTCTCCGATACCCACCCCCAGGAGGTCATCCTCTCCCGGACCGTCAACGCCTCCGGGCGCTCGCGGGCCACCGTGGGCGGCGCCGCGGCCCCGATCGGCACGCTGGCCCGCCTCGGCGAGCAGCTGGTGGCGGTCCACGGCCAGACCGACCAGCTGCGCCTGAAGTCCGCGCACGCCCAGCGCGAGACCCTCGACGCCTACGCCGGGGAGCGCCTCGCCGCCGTCCTGGCCGAGTACCGCGGCAACTACGAGCAGTACCGGGTCTCCGCGCAGGAGCTCCGCGAGGTCCGGGAGAACTCCCGCGCCCGCGCGTTCGAGGCCCAGAGCCTGACGGCGGCGCTGAAGGAGATCGACTCCGTCCAGCCCGAGGAGGGCGAGGAGGAGGCGCTCGACGCCGAGTCCGCCCGCCTGACCAACGTGGAGCAGCTGCGCGAGGCCGCCCAGACGGCCCAGGCGGCCTTGATCGGCGGGTACGACGCCGAGGCGGACACCGTCTCGGTCCTCCTCGACGCCGCCCGCCGCTCGCTGGAGGCCGAGGCCGACGACGACCCGGCCCTGGCCGACCTGTCCCAGCGCGTCCGCGAGCTGATGATCCTCGCGACCGACGTCGGCGAGGAGCTCAGCGGCTACCTCTCCGACCTCGACGCCGAGGGGCCCGGCCGGCTCGCCCAGGTCGAGACCCGCCGGGCGGCGCTGAAGAAGCTCACCCGCAAGTACGGCGCGGACATCCCCGAGGTCCTCGAGTGGGCGCGCGTGAACCGCGCCCGGCTGGAGCAGCTCTCCGACGACCCGGCCCGCACCGAGGCCCTCGAGGACCGCCTGCGGCACCTGCGGAGCACCATGCAGCGGCAGGCCGCCGAGCTGACCGAGCTGCGCCGGGAGGCCGGGGAGCGCCTGGCCGAGGCCGTCTCGCACGAGCTCAGCGCGCTCGCGATGCCCAACGCGACCCTCGTGGTGACCGTGGACGAGACGGAGAAGTTCGGGCCCGAGGGCAAGGACGTCGTCGCGCTCATGCTGGCCCCGCACCGGGGCGCCACGGCGCGCCCGCTCGGCAAGGGCGCCTCCGGCGGCGAGCTCTCCCGGGTCATGCTGGCCCTGGAGGTCGTGCTCGCGGAGGTGGACCCCGTGCCGACGTTCATCTTCGATGAGGTCGACGCCGGCGTCGGCGGCAAGGCGGCGGTGGAGATCGGCAAGCGGCTGGCGATGCTGGCCCGCCACGTCCAGGTGCTCGTGGTGACGCACCTGCCGCAGGTCGCGGCCTACGCGGACCGGCACGTGCTGGTGCTGAAGAACGACGACGCGACCCTGAGCCGCGTCGACGTCCTCGACACCCCCGCCCGGATCGTGGAGATGGCCCGCATGCTCGCGGGCCACGAGGACTCCGAGGCCGCGCGCGAGCACGCCAGGGAGCTGCTGCAGGGCGCGGGGCAGCTCGGGGAGTGACGGCGCCGGGGCACGACGGCGCCGGACCCCGCGAGGGGCGGCCGCGCCGGGGCGTGCCGGCGCCGTGGCGCCGCGAGGGGTGACGCGGATCCCCTCGTGGCGGCGGCCTCATCGGGGCCCCGGTCCGGGCCGAGCCGGGTCGAGTCGTGCTAGGCTCAAATTCCGTGGTGAATGATAAGAAGACAGCTTCGGCAACTGACCATTCCGACGAGAAGATCACGCGGCAGATCTTCGTGACGGGCGGCGTCGCGTCGTCCCTCGGCAAGGGGCTGACGGCCTCGAGCCTCGGCCGACTCCTCCGCTCCCGCGGCCTGTCCGTGACCATGCAGAAGCTGGATCCCTACCTCAACGTGGATCCCGGCACCATGAACCCCTTCCAGCACGGCGAGGTCTTCGTGACCGACGACGGCGCGGAGACCGACCTGGACATCGGGCACTACGAGCGCTTCCTCGACGAGAACCTCGACGCCTCGGCCAACGTGACCACCGGCCAGGTCTACTCGACCGTGATCGCCAAGGAGCGCCGCGGCGAGTACCTCGGCGACACCGTGCAGGTCATCCCGCACATCACCGACGAGATCAAGAACCGCATGCGCCGCCGGGCCACCGGCGAGGCGGACGCCCCGGACATCATCATCACCGAGATCGGCGGGACCGTCGGCGACATCGAGTCGCAGCCGTTCCTGGAGGCCGCGCGGCAGGTCCGGCGCGACGTCGGGCGCCGCAACGTCTTCTTCCTGCACGTCTCGCTGATCCCGTTCATCGGCCCCTCGGGCGAGATGAAGACCAAGCCGACCCAGCACTCGGTCGCCGCCCTGCGCGGCCTGGGCATCATCCCCGACAGCCTGGTCCTGCGCTCCTCCAGCGAGGTCTCCGAGCCGCTGAAGGCCAAGGTCGGCAACGCCTGCGACGTCGACACCGAGGCCGTGATCTCGTGCGCCGACGCCCCCAGCATCTACGACATCCCCAAGACCCTGCACTACCAGGGCCTGGACACCTACGTGCTGGACTACCTGGGCCTCGACTACGCCGAGGCCGACTTCGCCGAGTGGGACAAGCTGCTGAAGACCGTGCACGAGCCCGCGCACCAGGTCACGGTCGGCCTGGTCGGCAAGTACGTCGACCTGCCCGACGCGTACCTCTCGGTCTCCGAGGCGCTGCGGGCCGGCGGCTTCGCCAACGACGCCAAGGTCCACCTGAAGTGGATCGCCTCCGACCTGTGCCAGGACCCGGAGGGCGCGGCGCACCAGCTCGCCGACGTCGACGCGATCTGCGTGCCCGGCGGCTTCGGCATCCGCGGCCTGGACGGCAAGATCGGCGCGCTGCGCCACGCCCGCGAGCACCGCATTCCCACCCTGGGGCTGTGCCTGGGCCTGCAGTGCATGGTCATGGAGTTCGCCCGCCACGTGGCCGGCCTCGAGGGCGCCTCCTCGACCGAGTTCGACCCCGAGACCCCCGCCCCGGTCATCGCGACCATGGAGGAGCAGAAGCAGTTCGTGGAGGGCGCCGGGGACCTCGGCGGCACCATGCGCCTGGGCCTCTACCCGGCCAAGCTCGTGCAGGACTCCGTGGTGGCCCGCGCCTACGGGACCACCGAGGTCGAGGAGCGCCACCGCCACCGCTACGAGGTCAACAACGCCTACCGCGAGGAGCTCGACGCCGCGGGGCTGGTCGTCTCCGGCACCTCGCCCGACGGCCGCCTCGTCGAGTTCGTGGAGCTGCCGGACTCCGAGCACCCGTTCTACGTCTCGACCCAGGCGCACCCGGAGTACCTCTCCCGGCCGACCCGCTCCCACCCGCTGTTCCGCGGGCTGATCGCGGCGGCCCTGGAGCGCACCGCGGGCTGACCCGCGCACCCTGACGAGACGAGGAGGCCCGGTCCCGCATTGCCGCGGGGCCGGGCCTTCCGCGTGGCGCAGCCGCGCCCTTCGCGTGGCGGGGCCTGGCTCTTCGCGTCGCGCGGCCGGGCCCTCTGCGAGGAGGCCCGGACCTTCCGCGTGGCGGACCGGCCCGTCACCGCGGCCGAGCGCGGACGCGGCGTCGTGCCGCGGTAGCCTGGGGAGATGACCCAGACACACCACCTCGACGACGCCCGGGGCCCCTCGGCGGGCCCCTCCGACCGGATCAACCCGCGTGAGCTGCTCTCGCGCGAGACGCGCTTCGAGGGGTTCGTGTTCGACGTCGTGCGGGAGCGCTTCCGCCTGGCCCCGGGGGAGGATCCCCTGGACCGCGACTTCATGCGCCACCCGGGGGCGGTGGCGATCGCCGCGCTCAACGAGCGCGACGAGATCCTGCTGATCAACCAGTACCGCCAGCCCGTGGGCATGAATCTGTGGGAGATCCCGGCGGGGATGCTCGACGTCGAGGGTGAGGCGCCGCTCGACGCCGCCCGGCGGGAGCTGCTCGAGGAGACCGACCTGGTCGCCGAGACGTGGCACACGCTGGCCGAGTTCCACAACTCGCCGGGGGTCTCCACCGAGGCGAACCGGGTCTTCCTGGCCCGGGGCGTCTCGGCGGCGCCGGAGGCCGAGCGGGTCGAGCGCTCGGGGGAGGAGGCGGAGATCGTCGCCCGCTGGTTCCCGCTGGAGGAGGCGGTCGCGGCGGTGCTCGGCGCGCGGATCCACTCGCCCTCGGCGATCATCGCGGTGCTCGCGGCCCGGGCCAGCGTGGAGCGCGGCCACACCGAGCTCACCGACCCCCGCGCGCCCTGGCCGGCGCACCCGCACCTGCGGGAGGGCTCCGGGCGGTGAGCGCGCACGCGGGACCGGACGGGCCGGTGGAGGCCGCCTTGCCGGTGGAGACTGCTTCGCCTGCGGACGCCGCCTCACCGGTGGGGGCTGCCTCGCCGTTGGACGACGCCTCGCCGGCCGACCGGGCGACCCGGCCCGTCCCCGGCCTCCCTCCCGCCCTGGAGCAGGCGATGCGGCGCTACCTGCAGCACCTGACGGTCGAGCGGGGGCTGTCGGACAACACGCTGACCTCCTACCGCCGCGACCTCGAGCGCTACCTGGGGCACCTGGCGGCCGAGAGCGCGGCCGCCGGGCCGGCCGACGTCGTCACCGCGGACGTCCGCGCCTTCGTGCGGCACCTGGCCCGGCCGGCCGGGGAGGGCGGCGTCGGGCTCTCGACGCGCAGCGTGGCCCGGGCCGTGGTATCGGTGCGCGGGATGCACCGGTTCTGGGCCCGGGAGGGCCTGGCCGAGGTCGACGCCGCCGAGCCCGTCGCGCCCCCGCGCCCGGGGGAGCGGCTGCCCAAGGCCCTGCCCGTGGACACCGTGGCCCGGATCCTGGACGCCCCGGACCGGGAGACGCCGGCCGGCCTGCGCGACGCTGCGCTGCTCGAGTTCCTCTACTCCAGCGGCTCCCGCATCTCCGAGGCCGTGGGCGTGGACCGGGACGACCTGTCCTCGCAGGCCGTGACCGCCGGGGCCTCCGGCGACGAGGGATTCGTGCGGCTGCGGGGCAAGGGGGGCAAGGAGCGGATCGTGCCGGTCGGCTCCTACGCGGGGAAGGCCATCGGGGCCTACCTCGTGCGGGGTCGGCCGCAGTTCGCCGTGAAGGGGCGCGGGAACCCGGCGCTGTTCCTCAACGCCCGCGGCGGCCGGCTGACCCGGCAGGGGGCGTGGCTGATCCTCAACAGGGCCGCCGAGCGGGCGCACGTGACCGACGAGGTCTCGCCGCACACCCTGCGCCACTCCTTCGCGACCCACCTGCTGGAGGGAGGGGCCGACATCCGGGTGGTTCAGGAGCTGCTGGGCCACGCCTCCCTGACCACCACGCAGATCTACACCAAGGTCACGGCCGACACGCTCCGCGAGGTGTTCCTGACCAGCCACCCTCGGGCGCTCGGCTGAGCGGCGCGCGGGTGGCGGCCCGGATGCCCCCCCGCCTGAGGGAGCGGCCGCCACGGGCCGCGCCTACGCCTGCGCGTCGGCCTGCGCCACGGGCCGCGCCTACGCCTGCGCGTCGGCCTCCGGCACGTGCCGCTCCTCCGGCCCCGAGTACGCCGAGAGCGGGCGGATCAGGGAGTTGTCCGCCAGCTGCTCCATGACGTGAGCGGTCCACCCGGTGATCCGGGAGGCCACGAACAGCGGTGTGAAGGTCGGGGTGTCGAAGCCCATCAGGTGGTAGACCGGCCCGGTGGGGTAGTCGAGGTTGGGCTTGATGCCCTTGGCCTCGTCCATGGACTTCGCCAGGCCGTCGTACAGGCCCAGCAGCTCGGGCCGTCCGTAGTGCTCGATCATTTCGTGCAGGGAGGCCTCCATGGTCGGCACCCGGGAGTCGCCGTGCTTGTACACGCGGTGGCCGAAGCCCATGATCTTGCGCTTCTGGGCGAGGGCGGCGTCCATCCACTCCTTGGCGCGGCGCTCGGCCTCCTCCTGCGGCTCATCCGTCCGGATCCCGATCTCCTCGAACGTCTCCATGACGGCCTCGTTGGCACCGCCGTGCAGCGCGCCCTTCAGCGCCCCGACGGCGCCGGTCACGGCCGAGTGAAGGTCCGCGAGCGAGGAGGCGATGGTCCGGGCGGTGAAGGTCGAGCAGTTGAAGGAGTGCTCGGCGTAGAGCACCATCGAGACGGAGAACGCCCGGACGACCTCTGGGGCCGGCACCTCGCCGAAGGCCATGTGCAGGAAGTTCTCGCAGTAGTCCAGGTCCTCCCGCGGCTCCACGGGGTCCTGGCCGCGGCGGCGGCGCTGGTCGTAGGCGACCACGGCGGGCATGGCCGCGAACAGCCGCTGCGCCTTGGCCAGGTTGGCCTCCGGGGAGGCGTCCTCCGACCGGGGGTCCTGGGCGCCCAGCACGGAGACCGCGGTGCGGCACACGTCCATGGGGTGGCAGTCGGCGGGCAGGGCGTCGATCACGGCCCTCAGCTCCGGCGAGAGGGCCCGGTGGGACCGCTCGACCTCGAGGAACGCGGCCAGCTCGCGCTCGCCGGGCAGCTCCCCGGTCCAGATCAGCAGCGCGACCTCCTCGAAGGAGCACCGCGCGGCCAGCTCCTGCACCGGGTAACCCCGGTACAGCAGCGAGTTGGACTCGGGGTCGACCTTGGAGATCGCGGTGGTGTCCGCGACGACCCCGGCCAAGCCCTTGTGGATCTCGTTCTCGGTGCTCATGTCATCCTCCTCGACGACGGTGTGGTGTCCATTCTCGCTCAGTCGGCGTGGCGCTGGGGGACCTCGAAGTCGAAGACCCCCTCGTCGAAGCGGCCGTACCCCTCGTAGTCCACCAGCTCGTAGAGGCGGGCGCGGGTCAGCATCGCGTCCACCTCCCGCTCCTGGGTCCCGTCGCGCTCGATCGCCTCCAGCACGCGCTCCATGGCCCCGAGCGCGCTGCGCAGCAGGGTGACCGGGTAGATGACCATGTTGACCCCGACGCCGGCCAGCTCCTCCGCGGTGAACAGCCGGGACTTGCCGAACTCGGTCATGTTCGCCAGGATCGGCACGTCGAGGGCCTCGCGCACGGCGCGGAACTCGTCCAGGTCCCTCATGGCCTCGGGGAAGATCGCGTCGGCGCCGGCGTCGACCAGGGCGCGCATCCGGTCGATCGCGGCGTCGAGGCCCTCGACGCCGCGCAGGTCCGTGCGCGCCATGATCAGGAAGTCCGGGTCCCGGCGGGCCTCCGCGGCGGCCTTGACGCGCTTGACCGCGGTCGCCTCGTCCACCACGCTCTTGTTCTCGAGGTGCCCGCACCGCTTGGGGTTGACCTGGTCCTCGATGTGGCAGCCGGCCAGCCCCGCGGCCTCCAGCTCCTGGACCGTGCGGGCGACGTTCATGGGCTCGCCGAAGCCGGTGTCGGCGTCGACGACCGCCGGCAGGTCCGTCATCCGCGCGATCTGGCCGGCGCGCTGGGCCACCTCGGTCAGCGTCGTCATCCCGATGTCCGGGAAGCCGAGCTCGTTGGCCAGCACGGCCCCGGAGACGTAGACGCCGTCGAAGCCCTTCTCCTGGATCAGCCGCGCGGAGAGCGGGGTGTAGGCGCCGGGGAACCGGTGGAGGGCGCCGTCGGCCAGCATGTCCCGCAGCCGGCGGCGCTTCTGCTCGGGCGTGGTGTCCGGGTACAGCATCTAGAAGATCCCCTTCGGTCCGGTGGCCAGCTCGACGTCGGCCGTGACGTTCAGCGCGCCCAGCTCGCCCGGGGCGAGCTCGGCGAGGTTCTCGGCGGCGTCGATGAAGCGGTCGAGCTCGGCGTCGGCGACCCGGCCCTCGGCCAGCGTGCGCAGCTTGCGCACGTACTGCTCGCGGGCGAAGGGGCGGGCGCCGAGCGGGTGGGCGTCGGCCACCGCGATCTCCTCCACGATCCGCGTCCCGTCCGTCAGCGTGATCTCCGCGCGTCCGCCGAAGGCCTTCTCCCGCGGGTCGATCGCGTGGTAGCGGCGGGTCCATTCCGGGTCCTCCTCGGTGGTGACCTTGCGCCACAGGGCCACGGTGTCCCGGCGGCCCGCGCGCTCGGGGGCGTAGGAGGCGTCGTGGCTCCACGCGCCGTCCTGCAGGGCGACCGTGAAGATGTAGGGGATCGAGTGGTCGAGGGTCTCGCGGGAGGCCGTGGGGTCGTACTTCTGGGGGTCGTTGGCGCCGGAGCCGATCACGTAGTGGGTGTGGTGGGAGGTGTGCAGGACGATCGACTCCACGCGCTCCGGGTCGCCCAGCTCGGGGTGCTCGGCGTGCAGGCGGCGGGCCAGGTCGATCCAGGCCTGGGCCTGGTACTCGGCGGAGTGCTCTTTGGTGTAGGTGTCCAGGATCGCGCGCTTGGGCTCGCCGGGGGCGGGCAGCGGGACCTCGTAGGCGGCGTCGGGCCCGTCCAGCAGCCAGGCGATGACGCCGTCCTCGCCCTCGTAGATCGGCACGGGGGAGGTCTGCCCGCGCATGGCCCGGTCCACCGACTCCACGGCCATCTTGCCCGCGAAGGCCGGGGCGTGGGCCTTCCAGGTGGAGATCTCGCCCTTGCGGGACTGCCGGGTCGCGGTGGTGGTGTGCAGGGCCTGGCCCACGGCCTGGAAGATCGTCTCGACGTCGAGGCCCAGCAGGGTGCCGATGCCGGCCGCGGCGGAGGGGCCCAGGTGCGCGACGTGGTCGATCTTGTGCCGGTGCAGGCTGATGGACTTCACGAGGTCCACCTGGATCTCGTAGCCGGTGGCCAGCCCGCGCAGCAGCTCCGCGCCCGAGCGGCCCGCGTGCTGGGCGACCGCGAGGATCGGCGGGATGTTGTCCCCCGGGTGGGAGTACTCGGCGGCCAGGAACGTGTCGTGGTAGTCGAGCTCGCGGACGGCGACGCCGTTGGCCCAGGCCGCCCACTCGGGGGAGACCCGGGTCCCGGCGGCGTCGAGCCCGTAGAGCGCGGAGCCGGCGCCGTGAGGCCCGGGCGCGTGGCACAGGGCCTGGTCGCGGGCGGAGACGATGGGCGCGCGGTTCAGCGAGGCGATGGCCACCGCGGCGTTGTCCAGGACGCGGTTGACGATCATCTCGCGGACCTCGGGCTCGACCTCGACGGGATCGGCGGCGACCCGCGCGATCTTGTGGGCGAGCTGGTCCTCGCGGGGCAGGCTCTCGTCGCTGCGGTAGACGCGGACGGGGTGGGTGACGGTCACGGGGTCTCCTCCTGGAGGGTGGTGATGGCGGCCAGGATGGCCGCCAGGGAGTTGCTCAGGTGGACCCGGGTGCAGGCCCGGGCCAGCTCGGGGTCGCCGTGGGCCACGGCGCGGGCGATCTGGGCGTGCTCGGCGGCCGCGGCGCGCAGGCGCCGCTCGTCGCCCTTGGACAGCTTCCGCACCCGGCCCAGGTGCACGCGCAGGCTGCGCTGGGCCTGGACGAGGTAGGCGCTGTCCACCGCGGCGTCGAGGGCGGCGTCCAAGCGGTCGACCAGGGCGTAGTAGGCGCGACGATCGGCGTCCTCGGCGCGGTCCGGGTCCTCCGCCGCGGCCTCCAGGCGGCGGGCGAGGTCCGTGAACAGCGCGGGGTCGCCGCGCCGGGCGGCCAGGTCCGCGGCCTGGGCGTCCAGGGCCGCGCGCAGCTCGAACATCGCCCGCACCGACTCCGCCGAGACGGGGGAGACGACGACGCCGCGGCCCGGCTTGGCCTCCACGAGCCCCTCGGACAGCAGACGGGAGAAGGCCTCGCGGACCGGGGTGCGCGAGACGCCGAGGCGGGTGGCCTGCTCGACCTCGCCGAGCACGGTGCCGGGAGCGAGGCGCCACTCCACGATGTCGCCGTGCAGGATGCGGTGGGCGCGTTCGCTGGCTCGCACGGGGGCACCTCCTCGGGGTCGGCTCGCGGTGACGGAGACGGCGGCGGTGGGGTCACGGCGACGACCACGCCGGGCGCGCCGGGGCCGCAGGGTGACGCGGGCCACGAACGCCTCCCTCCCATGTATACACAGAAGTCGCGGAAGGCTCAAGAACCTCCGCTGGAGCGGCGTCTTCAATCGCAGCAGCGCCGCGGTGTATACAGAGTGATCGTTCTCGTGAAAGCGGCTGGCCGTCTCGGAGCGCTCGCCGCCCGGTCCCGTGCCCGGTCCTCAGCCGACCCAGGCGTACTCGATCTCCGGCCGCCCGGGCGTGCCGTGCCGCGACTGCTTCCGCACCAGGGCCCCGCGGTGCAGGTGCTCCAGGTACCGCCGGGCCGTGACCCGCGAGAGGTCGAGCGCGGCGGCGACCTCGCCGGCGGAGAGCGGGGCCTCGGCCTCCCCGAGCACCCGGGAGACCTCCGCGAGCGTCTCGGCGGACAGGCCCTTGGGCAGGCCCTCGGCGTCCCCACCCTCCCGGCCCCACAGCCGGTCGATGTCCGCCTGGGCGAAGCTCGTCCCCCCGCGCAGGCGCTCCCGGAACGCGAGGTAGGCCGTGAGCTTGCCGTGCAGCTGGGTGAAGCTGAAGGGCTTGACCAGGTAGCCGTAGGCGCCCTGGAGCGAGGCGGCCCGCAGGCTCGCGGCGTCCCGGCGCGCGGTCACCATGAGGATGTCCACCGGGAGGTCGGCGCCGCGGATGAAGCGCGCGACGTCGTACCCGGAGCGGTCCGGCAGCGTGACGTCCAGCAGGACGAGGTCCACCGCGCGGCCGGCGGCCGCCTCGGCGCGGAGGGCGGCGATCGCCGCCTGCGCGTTGTAGGCAACGGCGGCGACCTCGAAGCCGTCGAGGGAGCGGATGTACTCGGCGTGGGAGGCGGCGGTGATCTGCTCGTCGTCGACCACCACCACGCGCACCGGGTCCGGGCCGGGACCGGGGGCGGGGGAGTCGGGGGCTGGCGTCATCGGCGGGCTCCTGGGGTCTCGGCGTCCGGGCGGGGCGCCCCGGGGCGGTCGGGGCGGGGGATGCGCACGGTGAAGACGGCGCCGGCGTCGTTGGCGGCCTCCACGGTGCCCCCGCGCCGCTCGATCATCTCACGGAGCAGGTGCAGGCCGACCCCGCGTCCCGCGTCCCCGGCCGGCTTGGAGGAGTAGCCCCACTCGAAGATCCGAGTCTCCGCACCGGGCGGGATGCCGGGGCCGGAGTCGGCGACGACCACCTCCCAGCCGGCGTCGGTCTCGCTGAGGTCCACCTCGACCTCGCGCGGCTCCCCGGGCGGGTTCTCGCAGACCGCGTCCATCGCGTTGTCCACGAGGTTGCCCACCACCGAGACCAGCTCGACGTCGGTCAGCGGCACCGCGCGCCAGGACCCGCCGACCCCGACGCCGATCTCGACGCCGCGCTCGCCGGCCTCGGCCTTCTTCCCGGTCAGCAGCGCCGCCACGGCGGGCAGCTGGTCCCCGGCCGCGAGGTCGGCCTCCCACGAGGTGCCCGAGGCGATGTCGGCCTCCGCGAAGCGCCGGGCCCGGTCCACGTGGCCGAGCTCCAGGAGCGTCAGGACCGTGTGCATGCGGTTGCGGTGCTCGTGGTTCTGCGACCGCAGGGCCGCGGCCAGGGAGCGGGTCGCCTCGGCCTGGAGGATGTCCTCGCGGCTGAAGCCCAGCGTCGCGCGGCTCAGGTAGCGGAAGATGAGGATCGTGGAGGCGGTGGTGGTGGCCAGGAGCGTCGCGGCGATGAGGCCCAGCAGCGGCACCTGCTCGCGGACGATCGTGGAGATCTCGTTGATCGTGACGCCGGTGGAGACCAGGCCGATCACCGTCCCGTCCGGCCCCGTGACGGGCGCGATGGTGCGCATCGACACGCCGAGCGTCCCGCGCTCCTCGAGGGTCTCGATGCGCCCGGCCTGCGCCCCGGCGATCTCGCCCTGGTACGGCAGCCCGATCGACCCGGGGTTCTCGTGGGTGTATCGCACGCCGTCGGGGGACATGATGGTGATGAAGCTGACCGAGGAGTTCTCGGTGATGCCGTGCGCGTAGTCCTGGAGGCCCTCGCTGGGGTCCGCCGACTGCAGGCGCTCGACGACGTACGGGTCCCGGACCAGCGACGTCGTGAGCGTGCGGGTGATCTCCCCGGCGCGGTCCCGGGCGGCGGCCTGCGCCTGCCAGTAGAGGGCGGCCGCGACGACGCCGCACACCAGCACGACCACGAGCATCTGCGAGAGCAGGAAGCGGCGGGCGATGTTCCAGTGGATCCGGGGGCGGAGGGAGCGCATGGGTGCCACCCTATGCGGGCGCGTGATCCGGCGCACCCTCGCGGGAGCGCGGTCCGGCGGGCGGCCGGGGAGCGAGAAACGGGCGAGCGGGGCTCGAGGGACGGGCGGCCGGGGTGCGAGAATACGAGGCATGACGACCACCACGCAGGAGATCCTGGACGAGATCTGGCGCTCGCTCGACGCGGCGGTGCGGGGGCGCACCCCGTTCACCCTCGGCTACCTCGGGACCGTGGACGCGGCGGGCGCGCCCCGGGTCCGCGCGGTCATCCTGCGCCGCAGCGACCGGGGGTCGGGCTGCCTCCACGTGGTCAGCGACCGGCGTGCGGCCAAGGTCGGGGAGCTGGCCGGGGACCCGCGCGTCGCGTTCACGGTGTGGGACGAGGACCGCTCGGTCCAGCTCCGCGTCGAGGGGCGCGCCCTCGAGGTCCTGGACGCCGAGGAGCGCGCCCGCGCGTGGGAGTCGCTGAGCCCCGGAAGCCGGGACCTGTACCGCTCCCCGCTGGTCCCCGGCACGCCGCTGGCCGACGACGGGGCGCCGGCCGGGAGCGGTGCGCCGACCGGGACGGACGGGATGCCGGTCGTGGGGTCCGCGGAGGAATCCGCCACCGGGTCCGGGGCCGAGCGCGAGGACGACGCCGCGGCCTTCGGGCGGTTCGCCTGGATCCGGATCGACTGCGAGCGGCTCGACTGGCTGGACCTCTCCGCCTCGCCGCAGGCGCGTTGGGAGTTCGAGCGCGGTGGTCTCGGCGGTCGCGACGAGCGCGGTGGTGACGACGGTGGTGACCAGCCCGGTGGTCTTGACGGGCTCGGCCAGCGTGGCGGTGACGACGGTCGTGCCGGTCGCGGCGCGGAGGGCGAGTGGACCGGCCGGAGGGTCGTCCCCTAGGGGGCGGCGGATGGGTCCGAGCCTGGAGGGGCCGTGGTCGTCGCCCGGAGCGCGCGGGCCCCGGGTCCGCCTCGTGCGGGTGCCCTTGCCGGTCATGCGGCTGCTGGTCGCGGGCGGGGAGGGCGTCGCGGAGCGCGAGGGCCTCACGCCTTTCGTGGCCTCCGAGGAGTGCGTGGTCGCGTGGCGGATGCGGATCGGGCAGATCGAAGCCTCGCCCGCCGAGGCCGCCTGGGTCACCCGGCTGATCTACGCCGACGGGGTGGAGGGACCGGTCGGCATCGCCGGCTTCCACGGCCCGCCCGACGCCCGCGGGATGGTCGAGGCCGGCTACCACGTCGACCCGGGGCACCGGCGCCGGGGGTACGCCCGCGCGGCGCTGGAGGCGATGCTCGCGGTGGCCCGCGCCCGCCCGGAGGTCAGGGTCGTGCGCGCGACCATCGCCCCCGCCAACCTGGTCTCGCAGAGGATCGTGCGCTCCGCGGGCTTCGCGGTGACGGGGGAGCAGTGGGACGAGGCGGACGGGTTCGAGATCGTCTGGGAGCTCGACGTCGTCTGACCCGGGTGGATCATTCGCCGGCTCGGCTGGGCTCGGCCCGCTCGGTTTGGCTCGCCCCCCCCCCGGTGACGGGCCCGCCGTCGCGCCCCCGACCCTGCCCCGGCGGCTAGGACCCGCCGTCCCTCCCCGGCGGCATGCACCCGTGGCAGGATGGGCGGCATGGCATCACCTCAAGCGCTTAGCGAGGAGGACCGGCGGCTCGTCGCGGCCTGGGCCGCCGACTGCGCGGAACGCGTCCTCCCGCTCTTCGAGGCGGAGGCGCCCGACGACGCCCGGCCCCGCGATGCGATCGCCCGCGCCCGGGCGTTCGGGCGGGGCGAGCTGGGCGCGGCCGGGGAGATCAAGCGGAGGTTCGTCGCGGGGCGGGCGGCGTCGTCCGCGAGGACCCCAGCCGGCGCGGCCGCCGCGCGATCCGCCGCGCAGGCCTCCGGCGTCGCGCACATGGGAGCGCACGCCCTCGGCGCGGCGGCCTACGCCGTCCGGGCGGCCGGCCTCGCCGCGTCCGGCCGCCCCGAGGCCCGGGGCGAGGAGGTCCGGTGGCAGCTGGCGGCCATGACGCCGCCGGTCCGCGCCGCGCTGAGCCTGCTCCCGGCACTGGGCGAGGACTCCGCCGGGCCGCTGGGGCCGGGGCTGCTGGCCTCCGGTGCCCTCGGCGACGCGATCCGGGAGATCCAGTCCGGACTCGGCGCGTGAGACACGCGGTCGAGGCGGCAGGCCAAGACGCCGCCTCCTGGGGCGCCGGCCCTTTCGTGGAGCCCTGGGACCGGCAGCGACCGTGGGAAGCCCCGTTCACGTCACCCGTGAACTCAATGACCGCAACTCCCCCCTCCGTGACGCGGGACACCATACTGCTGTGATCGACACCATCCCGCCTGGCCCCCGACGTCGTGGCCCGCGCGGGCATCGCACACATCGAAAAGGGGAGCTCTCATGGCTCAGACCACCGCGAAGAAGCCGTGGTATAAGGACAAGACGCACCTGCTGTACGTCTTCGTCATCCTCGCCGTCGTCCTGGGCGCCGCGCTCGGGCTGATCGCGCCCGAGGTCGGCAAGTCGCTCAAGCCGCTCGGCACCGGGTTCATCTCGCTCATCACCATGATGATCGCGCCGATCATCTTCTGCACCATCGTCCTGGGCGTGGGCTCGGTCGCCAAGGCCGCGACCGTGGGCCGCGTGGGCGGCATGGCGCTGATCTACTTCGTCATCATGTCCACCTTCGCCCTCGGCATCGGGCTGATCGTCGGCAACATCCTGCACCCCGGGCACGACCTGAACTACCACGCGACCGGCTTCACCCCCGAGGCCGGCGGTGAGAGCGGGGAGTCCGGCGGCACCGCCGGGTTCGTCCTCGGCATCATCCCCACCTCGCTGCTGTCCTCCCTGACCGAGGGCAACATCCTGCAGACCCTGTTCGTCGCCCTGCTGGTCGGCTTCGCGCTGCAGAAGATGGGCGACCTCGGGCAGCCGATCCTGACCTTCATCGGCCACCTGCAGAACCTCGTGTTCCGCCTCCTCATGATGATCATGTGGCTCGCGCCCATCGGCGCCTTCGGGGCCATCGCGGCCGTCGTCGGGGACACCGGCATCAAGGCCATCGCCTCGATGGCCGTGCTGATGATCGGCTTCTACGTCACCTGCGTGCTGTTCATCGTCGTGATCCTCGGCGGCCTGCTGAAGATCGCGACCGGTGTCAACATCCTCAAGCTGATGAAGTACCTGGCGCGGGAGTACCTGCTGATCTTCTCGACGTCGTCCTCCGAGGCCGCCCTGCCCCGCCTCATCGCCAAGATGGAGCACCTGGGCGTGTCCAAGCCGGTGGTCGGCATCGTGGTGCCCACCGGGTACTCCTTCAACCTGGACGGCACCGCGATCTACCTGACCATGGCGTCGGTCTTCGTGGCCGAGGCCATGGGCACCCCGCTCGCGATCGGGGAGCAGATCTCGCTGCTGGTCTTCATGATCATCGCCTCCAAGGGGGCCGCGGGGGTCTCCGGCGCGGGCATCGCGACGCTGGCCGCGGGCCTGCAGTCGCACCGGCCGGACCTGGTGGACGGCGTCGGGCTGATCGTGGGCATCGACCGGTTCATGTCCGAGGCCCGCGCGCTCACCAACTTCACCGGCAATGCGGTGGCCACCGTGCTGGTCGGCAAGTGGAACCGCCAGGTCGACATGGGCCGCGTCCGCGACGTCCTGGACGGCCGGCTGAAGTTCGACGAGTCGACGATGGGCGGGGAGGCCGGCGCGCATCACCCGCGGGGCGAGGAGCGCGTGGAGCAGGCCTCCGCGATGCGGACCTCGGCCCGGCCCGAGCCGCTCGCCCAGGCCGGCTCCCCGGACGGCGCCGAGCGGGGCTGACCCCGACGCCGCTCCCGCCGCGCCCGGGAAGGGCGGCACATGACGCCCGCGCGTTCGTCCACAGGCCGAGCGCGCGGGCGTCTGACCAGCGGTTCCACCGCCACCACCGGCCCCTCGATCCACACTGCGCCGCCGGCGCGGCGAGGATCGAGGGGCTGGTTGTAGGCTTAAGCGGAGTAAGCGACTCGAAATGACGACGAGGAATAGTTGCGCGTGAGCACACAGAAGACTGAAACCGTCCAGGGCCAGGACGTCGGACCCACCGGCCGGCCGGTGCGCCAGTTCCCGGAGCCCGCGCCCCTGGACTCCCACGGGCCCGCCCGCGTGATCGCCATGGTCAACCAGAAGGGCGGCGTCGGCAAGACCACGTCCACCATCAACCTGGGCGCCGCGCTCGCCGAGCTCGGCCGCAAGGTCCTGATGGTCGACTTCGACCCGCAGGGCGCGCTCTCGGCCGGCTTCGGGGTCAACCCGCACGAGCTGGACACCACCGTGTACAACGTCATGATGGACCGCAAGGTGGACGTCCACGAGGCCATCCGCTCCACCGAGTTCGAGAACATGGACCTCCTGCCGGCCAACATCGACCTCTCCGCCGCCGAGGTGCAGCTGGTCAACGAGGTCGCGCGCGAGCAGGTGCTCTCCCAGGCGCTGCGCAAGGTCAAGGACGAGTACGACGTCGTGCTCATCGACTGCCAGCCCTCGCTCGGCCTGCTGACGGTCAACGCGCTGACCGCGGCCGACGGCGTCGTGATCCCGCTGATCTGCGAGTTCTTCGCCCTGCGCGCGGTCGCCCTGCTGGTGGACTCGATCGAGAAGGTGCAGGACCGGCTCAACCCGGACCTGCAGATCGACGGCGTGCTGGCCACCATGTTCGACTCCCGGACGCTGCACTCCCGCGAGGTCATCGCCCGGATCATCGACGCTTTCGGGGACAAGGTCTTCGACACGGTCATCAAGCGCACGGTGAAGTTCCCGGACGCCACCGTCTCGGCCGAGCCGATCCTCTCCTACGCGCCCACCCACACCGGGTCCGTGGCCTACCGGGAGCTGGCCAAGGAGCTCATCGAGCGCGGGGGCGCCCGCTGATCAGGGACGCGCTCGCGGCGGCCGACGCCGGGGCGGAGGCGCCGGCGGCCGGGCCGGCGCCGGGCGAGGCGACGTCGCCTGACGACCGGGCATCGCCTGACGACCGGGCGGGGCCGGCGGCGACGCGCCGTCGCCCGACGCCGGAGCGGCCGGCGACGCCGCGCCGTCGGCGGAGACCTCCGGCGGCGGGTTCTCCGTGTCCCTGGAGAACTTCGCCGGACCCTTCGACGTCCTGCTCTCCCTGATCTCGCAGCGGCAGATGGACATCACGCAGGTCGCACTGGCGGCCGTCACCGACGAGTTCATCGCCTACGTGCGGACCCTGCGGGAGACCGGGCTCGAACGGGCGCTCGACGAGGCCACCGAGTTCATCGTCATCGCCGCGACCCTGCTGGACCTCAAGGCCGCCCGGCTCCTGCCGGCCGGCGAGGTCGAGGACGACGAGGACATCGCGATGCTCGAGGCCCGCGACCTCCTCTTCGCCCGCCTGCTCCAGTACAAGGCGTTCAAGGACGTCTCCGAGGTGCTGGCCGAGCGGATCGAGGCCGAGCGCAGCCGCGTCCCGCGCACGCCCACCCTGCCGCCGGAGTTCGCCGCCCTGCTGCCCGAGCTGGTGTTCACCACGACGCCGGAGCGCCTCGCCCAGATCGCGGAGAAGGCGCTGACTCCGAAGGACGCGGCTCCCGACGAGGTCTCGACCGACCACCTCCACTCGTTCCAGGTCACGATCCGCGACGAGGCCGAGACCCTGGCCGCCCGCCTCATGCCCGGTGCCCCGCTGCCGTTCACGGCCCTGGCCGCCGACGCCGAGAGCCCCCTGGTCATCGTGGTGCGGTTCCTGGCCCTGCTGGAGATGTACCGCGACCGCGTCGTCGCGTTCGCGCAGGACGCGCCCTTGGCCGAGCTCACGGTGACCTGGATCGGCACCGACCCCGGGTGGACGCCCGAGCGGCTGGCCCACGACGACTACCGCGGGGCGGCGGACCCGCCCGCGGAGACCGCCGTGACCGCCCGGCCCGCCGAGTCCGCGCAGCCTGCCCGGCCAGCGGAGCCCGCGGCGCCCGCGGCGCGCGCCCAGCCTTCCGAGACCGACCAGGAGCAGACCCCCGCATGACCAGCGACAGCATCGACGGCACCCGCATCGACGGCGGGCCGGACGACGTCGACGCCGCCGAGTCCGAGCCCGAGGCCGGCCCACCCCGCGTCGAGCTCGTCCCCGGCGGCGCCAAGGCGGCCATCGAGGCGATCCTCATGGTCGCCGACGCCCCCATCAGCGAGCACCAGTTCGCCGAGGCCCTGCTGGTCCCGGTGGCCACGGTCGAGCGCGCGCTGGACGCCTTGGCCCGCGACTACGACGGCTACGGCGACCTCGCGCCCGAGGCGGCCGCCGAGAACGGGACCGAAGCGGCTTCCGGGAATGCGACCGAAGCCGCCCCCGAGATCGCGACCGACGCCGCCGCCGAGAACGCGCCCGACGCCGCCCCCGAGAACGCGACCGGGATCACCGGTGACCCGCGGCGGTACGCGGGTTATACTGGGAAGTCGGCCTCCGGCGTCGTGCCTCCGCGTGAACCGCGGGGCATGGAGCTGCGGAGGGTCGCCGGCGGCTGGCGGCTGTACGCCCGGCCGGAGTTCTCCGCCTGGGTCTCGCGCTTCGTGCTCGAGGGTCAGACCTCGCGTCTGTCCCAGGCGGCGCTCGAGACGCTCGCGGTGATCGCCTACCGGCAGCCCGTCTCGCGCTCCCGGGTCGCCTCGATCCGCGGCGTGAACGTGGACGGCGTCATCCGGACCCTGCGCACGCGGGGCCTGGTGGCGGAGGCCGAGGAACCGGGGGAGTCCGGGGCCGCGCTGTTCGAGACCACCCCGCTCTTCCTGGAGAGGATCGGGTTGGAGGACCTCGAGGACCTGCCGAAGATCTCCCCCTACCTTCCCGGCGTCGAGGACGTCGGGGACTACGAACAGCGGACGTAGCGCCCGGGACCCGGGCGGCGCCCGCACGCACAACATCATCAGAGGATTGAAGGACATGGCCAACAGATCGACGGGACGTCAGAACTCCGGCAACAACGCGGGCAGGGGCTCGCGCCCCGGGCAGGGCAAGCCCGCCCGCGGAGGATCGTCCAAGAACTACCAGAAGCCGCAGCGGCCCGGCCGCCCCGGCGAGAAGCCCCAGCGCCCGGGCCGCCCGGGCGAGAAGTCGCAGCGCCCCGGCCGCCCGGGCGCGCGCGGCCCCCAGCCGGAGGTCAAGTCCGGCGCCAACCGGAGCGAGAAGAAGAAGTTCCAGCCCCGCAAGGGCCAGTCCGGCAAGATCTTCGCCCGCGAGCGGGGCGAGCGCCGGAGCAGCGAGCAGTACAGCGGCCCGCACCGCCCCCGCCGCCCCCGCGCGGCCCCGGTGGACCGCCTGGACGTGCACGACGAGCACGGCGTGCGCCTGCAGAAGATCATGGCGCAGGCCGGCGTCGCCTCGCGGCGCGTCTGCGAGATGATGATCACCGAGGGTCGGGTCACGGTCGACGGCGAGCTGGTCACCGACCTCGGCGTCCGCGTCGACCCGGACAACGCCGTGATCCAGGTGGACCACGTGACCATCCAGACCGACGAGTCGAAGGTCTACTACGCCTTCAACAAGCCCGAGGGCGTGCTCGCCACGATGGAGGACCCCGAGGGCCGCCGGTGCATCTCGGACTTCCTCAACCCGCAGCGCAAGGAGCGGATCTTCCACGTCGGCCGGCTCGACGTCGCGACCGAGGGCCTGCTGCTGCTGACCAACGACGGCGAGCTCGCCAACCGGCTGACCCACCCCTCCTACGAGGTGCCCAAGAAGTACCTCGTGCAGGTGCGCGGCCCGATGGAGCACGGGATCGGCGCCGAGATGAAGAAGGGCATCCGCCTGGAGGACGGGATGGCGCGCGTGGACGAGTTCAGGCTCGTCGACTCGACGCCGGGCCACCTCCTCATCGAGGTCACGCTGCACTCCGGCCGCAACCGCATCGTCCGCCGGCTCTTCGACGCCGTCGGGCACCCCGTGGAGAAGCTGGTCCGCACCGAGATGGGCCCGCTGCGCATCGGCTCGCAGAAGCAGGGGACCGTCCGCAACCTCTCCAAGGTGGAGATCAGCCAGCTGCTGACCTCCGTGGGGATGTGAGCTGAGGTGCCCGCTCGCCAGACCGCGACCGTCTCCGGACCCGTCCTGATCATCGGGGCCGGGCTGCTGGGCGCCTCCGTGGGCCTCGGGCTCGCCGTGCAGGGGGTCCGGACGTGGGTCTCCGACATCTCGCCGACCACCGAGGCCGTGGCCGCCGACATCGGCGCCGGGCGCTCGCTGGCCCGCTTCGTCCGCGAGGAGGGGGAGGCCGCGGCGCGCGAGCGGGTGGACCCGCAGCTGATCGTCGTCGCGACCCCGCCCGACGTCGCCGCCGCCACCGTGATCCGGTGCCTGCGGGAGTACCCGGGCGCGAGCGTCGTCGACATCGCCTCGGTCAAGGCGCCGATCCTGGCCGAGGTGGAGGCCTCGGGCGCGGACGTGAGCCGGTACCTCGGCACGCACCCGATGTCCGGGCGGGAGAAGTCGGGGCCGGTCGCGGCGCGCGGCGAGCTGTTCACCTCCCGACCGTGGGTGATCTGCGAGCACGACGCCGTCGCCCCCGAGACCGTGCGCCTGGCCCACGGGCTGGCCACGGACCTCGGCTCGATCGTCACCTACCTCGACGTCGAGGAGCACGACGCCGCGGTGGCGCTGGTCTCCCACGTCCCGCAGGTCATGTCCTCGCTGCTGGCCTCCCGCCTGCGGGAGACGCCGCTCGAGGCGCTGGGCCTGGCGGGCCAGGGATTACGCGACACGACGCGGATCGCCGGCTCCGAGCCCGGGCTGTGGGTGCAGATCCTCTCGGCCAACGCCCGGCCCGTCGTCGAGACCCTCTACGGGGTCCGGGCGGACCTGGACCGGCTGATCGGCACGCTCGAGGCGCCCACCGCCGACGGCGCGCGCCTGGACATCGCCCAGCTGATGAGCGAGGGCAATGCCGGGGTCGCCCGGATCCCCGGCAAGCACGGCGGCGCCCCCAAGGCGTTCTCCGAGCTGACGATCCTGGTGGACGACACCCCGGGGCAGATCGCCCGGCTGCTCACGGAGATCGGCGAGATCGGCGTGAACATCGAGGATCTGCGGATGGAGCACTCTCCCGGCCAGCCAGTGGGTATGGTCGAGGTAGCCGTGGTCCCCACCGCGCACGACCGGCTTGTGGACGAGCTGGACGCGCGCGGCTGGAAGATCGTCAAGTAGCCCCGTCCGCCCACCGGCGGCCGCGGCCCCCAGCACCTGACCCGTACACGATGGAGGAATCCGTGACCGAGAACAACGAGTCGATCCTGACCCAGGCCGCGGCCCCCGCGTCGCCGGCGCGGTCCGAGTTCCACGACGGCGACCAGCCCGAGTCCTGGAGGTCGGAGCTCGTCGTCGCGATCGACGGGCCCTCCGGGTCGGGGAAGTCGTCGGTCTCCCGCGAGGTGGCCCGCCGCCTGGACCTGGCCTTCCTGGACACCGGCGCGATGTACCGCGCCCTGACCTGGTGGTGCCTCGAGGCCGGGATCGACCTGGAGGACGAGGACGCCGTGGCCGCCGCCGCGGATCAGCTGGACCTGCAGCTGGGCACCGACCCCCGCCGGCCCTCGCTCATGGTGGCCGGGGCCGACGTCGCGGAGGCCATCCGCGAGGACCGGATCTCCGAGAACGTCTCGGCGGTGGCCAAGAACCCGCGGGCCCGCAAGGTCATGGTCGCCCGCCAGCAGGTGGAGATCGAGTCCAGCGGCCGGCGGGTCGTGGCCGAGGGCCGGGACGTGACCACCGTGGTCGCGCCCCAGGCCACCGCCCGGGTCCTGCTGACCGCGAGCGAGGAGGTCCGCATGGCCCGCCGCAACGCGCAGCTGGGCGGTGACCGCTCCGAGGAGCAGCTGACCACCCAGGTGGGCCGGCGCGACGCCGCCGACTCCCGCGTGGTCAACTTCACCGAGGCCGCCGACGGCGTGACCCTGGTCGACTCGACCGAGCTGGACTTCGACGAGACGGTCATCGCCGTGATCGACGTGGTCCGGGGGGCCGTCGAGGCGATCCGCGCGGAGCACGAGGACGGGGACGCCGAGAAGGAAGGCGGGAACGCCAAGGACGAGGACGGGACCGCCGAGGCGGGGCCCGCCGAGGACTCCACCGACGCCGGCGCCGCCGGCACCGAGGACACGAAGGCCGACGCCGCCGGCGTCGAGAACAACGAGACCGACGAGAAGGTCGGCGAGGACGGATGACCCCCATGCATGACGAGTACGAGGAGAAGTACCTCGGGAACGAGGGCGAGGACGACCGCCTCGCCGCCTACATGGCCGAGCTGGACGAGGACGACGCCGAGCAGCGCGCCGAGTCCCTCCGCGCCGGCCTGGAGGACTACGAGCTCGACGAGGAGGACCGCGAGCTCCTGCTGGACTGGGGCTTCGAGACCGGCGCCGAGCGCACGGCCGAGCCCGACCCGGTGGTGGCCGTGGTGGGCCGCCCCAACGTGGGCAAGTCCACCATCATCAACCGGATCCTGGGCCGCCGCGAGGCGGTCGTGGAGGACAAGCCGGGCGTGACCCGCGACCGCGTCTTCTACCCGGCCGAGTGGAACGACAAGACCTTCACCCTGGTGGACACCGGCGGCTGGGAGTCCGACGCCAAGGGCATCAACGCCCAGGTCGCGGCCCAGGCCGAGCTCGCGGTGGCGCACGCCGACGTCGTGATCCTCGTGGTCGACGCCCTGGTGGGCATCACCGCGATGGACGAGGCGATCGTGCAGATGCTGCGCCGCGTGCGCAAGCCGCTGCTGCTGGCCGCCAACAAGATCGACGACGCCTACCAGGAACCCGAGGCCGCCGCGCTGTGGGGCCTGGGCATGGGCGAGCCGCACCCGGTCTCCGGCGTGCACGGCCGCGGGATCGCGGACATGCTCGACGAGCTGCTGAAGGTCATGCCGGAGCACTCGCAGTACGCCGAGCCCGAGCAGTACGACGGGCCGCGGCGCGTGGCCCTGATCGGGCGGCCCAACACGGGCAAGTCCTCGCTGCTGAACAAGCTCGCGGGGGAGGACCGGGCCGTGGTCAACGACCTCGCCGGGACCACCCGCGACCCGGTGGACGAGCTCGTGGAGCTGGGCGGGCTGCCGTTCCGCTTCGTGGACACCGCGGGCATCCGGCGTCGTCAGCACATGGCCAAGGGCGCGGAGTTCTACGCCTCGCTGCGGACCCAGACCGCGCTGGAGCGCTCCGAGGTGGCCGTGGTGCTGCTGGACGTCTCCGAGCCGCTGTCCGAGCAGGACGTGCGGATCCTGCAGCTGGCGATCGAGTCGGGGCGCGCCCTGGTGCTCGCCTTCAACAAGTGGGACACCCTGGACGAGGACCGCCGCTACGAGCTGGAGCGGGAGATCGACCGGGACCTGGCGCACGTCGCCTGGGCCCCGCGCGTGAACCTCTCCGCGAAGACCGGCTGGCACAAGGACAAGCTGGTACCCGCGCTGCTGCGCTCGCTGGAGTCCTGGGACTCGCGCATCCCCACGGGGCGGCTCAACGCGTTCCTGGGCGAGATCGTGGCGGCCCACCCGCACCCCGTGCGCGGCGGCAAGCAGCCCCGCATCCTGTTCGGCACGCAGGTCTCCTCGCGGCCGCCGAAGTTCGTGCTGTTCACCACCGGGTTCCTGGACCCGGGGTACCGGCGCTTCATCACCCGCCGTCTCCGGGAGACCTTCGACTTCGAGGGCACCCCGATCGAGGTCACCATGCGCGTGCGCGAGCGGCGCTCGCTGACCCGCGAGGGTGGCGGCGGGCGCGGCGGGGCCGCCAAGCGGCGGTAGGCTGCGCGGCTGTGGCTGTGACCCCGGTTGCGGTCCGCGCTGGTACTAGGGCTGGCGTTGTGGCTAGCCCTGACGCCGGCGGGTCCGCCGCCGTTGGCGGGGCCGGGGCGGGCCGAGTGACCGCCCCGGCGTCGTCGCGGTGAGCCGTCCCGGCCCGGCCCGCATGCCGGGCCCGGATCGGCGGCCCTCGCGTCCGCGTACCCGCGGCACGACGTCGCCCGCCACGGCCCCGCGCTCGATGTGCGAACCGCGGGGGGATGATGTAATATCTATCGAGTGCCCGGGGGAAACCCGGGGCGCGGATTCGGGTTGTGGCGCAGCTTGGTAGCGCACTTGACTGGGGGTCAAGGGGTCGCAGGTTCAAATCCTGTCAACCCGACGGATCGAAGGCCCTGACTAAGCGTTCTGCTTAGTCAGGGCTTTTTTGCGTCCTCAAATCGAACGGTTGCAGGTGGCCCACGCATTGAACTCGATTCCTGAGGTGGACTAGAGGCCTCGCACACGGTCCGGGTCTCGGGCCAGGCGGCGCCCAAGCATATAGGTCCGGCGCGGCAGAGGCGTCGCGTCGGGGGTTGTCGATAATCTGGGTCTGCATCTCATAGCAACACGATCGCGCCGTGGCGCGGAGGAGAACACCGGCATCATGTCACCGACCACCAAAGAGGCGCAGCGCGCGGAGCTGCACAAGACGATATGGCGCATCGCCAACGACCTGCGCGGTAGCATCGACGGGTGGGACTTCAAAACCTACGTGCTGGGGATGCTGTTCTACCGATTCGTGTCTGAGAACCTCACGGCTTACATCAACTCCGGCGAGCACGAGGCGGGCGACGCATCGTTCGACTATATGCGGATGCCCGATGCGCAGGCGGAGTTCGCACGCGGCGAGGTCGTGGCGGAGAAGGGTTTCTACATCCTGCCGTCCGACCTGTTCGCCAACGTCCGGCAGCGCGCCGTCGATAACGAGAACCTCAACGAGACGCTCGAGCGGGTCTTCAGGAACATCGAGGGCTCCGCGCTCGGCACCGACAGCGAGGACGACATCAAGGGTCTGTTCGACGACCTCGACGTCAACAGCAACAAGCTCGGCAACACGGTCGCCAAGCGCAACGAGAAGCTGCTGAAGCTGCTCGATGCCATCGGCGACCTGCCGTTGGGGAACTTCGAGGACAATTCGATCGATCTGTTCGGCGACGCCTACGAGTACCTGATGCAGATGTACGCGTCCCAGGCCGGGAAATCGGGCGGCGAGTACTACACACCGCAGGAAGTCTCCGAGGTGTTGGCGAAGATCACCGTGGTCGGCAAGACCCGCGTGAACAAGGTCTACGATCCGGCCGCGGGCTCCGGCTCCCTGCTGCTGAAGTTCGCGAAGGTGCTCGGGCGCGACAACGTCGGTGGTTTCTTCGGTCAGGAAATCAACCTGACCACCTACAACCTCGCCCGCATCAACATGTTCTTGCACGACGTGAACTACGAGAAGTTCAACATCGCGCACGGCGACACGCTCACCGATCCCCAGCACTGGGATGACGAGCCATTCGAGGCGATCGTCTCCAACCCGCCCTACTCGATCAGGTGGGAGGGTGACGCCAATCCGTTGCTGATCAACGACGAGCGGTTTGCCCCGGCCGGGGTGCTGGCGCCGAAGTCGAAGGCCGACCTGGCGTTCACGATGCACATCCTGTCGTGGCTCGCGGTCAACGGCACGGCGGCGATCGTCGAGTTCCCCGGCGTGCTCTACCGGGGCGGCGCGGAGCGGAAGATCCGTCAGTACCTCATCGACAACAACTACGTGGATGCCGTGATCCAGCTGCCGCCGGATCTGTTCTTCGGCACGACGATCGCCACCTGCGTCATCGTGCTCAAGAAGTCCAAGAACGACAACGCGGTGCTCTTCATCGACGCCTCGGCGGAGTTCACGCGGACCGGGAACAAGAACAAGCTGCTGCCGACGAATCAGGAACACATCCTGGAGCGCTTCACCGCGCGCGAGGACGTCGACCACGTCGCGAAGCTCGTGCCCAACGCGGAGATCGCGGCGAACGACTACAACATTGCGGTCTCGTCCTACGTCGAGCAGGAGGACACTCGCGAGGTCGTGGACATCCAGGCGCTGAATGCCGAGATCGCGCGCATCGTCGCCCGCCAGGCAGAGCTGCGCGTCTCCATCGACGAGATCGTCGCAGACCTCGAAGGAGGCGCCGCATGACCGCCGAGACGGCAACCCGTCGGAGGTCCCGACAGGCTCGTACCGAGGGCACCCGCTCATGACGGACATGCCCAACTGGGAAGGCTTCATGACCCCGACGCTCCAGGTGATGAGCGACGGCGTCACCCGCCATTGGCGCGAGTTCCAGCCCCTCGTGGCCGAGCAGGCTCAGCTCACCGATGAGCAGAAGAGGGAGATGCTCCCGTCCGGCAGCCAGCTCACGTACAAGAACCGCATCGGCTGGGGCGTCTCCTTCCTGACGAACGTCGGCGCCCTCACGCGGCCGAAGCGCGGTCACTATCGGATCACCGACGCGGGCCGGGAGCTCGTCGAGCTGTTCCCCGACGGCGTCAAGGAACGTGACGTCAAGGCGCTCGGCGAGGACGCTCGCTCGCCGATCCGCGAATACGTGGCGACCAGACGCCGCGCGGCCAACGAACCCGCGACGGGGACCTCGGTTGAGGAATCGTCGATGACACCGGTCGAGCAGGTGCAGAGCGGGATCGAGCGCATCCACGAGGAGATCGCGGTCGAGCTCCTCACGCGGCTGCAGGGCAAGGATCCGGGCTTCTTCGAGCAGGCGGTCGTCGATCTGCTGCTCGCGATGGGCTACGGCGGGACGACCGGGACCGGCAGCGTGACCCAGCTCAGCAACGACGGTGGTATCGACGGCGTCATCGACCAGGACGTCCTCGGCCTCAACCGCGTCTACGTCCAGGCCAAGCGCTACCAGGACGGCAACACGGTCGGGCGCCCCGACCTGCAGGCCTTCGTCGGCGCGCTGAGCGGCAAGGCGGACAGCGGCGTCTTCTTCACCACGAGCCGGTTCTCCGATGGGGCGCGTGTCTACGCGGAGAACGTGCCGACGCGGATTATCCTGATCGACGGCAAGCGCCTTGCCGACCTCATGATTCGCTATGGCGTGGGCGTACAAATCAAAGAGACCTATGAGGTGGTCGAAATCGACGAGGACTTCTTCGCATGAGCCGTATTGACGAACTAGTTCGAGAGATGTGCCCGGATGGGGTGGAGTACAAGCCACTAGGCGACGTTGGTGAATTCATCCGCGGCAGTGGACTGCAGAAGTCGGATCTGCGGGAGCAAGGATTTCCTGCTGTTCATTACGGGCAGATCCATACCTATTACGGCGTTTGGGCGGAGCAGTCAAAGTCTTTCACCGATGAGATGATTGCTGCCAAGCTCCGCCATGCAAAGCCTGGTGATCTTTTGATTGCGACTACGAGCGAGGACAACGACGCCGTAGCCAAGGCGACTGCATGGGTCGGCGACACCGAGGTCGTTTTGAGCGGCGATGCTTACATCTATCGTCATACGCTGGAACCGAAGTACATGGCCTACTTCTTCCAGTCGACGATGTTCCACGACCAGAAGCGACGATTCATCTCTGGTACAAAAGTCCGACGCATATCCGCCGCTTCTTTGGCTAAGATCAAAATTCCCGTGCCGCCTCGTAAGGTCCAGCGTGAGATTGTTCTAATATTAGATCATTTCACTCAGCTGGAAATGGAGCTGGAGGCGGAGCTGGAGGCGGAGCTGGAAGTCCGACGCGATCAGTATCACTACTACATGAGTTCTTTATTCGATGACCTGATATTGCAGGGCGCAAGTATGGTTGCATTGCGAGACGTTGGACATTGGTATGGCGGTGGAACGCCTTCTAAATCCAAATCTGAGTACTGGACCGATGGATCGATCCCCTGGATTTCGCCGAAAGATATGGCCGTATCTACCATTGTGGACACAGAAGACCATATTACGGAAGAAGCCATAGCTGGTTCGGCGACGAAACTAGTACCGACCCATGCCATTGCGATTGTTGCCCGATCAAGCATCCTCAATCATACATTGCCGGTAGCCTATCTATCTCGCTCTGCTACGTTAAACCAAGACATGAAGGCCGTGACGGCTGCCTCTGGTATACGGGCTCGCTATTTGTTCCATGCGATTCGTGGTTATCGGTCGGATATTTTGCGTCGGGTGCGACGTGCGGGCGGCTCAGTGGCATCGCTCGACAGTCGGAAACTTTGGGATTATAAACTGCCCGTTCCAAAACTCGATGCGCAGGAAAGGGTTATCGAACTACTTGACCACTTCGAGAGCCTGACCAATGATATGAGCGTCGGTCTTCCTGCCGAGCTCGTTGCGCGCCGCAAGCAGTACGAGCACTACCGCGACCGCCTCCTGACCTTCAAGGAGCTATCAGCATGACCCAGAGGAGCGCCCGCAAGTTCGACCCGATCGCGATCTCCTCCGAGAGCACCGTCGTCGCCGAGTACGTCCCCGAGGCCGTGGAGACCTCGGCTTACCAGTCGGAGGCGGCGCTCGAGCGGGAGATGATCCGGCTGCTGAAGACCCAGGCCTACGAGTACCTGCCCATCACCTCCGAGGCGCAGCTGATCGCGAACCTGCGTGCCCAGCTCGAGGCGCTCAACGGCATCACGTTCTCGGACGCCGAGTGGGAGACCTTCTTCACGACCGCGATCGCCGGCCAGAACGACGGCGTCGTCGACAAGACCGTACGGATTCAGGAGGACCACGTTCAGATCCTGAAGCGCGACGACGGATCGACGAAGAACATCTCGCTGATCGACAAGACGAACATCCACAATAATCGGTTGCAGGTCATCAACCAGTACGAAATCGGCCGGGGCGAGGGCGGCGCGAGTTACGCCAACCGCTACGACGTGACGGTGCTGGTCAACGGCCTCCCAATGGTGCACGTCGAGTTGAAGCGTCGTGGCGTGGACATCCGCGAAGCGTTCAACCAGATCGACCGCTACCAGCGCGACAGCTTCTGGGCGGGCTCCGGATTGTTCGAGTACGTGCAACTGTTCGTGATCAGCAACGGCACCCTCAGCAAGTATTATTCCAACAGCACGCGCGCGAAGCGCCTGAGCGAGGTCAAGCAGGCGAAGGGCGCGGCTAAGAGAAAGCAGTCGAGCAACTCCTTCGAGTTCACCTCCTGGTGGGCTGATGCGAACAACAAGCCCATCGTGGAACTGGCGGCCTTCATTCGGACGTTCTTCGCCAAGCACACCCTGCTCAACATCCTCACGAGATACTGTGTCCTGACCGCCGACCGCGACCTGCTGGTGATGCGCCCCTACCAGATCGTGGCGACCGAGCGGATCCTGCAGAAGATCGACATCTCGACCAACTACAAGACCCTCGGCACCGTCGACGCTGGCGGGTACGTCTGGCACACGACGGGCTCGGGCAAGACGCTCACATCGTTCAAAGCGGCTCAGCTGGCCTCGAAGATGCCTGGTGTCGACAAGGTGCTGTTCGTCGTCGACCGCAAGGACCTCGACTACCAGACGATGCGCGAATACGACCGCTTCGAGAAGGGCGCGGCCAACTCGAACGCCTCAACGGCGATCCTAAAGCAGCAGCTCGAGGACCCGAACGCGCGGATCATCATCACGACCATCCAGAAGCTCTCGACGTTCATCAAGGCGAACAGGGGACACGAGGTGTTCTCGGGGCACGCGGTGATCATCTTCGACGAGTGTCATCGCTCGCAGTTCGGTGACATGCACACCGACATCACACGGGCGTTCAAGCGCTACAACCTGTTCGGCTTCACCGGCACGCCGATCTTCGCCGCGAACTCGGGCAGCGGCGGCAACCCCCTGCTGAAGACGACAGAACAGGCCTTCGGCGATAAGTTGCACACCTACACGGTGATGGACGCGATTACGGACAAGAACGTCCTGCCGTTCCGGATCGACTACATCAACACGATCAGGATCGGGAACCCCGACGACAAGCAGATCTCGGCGATCGACCGCGAGAAGGCCCTGCTCGACCCGCGTCGGATCGGCGAGGTCACGGCGTACATCCTGAAGCACTTCGACCAGAAGACGAAGCGCCGACACAGCTACGAGCATTCCGTGGTCACCAACGTCGAGGAATCGACGCGCACGCGACGCCAGGTCGAGGCACTGAAGCAGCGGAAACGCGTCCGCGGCTTCAACGCGCTGTTCGCGACCGCCTCGATCGACGCGGCCCGGCGCTACTACAACCAGTTCCAGCTTCAGCAGGAACAGCTCGCACCGGATCAGCAGCTGAAGGTCGGCTTGATCTACTCCTATGGGGCCAACGACGCCGCGGACGACGGCATCCTCGCCGACGAGGCGTTCGACACCGACCTGCTCGCCGACGACGCCCGCGGTTTCCTGGAGGACGCGATCCAGGACTACAACGGCATGTTCGGGACCAGCTACGACACCAGCGCGGACAGGTTCCAGAACTACTACAAAGACCTGTCGCAGCGGATGAAGAACCGCGAGATCGACCTGGTCATCGTGGTCAACATGTTCCTTACCGGCTTCGATGCGACGACGCTGAACACACTCTTCGTGGACAAGAACCTGCGAACGCACGGCCTCATCCAGGCGTACTCGCGCACCAACCGCATCCTGAACTCCGTCAAGCGCCACGGCAACATCGTCGTTTTCCGTGATCTCGAGAAGGAGACGAACGCGGCTCTCGAGTTGTTTGGCAACAAAGACGCGCGCGGCGTCGTCATCGTGCCGTCCTACGGCGAGTACTACGCGGACTATTCCGAGAAGGTGGGCGAGCTCCTGCGGCGTTTCCCACTGGGCCAGCAGATCGTGGGGGAGGAGGAGCAGAAGGCCTTCATCAACCTATTCGGCGCGGTGCTCCGCCTACAGAACATCCTGACGGAGTTCGACGACTTCGAGGGCCAAGACCTTCTGACTGAACGCCAGCATCAGGACTACCGCAGCGTCTACCTCAACCTGTACGCCGACTTCCGCACCGAGGCGAAGGCGGAGAAGGAAAGCATCAATGAGGACGTCATCTTCGAGATCGAACTGGTCAAGCAGGTCGAGATCAACGTCGACTACATTCTCATGCTGGTCGAGAAGATGCGTGCTGAGCGAGGTGACGGGGAGGACAAGGAGATCCGTGCCCAGATCTCGAGGGCGGTCGACGCGAGTCCGAGCCTCCGGAGCAAGCGGGACCTGGTCGAAGATTTCGTCGAATCAGTCTCGGTAGATGGCTCTGTGGACCGGCAATGGCAAGAGTACGTGGATGCCAAGCGCGACGCCGAGCTGGAGGCGATTATCGAGGATCAGGAGCTCAAACCCGAGTCGACACGCGCATTTATCGAGGCCGCCTTTCGCGATGGACAGATCCGCACGACCGGAACGGAGATCACGAAGATCTTGCCCCCGGTGTCCCGCTTCAATCGCGATGCCGGCCATGGTGAGAAGAAGAAGCGCGTGGTGGGAGAGCTGACCCGATTCTTCGAGAGATTCTTTGGGTTGGGCGGTGGAGATCGTACATGAGCATCGTGGTCTTCCGGACCATCGCCCCGCTTTCCGCATGGTGAACGATGCGCTCAGCGCAGGGACCTCGGGGACGCGGCTCCGAGCAGCGTTCCGAGCTGACATCGGCGCTCTCGCTTCTCGAGGCACAGAAAATCTCCCATGTGCGCATCGTCGAGAGGCGTGGGGGATGGAGTGACTCGAACCTAGCACGATGTCAGCAAAAATCAGCCCGCCCTTGCGGCACAGCCCGTCCGTGCGACATCGGGCTAACCGTGGCGATGTCGGTGCAGGACAACGGGCGAGCCGAGGCTGCGATCCGTTCGCCTCGTGTTCCCCATCGCGTCGCGACGGATAATGTCGATGTTCCTGGCAGGGTCCTTACAAAACATCAGCCGAGCGGATTGGCCGCCGTCATCGGACAGATTTCGGAGACGAGGAGGCTCCCCGGCGGGGGAGCCTCCTCGCGATGGGCCGATGCATGCCCAGGAGCCGGAGACTACTGGCTCAGGTGCTGGATAGCGTAGTCCGCCTCCTCCGGGGTGAACTTCTCTCCGTACTCGGAGACGAGCTGGTCGCGGATGGCGTCGGGGGACATCGACATGTTCTCCTGGTAGCTCTCCGCCTTCTTCAGCGCGTTCTCGTTCCAGTCCGCCGTGATGGTGTCGATCGCGTACTGGGCCTCCTCGGGCGTGAACTTCTCGCCGTACTCCGAGGTGAGCTGGTCGTAGACCCCCGCCTTGGACATGTGCATGGTGTCCGAGTAGCTCTCCGCCTTCTTCAGCGCGTTCTCGTTCCAGTCGGCCGTGATGTTGTCGACGGCGTACTGGGCGGCCTCGGCGGAGAACTTCTCGCCGTACTCGGAGGTGAGCTGGTCGTAGAGGCCGGCCTTGGACATGTGCAGCGTGTCCGAGTAGCTCTCCGCCTTGCGCAGTGCGGCCTGAGACTCCGCGGGAGTGCCGGACTCCGGGTTCGAGTCAGTGCCTTCCTCTGGCGGGGCGAAGGTGGGCAGCTCCAGCTCAGGTGCCCCAGGCGAGGGAAGGGCGTCCACCGGGGTCTCTTCGGCGGTTGGGGTCTCGGTCTCGGCGGGAGGCGGCGTGGACGCCTCGGACTGGGACGGCGCGTTCTCGACGGCATTGTTGATCGAGGTGCTTGCCCCGTAGATGAGGGCGCCGCATCCGGCGAACAGGAGGAGGACGAGCACCGCGATGATCCCGACGATCCAGGGCCACTTCTTGCGCTTCTTCTTCGGGGGCTCCTGGTAGTAGCCCTGCTGTGGGTAGTGGCCGTTCATCGGCTGCTGTCCCTGCGGGGGCCGATGGGGGTCTTGAGGAGGCATGCTCATGGGGCCACTCATCCTGTGCGTTTACTGGGCGGTATTGATAGCACTGTGATCTTATACACAGTGCCTCCCTCTCCGTCTTTTGTTGCGACGTGAAGTACTTATGTGGCTGCGCCTCCGGGGCCCTGAGTGAAGGGAGCCGATGGAGCGCCCGTTTCCCCTGTATCCGTACGTCCGCCAGCCCCTAGCGCCCGGTGTCGACTCAGAGGTCGGAAGGGGTATCCGGCGGTCGTAGGGCGGTGGTGGGAGAAAGCACAAGGGCTCGATACTCAAGATTGATACTCATCAGTACACCAATCGGTACGCTCCAAGAGGCGATGCGGTGAGGGGCGACGAGTCCTGGCCACCGCGAGCCAGCTTCGGCGTCGGCGCGCAGGGAAATGATCGAGCGCCCACGTCCGTCTCCCGGCGACCCTGAAGGGCCGTCACCATCACCGCGGCGAGCCCGGTTCCTCGTCGACCATCGCACCTGACAGAGGCGCCCCAGCGGCCGCGTCGTGGTCACCGGGGAGCGCGACGCGGGTGGCGCCACCGGGAAAGGACACATCCCCATGACGATCAGTCGACGTGGCGCCCTCGCCGCCGTGGCTGCCGGCGCAGCACTCGCAGCCATCGGCAGCGCCCCCGCGCTGGCGGCGAAGGCCCACCCCCACGGCACCTACTTCAGCTTCACCAGCGGCGCCGGGGTGACCAGCGAGTACCACGTGTACGCGAAGGGCGTCGACTGGTCCAAGCGCGTGGGCGCCGTCTTCTACTTCGACGGTGACCACAAGACCAAGAAGAACTCGCGCATCCACAACCCCGGGCACCGGGACATGCTGAAGATGGCGGAGCACGCGAACTGGCGCAACATGATCCTGGTCGGCGCCATATCCACGGACAAGAAGACCAGCGACGAGGGCATGACGTGGTGGGAGGACATCGACCGCAACGGCAACTGGTTCCGCGCGCTGGCCCAGCACCTCATCAAGACCCACGGCCTGGACGCCACCCGCCTGTGGTTCTGCGGCTACTCCGGCGGCGCGGAGTTCATCACCTACGAGGTGTTCGCAGACCGGCAGAGCTGGATCAAGGGCGGCGGCGCCGTCATGATCGGGGGCGGCGGCTGCTACGGGATGGACACGAGCCCCGCGGCCGCGTTCAAGCAGATCCCGATGCGGTGGGTCGTGGGCAACCGGGACCAGGTGGGCGCGACGAGCCCCCCGACCTGGTCGGCCACGGCCGCCGCCGCCGAGGGCCAGGGCGCCTACCGCCGGGCCGGGTTCACGAAGACGAGGACCCTCACCATCATCGGTGACCACCTCGCCTACGACATCCCGAAGCTGCTGGAGAACGCCCTGAACGACAACGGGGTCGGGCGGGTCTGACCGAGTCCGGCTGCGACGGTGCCGGGCGGGTCTGACCGGGTTCGGCCGCGACGGCGTCGGGTCGGCCCGGCTCAGCGGGATCCCCACGGCGTCGTGCGGGTCCGCCCGGGCGGGTCCGCACGGCCCCGCGCGGCACCGGTGCGAGAATGGGCCCACCCGACCGCGAAGGGACCCCGCCATGACGCCGTCCGATCCGCTTCGACCCGAGTCCCCGCCGCCCGGGCCTCCGCCCGCCGACCGTCGGCCCACCGTCCCGCCGACCAGGGACCCGCAGGCCGCCGACCCGCTGACCGTCGACCCCATGAGCGCCCTCCGCCGCCGCACGAGCGAGAAGTGGAGCGTGTACCCCGAGGACGTCCTGCCGATGTTCGTCGCGGAGATGGACTTCCCGCTCGCGCCGGCGATCCAGGAGGCGCTCCGGGACGGCGTCGCGCGCGGCGACACCGGCTACGCCAACCCGCACGACGCCGGCCCCGCCCGGGCCTTCGCCGACTACGCCCGCGACGCGTGGGGCTGGGAACCCGACGTCGAGCGGATCGCGTACACGACCGACGTGAGCGTGGTGATCGTCGAGTCGCTGCGCCGGCTGATCTCCCCGGGGGACGGCGTCGTCGTCACCCCGCCGGTCTACCCGCCCTTCTACGACCTCGTCCCCGAGGCGGGCGGCGTCGCGGTGGAGGTGCCGCTGGCCGACGACGGCGCGCGGTACGGGCTGGACCTGGCCGGCATCGACCGCGCACTCGCCGCCGGTGCCCGGGCCGTGCTGCTGTGCAACCCGCACAACCCCGTGGGGCTGGTCCACTCGCGGGAAGAGCTGGCGAAGCTGGCCCGCATCGTCGCCAGGCACGGCGCGGCGGTGGTCAGCGACGAGATCCACGCGCCGCTCACGCACCGCGGCGTCGAGTTCACCCCGTACCTGACCGTGTCCGACGCCGCGCGCGAGCACGGGATCGCGGCGGAGTCCGGGAGCAAGGCGTTCAACCTCGCCGGCCTGAAGTGCGCGATGTTCGTGGCGGGCTCCGAGCGCATGGCCGCGATGATCCGCGCGCTGCCGGACGAGGTCTCGTTCCGCACCGGGCACCTCGGGGCGATCGCCACCCGGGAGGGGTTCGCCCGGGGACGCGGGTGGCTCGACGCGGCGATCGCGCGGATCGAGGGCAACGCGGACGTCCTGGAGCGCGAGCTCGCGGCCAAGCTGCCGCAGGTGCGCTGGCGGCGGCCCGCGGCGTCGTACCTGGCGTGGCTGGACCTGCGGGCGCTGGGGTGGGGCGAGGACCCCGCCCGGCACGCGCTGGCGCACGCGAGGGTCGCGCTGTCCCACGGGCCGGCCTTCGGGGCGCAGGGGAGGGGGTTCGCGCGGATGAACCTGGCCTGCGCGCCGGAGACCGTGGTGGAGGCAGTGGGCCGGCTGGCCCGCGCGGCTTCCCGCGCGTCCTGAGGCGCGGGCCCGGCCGGTGCTATGTTCGACGCATCTGCACGCCGCGATCGCGCGGTATCGAGGGAAGGCGGTAGGGCGATGGAGCTGTTGTTCGTGCACGGGGCCCTGGTCCGGGACGGTGCCTGGTGGTGGCGCCGCGTGGCCGAGATCGTGGAGCGGGAGACCGGCGTCCGCAGCCGGGCGGTGGGCCTGCCGTCCTGCGGGGAGGACGACGCCGCGGCGGTCGAGGGCGCCGGGTCCGCCGCGTCGGGCGCCGGCGGGGGCGACCGGGGCGCCGGGCCTCGACGGGGGCAGCGGCGACCGTGGCGCGCCGGATCCCGCCGAGGACGCAGCGGTGCCGGGCCCGGCCGGGGACGTCGCGGCGCCCGGCCTCGCCGAGGACGCCGCGGCCCTGCGCCGTGCGCTGGCGGAGTCCGACGGCGCGGTCGTCGTCGGCCACTCCTACGGCGGCACGGTCATGGCCGAGGGCGCCGACCACCCGTCCGCCCGCCACCTCGTCTACATCACCTCCTACCTGCCCGAGGCGGGCACCTCGCAGGCCGAGATCATGGCGGAGGAGCCGGACCCCGTCGTCGTGGAGCCGGGACCCGACGGCGCGCTGCGCATTGCGGGATACGACCCGGAGACCTTCGGCCGGCGGTTCTGGCAGGACCTCGACGACGACGCCGCGCGGCGGGGCGCCTGGGAGCGGGTCACGGCCCAGTCGGCGGCGGCCTTCACGACGCCGACCACTCGCGCCGCCTGGCAGGGCGTCCCCTCCACCTACCTGGTCTGCGTCCGGGACGGCAGCACCTCGCTCGCGCTGCAGCGCCGCCACGCGGCCCGCGCTACCGCGTCCTTCGACCTCGAGACCGGCCACCACCCGTTCCTCTCGGCGCCCGAGGCGGTGGCGGAGCGGCTCGTCGAGATCCTCGGGGCGGTGCGGGAGGCGTGAGGCGCGCGGCGCTCACGACGCCGCGCGGTGCGCCAGCCGCAGCGCCCGGACCGCGCGCACGTGCTGCTCGGCCCGGTGGTGGCCGTTGGCGGGGGAGAGGTGCGGGACGCCCAGCACGGGGAGCGGCTCCGCGTCCTCGGCCAGCGTCAGGTGCCGCATGACCCCCTGAAGGGCCGGGTCGCCGAAGGCCACCACCGCCCGGAGCCCGGGCAGCGCGCGGATCAGCTCGCCCAGCGCCAGCCGCCCCTCCTCGAGGTCGGCCCGCCCGGGCCGGCCCTCCAGGGCCCAGGGCACGACGTTCCAGCGCAGGCACAGCCCGCGCGGGACCCCCGCCTCCTCGCGGGCGCGGCGGAGGGCCGACGCCGTCGGTCCCGGGTTGTCCTCGCTGCACACCGCGCGCGCCCCGGCGGCCACGGTGCTCCGGGCCGGGGACTGCATGAGCAGGAGGATCCGGGCCTCGACGCCGCCGGAGTCCGGATCGAAGGACGGGACGAAGCGCCGCGTCCCGTCCGGGGCCGTCCGCCACCGCTCGGCCAGCCGGTCGAGGTCCTCGACGCCCCGCTCCGGCCGGCCCCGGTCCCGCCCGAGGCGCTCCCGGTCGTCCCGGTCCAATCCGTCCCGGTTTCGGTCATCCCGTTCCGGCCCGCCACGGTTCTGGTCCTCCCGGTCCGCCCCGCCCCGGCCTCGCCCGCCCCTGGTTCGCTCAGCGGACTCGTCGGGGGATTCCGCGGCCCGCACCATCACCCTCAGCCCCCGGCCGCGCGGCCGTACCCCGCGCGCCCCGCGACGTCCTCGCCGTGGGCCTCGTCCGAGTAGACGTGCAGCTCGATCCCGTCCGGGTCGTCGAAGGCCACCAGGTATCCGATCGATGCCTCCACGAGCGGCGAGTGGTCGATGCCGAGCCGGTCGAGGTGCTCGATCCAGGCGGCGACGGCGTCGCGGTCCGGCACCCGGAAGATCACCGGGTTGAACCCGCGCGCCCCGGCCGCGTGCTCGGGGCTCTCCCGCAGGGCGAGTCCCTCCTCGAGCCCAGGGAGCGTGCAGGCGACGCCGCGCACGACGCCGTCCTCGTCCGGGAACTCCAGCGACGGCTCGGCGCCGAGCACGGCACGGTACCAGGCCAGGGAGGCGGTCAGGTCGCTGACGGGGATCTTGACGCCTTTGATGCCGGTGAGGCGGGGCTGGTCCATGACGATCACCTTCGATAGTATTCGATGCAGTAATACTGCATCTAAAGCAAGGATGGTCCCGGTGGTCGAGGGTGTCAAGCGTCCGTACCGCTCCGCCGTCCGGGAGCTGCGCTCCGCGCAGACGCGGGCCGCCGTCCGCACCGCGGCCGCCCGGCTCTTCGTGGAGCGGGGCTACGCCGCGACGTCGATGCGAGGGGTCGCTGAGGAGGCCGGCGTCGGCGAGCGGACGGTGTACGCGGCGTTCCCGGGAAAGGCGGAGCTGTACGCGGAGTGCCTCGGGGTCGCGACGGCGGGGGACGAGCGGGAGGAGCCGGTGCCGGGGCGGCCGGAGGTCGCCGAGGCGCTGGGCCTGCCGGATCCGGGGGCGGCGCTCGCGGCCGTCGTCGTGCTGGGGACGGACCTGCTCGAGCGGGCCGGGGACCTCATCCACGTCGGCCTGGAGGCCGCGGCCGCCGACCCCGCCGTGCGCGATCTCATGGACCAGGGTGAGCGCGCGACCCACGGCCTGTGGCGGCGGTTCTGCGAGCGTCTGGCAGATCGCGGCGAGCTGCGCGCCGGGCTCGCGGCCGACGACGCCGCGGACGCCGCCTTCGCGCTCGCCTCACCCCACGTGCATCACCTCCTGCGCCGGGGGCGGGGTTGGACGGCGGAGCACTACCGCGCGTGGCTGTACGAGGCCACCGCGTGCCAGCTCTTCGACAGCGGGTGCCCTGAGCCTTGAGCCGTTCGAGGCCGGTGGGGATAATGGAGGAAGGAACGGGACACCGGTGGTCAAGGCCGATGCCCCGTCTCCTGGTTACCTCCTGTCCCGGAAGCGGTCGATCAGCTGAGCTGTCGACAGCACCGCGGGCGGGAGGACCAGGAGAATGGTGATGATGTCCATTGCTGAAGTCATCGCCACCTCCTTCCTCTGAAGGGTGCCCCGGGCTCTCCGGGGCACCCTCTTATTGTCTGAACCGACGTGATGCGTCGGGCCGCGAAAGGGACCCCATCGACTGCTCGATGGTCATGATGGAACCCAGTACCGAGCCCACCCCCTCTGCGGCGGTTTGCTAAGCTCGCGTCAACCATCCACCCCGAGGGAGCGGATCATGACCCAGCGGCTGTCGAAGAAGATCTACAAGAGGGAGCTCGCGGACCTCCAGGCCCGGCTCGTGGACATGCAGGCGTGGGTCCAGGCCACGGGGGCGCGCGTCGTCGTGATCTTCGAGGGGCGCGACGCCGCGGGCAAGGGCTCCACGATCAGCCGCGTCTCGCAGTACCTCAACCCGCGCGTCACGCGGGTGGTCGCGCTGCCCACGCCCACCGAGCGGGAGCGCTCGCAGTGGTACTTCCAGCGCTACGTGGCGCACCTGCCGGCGGCGGGGGAGATCGTGCTGATGGACCGGTCCTGGTACAACCGGGCCGGCGTCGAGCGCGTCATGGGGTACTGCAGCAACGCCGAGTACCACCGCTTCCTGCACCAGGCGCCGCTGTTCGAGCGGATGCTCGTGGAGGACGGGATCATGCTGTTCAAGTACTGGTTCAGCGTCTCCGACGTCGAGCAGGAGAAGCGCTTCCGCTCCCGCAACGAGGACCCCATGCGGCGGTGGAAGCTCAGCCCCAACGACGTCCTCTCGATCACCAAGTGGGAGGACTACTCGCGGGCCAAGGACACGATGTTCGTCCACACGGACATCCCCGAGGCGCGCTGGTACGAGGTCGACAACGAGGACAAGCGGCGCGGGCGGATCAACATGATCACGCACCTGCTCTCCCGAATCCCGTACGAGGTGGTCGAGCGGGAGCCGATCGTGATCCCGGAGCGGCCCGCCTCGGGTGGGTACGAGCGGCCGCCGCGGGACCAGAGCGGCCTGGTGCCCGACTACGCCGCGGAGCTCGAGGAGCGGGAGGCGCGGCACGGGGAGAAGCCCGGCGAGTAGGCGGTGCGCGGCGGCGGGCCTCGCGCGTGATAAGGCGGGACGGGGCGGGGCGTCCGCTCAGCCGGCCGCGTCCGCTGCGATCCGGCGGTGGATCTCGCGCACGACGTCGTCCTTGGCGTCCGAGTAGTCCTGGACGTAGCGCCAGGTGCGGGCGGTCAGGGCGCGCTTGGCCCGCTCGTAGAGCGCACGGTCCTCGGGGTGGGCGCGCAGGCGGTCCCGGAACGCGGTCATGCGCTCGATCTCCGGGCACCCCTCCCCGAAGACGTGCAAGTTCACGGTCTGGTCCGCGGGCCGCAGGAGGCGGTGGCCGTGCCACGCGGGCTCGCGGATGCGCAGGGCGAAGCCGGCGGCCTCGAGGGCGGGGACGTAGTCGTCTTCCTCGGCCGGGTCGGCCACGGTCAGCACGACGTCGAGGATCGGCTTCGCGGCCAGCCCCGGCACCGACGTCGACCCGACGTGCTCGATCCGCAGGGCCCGGGGACCCAGGGCCCGCCGGATGCGCGCCTCGTGGGCGGCGTAGAGCCCGGGCCATCCAGGGTCGTACTCGACCAGGCGGACGGTCGTCCCGGCGGTCGGTGGGCCGCCCACGGTCACGCTGCGGAGGTACTCGTGGGACTGTGACACGGGTGGGGTCCTCTCTGGCGGCGGGTGGAAGGGGCGAGAAGTCATGGCGCGGAGTGCCCGGGACAGGCCACGATACCCGCGCGCGGGGCGGTGGGGAACGGTCGATCTCGCGGGGCGATGCGGTCGGGGCACCTGTCCGATGCGCGCGCCTCACGTGCCGGGACACGTTTCCATCGGGGTGGGGACGCTCCTCCATCGGTGCGGGGGCACGCCTTCTCCCGCATCGGGACGCATTTCCACCCGGGTGGGAAACCTCTGCTCCCGGGTGGGGACACGCCTGCGCTCGGGGGCCGCCGTTGGCTAGTCTCGGAGTATGAGCGAGAACACAGCGGGGCAGCAGGATGAGCAGGGGCGGGACGAGGAGCAGGCCCCGGGCCTACAGCCGCTCGACGAGACCGGGATCGAGCGGATCCTCCTCGTCGTCGCGCACCCGGACGACATCGAGTACGGGACCTCGGCCGCAGTCGCCGGATGGACCTCGCGCGGCATCGGCGTCGGCTACCTGCTGCTGACGGCGGGGGAGGCCGGGATGCAGCGCCCGCCGCGGGAAGCCGGGCCGCTGCGAACCGAGGAGCAGCGGCGGGCGGGCGAGGCCGTCGGGATCGAGCGGCTCGCGATCCTCGACTTCCCCGACGGCACCCTGGAGTACGGGCTGCCGCTGCGGCGCGCCATCGCCCGCGAGATCCGCGGCTACCGGCCCGACGCCGTGGTCGCCGGCTCCGGGGACCTCTTCGTGGGCTGGGGCATCGACCACCCGGACCACCGCGCCGCGGGGCTGGCGGCCATCGACGCCGTGCGCGACGCCGACAACCGCTGGGTCTTCCCCGAGCTGACCTCCGACGACGAGCTCGAGCCGTGGGGTGCCACCTGGCTGCTGCTGACCGGCCGCGCCCCCACCCACTACGTCGCCGTGGACGAGGAGGCCGAAGCGCGGGCGGTCGCCTCGCTCGAGGCGCACGAGGCCTACCTCGCCGACCTGCCCTGGCACCCCAAGCCCGCCGACTTCATCCCCGAGATCCTCGCGGGGACCGGCAAGGCCGCCGGCGTGCCCCGCGCGGTCGGCTTCGACGTCCACCGCCTGCGGGGCTGACGGCCGGGACGAGGGTCAGGCTCATCGGCCCACCGTAGCGCTCCGGCCGGCCGATCACATGGATCGACCGGCCGGAGCGGTTCTCGCGGGAGCGGGGCGCCTCCCTCGGGCGCCCCGCGCGGGCCTCACGCGGAGGCCGCGTTGACCTCCGCCTGCGTGGGCCGCGGGATCAGGAAGGACACGCCGAAGGCGAGGATCGTCAGGACCGTGCCCAGCAGGATGCCGCCGGAGTAGCCCGTGAGGGCCGAGCCGGTCGACGCCGTGAGCGCCACCTGCAGCCCGGGCAGCAGCGCGAAGCTCAGCCCCGAGCCGAGGTTGAACGCGCCCGCGTTGAGCCCGGGCAGGAACCCGGGGTTGGAGGCGGGGGAGAGCACGATGCCCAGGCCGTTGAGCATGATGTTGCCCATGCCGGCGTAGGTGATGCCGATCAGCACGGTCACCGCGATCAGCACCGGCAGCGAGCGCACGCCGACCAGTCCCATCAGGCCCGAGGCCACGATGGTCCCCACCAGCCCGATCTGCAGCATCCGCCGGTAGCCGAGCACGGGCGCCAGCCGCCCCGAGAACGGCCCCACGATCCACCCGACCAGCGCGTACGGGGTCAGGAAGATCAGCGAGGCGAAGTCCGCCTCCAGGCCGAACCCGGCGTCGGGGTTCTGGGCCAGCGACATCACGAGGCCGTTGACGGCGGCGAACACGCCGGTCATGGTGAGCAGCGTCGTCAGCAGCAGCGCCCAGGTGGCCCGTCGCGCGAGCAGGCGCGGCTGGATGAGCGGCTCGCGGATGCGCGACTCGACCGCCAGGAAGACGCCGAAGGCCGCGAAGGCGACGACGACGCCGCCGATCACCACCGGCCAGCTCGCCTCGGCCAGCTTGCCGGCCTCGTTGAACGCGGTCAGGATGCTCGCGACCGACACGACGAGCGGGATCACGCCGAACCAGTCCATGCGCGTGCCGCGCGAGGGGCGCGACTCGACGCCCCACTTCGCGAGCATGGCCAGCGCCACCACGGTCACGCCCGCGATCACCCAGAAGAGCGAGCGGAAGCCGAAGTGGGTCGCGAGCCAGCCGCCCAGCAGCGCGTCGACGCCGGCGATGCCGCCGTTGACCGCCGTGATCAGGCCCATCGCCGCGCCGTAGCGGCGCGGGTCGGAGATCTCGTGCCGCAGCATGAGCAGGCAGATCGGCACCACCGGGCCGGTGACGCCCTGGATGATGCGCCCCGCGAAGAGCATGCCCACGTTGACGGCCAGCGCCGCGACGACGCTGCCCACCAGCATGGTCGCCATCATCCCCATGAGCACGCGCCGGCGCCCGTAGATGTCGGAGAGCCGCGGGAGGAACAGGGAGAACAGGGCGGCCAGGGTGAAGAAGAGGGTCTGCGAGAGGCCGATCGTCGACTCGTCGGTGTTGAGCTGGCGGGCCATCGTGACCAGCGCGGGGCTCAGCATGCTCGCGTTGAGCTGGAACGCCACGCAGGCGGCCAGCAGCGCCGCGGTCAGCGCGGCGACGGTGCCCTTGGAGGGACCCGCGGAGGCGGCCGGGCTCGCGGAGCCGGCGGAGCGCGTGGGGCGGGTGGTGCGCGATGGTTCGGCGGCGCCGCCCGCGCGCGGGGTCTGGGAATCGGTCATGCTCGGCTCTCCGTCCGGTCCTGTGCCGCGCCGCCCTCGGCGGGCCTCTGCTGGGGTGCTGCGTCCTGCTCGGCGACGGCGCGGGCCGCCTCGCGGGGTGACGACTCGTCGGTGCCCTCGCGGGCTGACGGCTCGTCGTCGGACGCCGGTATCGACGACTCGTCGACGCCTTCCCGGGGTGACGACTCGTCGTCGCGCGCCCGGGGCGACCACCCGGCGTCGGGCGTCTCGCCGATGCGGCGCAGCGCGTCCACCACCAGGTCCCAGAAGCGGGCGTGGTCCAGCTCCAGGGCGGCGGAGGTGCGGCAGCCCGCCGGCGCCTCCTCGCGGCGGTCCGCGACCGTCATGCCGAGGGTGCGGGCCCCGGAGGTCTCCACCTGGATCGGCATGCGCACGGCCCTGACCACGGTCGGGTCGATGACGTGGGCGACCGCGCAGGGGTCGTGCACGGGCGGGGAGTCGAAGCCCTGGGCGTCCCGGTAGGTCTGCCCGAAGAAGTCCAGCAGCTCGCCGACGAACGCGGCCGGGCCGGTGCCCACCTCCGCGATGCGCCGCGCGACCTCCGGGGTGGCCAGCGCCTGGTGGGTCAGGTCGAGGCCGACCATGACCACCTCCCAGCCGGCCGAGAAGACGACGTCGGCGGCCTCCGGGTCGATGAAGATGTTGAACTCGGCGACCGGGGTCCAGTTGCCCTCGTGCACGCCGCCGCCCATCAGCACGACCTTCTTCACCCGCTCGACGATCCGCGGCTCCTTCCGGGCCGCCAGCGCGATGTTGGTCAGCGCGCCGGTGGGCACCAGGGTCACCTCGCCGGGGCCGTGGGCCATCACGGTGTCGACGATCAGGTCCACCGCGTGCCGCTCGTCCAGGGCGAGGACCGGCTCGGGAAGCTCGGGGCCGTCCAGCCCGCTCTCGCCGTGGATGCTCTCGGCGACCTCGACCTCGCGGATCAGGGGGCGCTCCGCGCCCGCGGCGAAGGGCACGTCCGCGATCCCGGCGATGCGGGCCACGGCCAGGGCGTTGCGCGTCACCTTCTCCACGGTCTGGTTGCCGGCCACGGTGGTCACGGCCAGGAGGTCGATCTCCGGGCTGCCGTGGGCGAGGAGGAGGGCGACGGCGTCGTCGTGCCCGGGGTCGCAGTCGAGGATGATCTTTTCGGCCATCTGGCGATTCTCCGCTTCATCGAGGGGATTCGCGCCGGGCGGTGTACGTCAAGCGCTTGATGTCTCCCGTAATCCACCACATCAAGCGCTTGATGTCAATTGACGGGGTCGCTAGAGTCGGTCCATGGTCCCCGTCACAGCCCCGGTCCCGCGCGTCACCGCCGCCGACGTCGCTGCGCGCGCCGCCACGAACGTCTCCTCGGTCTCGCTCGTGGTCAACGGCAAGCACCGCGGGCGGGTCTCCGACGCCGTGGCCGCCCGGGTGCGCGAGGCGGTCGAGGAGCTGGGGTACGTCGTCGACCACTCGGCGAGCGCGCTGGCGCGGGGGAGCGGCGACCTCGTGGTGCTCGTGGCCCCGGACCTGTGGAACCCGTACTACTCGGAGATGATCGCCGCGGTCCGCGACGCGCTGGGCGGGCGCTACCGGCTCATGCTCTCGGTGACCGAGCGCGGCGAGCAGCCCGGCCCGGAGACGCTGCGCCGCTCGGCGGGCCTGCGCCCGGCCGGCTTCCTGGTCGTGGCCCCCGACGCCGGCTTCGCCGCGCCCGCGGGCGGCTCCGACCCGGTCGCGGGCCTCGACTCGGATGGCCGACTCGGTCCCGCGGGCCGGCGGGCCCCGCGGATCCGGCGGGCCCCGCGGACCCGGCGGGCCCCGCGGACCCGGCGGGCCCCGCGGACCCGGCCGGCGACGCGGACCCGGCCGGCGACGCGGACCCGGCCGGTCCCACCGGCTGTCCCGGCCCAGCGCCCCGCGCCGCCTGCCCCGTGGTCTTCCTCGACGCCCCCGGCATGGCCGGCCGCCCCGAGGCGGTCACCTACGACTGCACGGCCGCGGTCCGGGACCTGGCCGCCCTGCTCGCCGAGCGCGGCCACCGCACGGTCGCCTACCTGGACGCCGCGACCCGCTCGGCCACCTTCCGCCAGCGCCGCGAGCTCCTGGGCGAGGCGCTGGCCGCCAGGGGGCTGCGCCTGCTCGGCGACGAGGTGCGGGCCGAGCTTGACGTCGACAGCGCCCGCTCGGCGGCCGCGCGGCACCTGGCCCGGTGGCGGGGCGAGGGGGCCACCGCCGTCGTCGGCGCCGCGGACACGCTGGCCTACGGCGTGCTCTCCGCCGCCCGGGAGGCGCGGGTGCGCGTGCCGGAGGACCTCGGGGTGGCCGGCTTCGACGACCTGCCCTCCTCCGCGATCACCGCGCCCGCGCTGACCAGCATCTCCCTGCCCGGTGCCGTCATGGGGCGGGTCGCGGCGGAGCGCCTGCTCGCCGCCCTCGAGGGGCGCGGGACCCCCGACGTCGGGCCGCTCGGGGCGCGTCTGGTGCGGCGCGAGAGCCTCTGAGCACCCGCCCGGTGCGACGCGAGACCGCCCGGCGCGACGCGAGAATCCCTGAGCACCCGCCCGGCGCGGCGCGAGACCCTCCGAGCGAGTGTCTGGCGCAACGCGAAAGCCTCCAGCGCGTGCCGGAACGCGAACCGCGCGTGTCACGACGGCGCGGCCCCTGGCACCCCTCCTTTCACCGTGACTAGACTCACAGGACAACGCAAAGGCGCGTGACACGAGGAGGAACACCGCATGACCGTGTACTCGAACCCCGGCACCGAGGGATCGCTCATCACCTTCGACTCCCGCTACGACCACTACATCGGGGGTGAATGGGTCCCCCCGGCCAAGGGCCGCTACTTCGAGAACGTCACCCCGGTGACCGGCCAGGCGTTCTGCGAGATCGCCCGCGGCACGGCGGAGGACATCGAGTCCGCCCTCGACGCCGCCCACGCCGCGGCCCCCGCCTGGGGCAGGACGACGCCGGCCGAGCGAGCCGCGACCCTGCTGCGCATCGCCGACCGGATGGAGGAGAACCTCGAGAAGCTCGCCGTCGCCGAGTCCTGGGACAACGGCAAGGCCGTCCGCGAGACCCTCGGCGCCGACCTCCCGCTCGCCGTGGACCACCTGCGCTACTACGCCGGGGCCATCCGCGCCCAGGAGGGCCGGCTCTCGCAGATCGACGAGGACACGGTCGCCTACCACTTCCACGAGCCGCTCGGCGTCGTCGGCCAGATCATCCCGTGGAACTTCCCGCTGCTCATGGCGGTGTGGAAGCTGGCGCCGGCGCTCGCGGCGGGCAACGCCGTCGTGCTCAAGCCCGCGGAGCAGACGCCGGCCTCGATCATGGTGCTCATGCAGCTCGTGGGGGACCTGCTGCCCCCGGGCGTGCTCAACGTGGTCAACGGCTTCGGCGCCGAGGCCGGCAAGCCGCTCGCCTCCAACAAGCGGATCCGCAAGATCGCGTTCACCGGCGAGACCACCACCGGGCGGCTGATCATGCAGTACGCCTCGGAGAACCTGATCCCCATCACCCTGGAGCTCGGCGGCAAGAGCCCCAACATCTTCTTCGAGGACGTGATGGCCCGCGACGACGCCTACTGGGACAAGGCGCAGGAGGGCTTCACGATGTTCGCGCTGAACCAGGGCGAGGTCTGCACCTGCCCGTCCCGGGCGCTCGTCCAGGAGTCGATCGCGGGGGACTTCCTCGACGCCGTGGTGGAGCGGACCAAGCGGATCGTCCAGGGCAACCCGCTGGACACCGAGACCATGATGGGCGCCCAGGCCTCCAACGACCAGCTCGAGAAGATCATGTCCTACCTGGACATCGGCCGGCAGGAGGGCGCGGAGGTCCTCACCGGCGGCGGCCGCCTGGAGCTCGACGGCGACCTGGCCGGCGGGTTCTACGTCGAGCCGACCATCTTCCGCGGGGACAACTCGATGCGGGTCTTCCAGGAGGAGATCTTCGGGCCCGTGGTCTCGGTGGCCACGTTCGCCGACTACGACGACGCGATGTGCATCGCCAACGACACCCTCTACGGGCTGGGCGCCGGCGTCTGGTCCCGGGACGGCAACGTCGCCTACCGCGCGGGCCGGCAGATCCAGGCCGGGCGCGTGTGGGTCAACAACTACCACTCCTACCCGGCGCACGCGGCCTTCGGCGGGTACAAGTCCAGCGGCGTCGGGCGGGAGACCCACCTGATGATGCTGGACCACTACCAGCAGACCAAGAACCTCTTGGTCAGCTACTCCGAGGACGCCCAGGGGTTCTTCTGATGGACGACGCCGCCCCGGCCGCCCTGGAGTCCCGCCCCGCGATCGAGGGGGAGCGGGACTCCCGGGTGGCGCTGACCCCGGCCGCGGTGGAGCTGCTGCGGCTGCTGTGGGACCTCCACGGGCCGCTGATGTTCCACCAGTCCGGCGGGTGCTGCGACGGCTCCTCGCCCATGTGCTTCTCGGCGGGGGAGTTCCGCACGGGCGGCTCGGACGTCCTGCTCGGCGTCTTCGACCTCGACGACGACGCCGGGGCCCGCCTCGGCGAGATCGAGTTCTGGATGAGCCGCGAGCAGTTCGAGTACTGGCGGCACACGCACCTGACCGTGGACGTGGTGCAGGGGAGGGGCTCGGGCTTCTCGCTCGAGGCGCCCGAGGGGAAGCGGTTCCTCGTCCGGAGCCGGCTCATCGGGTGAGCCGCCGGCCGGCGGGGCGCCGCCCCGGTGCTACTGTCATGCTGGGAACCGGACGCCGACGTCCGCACCGCGGCAGCGCCGACCGGGCCCCGTGAGCCGTTCACCGTGCCCCGGGCACGCCGACTGAGAAGACCCCGCCCGTGCCCCTTCCCCTCCCGGTCCGCCGGAGAATTTCCCTCCTGCCCGCGCTCGCGGGCTGCCTCCTGGCCGTGGTGCTGCTGCACGCCGGCCTGCAGCGCATCGCGCGGCTGAGGGTCGGGG
>NZ_JANAFB010000080.1 GCF_024199905.1 Rothia santali
GGTGACGCCCGTGCCGGACAGCGTGCCCGACGTCGCGCCGGAGCTGCTGCCCTCCGTCTACCGCGGGGCGGCGCTCAGCGACCTGCCGCCGGCCGACGCCGTGGCGCGGCTCGAGGTCCCGACCTCGGTCCTGGCCTGGGTGGACGATCCGGCGCACCCGCTGTCCACGGCCGAGGCCCTGACGGGGCTGCTGCCCCGGGCCACGCTGCGGGTGGCCCGCACGCCGTCGGAGGTCGACGGGTGGCCGGGAGTGCTGAAGGACGACGTCGCGCGGAACGGGTGAGGGGCGGGGCCTTCCGTGTCCGAGGGGTCAGGCCACCTGGACCCGGGCATCGCCGACGACGAAGTCCACGACGAGCCCCCCGCCGACCGCTTCCAGATACCGCCGGACGGTGCCGATCTTGGCGTTCTCGAGGTCGCCGTGCTCGATCTTCGAGACTTGCCGCTGGCCCACCCCGATCCTCTCCGCGAGCTGCCCCTGGGTCAGGCCGGCCTGCTCGCGCAGCTCGCGCAGGCGGTGGGCGCGCACCTGGGCGAGCATGTGCTCCTTGTGGGACTCGACGCGGGCCCGGTCGACGGGGTGTTCGGCCACGAAGTCTTCGAGCGTCATGGGCATGGTGGTCATTCCTCCTTGAGTCTGCGGAGATGGGCGTCGAACAGGTCGTCGGCGAGGGGGATGGCCTGGCGGTACCAGCGCTGCCAGTTGCCGGCCTTGTCACCGGCCACCAGGAGAATCGCTTGGCGCTCGGGATCGAAGGCGAACAACAGGCGCAGCTCGGAGCGTCCGGCGGACCCGGGGCGCAGCTCCTTCATGTTCCGGTGCCGGGACCCGCTCACCGTGTCGACCAGCGGCCGACCCAGCTGCGGTCCGTGCTCCTCGAGCAGCTCCAGCGCCGCGACCACCTGCTCTCGCGACCCCTCGTCGAGCGACACGAGCCAATCGGCGATCAGCTCGATGTCCATGCTTCACATGAACTCAGCCTAGACCCTGGAAGGTCTGCGCTCAAGGCGCCTTGGCGCCCCGCTCCGGTGCCGCAGCTCACCGCTTGCCCGCGCCACGCAGGTGCAGGTGGAGATCCCGCAGCAGGCTGACCTCGGCGAGGTGGTGGATGACCTCGCGGTTGATGTGCAGCACCAGGGCCGCCAGGGGCCACTCGGCGTACTCGCCCTCCGTCGGCCCGCAGGGCCTGGCCAGCTCCTGCTCGGTGAGGGTCGCGACGCCCTCGCGCCACCGGGCGTACTCGGCGTCGAGCTGGCCCAGCGCCCCGGCCGCGGTCTCCGCGTACTCGAAGGAGAAGTAGTCCACCGGCTCCCTCCCGAAGTGGGAGGCGTTGCGCATCCCCAGGACGCCCACGATCACGTGCCCCAGCCGCCACGCGATGGTGGTCAGCGGCGCCGGGTCCGGCGCGGGGGCCGCGAAGTCGATGGTCATGGCCCCGGACCCGCCCTGGATCGGCGCGGCCCCGGTGCCGCGCGGGTGCAGGTTCCAGCAGTCCGGGGCCGGCTCCCAGAGGTACTCCTCGTCGGTCAGGCCCTCCAGACGGGCGCGCAGCTGGTGGGTCCAGTGCCAGTCCAGCTGGTCCACCAGCAGGTCGCTCCACGATGCTCCTGCGGCGACGGGGTTTCCCCGCGTTCCGGTGGTCTCTGCGGCGCCGCCCTTCGCCTCGGTCCTTGCCTCGGTCCCGCGTGAATCGTCCATCGCCCTGCCCCTCCTCGTCGTATCGGTCCCGCACCGTCCGCAGTCCCGCGCCTTCTCTGACGATCTCCAGCATGCACCCACTTGCGGACAGCTGTGGTCCTCAATTCGTGCGACCCTGGGAACATGACCTCCGAGGGGACCGCCGAGCGGGTGCTGCGCCTGCTCTTCCTGCTGCAGCGACGCCCCATGTGGCGCGCGGCCGAGCTGGCCGCCGAGCTCGGGGTGACCGCCCGCTCGATCCGGCGCGACGTCGAGCGGCTGCGGGCGCTCGGGTACCCGGTCCGGGCGGCGGCCGGCGTCGGCGGCGGGTACCAGCTCGGCTCCGGGGCGAGGATGCCGCCCCTGCTCCTGGATGACGAGGAAGCCATCGCGACCGCCATGGCCCTGCGCCTGGGCGCTGGCGGCACCGTGGCCGGGGCGGGGGAGGCGGCCCCGGTAGGGAGGCACGGCGGGGGCCCCCGCCTCGAGGACGCCACCGATCAGCAGATCGCATGGTTCCGCGACCGTCTGGTGAAGGCTTTGAGCGATCCTGGTTCCCACGTCCTGCTGGACGAGGTGACCACCAAACTCCTGCTCGACTCTGG
>NZ_JANAFB010000081.1 GCF_024199905.1 Rothia santali
GACCCGGCCGCGGACACCGCCCCCACCGGCGGGATCCACATCAACCTGTGGGCGGGGGCCAGCATGATCGTCGCCGCGGGGCTGTTCTTCCTGTGGGACCGGCTCGCGCCGGTGCCAGCGGAGGACAACCGGGGCCGCGCCCCGGGGGGGGGGGGGAGCCCCCCGCCGAGCGGACCGGAGCACAGACTACCGCCACAGGATTCTACTGCCCGCCGCCCTCGGCTTCATCCTCGGGGCCCCGTTCGAGATCCAGCGCACGGAGGACCCGGGCGTGTCCCTCCTCGCTGAGGGCGCCCCGGGAGCGGGCCCGGTCGGCGGTCGCGCGGGCCATCGCGAGGTAGGCGTCGTCGACGTCGGGGGCCCCCTCCTCGGCGGCGAACCCGGCGAGGATCTCCCGGTGGGCGCCCACGGTGCCCGCATCGCCCCGGACCACGGGCCCGGTGAGCGCTGCGTCCCCGGAGGCCAGCGCGTTGTCGAGGGTCGCCTTGAGCAGCGGGCCCAGCACGTGGGCGGGGTCCTCGACGCCGATCCCCTCCAGGATCTGCGAGGCCTGGCCGATCAGGGTGACCATGTGGTTGGAGGCGTGCGAGAGGGCCGCGTGGTACAGCGGCCGGTCCCCCTCGGCGATCACCACCGGCTCCCCGCCCATCTCCACGGCCAGCGCCTGCGCGATGGGCAGGAACGGGCCGGGTGCGGTGATGCCGAAGGTGGCCGACTGCAGCCGGGCGAGGTCCAGGGACAGGCCGGTGAACGTCATGGCCGGATGCATCGCGATGCCGATCGCCCCGTCCGCGCGCGCGGCCCGCAGGACCTCGATGCCGTAGCGGCCCGAGGTGTGGATCAGGATCTGGCCCGCGCTGAAGTGCCCGCCGGCGCTGAGGCCGGTCACGAGGGGCTCCAGGGCGTCGTCGGGCACCGCGAGCAGCACCACCTCGCTGCGCTCCACGATCTGCGGCACGGGCAGCACCGGGATGTCCGGCAGGAGGGCCTCGGCGCGGGTCCGGGACTCCTCCGAGACGGCGTGGACACCGACGACCGCGTGGCCGGCGGCGCGCAGAGCGGCGCCCAGCACCGCCCCCACCTTCCCGGCGCCGATCACGCCGACGCCGAGGCGGCCGGGCCGCAGGGACGGGTCACTCATGCTCTGCTCCTTCTGGTTCGGTGACGGGGCCGGCGTCTCGCCCGGCGGGGCCGGCGGCCTGCTCGGGGCGGCCGGTGCCCCGCCCGGCGTCGGCGGCTACGGGATCTTCCTGGTCCTGGCGCTGGTCGCCGTGCTCGTGCTCAACGTCGTGAGCCTGCCCGGGGTCTCCCTGGCGGTGCTGGCGCCCGCGCTGTTCGGGCTCGTCACCGGCGGGTGGGGGCGCCTCAGCTCCACCGCAAACTTCCGCCTCGGCCTCACCGCGGAGGGCCTGAAGGTGCGCTACGGGCTCACCTCGACCCGCACCCAGACGATCCCGCTGGGGAGGATCCAGGCCGTGGGGATCGAGCAGCCCCTGCTGTGGCGCCCCTTCGGGTGGTTCAAGCTGGTCATCAACTCCGCGGGGATCGGCGCCTCGGGCGCCGACAGCACCCGCAACGTCCTGCTGCCGGTGGGCACGGGCCAGGAGCTCATGCGCGTCCTGCCCTACGTGGTCGAGCGCCCCGAGCGCGGCGGCGTCGACGGGCATCAGCTGCGGTCGGCGCTCGAGGGCTCGGGCGCCGACGACGGCTTCACCGTCTCGCCGCGCTCCGCCCGCTGGGTGGACCCCCTGACCTACCGCCGCAACGGCTACGCGACCACCCCGGACCTGCTGCTGGTCAGGGGCGGCAGGCTCCGCCGGCGGCTCGCGGTGGTCCCGCACGCCAAGGTGCAGTCGCTGCGCCTGACCGCCGGCCCGCTGGACCGGCGCCTCGACCTCGCCGACGTGCAGCTGCACTCGGTGGGCGGGCCGGTCACCGGCCTCGTGC
>NZ_JANAFB010000082.1 GCF_024199905.1 Rothia santali
CGTCGAGCGCGTCCCCGTCCGCCTCGCCCTCGGCCGCTCCGTCCGGCTCGGCCACTGCCTCGAGCTCGTCCGCGCCGTCTGGCTCTGCCACGGCGTCGGGTTCGGCCACGGCGTCGGGCTCCGCTCCCGCCGCGCCGCCGGACGCCGCGGCCGAGTGCGCGACCACCGACCTGCGCATCGCCGTCGAGTCCCAGGAGGGCGCGGCCGGCTCCACCTACTACTCGATCGTGATGACCAACGGCGGCGGCTCGGAGTGCTCGATCTCCGGGTACCCCGGCGTCAGCTTCGTCAACGCCGACGACGCCCCGATCGGCGCAGCCGCCGCGCCCGCCAGCGACCTCTCGGGCTCGGCGCAGACGCTCGAGCCGGGCGACTCGGCCGAGGCCACCCTGCGCAGCACCCAGGCGGACCTCTACGGCGCGACGTGCCAGAAGCAGAACGCCACCGGCCTGCGGGTGACCGCGCCGGGCGACGATTCGTCGCTCACGGTCGCCTTCCCCCTGAGCGCGTGCGCCAACCCCGAGGTGCAGCAGCTCTCCGTCAGCCAGGTGGGCGCGGGCTACTAGGCCGACGCGGCCTCACAGGGTGCGGGTCGACTCCTCGAAGGTGAAGCGGGGGCCGCGTCCGTGCCCCGGCTCCACGCCCTTGCCGATGTTGACCACGACCAGCGAGCGGAGCCCCTGGTCGGCCAGCAGGTCGGCGTTCAGGCCCGCGGCGTCGAACCCGGTCATGGGGCCGGCGTCGAGGCCCATCGCGCGGACGGCCATGATGAAGTACCCCACCTGGATGAAGGCGTTGTCCCGGCCCGCGGCGTCGGCGAAGTCGGCGTCGTCCAGGTACATCTGGCCGATCTGGGGGCGGGCGGGGAGGAACTCGGCGAAGCGGTGGTGCCACGTCTCGTCCACCGCGAGGACCGCGACCATCGGCGCGGCCTCGGACTTGGCCTTGTTCCCGGAGGACAGGTGCGAGACCAGGCGCTCGCGGGCCTCGCCCCGGGGGACCCACACGATGCGCAGGGGCTGGGAGTTGAAGGCCGTCGGGCCCATCTTGGTCAGGTCGTAGATGCCGCGCAGCTGCTCCTCGGTCACCTCGACGTCCTCGAAGGCGCTCACGGTGCGACCGTCGAAGAGGGTCCGGGTGTCCTCGGGGCTGAGCTGGGTGTCCACGGTGAGTTCGGTCATGGGGTGTCGCTTCCTTGTCGTTCGCTCGATGAATTGCTTTACAGGTAAACGGATCGGGGTCGGGGAGTATTCCCGGGCCCGGGGAAGCCGTTCCGCTCACCGCCGCAACGGGCCCGGATCGGGTGCCGCCGGGTCCGCCGCCCGGCACAATGGTGACATGTCGTCCGCGATCGAACAGTTCAGCCCCGCCACCCGCGAGTGGTTCGTCGGCGCCTTCTCGCAGCCCACGACGGCGCAGGACCAGGCGTGGTCGGCCATCTCGGCCGGGAAGCACACGCTCGTGGTGGCGCCCACCGGCTCCGGCAAGACGCTGGCGGCCTTCCTCTGGGCGCTGGACCGGCTGCTGACGGGGGACGCGGGGCGGGGCGGCGCGGCGGCGCCGGGGGGGGGGGGGGGGAGGTCGCACAGCTGACCTCGACCACCCCCGCCTACCCCCCCCGCCTCGAGCAGGGGCGGATCCGCGCCTCCGCGGCGGTGCTGACCACCCTGGCCGAGGTCCTCCAGCTCGACGAGGACCAGCGCACCTACCTCTTCAGCCTGGCGGGGAAGACCTCGACGCGGGC
>NZ_JANAFB010000083.1 GCF_024199905.1 Rothia santali
CGGGGATCTTGCCCGCGTTGATCAGGTCGGGGTCGATCTGGTCGCCGTGCGCCTCGGGGCCCATCCCGAGCATCCCGTTCTCGGTGTGCAGGGTGACGCCGGCCGCGGGGTCCAGGTGGTCCGCGACCCGGGTGGGCTGCCCGATCCCCAGGTTGACGAACGCGCCGCGCGGGATGTCGGCGGCCACCCGGCGCGCGATCCTCCCCCGGTCCAGCGGCTCCTCGGCGGCGCGCGGGACCGCGAGGCCCCCGATGCTCTGACGGCTCATGCCCTCGCTCCTTCCTCCGAGGCCACCGGGACCTCGACGACGGTGTCCACGTAGATCCCGGGCGTCACCACGGCCTCGGGGTCCAGCGCGCCGGTCTCGACGATCCGGTCGACCTGGACCACCGAGCGCGCCGCGGCCGCCGCCATGATCGGGCCGAAGTTCCGCGCGGTCTTGCGGTAGGTCAGGTTCCCCACCCCGTCGCTGACGTGGGCCTTGGTGAGCGCGACGTCGGCCGCGATGGGCAGCTCCAGGACGTAGTCGCGTCCGTCGATGCGCCGGGTCTCCTTGCCCTCGGCCAGCGCGGTGCCGAAGCCGGTGGGGGTGAAGAACCCGCCGATGCCGGCGCCCGCGGCCCGGATGCGCTCGGCCAGGTTCCCCTGCGGCACGACCTCCAGGCGGATCCGCCCCGCGGCGTACTGCTCCTCGAAGTGCCACGAGTCGCTCTGGCGGGGGAAGGAGCAGATGATCCGCTCGACCCGGCCGAGCTGGATGAGCCGGGCCAGCCCGACGTCGCCGTTGCCGGCGTTGTTGTTGACCACCGTGAGGCCGCCGGCGCCGTGCTCGATCAGGGCGTCGATCAGTTCGACCGGCTGCCCGGCCACGCCGAACCCGCCGATCATGACGGTCGCGCCGTCCTCGATGCCGCGGACGGCCTCCAGGGGCGTCTGGACGAAGTCGGTCATCGGCGGTCTCCTCGGGCTCGGGTGGTGGCGGGTCGGACGGTGGCGGGGCGCGCGGAGGCCGTGCGGGGTCCTCTCGAGGGGCCGGGCGCGGAGCGGCGGGCGGGCCTGACGGG
>NZ_JANAFB010000084.1 GCF_024199905.1 Rothia santali
GCCCGAGACGGTGGCCGGCCAGTAGGCGCGCCGCGGCGGCCGGCACACCGGCGGCCGGCCGGGTCAGTCCTGCAGTCGTGAGACGTAGAGCGCGTCGGTGGCCTCGGGGCCCAGCGGCAGGGCGGGGGCGCCCTCCCCGATCTCGACCTCGGTCCCGCCCAGGGACCGGTCCCGCGCCCGCCTGGGCAGGCGGGGGGCCCCCCCCGCGCCCAGCGCGCCGCCAACCCGGCGCCCCACGCGGCCTTCCTCTGGTGCGCCGACCTCGCCGTGCTCTCCTCCTCCCCGGAGCGCTTCCTCGCGGTGGACGAGGACGGCTGGTGCGAGGCCAAGCCGATCAAGGGCACGGCCCCGCGCTCGCCGGACCCAGGGCTCGACGCCGCCCGGGCGGCGTCGCTGGCGGCGGACCCCAAGACCCGGGCCGAGAACCTCATGATCGTGGACCTCATGCGCAACGACCTCTCCCGGGTCTGCGACCCGGCCACCGTGCAGGTGCCGGTGCTGATGGGTGTGGAGTCCTACGCGACCGTCCACCAGCTCGTCTCCACGGTGCGGGGGCGGCTGCGGGAGGGGGCCGCCGCGCTCGACGCCGTCGCCTCCTGCTTCCCCGGCGGCTCGATGACCGGCGCGCCCAAGGGCCGGACGATGCAGATCATCGAGCGCCTCGAGGACCGCGCGCGCGGGGTCTACTCGGGGGCCATCGGCTACCTCACTCCGGGCGGGGCGGCCGACCTCTCGATCGTCATCCGGACCACGGTCCTCACCCCGGACGCCGCCGCCGACCCCCGGTCCCGTGACGCCGACGCCGCGGGGGCCCGTGGTGCCGCCGCCCGGCCCCGTGA
>NZ_JANAFB010000008.1 GCF_024199905.1 Rothia santali
CCTCGGAGGTGTGTATAAGAGCCAGGGTCTCCGGCGCGTCCACGGTGGGCATCCCCGCCGTGGGCGGAAGCCGCGGGGCGTCGTCGGCCGGCACGGCGCCCAGGGGCAGCGTGCGGTTGTCCTCGAGGACCTCCGTGGGCTCGTGGTCCAGGCGATCCCCGTCCCAGGGCTCCCCGCGGGGGCCGCCCAGGGGGACCGTGGCGTTCGGGTCGTCCGCGGCCCAGGAGCCGGCGGGCAGGGCCTCGGTGGCGTCGGGGTCCTCGGAGCGGCGCGGCCGCCGGGGGAGCGGCTCGGTCGCGTCGTCGCGGTCGAAGGGGCGCTCGCGGCTCATGCCGAGGCCTCCGCGTGGCCCGAGGGGCGCACGGGCGCCTCGGGACCCTCGGCGGCGACCTGCTCGCGGTACGCGGCCGGGTAGTTCTCGAGGGCGAACTGCCCCGAGCGCTCGGCGGGGTCGATGGTCCTGATGACGCGGGCGGGGGAGCCCACCGCGACCGAGAGCGGCGGGACGTCGCGCGTGACCACGGCGCCGGCGCCGATCACCGAGTCGCGGCCGATGGTCACGCCCGGCATCACGATCGCGCCGCCGCCGAGCCACACGTTGTCCTCGATCGTGATCGGCAGGCCGCCCTCCCAGCCCCGGGCGCGGTCGACCGGGTGCAGGGGGTGGGTGGGGGTCAGCAGCTGGACGTTGGGCCCGATCTGCACGTCGTCGCCGATCCGGATCTCGCACGTGTCCAGGGCGGTGAGGCCGAAGTTGGCGAAGAGGCGGTCCCCGACGTGGAGGTTCCAGCCGTAGTCCACGGCGAACGGCGGCCTGATCCGCACGCCCTCGCCCATCGAGCCGAGCAGGCCGCGCAGGACCTCCTGGGCCGCCTCCCGGTCCTCGAGCTCGAGCTGCTGGTACCGCGCCGTGGCCCGGGCGGCGTCGGGATGGCCGGCTTCCTGGGCTGGGCGGTGGCCCTGCTGCTGCCGGCGCTGACCGGGCTCGCGGTCGCCGCCGCGCCCGGGGGTGCCCTCGAGGACCTGACCGGCGGTGACGCGGCGGGGCTGGCCGGCTCGCTCGGATTCGCCGCCGTCTACCTGGTCTCATTCCTGTTCGGCGGGTACGCCGCGGGCCGCTCGGCCCGCTTCGCCGGGGCGAAGCAGGGCGTCGCCGTCTGGCTCTGGCAGCTGATGGGCGCCGCGGTGAGCACCGTGCTGTCCATGATCTTCGCCGACCGCGTGCCGGGCCTGCCGGCGCTGGGCACCGTGCAGGCGATGGGCGCCGACGCGCTGCTGTGGAACGTGCTCGCCGCGCTGTGCGTGCTGGCGATCGGGCTGCTCGCGGCGGTGCTCGGCGGCATGTGGGGCATGCGCTTCCACCACCGGGCCGACCGGTTGGGCTTCGAGGCCCGCTAGACGGCCGCCCGCCGGGCCCCGAGACGACGAGGACGCCGCCCCGCGGGGCGGCGTCCTCGTCGTCTCTGCGAGCGCGAGCGGCCGGGCGGCTACATGTCCAGCAGCAGCGCCGGCTCCTCCATCACGGCCGCGACGTCGGCCATGAAGCGGGCCGAGAGGTCGCCGTCGAGGATCCGGTGGTCGAAGGATCCGCCCAGCGTCGTGACCCAGCGGGGGATGACCTCGCCGTCCACGACCCACGGCTTCTGCTTGATGGTGCCGAAGGCGACGATCGCCGCCTCGCCCGGGTTGATGATGGGCGTGCCGGTGTCGATGCCCAGGGCCCCGATGTTGGTGATCGTCATGGTCCCGCCGGTCATGTCGCCCGGCTGGCTCTTGCCCTCCCGCGCCGTCTTGGTCAGCGAGTTCAGCGCGATGGCCAGCTCCTTAAGCGAGAGGTCCTGCGCGTCCTTGATGTTGGGGACCATCAGGCCGCGCGGGGTCGCCGCCGCGATGCCGAGGTTGATGTACCGCTTGATGAGGATCTCCGACTCGGTCCAGGCGGAGTTGACCTGCGGGTTGCGAGCCGTCGCCCAGATGACGGCCTTGGCCAGGATCAGCAGCGGCGTGATCTTGATGCCCTCGAAGCTCGGCGAGGTCTTGAGCCGCTTGACGAACTCCATGGTCCGGGAGGCGTCGACGTCGACGAAGATCGACACGTGCGGCGCCTCGAAGGCGGACTTGACCATGGCCTTGGCGGTCGCCTTGCGCACGCCCTTGACCGGGATGCGCTCGATGCGGTCCCCGGCCCCGTGGGAGGCGGGAACCCAGAAGTCCTGGGCCTTGGCCTCGCCGAGGTCCTGGGAGTTGGCGGCGTAGTTGATCAGGTCCCGCTGCGTGACCTGGCCCTGCGAGCCGGTCGCGGGGACCTGGGCGAGGTCGATGCCCATGTCCTTGGCGGCCTTGCGCACCGGGGGCTTGGCCAGCGCGGGGCGCCGGGGCGGCTCGGAGGGCACCGTGCGGTGGGCCGCGGCGCTGGGCATCGGCTCCTCGGCGGCGCGGCCCGGCAGGCGGTTCAGGGCGTCGCGGCCGCCCTCGGCCAGCCGGCGGGCGCGTTCGGCGAGGCTCGCGCCGAGCCCGTTGCCGCCGAGCCCGCCCATGCCCCGAGGAGGCCCGGGAGGCGGGTCTCGGCCCCGGCCGCGGGTGCGGCGGCCGGGCGGGCGGCGGCGTCGTGCCCTGGGGCGCGGGGGCGGCGGGGCGCCGGCGGGCCCGGCGCGAGACGGGATCCGCCTTGGGACCGCTGCCGACCAGGGCGGCGTTCCCGGACCCGCCGTCGGCGGCTCCGGACTCCGCGGCTCCGGACTCCGCCTCCGCGGCGGGGCGCCCGGGATCGTCCGGGGTCGGCGTCGAGGACTCCGGCGCGGAGCCGGCGGCGGGCTCCACCCCCGACGACGCGGCGGCGGGAGGCGCGGCGGCCGCGGTCCCGGCGTCCCCGGCTCCCGTCCCGCCCTCACCCGCGACGGCGACGGAGACGAGCGGCTGCCCGACCTCCACCGTGGCGCCCTCCTCGGCGATGATCCGCTCGACGGTGCCCGCGAACGGCGAGGGCAGCTCGACCACGGACTTGGCGGTCTCGATCTCCACGAGGACGTCGTTGACCTCCACCGTGCTGCCGGCGGCGACCTTCCAGGCGAGGATCTCCGCCTCGGTCAGCCCTTCGCCGACGTCGGGGAGGTTGAAAATCGATGACATGGGGAACTCTCCTCGTGCTGAGCGAGCCGGCTAGTGGCTGAGGGAACGGTCGAAGGCCTCGAGGAGGCGGTCGATGTTGGGCAGGTAGTCCTCCTCGACGCCGGCCACGGGGTAGGGCATGTGGTAGCCGCCGACGCGGATCACGGGCGCCTCGAGGCTGTAGAAGCAGCGCTCCCCGATCTCCGCGGCGAGCTCGCCGCCCATCCCGCCGAAGGTCGGGGCCTCGTGCGTGACCACGAGGCGGCCGGTCTTGTTGACCGACGCCTCGACCGTCGCGACGTCCAACGGGGAGATCGAGCGCAGGTCGACGACCTCGACGCTGCGGCCGTCCTCCCGCGCGGCCTCGGCCGCGGCCAGGGCCACCGGGACCAGCGAGCCGTAGGCGGCGAGCGTCAGGTCCCGACCCTCCCGGACCACCTGCGCGCGCTGCGTGTCCGTCGAGGCCGCCGAGCGGTCGACGTCGCCCTTGAGCCAGTAGCGGCGCTTGGGCTCGAGGAAGATCACCGGGTCCGGCGAGGCGATGGCCTCGCGCAGCATCGAGTAGGCGTCCTGGGCGTTGGACGGCGTCATGACCCGCAGGCCCGCGGTGTGCGCGAACAGCGCCTCCGGGGACTCCGAGTGGTGCTCGATCGAGCCGATGTTGCCGCCGTAGGGGATGCGGATGACCACGGGCAGGTCGATCCGCCCGTCCGAGCGGAACCGGATCTTGGCCAGCTGCGAGGTGATCTGGTTGAAGGACGGGTAGACGAAGCCGTCGAACTGGATCTCGCACACCGGCCGGTAGCCGCGCATGGCCAGCCCGATCGCGGTGCCCACGATCCCGGCCTCGCCCAGCGGGGTGTCCATGACCCGGTCCGCGCCGTGGGTCTCCTTGAGCCCCTGGGTCACCCGGAACACCCCGCCCAGGGTCCCGATGTCCTCGCCCATCATGAGCACGCTCGGGTCCGCCGCGAGGGCGTCGTCCATTGCGGCGTTCAGCGCCTTGGCGATCGGCAGGTTCTCGACCTGGTGGGTGCTCATCGGGTGTCCTCCTGAGCGGCGTCCTCGAACCCCGCCTCGTACTGCTCGAACCAGGCGCGCTCCTGGTCCACCAAGGCGTTGGCCTCGGCGTAGATCGTGTCGAAGTAGCCCTTGAACTGCGGCGGCTCCATGGCCAGCACGGCCTCGCGGACGCCGCGGCCGTACTCCTGGGCGGCCTCGGCGGCCTCCTCGAAGAACGCGTCCTCGACGCCCTCGAGCCGCAGGTGCTTCTCCAGGCGCACGAGCGGGTCCTTGGCGGTCCAGCCCTGCTCCTCCTCGCGGGTGCGGTACTTGGTGGGGTCGTCGGCGGTGGTGTGCGCCCCGAGGCGGTAGGTCTCCGCCTCGATCAGCACCGGGCCCTCGCCGCGGCGGATCTTCTCGAGCGCGTACGCGGTCACGGCCTGGACGGCGAGCAGGTCGTTGCCGTCGACCCGGATGCCCTCGAAGCCGTAGCCCGCGGCGCGCTCGGCGAGCGGGAGGCGGGACTGGGTCGAGAACGGGACCGAGATGGCCCACTGGTTGTTCTGGACGAAGAACAGGACCGGGGCGTCGTAGGAGGCCGCGAAGACCATGGCCTCATGCGCCTCGCCCTCGGTCGAGGAGCCGTCGCCGAAGTACACGATGGTCGACGGCGGCTGCTCGCCCTCGGCCGGGCCGTGCCCCGTGCCGAGGCGGGCGTCGAGCCGCTGCCCCATCGCGTAGCCCACGGCGTGCGGGATCTGCGCCGCGAGGACGAAGGTGTAGAGGTGGAAGTTGTGCGCCCTCGGGTCCCAGCCGCCCCCGGAGAAGCCGCGGAACACGCGCATCATGTCCGCGAGGTCGACGCCGCGCTCGTAGGCCAGCGCGTGCTCGCGGTAGGACGGGAACACGTAGTCCTGGGGCAGCATCGCCCGCGCGGAGCCGATCTGCGCCGCCTCCTGGCCGCGGGACGGGACCCAGAGGGCCAGCTTGCCCTGGCGCTGCAGGGCCGTCGCCTCGTCGTCGAAGCGGCGGACCGTGAGCATGCTCCGGTAGGCGGCCTTCAGGTCCTCCGGAGTCACCGCCTCCAGGTAGCGGTCGAACTCGGGGTCGCTCCCCCGCCGTCCGTCCTCCCCCAGGATGCTCACCCGGCGCAGGCGCCCCGGGGTCGCCCCCGGATGCTGGGTTTCCGGCTGCTCGGCCATCGTTCCTCCAGTGTGAATGCGTCGTTGGGGCGCGGGCGGGTCGGGTCCCCGCCGCGCGCGCACTACAACATTACCTGTCCGCGGGGGCCGATCCCCCAGGCCGCCCCGGGAATCGCGCGCAGAGCTCGAGCAGGCGCGTGTTGGCCTCCTCCTCGCCGATGCTGACCCGGACCCCCTCGGGGTGGAAGGCGCGCACGGCCAGCGCGTTCTCCTCGGCGAAGGCCGCGAACTCGGCCGAGTGCTCCCCCAGCGCGAGCCACACGAAGTTGGCCCGCGTGAGGGGCACGTCCCAGCCGATCTCCCGCAGCCCGGCGACGACGCGCTCCCGCTCGGCCACGATCCACCCGACCTGCTCCGCGATCTCGTCCGGGTGCTCCACCGCGGCGACGGCGCAGGCCTCCGCGAGCGAGCTGACGGCGAACGGCGTCGCGGCCACCCGCAGGGTCCGGGTGATCTCCTGCTGCGAGATCGAGTAGCCGACCCGCAGCCCGGCCAGCCCCGCGGCCTTGGAGAAGGTCCGCAGCACCACGAGGTTGGGGTGCCGCCGGTAGAGCGCCACCCCCTCGGCCAGGCCGCCCTCGGCGCGCTCGCGCCGCGTCAGCTCGGAGGCCTCGCAGAACTCCAGGTACGCCTCGTCCAGCACGACGACGACGTCGCGCGGCACCCGGGCCATGAACGCCTCGACCCGGTCGACGGTCAGCGCCGGGCCCGTGGGGTTGTTGGGACTGCAGAGCAGGACGACGCGGGTGCGCTCGCCGATCGCGTCGGCCATCGCGTCGAGGTCGTGCTCGCCGGTGGCCAGCAGGGGCACCTGGACGCTGCGAGCCCCGCCGAGGCCGACGATGATGGGGTAGGCCTCGAAGGAGCGCCACGCGTAGACCACCTCGTCCGGCTCCCCGGACTCGGACTGGCCGGCGAAGGCGCTGACGATCTGGGTCAGCGCCCCGTAGCTCCCGGCCCCGGCGACGATGTCCTCGGCCGGGACGCCCAGGGAGTCCGAGAGCGCGGTGCGCAGGCGGGTCGTCAGCGGGTCCGGGTAGAGGTGGGTCGCGGCGTCGTACTGCGCCAGCGCGCGGCGCACGGCCGGGACGGGGCCGAGCGGGTTCTCGTTGGAGGACAGCTTGTACTGGCGCAGGCCCTCGACGACCCGCGGCGGCTTGCCCGCCGCGTACCGGGGCAGCCCGCCGAAGACGTGGCGGGGGCGGATGGGCCGCCCGGCCTCGGGCTGGGGGGCGGCGGGGTCGGGGCGCTGCTGATCGGTCATGGACCCCAGCCTAACCGGACGGGTTTCGGCGCTTCGCCTCCCGCCGGCGTCGGAAGTGTGCGAATGTGGTGACATGGAACACATCACACGCTCCGGCATGCGGAGGAACGGTCATCGGGCGGTGCTGGGGCTGGCGGCGGCCGCCCTGCTGCTGCTCTCCGGCTGCGGGCAGGACGACGGCGGGGAATCGCCCGCCCCGACCGCCGAGCCGACCCTGGACTCGGCCAGCGGCGCCGCGACCGAGGGGCGAGCGAGGGGCCGAGAGCCAGGAGCCCGCGGCGTCGGGCTACGGCACGCCGTCGGGTCCGCCTCCGGCGCCGGCTCGGCCTCCCCACGGCGTCGGGGTCCGGCATGGAGTCGGGGTCCGGCGGGAGTCCGGTCAGGGCACGGCGGGCGGGGCCGGGCGGGACGACCCGGCGTTCGCCGCCATCGACGCCGCGCTGGTGGGCCGGTCCGGGGCCACCGTCGTCTCGGTGAACCGGGACGACGGCGGCATGGTCTACGAGATCGAGATGGCCGAGGGCGAGAACATCGTGGAGGTCGAGACCGCCGGCGAGGGCGAGGTGCGGGAGACCGGCACCGACTCCGACGGCGACGACCTGGCGAACGCCCGCGAGGCGAGCGTCAGCGCCGCCGACGCGATCGAGACGGCCCTGGACGGCCGCTCCGACCGGGTCCTGGACGAGGCCGAGCTGGACCGCCACGACGGCCGGCTGGTCTGGGCGATCGACCTCGACGACGCGCAGGGCATGGACGCCGGCGAGGTCCACGTCGACGCCGGGACCGGGGAGGTCATGACCTCCTGAGCGGGCCGGGGCCTCTGCGGCCCGCGGGCCGCGGCGGCCTCCGAGGTCACGCGACCGTGGTCGCACGCGGCCCGCGGCGCCCTGCGGCTCCGCGGTCTACCGCGCCCCGGACTCCCCCACCGGCTCGCCGCCCACGCTCAGCCGGGAGCTCGCGCCGTAGACCCGGAACTCCGGCTCCGCGCCCTCCGGCAGCACCGCGCGCAGCATGGCCGCGTACTCCGGGCCGCGGGGCTCCCGGGGCAGCCGCTCGTCCGCCCCGGACGCGGCGTCGGCGTAGGACCGGATCGAGTGGGCCCGCAGGACGCCCGGGCGGGCGTCGGTGATCAGGAGGATCGCCCCGGCGTCGCCCTGGGTGCCCCGGGCGTCGAGACCGGCGACCAGGTCCTCCCGGTCCGCGACGTCGAGGATCGGCAGGCCCGCCGGGGCGCCGCCGTAGTGCCGCGAGGGCGCGCCCAGGGTCAGCACGCCGGCCAGCCGGTGCCGGCCGAGGAACTCCCGGTTGCCCGCGAGGCTCAGCGCGACCATCCCGCCCTGGCTGAACCCGGCGAGCAGCACGGGGACCCGCCCGTCGGAGCCCGCCTCGACCAGGGCGGCGTCGACCATCTGCATGAGGGCCGAGGTCTCCGCGAGCGGGGCGCCCGGGTCGGTGACGAAGTTGTCCAGGATGCTGGCGAGGCCGTTGGGCTCGGCGACGTTGAGCAGGCTCGCGAAGTCGGTCCCCGGGATCAGCACGGCGAGGCTGCGGGCGCCGTCCGGGCCCGTGAGGACCGCGACGGCGAGGTGGGCGGTCGAGTCCCGCCCGCTCCCCGAGGCGGCGTCCAGCCGGGCGTCGGCGCGGGTGGCCGCCTCGATACCGGAGGCCAGGAACGCCACGGTGGGCTCCGCCGGGGAGGGGAAGGGCGTCGCGGGGTCCTGCGCCTCGGCGAGCGGCACCCGGGCGAAGCCCTCGAGGCGCGCGACGCCGATGCCGCGGGAGCGCAGCTGCCGCCGGATGAACCCGCCCGCGGCCGCGATCCCGGTGAAGGAGCGTCCCCATCCCTCGAACGCCTGGACCATCGCCGCACCCCTCACCCCGCGGGCCCGTCCCGCCGTCCCCCGATCCTCTCACGCTCGGATCGCGGCGATGCCGCGTGTCACAATGGTTGCCATGGCCCCTACTTCGCAGAGCACCACCGCGCCCCATCAGACCCTCCCCAACGGACGCCGGAGCCTCGCCTCCGCCTCGCCCGCCATCGCCCTCGGCCCCCTGGACGGCCGGTACCAGGCGCAGGCGGCCCCGCTGGTCGACTACCTCTCCGAGGCGGCGCTGAACCGCGACCGCGTGCACGTCGAGGTCGAGTGGTTCGTCTACCTGTGCGAGCACTCCGTGCTGCCCGGGCTCTCGTCCCTGACCGAGGAGCAGGTCGCCGGGCTGCGGCGGATCGTCACGGAGTTCGACGCCGGCTCGGTGGGCGAGCTCGCGGAGGTCGAGGCCGTGACCGTCCACGACGTCAAGGCCGTGGAGTACTTCATCGGCGACCGCCTCGAGGACCTCGGCCTGGGCCGCCTCAAGCCCCTGGTCCACTTCGGCTGCACCTCGGAGGACATCAACAACCTCGCCTACGCCGTGGGCATCCGCGACGCCGTGGCCGACGTCTGGCTGCCCGCCGCCCGCGGCCTCGTGGAGCGCGTCGCGGAGCTCGCCGAGTCCGCGCGCGAGGTGCCGATGATGTCCCGCACCCACGGCCAGCCGGCCACCCCCACCACGCTGGGCAAGGAGATGGCGGTCCTGGCGCACCGGCTGCGCCGCCAGGTGCGCGCGGTGGAGCACCAGGAGTTCCTGGGCAAGATCAACGGCGCGACCGGCACCTACGCGGCCCACGTGGCCGCGGTCCCGGGGGCGGACTGGCAGGCCGTGTCCCGCGGGTTCGTCGAGCACCTGGGGCTGACCTGGAACCCGCTGACCACGCAGATCGAGTCGCACGACTGGCAGGCCGAGCTCTACTCCTCGATGGCGCACTTCAACCGCGTCCTGCACAACCTGTGCACCGACGTCTGGTCCTACATCTCGATCGGCTACTTCCGCCAGATCCCGGTCGAGGGCGCGACCGGCTCCTCGACGATGCCGCACAAGATCAACCCCATCCGCTTCGAGAACGCCGAGGCGAACCTGGAGATCTCCTGCTCGCTCCTGGACACCCTGGGGCAGACGCTGGTGACCTCCCGCTGGCAGCGGGACCTCACCGACTCCTCCTCACAGCGCAACATCGGCGTGGCCTTCGGCCACTCGATCCTCGCGATCTCCAACGTGGACAAGGGCCTGGCCAAGCTCGACGTCGCGGAGGAGGTCCTCGCGGCCGACCTCGACCAGAACTGGGAGGTGCTCGCCGAGGCCATCCAGATGGTCATGCGCGCCGAGGCCGTGGCCGGCGTCGAGGGCATGGACAACCCCTACGAGCGGCTCAAGGACCTGACCCGCGGGCACCGCGTGGACCAGGCCCGCCTCCGGGAGTTCGTGGCCGGGCTGGGGCTCTCCGCGGAGGCCGAGGCGCGGCTGAGCGAGCTGACCCCCGCCACCTACAACGGGATCGCGGCGCGCCTGGTCGACTACGTGCGCTGACCCGGGCGGCGGACGGGGTCCGACGACGCGAGGGGCGCCCCGGGGGAGGAATCTCCCGGGGCGCCCCTGGCGTCTCCGGCGTCGGGTGCCGCGCTGGCCGGTGCCGTTCGCCGCTCCGGCTCCGCCGCGGCGGTGTCTGCCGCGACGGCGCAGGACGCCCCGCCGGGCGGTGGCGCGGCCGACTCGGTGGCGGCCTACTCGGTGGCGGGCTTCCCGGTGGACGGGCCCTTCGCCGCGTCGTCGTGCTCCGGGGAGTCCTGGCCCAAGGCGTCCTTCGCCGAGGACTCCTTCTTCGCCTGCTTCTTCGCGTCCTTGGCCGCGCGCCGGCCGGAAGCCCCGCCCTCGAGCGAGCCGACGGGAACCCCGGCCTCGGGGTCGGCGCCACCCAGGGAGGGCGCGCGCTCCTCGCGGTCCAGGCTGGAGGGGAACGCCTCGGGGGCCTCGCCGAAGGCCTCGTGCGTCGCGCCGATCACGTGGCGCCCCAGGGAGAAGTTCGCCCCGCCGCCGACGACGGCGCCGACCCCGAAGGGCAGCGCGCGGCCCAACGCCGCGCCGGACTGGCGCGCGAGGAACCTCTTGATGAACATGTTCCGGATGGTCTTGGCGACCGTGGATCCCTTGCTCTGGTTGCCCAGCATGAGGGCCCACTTCGAGGAGGTCCCGGAGACCCGCCCGGCCTGGCCGAGGAGACCCTCCATGAGCGAGGCGCCGTCCTCGCCGAGCATGAGCGCCATGACCATGGTCCGCGCCTTCTCGGGGTCCTGGAGGTGGACGCCGTGCAGCTCGGCCATGGCCTGGCAGTACAGCGCGGTGCGCTCCAGGTAGCCGCCGACGGCGACGAAGGACAGCCCGATCGACGTCGCGGTCCCGATGCCGGGCACGAAGGCCGAGGCGCCGATCGCGCCGCCGCCGACCGTGACGTCGCGCAGGTACGCCCGCTCGAGCCGCTTGGCGATCTGCCCGGGGGTGTCCTGGGGGTGCTTCTCGCGCATCTTCTTGACCCAGGCCACCACGAGCGGGCGCTGGACGCGCAGCACCGTGTCCAGCGCGCGGTTGAGGCCGGGCTTGGGCCTCCCCTCGCGGTCGAACGCGGATTTGAGGGCCGAGTTGAAGAGGTGATGCGATGCCATGCCGCCATCTAACCACGCGCGGCGGGGGCGTGGGCGGGCGGTGCGCTGAGAGCGCAGAGCCCCTCCCGGACGCGGCGTCATCGCAGGGAGCGGACGAAGCCCTCGGTCTCCAGGGGGTCCAGGACCGCCGCCGGGTGCGGCCCGGCCCGGCGCCAGGCCTCGGCCTGCTCGCGGGGGTCCACCGGCGCCCCGGAGGCGAGGCCGGGGCCCGCCGCCAGGACGAGGTTCCCCTCCCGGCGGCCGGAGAGCATCGCGGCCTCCGTCAGCGTCCACGGGCCGGCGGGGGCGGGACGGGAGACGGGGCCGGGATCGGAGCCGGAGCCGGGTCCCGCCCCGGGGTCGGCGGGCGCCGACGCCGTCGCGGCCGCGAGCGCGGCGGCCTGCTCGGCGAAGAACGCCAGGCCGGCGTCGTCGCCGATGTTCACGACCAGGATGCCGCGCGGCCCCAGCACCGCCAGGGCCTCGCGGTAGAAGCCCTCGCAGGCGAGGTGGGGCGGGGACTGCGGGCCGGCGAAGATGTCCACCACGACCAGGTCGAACCCCTCCCCCGGCGCGAGGCCCGCGGCGTCGGGAAGGCCGGGCAGGGCCGCGCGGGCGTCGTCGTTCAGGATCCGCAGGCGGGTGCCCGCGGCGAGCGGGAGCTCCCGCAGCACCAGGGAGGGCAGCTCCCGCTCGATCTCGACCGCGATCTGCGCGGACCCCGGCCGGGTGGCCTGCAGGTAGCGGGGCAGGGTCAGCCCGCCCGCGCCCAGGTGCGCCGCGGTCAGGGGCTCGCCGGCCGGGGCCATCGCGTCGACGACGTTGCCGATCCGCCGCAGGTACTCGTAGAAGATCCGCTCCGGGTGCGCGAGGTCCACGTGGGACTGCTCGGCGCCGCCGATTTCCAGGACGTGGCCGGAGGCGCCGAACCCGTCCGGGGCGATCCCGGCCGCCAACCCCGACAGGCTCAGCTGCACGGTGCGACCCGCCCCGGTCATACGGGGAACCCCTCGGCCTCGCGCCGGTAGTGGCTCAGCGGCTCGAGCTGGATGGTCGAGTGCTCGATCGAGACCTCGAAGTGCCCCGCGATGCAGTCCTGGATCTCCCCGAGCAGCTCCGCGCTGTGACCGTCGCCGAAGCACTCGTCGTCGAGCACCACGTGCACCGAGAGGATCGGGAGGTCGGTGGAGATGCGGCTCGCGTGCAGGTCGTGGACGCGCAGCACGTGCGGGTGCGCCTCGATGTGGCGGCGCACGTCGTCGAGGTCCAGCCCCGGCGGCGCGGACTCGAGCAGGACGCCGAAGGCCTCGCGCAGGATCGTGACCGCGCGCGGCATGATCAGCACGCCGATCAGCATCGCCACGATGGCGTCCGCCTGGACCCAGCCGGTCGTCACGATGATCACGGCGGAGACGATCACCGCGACCGAGCCCAGCGCGTCGTTGAGCACCTCGAGGAACGCCGCCTTCATGTTCAGCGTCCTGCTCCCGCCGAACAGCACGGCCAGCGCCACGACGTTGCCGATCAGGCCGACGACGCCGAAGACGACCAGCTCGGCGCCCGCGACCGGCTCGGGGTCGATGAGCCGCCCGACGGCCTGCACGACGACGAACACGCCGACCGCCAGCAGCACGGCCGACTGCAGCGCCGCGGCGAGCACCTCAACCCGCTTCCAGCCCCAGGTGCGGCGCGAGGTCGCGGGCCGCTCCGTGAGGATCGCGGCGAACAGCGCCATCGCGAGCCCCGCGGCGTCGGTGAGCACGTGCACCGTGTCGAACAGCAGGGCCAGCGAGCCGGTGACGACGGCGCCCACCACCTGGACCAGGAAGATCCCGAGCGTGATGCACAGGGCGGCCGTGAGCCGGCCCCGCCCCGACCCGCCGGGGGCCGGGGCGTGGGAGTGTCCGTGGCCCACCTAACGCACCCCGAAGTCGGAGAACTCGCCGGTGGGGTCGGCGTAGGCGTGGTCGAGGCCGCTGACCGAGCCCGCGGTGTCGCCCGAGCCCAGCGCCGAGAGCAGGTGCTCGACGCCGTCCCGGCTGCCCTCGGCCACGATCTCGACGCTGCCGTCCGGCAGGTTCTCCGCGTAGCCGACGAGGCCGTGCTCCCGAGCCAGGCCCATGGTCCAGTAGCGGAAGCCGACCCCCTGGACCCGGCCGGAGACCGTGGCCTCCAGCCGCGCCTCGGGGGCGGGGCCCCGCTCGCGGCCCTTCGACGAGCCCTTCATCGCATCCCACAGACCCATGACGTCCTCCTCGCGGGGCCTAGTCGAGCCGGTCGCCGGCCGGCACGGAGCCGACGGCCTCGGCGATCGGGGTCTGGCCGTCGGTGAAGGGGATGGCTTTGCCGATGGTCGAGGCGTCGGCGAGGACGGCGTCGATCACCCGGGCCACGTTGGCGCGCGCCGCGGTGCTCTCGCCGGGCTCGGTGGTCACGCGGATCTCGCCCGAGGGGTCCTCCTCCGAGAGGCTGTTGGGCCCGAGCAGGGTCCACTCGAGGTCCGAGCCGCGCAGGTGCTCGTCGGCCTCCGCCTTGGACTGGGCGTAGGCGTAGAAGTCGTTGTCCTGCGGCACCGTGTGCTCCAGCGAGGCGCCCATGTAGGAGACCATCACGTAGCGCGTGACCCCGGCGGCCTGGGCGGCGTCCATCGAGCGGATCGCGGCGTCGCGGTCCACCTTCCAGGTGCGCTCCGGGTCCCCGCCGCCGACGCCGGCCGACCACACCACGGCGTCGAGCCCGGCCTCGCGGAAGACCTCGGCCATCTCCTCGCGGGAGAGGTCCATGACGTCGCGGACCAGGGGCTCGGCGCCCAGCTGCTCGACGTCCTCGGCCTGGTCGGGGTTGCGGATGATGGAGACGACCCGGTCGCCGCGCTCCACCAGCAGGGGCGTGGCCAGGCGGGCGATCTTGCCGTGTCCGCCGATGATTCCGATGGTGGTCATGGGATTCCTCCTCGTGTTCCTCGCTGGTTCCAGCGTCTGTCCTCCCACTCAACACTTCCAGAAGCGCGCCTATGCCGGAAGACCCGCGGCGTTCGCTGTGGGCCGGGAGGCTCGGGGTCTCGTTTGTGGGGCCTCGCCGGAACCTGCTACAGTGGCACTCGCGTAAATCGAGATTTCCCGATGGCTTCGGCGAATGATCGTGTCCAGACGCAGGCCTCCTTAGCTCAGTCGGTAGAGCGTTTCCTTCGTAACGAAAAGGTCGCCGGTTCGATTCCGGCAGGGGGCTCGAGCAAAGGCCCCGTCATCGTCTCGATGGCGGGGCCTTTTTCGCCGGGCCCGGCGTCGTCGACGCCCCGGCCCGCCCCGGACCAGCCGCCGCCCGGCCGCCCGCAACGAGTGAGGATGAAATCGCATGTCGTACCACCGCAATGAACGCGCCGCCCAGCTGCCCGCCCGTCTCTCCCGCTCCTGGCTGCTGACCAACGCCTCCGACCCGTCGCTGTACGGCCCGGCGTCGGAGTCCGAGGCCGACTCGGTGATCCTCGACATCGAGGACGCCTGCCCGCCGGAGCAGAAGCAGGCCGCCCGCGAGCGTGTCGTGGAGGCCCTGAACAGCGGCATGAAGGCGTGGGTGCGCATCAACGACATCCACACCGAGTACTGGGAGGACGACCTCGCCGCGCTCACCGAGGCCAAGGGCCTGCGCGGGATCATGCTCGCGAAGACCGAACACCCGGACCACATCACCCGCACGGCCATGATGTCGCGGGCCGGGACCCCGGTCATCGCCCTCATCGAGTCGGCCGTGGGCATCGTCAACGCCGTGGACATCGCCCGCGCGCCGGGCACCTTCCGCTTGGCCTTCGGCCTGGGCGACTACCGCAAGGACACCGGCGCCAGCGACGACGCGATGGCGCTGGCCTACGCGCGCTCGGCCCTCGTGGTGGCCTCCCGCGTGGGCGAGCTGCCCGGCCCGATCGACGGCCCGGCCAACGGGGTCGACGCCGAGGGCCTCCGCGACGCCTGCCGGGTCACCGCCTCGATGGGCATGACCGGCAAGCTCACCCTGCAGCCCGGCCAGACCGAGGGCATCAACTCGGCGCTGGCACCCTCCGAGGAGGAGGTCCGCTGGGCCCGCGAGATGCTGCAGAAGAGCGAGGGCGGCGAGGTCCCCAAGGACGGCTCCTACCTCCCCCGCTTGGCCCGTGCCCGCAAGGTCTCCGAGCTGGCGCAGACCTACGGGATGTGGGGCAACTAGCCGACGACGGCGGCGGCTCCCCACGGAATTCCCGCCTCCGCGTAACGCGACGGCCGGCGCCGGCGCCCTTCGACGAGGGGCGCCCGCGCCGGCCGTCGTGCGTCCGGGGCCGCTCCCGGGTGCGGGCGCGCCACCGAGCCGACGGCCGGCGCACGTGGGAATGCGATGCGGGGACCTGCACCTGGGGTCCGGGCGCGCTGCTGGTGCGTCGTCGATGTGCGGCCCTGCGCCACCGGGGGTCTGGACGCCCTACCGGAACGGGCCGGCCCGGGTGGTCAGGCGCGGCGGCTGCCGTGCAGCTTCCGCGAGACCGCGTGCGGCGGCTCGGGCGCGCCGAGCGGGGGGTGCTCCGCGACCCGCAGGAGCCGGCGTGCCTCGAGCAGCTGCTCCTCCACGGCGGTGATGCGGCGCTCCACGGACTCGATGGACGGGCACCCGTTGCCCGCGCAGGAGCCACCGCAGCGCAGCATGGCCAGCGCCTCGGCGCACTGGGCGACGGAGTTCCCCGCCTTGGACAGCGCGCGGTGCAGGTCGGCGTAGCGGCCGTCCGGCGAGGCGGGGACGTCGGTAGACTCGCTGGGGGCGAGGCGGTGCGCGGACGCCGCGATCTCGCGCACGTCCGGCAGCAGGTCCGCCAGCCGGTTGGCCGCGGGGACCAGGGCCTCCAGCAGGGGACCCTCGTCCACCCGCTCGAGGATCTGGTGGAAGCGATCCAGGCCGCGCCGGAACCTGTCGTGGGCGCGGCGCCACACGCCCTGGCCCAGCTCGGCGTTGTCACGCCGGGTCTGCACGAAGTCTTTGAGCCCCATCTCCGCCTCCGTCCTGATCGCGCGAAGCTTAGGTGTACCTCACCAGGATATACGACTCCGGGTTTGGTGACAGCCTGTCAGGGGAAATTCAGGGACATCTTCCGGGATCCTCGCCGGAAGCGCGCGCCGCCTCGCGGCGAAGCGCATCCGGGACGCGCGGAACGCATCCGGTGCGGAGGGGTGTTGCGTCGGCCGACCGCGAGGCGCGGGGGAGGCCAACGCCTCCCCCGCTCGCACGCCGGCGTCGGTCCGTTCAGCAGCAGCGCCCCTGCGGGTGGGACTCCTGGTGCGCGGACAGCTCCCGCCAGTAGTCCCGCTCGCTGAGCGGCTCGCCGGGGCAGCCGCTGCGATGGTGGTAGTCGAGGTACCGGGCGTACTTGTCGGCCCCGAGCACGCCGCTGGCCAGGCGCGCTGCCCGCGAGCCGGTCACGCGGCGCCACCACCGGGCGGGGCGGGCGCCCCCGGCGTCGGGAGCCTCCGCTGCCCCGGCGTCAGGAGCCTTCGCCGCTCCGGCGTCGGGAACCTCCGGCACGCCGGGGTCAGTGGCCCGAGGAGCGGGTCCGTCCGGTCGCCGCGTCATAGGCCTCCCACCTCCGCTCCAGGTCTCGCTCGGCGGGCGTCGCGATCAGCCCGGCCGGGGCGTACAGGTGCGACTCCACGAAGGGGTCCTCGTGGTCGGAGACCTTCCTCCCCGCGACCGCGCGCGCCGCCTTGTACGCCGCGATCAGCACCACCACCAGGGTCAGGACCACGAACAGCACCGACAGGGACCCCTGCACCAGCGTGTTCCGCACGACCGCCTGGATCGCCTCGGGCGTCTGGGCGGTGCCGAAGCTCTGCGCCCCCGACTCCAGGGCCTCCCGGGCCTTGAAGTGGTTGGCCCAGTAGCCGATCACCGGGTCCGGGGAGAAGATCTTCTGCCAGGAACCAGTCACGGTCACCACGACGTCGAAGGCCAGGGGCAGAATGATGATCCACAGGTACCGCACGGCCCCGCGGTGCGCCGCGATTGCCAGGCACACGGCCAGCGCGATGGCGGCCAGCAGCTGGTTCGCGATGCCGAACAGCGGGAAGAACGTGTTGATCCCGCCGAGCGGGTCGGTGACCCCGAGCAGGAGGATGGACCCCCACCCGGCCACCATGACCGCCGTCGTGAGCCAGGCGCCCACCCGCCACGTGGGGTCCTTGAACCTCGGGATGAAGTTGCCCAGCGTGTCCTGGAGCATGAAGCGGGCGACGCGGGTGCCGGCGTCGACCGCGGTCAGGATGAACAGGGCCTCGAACATGATGGCGAAGTGGTACCAGAAGCTCATGAGGTCCAGCGCGGGCATCATCGAGTGCATGATGCCGGCCATGCCGACCGCGAGGGTCGGCGCGCCGCCGCTGCGGGAGACGATGGTCTGCTCGCCGACGGCGTGCGCGGTCGCGTCGAGCTGCTCGGGGGTGAGGTTCACCCCGGTCAGGCCGAGGGAGTTGACGAAGGCGGCCGCCCCCTCGATGGTCCCCCCGGTGGCCCCCGCCCCGGCGTTCATCGCGAAGTAGATGCCGCGGTCCACGGTGATCGCCGCGACCAGGGCCATGATCGCCACGAAGGACTCCATGCACATGCCGCCGTAGCCGATGAACCGGGTCTGGCGCTCCTTCTCGAGCATCTTCGGCGTCGTGCCCGAGGCGATCAGGGCGTGGAAGCCGGAGAGCGCGCCGCAGGCGATGGTGACGAAGAGGAACGGGAAGAGGGAGCCGGCGAAGACGGGGCCGTCGTCGCGCGAGGCGAACTCGCTGAAGGCGGGCACGGAGATCTCCGGGCGGACGACGACGATGCCGACCGCGAGCAGGATGATCGTGCCGATCTTCATGAACGTGGACAGGTAGTCGCGCGGGGCGAGCAGCAGCCACACCGGCAGCACCGCGGCGACGAAGCCGTAGACGATCACGCACCAGGCGAGGGTCACCCGGTCCAGGGTGAGGTACTGGATGCCCCACTCGGAGTAGCCCACGTACCCGCCGGCGATGATCGCGGCCAGCAGGAGGACGAAGCCGATGACGGAGACCTCCATGACCTTGCCCGGCCGGATGTAGCGGAGGTAGACGCCCATGAACAGGGCGATCGGGATGGTCATCCCGACCGAGAACACGCCCCACGGCGACTCGCCCAGGGCGTTGACCACCACGAGCGCGAGAATCGCGGTGATGATGATCATGATGACCAGCGTCGCGACGATCGCGGCGTACCCGCCGACGACGCCGAGCTCGTCCTTGGCCATCTGGCCCAGCGAGCGGCCGCCACGGCGCATCGAGAAGAACAGGACGAGGTAGTCCTGCACGGCGCCGGCGAGGATCACGCCGACGATGATCCAGATGGTGCCCGGCAGGTACCCCATCTGGGCTGCCAGCACCGGGCCGACCAGGGGCCCCGCGCCGGCGATCGCGGCGAAGTGGTGCCCGTAGAGCACCCGCCGGTCGGTGGGCATGTAGTCCTTGCCGTCGGCCTTGTACTCCGCCGGGGTCGCGCGGCGGTCGTCGGGGCGGACGAGCTTGTTCTCGATGAACTTCGAGTAGAAGCGGTAGCCGATGAAGTAGCTGCAGACGGCGGCGAAGACGAACCAGATGCCGTTGACGGTCTCGCCGCGCACCAGCGCGACCATGACCCAGCTGATGCCGCCGAGGACCGCGATGGCGGCCCAGACCAGGATCTTGCGCCAGCTCCAGCGGCCGTGCTCGGCCTCCAGGACCTCGGGGTCCACGTGGTTGGGGGGTTCTTCGGGTGCGGGGCCGTCCGGCCCGCGCTGCTGTGCTTCGGACGCAGCAGTGCTCATGGTGAGCCTCCATTGCCTCAGGGATGCGGTGATGAGATACAGATCATCATGGCATATGAGATACCCCACGGTAGGGGTGCGCGGCCGGCGTCGTCCCCTGCCGCCGGCCCCGGGCCGGGGCGCCCGACGACGTCGCCCCGGCTTCCCGGCCGCCGGCCGCCCGCGCGCGCCGCCGGCACCGCGCCGCCCGGGCCTACAGCGTCAGCAGCACCTTGCCGCGGTGCTCCCCCGAGTCGAAGTACTCGTGGGCCGCGCGCACCTCGTCGAGCGGGAAGGTGCGGTCGACCAGCGGGTCCACCACCCCGTCCGCCACCAGGGGCCACACCGTGCGCGCCATCCCGGCCAGGATCTCCCCCTTCTCCTCCGCCGAGCGGGAGCGCAGCGTGGTCCCGGCGACCGCGGCCCGCTTGGCCATCAGCCGGGAGATGTCCAGCTCGCCGGTGTGCCCGCCCTGCACGGCGATGATGGCCAGCCGCCCCTCGGTGCCCAGCGCCTCGACGTTGGGCCCCAGGTACTTCCCGCCCACGACGTCGAGGATCGCCCGCACGCCCTCGCCGCCGGTCTCCTCGCGGACCACCTCGGGGAAGTCCTGCTCGCGGTAGTCGATGACCGTCAGGGCGCCGGGAGCGCGGCCCCCGCTCGCCGCGATCCGCTCGTCCTGGCGGCGGGCGAGGTCCTCGACCCAGCGGGCCTTCTCCGCCGTGCCGACCGTGGTGAACACCCGGTACCCGAGCGCCCGGCAGAGCTGCAGGGCGTGCGCCCCGATGCCGCCGGTGCCGCCGTGGACCAGGACCGCCTCGCCGTCGCGGCGCGGCCCCTCCGGATCCAGGCCGGCGACCATGAACAGGTTGGCCCACACGGTCGCGGCCACCTCGGGCAGCGCCGCGGCGTCGGCCAGCCCGACGCCCTCGGGCGCGGGGAGCACCTGGGCGTGGTGGACCGCGACCCGCTCGGCGTACCCGCCCCCGGCCAGGAGCGCGACGACGTCCTGTCCCGGCGCGAACGACGTCGTGCGCGCCGCCTGGTCCCCCACCTCCAGGACCGTCCCGGAGACCTCGAGCCCGTAGGTCGAGGGCGCGCCGGGAGGCGGCGGGTAGTGGCCCTTCCGCTGGACGGCGTCGGCCCGGTTCAGGCCCGCGGCCGCGACCCGGATGACGACGTCCTCCGGCCCGCACCGCGGATCGGGGATCTCGGTGACCTCCAGGACCTCGGGCGATCCGTGCTGCTGCTCCACGACGGCTCTCATGATCGGGGCGTCTCCCTTCCTTAGACAATCGGTTGCGGGGGCCGGTAAGCTGTCATTCTGCGCCGCCCCCTCCCCAGCCCATGCTAGGCGTGAGCGGAGGGTGCTGACGAGGAAGCTTGTCCGAGCGGCCGAAGGAGCCGGTCTTGAAAACCGGTGTGCGGCAACCCCGTACCATGGGTTCGAATCCCATAGCTTCCGCGTGATGAGACAGGCCCCCGGACCGCCGCGGTCCGGGGGGCTGTCGCGGTCCCAGGTCACCCTGTCGACGCCCCAGCCGGAGGTGGGTAGACTGGGATCACGACGAACCGGCTACCGGGGCGTTGTCTGCCAGGGACCCGCGAGGGTCCCTGAGCTTTTAAGGAGACCACTTGCGCTCGTGATGGATCGGGCCCAACTCGCGCAGGATGCTCCGGGCGGCCCGGCGCACCCTCGCATTCTCCCGGTGATGGGGCTCGTGCACCCGCCGATACATGTACACGACGAGGTCGGCGGCCTGGATCCCTCGGTCGCCCTCCGAGTCGATCCATTCGATGGGCTGTTCGATGAAGTCCAGTCTCCGCGGTGTGCCGACCGGAGCGCCGACGCGGGTGTAGCCTTCGATGGCCTCCCTGAAGTCCGCGTGCCTGCTGACCAGATCAGCCCGGACCGAGCATGCCCTCCGTCCGTCCCTCATAGTGAGTTCGTTGACCTGTTCGAGAATGCGGCGCAGCACGATCTCGTACGGCGGATCCGGGTACCTGTATCGTCGCCGAAGGCGCCCGACGTCCAGACCTTCGACGAGGATCCGTGCTCCGGAGGATCTGATGGCCCGCATGGCGTGACGGTAGAGGCTGACCGCCTCGTGGACTCGTCCCCGCATGCACTCCCACGGGGAGGCTCCGTGCATCAACCTGTGGGCGTGCCACTCGATGTCCGGGTCAACGCCGAATCTGAGCGCCGCGTGCGCCGCCACGTCGTCGAGCTCCCCCGTCAAGCGTGCTTGCTGCTCGGGAGTGACCACGACGCCGGCCATGTAATAGTGCTCCTGGTGGTAGCTCTCGTCGAGGTAGAGCCGAAGCAGGTCATCTTCTGGCATTTCCGTCCGGGGGGGGGCTGGCTGCAATTGGTTTGAGGCAAACCCTAGGCGACGAGCACGCGGGCGGGCAGAAGATCACCCCCCCTCGGGCTATACGGTGCGGTTGAGTCATGCGGCCGTGCTGGTGCCCGGTCGATCAGCCGTTCTTTAGGATGCCCAGGGCCATCAGCCTTGGCCCTTCCCGCACCCCATGACCCCCGACTCCGCGAGGTAGGCGTCCAGCCCGTCGGTGAGCGGCAGCTCCCGCAGCTCCTGGGCGCTCACCCAGCGGGCGTCGGCGGCGTCGTCCGCGGGCTGGAGCTCGCCGTCGACGACGCGGGCCTCGAAGTCGTGGATCTCGTACTCGCGGCCCGCCCCCGCCGGCACCCGCAGGCTCCACAGCTCCCGGCCCACGACGACGCGCAGCCCGGTCTCCTCCAGCACCTCCCGGGCCGCGGTCTCCCGCAGGGTCTCCCCCGGCTCGGACTTGCCGCCGGGGACCGACCACAGCCCCTTCCCGGGCTCGTGACCGCGCTGGACCAGCAGGATCCGGCCCGCGGCGTCGACGATCACGCCGCACGCGGAGGGGATGGTGGCCGGCTCGCCGGCCTGTGCATCCGCGGCGGGCCGGGAGGCGTCGGCGTCGGCGTCCGACTCGCCCGGCTCGCCCTGGTCCCGCCCGCTCACGCCCGGCCGCCCAGGACGTCCGCGACGACGTCGTCCGCGTTGAGCAGCGTCTGGGCGCCGTAGCGCAGGTCCGCGTCCGCCTGCGCCGCGATGGCCGTGCCCCACTGGGCGGAGGACAGCTGCAGGCCCAGCACGTACACGTGCCGGGCCGCCTCCCCGGTGGGCCCGATCAGCCGGTACGGGGACTCGGTCACCTCGAAGCCGCGGCCCGGGGCCGGCGCCGCCGAGTCGCCCAGGGACAGCTGCCACGGGCGGGCGTACCCGTCCTCGAACAGGCGGCGGATCAGGGGCGAGGTGCTGATCCGGACGTCGTTGGCCGGGGCCAGGGCCTCCACGAGGGAGTCCGCGTGGACCGGCTCGTCCCGGACCCACGGCGAGGAGGCGACGAAGGTCCCCTCCGTCTCGTCCGGCCCGAACACCGGGTCCGGCCCGAGGAAGCGCAGCACCCCGGCCCGGGCCAGCGCGGCCATCTGCTGGATCCGCAGCACCGGCGGCCCGGAGGCCAGCCCGTCGACGAGGCTCGCGAACGTCCGCTCCAGCCCCCGCATCCACGACTCGCCGCTGACCCCGTGGTCCTGCACCGCGTACTTGGCCAGGGCCCGCCCCTGGTTCAGGGAGCCGATCGCCATCTTCAGGGGGCTGTCCTCCCCCGCGAAGGAGGCCTCGACGTCGCGGTCCAGCAGGTGCACCACCGCCGCGGCGTACTCCTCGTGGGACTGGAAGCTCTGACCGCCGAAGGGCCGGGTCAGGCGCTCAGGGCGCAGGATCAGCTGCGGCTCGACCCGCTCCGTGGTCAGCCGCTCCAACCGCGTCCACCAGGAGACGTGGTCGGTGTCCTGCATGACGGCGTCGACCTCCCGCAGGAACTGCCGCGCGTCGCCGCTGACGACCTCGGGGGTCACCCGCACCAGCGTCTTGTAGTAGTTCCACTGGGCGTCACGGCGCATGAGCGGCCAGTACTCGGTCTCGAAGTCGATCGCGCGCCCCTCCTCCTCGGCCCGGGAGCGGATGCGGTCCACCAGCTCGCGGGTGAAGAAGCGGTTCTCCACCGAGGGCGGGTAGTAGGAGTCCAACACCGCCTTGGCCCGGTACGGGGTGCCGCGCCGGGAGGCGACCCAGATCTCCGGCTCGCGTCCGCTGGGGCGGTAGACCACGCGGTGGGGGCGCTCGGCGTCGGCCTCGAAGCTGCCGCCGCGCCCCTCGGTGAGCCGGGCCAGGACGTCGTGGAAGTTCAGGCCCATGCCGCGGACGAGCAGGCGCCGGCCCGCGGGCAGGTCGTCCCAGTGGACGTCGGCGGGGACGGCGGGGGGCCAGTAGCCGAGGTTCCAGGCGGCGGCGAACTCCATGAGGTCCCGCTGGTCGTCGTGCAGCGTGGCGTCGGTGTGGCCCAGCGCGAGCACCACGGCGTCGGCGGAGAGCACGACGCCGTCCCCCAGCTCCACGTGGTAACGGCGCGAGCTCTCCTCCTCCGCCGGTGAGACGCGGATGGCCTCCTGCGGGTGGTAGGTGACGTTCAGCGAGGCGGGCGCGCCGGTGCGGAGCCGGACGTAGACGTCGGAGAGGTAGGTCCCGTAGATCTTGCGGGACGGGAACCCGGATCCGGTGAGCGCCCCGAGCTCCTCCCGGTCCTCGTCGGAGAGGCCGACGAGGGAGCTCGCGGGGTCCGCGGCGACCTCGGCGCGCCAGCGGTCGAAGGAGAGGTCGCGCAGCGCGGGGATCGGCGGCGGGAAGCCGGACCCGGCGGGGACCGTGGCCAGGGTGGCGTCGGTGGGGACCGCGGTCGGAAAGAAGCTCGGCGTGTTCATCAGGAAGTGGCGCGACTGGTCGGTCCGCCACACGTGGCCCGGCCCGGGCGGGAAGGGGTCGACGACGTGCGCGTCCACCCCGCGCCCCGGCTCGGCCGCCGCGTGCGCGGCCAGCCGCTCCAGGACCGAGAGCCCGCGCGGCCCGCCCCCGATGATCACGATGTGCTGCGTTCTACCCATGCCTCTCAGGGTAGCCGGGCGGCGTCGGGCCCCGACGCCGGATGCCCGACGCGTCACGCGCGCCGCGGCTTTTGACCGCGCGGAGTGTTCCCCGATAAGCTGTGAGGGTTGTTTCGGTAGACGGCCTCGCCGCCCGCCGATGTCAGCATGGAGACGTGCCAGAGCGGCCGAATGGACTTCACTGCTAATGAAGGGTCGGGCTAAAACTCGACCGGGGGTTCAAATCCCCCCGTCTCCGCCATGCGACCCGGGTCGCGCCGACTGATCTGCTCAGGAGGTGCGGCTCGGGTTTCTTCATGTCAGAGGGGCTTCTCGGCTCCGGTCGAGCCTTCGGGGCCTCCGCTCCGGTCGAGGCGGCGATTTCCCTCGCTCTGGCCGGGCCGGCCGGCCCCCTCGCTCCGGCCGATCCGGCGGGTCCCCTCGCACCGGCCGGCCGCGGCCCCGTCCCTGCGCTGCGCGGCTCCGCGCGGCCCCTACGGCGCGACGAAGGCCCGCAGCACGGCGTCGGCCTGGTCCAGCGCGGCCCAGGGCGTGGCCGTGGTCAGGACGGCGAGGCCGCCCGGGGGGAATCCGGAGGAGGCGTCCATGACGGCGTCGTAGTCGGAGTCCCGGGAGGCGAGCCGCATCGCGACCTCCTGGACCGCCGGGTAGTGGGCGATGAGCAGGAGCGACCGGACGGACTCGGGCACCCGGGCGATGGCCCGCATCAGCTCCCGGGGAGGGGCGTTGTAGAGGCGCTCCTCGAGGCTGGCCGTGGGCGCCTTCTCCCCCAGGGCGTCGCAGACCCACGTGCAGGTCTGGCGCGTGCGGAGGGCGGCGGAGCAGACGATCATCTCGGGCGTCGCGCCGACCGAGGCCAGCCAGTGGCCCGCCCGCGGCGCCTGGGCGTGGCCGCGCTCGGTCAGGGGGCGGTCGAAGTCGCTCGTGCCCCACGGGGCGTCCGCCTCCGCGTGGCGCATGATGACGAGGGTCCTGTCCTGCGAGCGCGGATCGATCAAGAGACTCATGATTCCCAGCTTACGGAATCCGCAGATGGGGAGCCCGTCCGGACGACCGGGCACGAGGCGCGGTCGCCCGGACGGCTCGCCTCCGGGCGCGGTCGTCCGGACGGCTCACCTCCGGGCGCCGCGCCCGGACGGGATCAGATGGAGTACTCGGGGGCCGCCCAGATGACGACCTCGGGGTGCTCGTAGAACCGGTAGCCCTGGCCGCGCACGGTGCGCACGGTGTTGGACAGGCGCCCGAGCTTGGAGCGGAGGCGACGGATGTGCACGTCGATGGTCCGCTCGTTGGGCGTCTCCTCGGCGTCGCGCCACAGCGAGTCCAGCAGCTCCTCGCGGCCGACCGTGCGGGCGGCGTTCTCCACGAGGTAGTTCAGCAGCTCGAACTCCTTGTACGTGAGGTTGAGGACCTCGCCGTCCAGGAACACCTCCCGGCGGGAGAGGTCGATGAGCACGCCGGCCGGCTGCGAGGGCTTGACCTCGGCGGCCTGGGGGACGGCCGAGGTGTCCGGCACGTTCCGGGGAGCGGTCGGGTCGCCCAGGGCGTCGCGGACGACGTCGAGGTCGCTGCCCTCGGCGCCCGCGGGGGCGATGGCGACGGCGGCGTAGGAGTCGGCCTCGGGGGCCAGGCTCTGCGCGTAGGCGCGGATGTCCTGGACCAGGCGGACGAGCGAGGTGCCGTTCTGGGCCGCGACGTCCTCGTTGATCCCCACGTAGAGCACGAAGCCGCGGGCCTCGTTCTCGGCGGCCACGGCATGCAGCTGCGCCTGCGGCTCCTGGGCGGGGACCACCGGCGTCATGGCGCGCAGGGAGCGGTAGCTGGTGGGCTCGCCCACCGTGCCGCGCCCCGTGGGCGCGGCCGAGCGCATTCCTCGGGCGGCAGTGCTCCGGTTCCGCTGGGAAATATGCACGTATCCAGGTGCGCCTGACATCGGATCCCCGTCTCTTCTCGGTCGAACGTCGGTGCGGACCGGGGTCTCGTCACCGTTTTCAGCAGTTCCCGGCCTCTCGACTGATCGGCGCGGGACGAGCGGCGCGCCGACGCAACGATGTGGAGGCATTCCAAGGCGAGCGCACCGCTTTCGTTTAATAGTGACCGGTCGAACTCTGAGCCGCAAGTAACAAACGCCTCACCATCCCACGATGCGAGATCGCCGAGCGAATATGCACCGCGCCCGCCGGCGTCGTCGGGGCCCGAAATTCACACCAAAGTCGCTAGACAAGCGCGTCATTTCGCCTCTTTTGGCCGCTTCACGAAAGGTCACAAAGTCGTCACGGTTCTAGATCAACTCGTGAAGCCAATGTCAAATGCTCCCAGGAGCCATGTCGTGCGCCGCAACGGCTCGGGTCGACATGCATCGCGATTGCCGCGCGCTGGCGGCGGATGCGGCCGAATGACGCCGGGAGTTCACAATCTGACACAAAACGAACGGGCATCGGTCGAAATGAATGGACCGACGGCATTCACCCTGAGGAGGTTGTCATGCAGGGCGGCGACGACGAGTTCGCATCGCGAACGACCTTCACTCGGCCACTGAAACGAGCGGTTCAGGAGAGCCGCGGCGTCTGACCTCGGCGCGAGACCTGCCTGAAAATGAATGACGTGTGATTTACATCACTTATAATGATTCGGGATCACTCGGCGACGCCGTAGAGGCGGTCCCCGGCGTCCCCCAACCCCGGCACGATGTACGCCTTCTCGTCCAGCCGCTCGTCCCGCGCGGCCAGGAACAGGTCCACGTCCTCCATCCCGCGCACGCCCTGCTGCAGGGCCTCGATGCCCTCCGGAGCGGCGAGGATGCAGATGCAGGTGATGTGGTCCGCCCCGCGGGCCCGCAGGAACTTGATCGACTCGATGAGCGTCCCGCCGGTCGCGAGCATCGGGTCGAGCACGTAGACCTGGCGCCCCGTGAGGTCCTCGGGCAGGCGCTCCGCGTAGGTCACGATGTCGAGGGTCTCCTCGTTGCGGGCCATCCCCAGGAAGCCGACCTCCGCCGTCGGGATCAGGCGGGTCATCCCCTCCAGCATGCCGAGCCCGGCCCGGAGGATGGGGACCACGAGCGGACGGGGCCGCGCGATCTCGGAGCCCACGGCCTCGGCCACCGGCGTGCGGACCGTCTTGGGCTCGACGCGGATGTTCCGGGTCGCCTCGTAGGCCAGGAGCGTCACCAGCTCGTCGACCAGCTGACGGAACTGCGGGGACGCGGTGGTCCGGTCCCGCAGGACGGTGATCTTGTGGTCGACCAGGGGGTGCTCCAGAATCTTGACGCGCATGACTCACAACCTACCACCGCGGCGCACCGCGCACCCCGCCGGCCGGAGGGGTCAGAATGGAGGGATGAAGCAGCGCGATCACCGGCACGAGGCCTGGATGGGACTGGCCCTGGACGAGGCCCGCGAGGCCCTGGGCAGCGAGGACGTCCCGATCGGCGCCGTCGTCGTGGGGCCGGGCGGCGAGGTGCTGGGCCGGGGGCGCAACCGCCGGGAGGCCGACGCCGACCCCACCGGCCACGCCGAGGTGCTCGCGATCCGCGAGGCCGCCCGCCGCCTGGGCCGCTGGCGACTCGACGACTGCACGCTCGTGGTGACCCTGGAGCCCTGCGCGATGTGCGCCGGCGCCGTGGTGCTCGCCCGCATCCCGCGCCTGGTCATGGGCGCGTGGGACGAGAAGGCGGGCGCCGCCGGGTCCGTGTTCGACGTCGTGCGCGAGCGCCGCCTGAACCACTGGGTCGAGGTGTTCCCCGAGGTCCGCGAGGAGGAGTGCGGCGCCCTGCTGCTGGACTTCTTCCGAGCCCGCCGGGGGTGAGCGGGGCCCCGGGCGGGAATCGCCGCGGGTTGGAAGACGTCCGTGCGAGCGGCGTCGGCGTCGGGAAGACATCCGCGCGGACGGCGGCGCGGGCGGGCCTCGCCCCGGACGGCGGCGCCGCGGGCGATCCGTGCATCACATCGTCCCGATCTACTTGAACTGACCGGTCAGTCTAATTACGCTGAGTGGCGGGCCGATCCGCCCCCCCCTCCCCCACCGCCGTCAGGAGCCGACCGTGCTCGTCGCCGAGAACCTCCGCGCCGCGGGGCGCCGCACGCCCCTGGTGCCCGCCACCTCCCTGAGCGCCGCCCCGGGCGAGCTGCTGCTCGTCCGGGCCGAGGACCCGCTGACCCGAGCGGGCCTCGCGCTGCTGCTCACCGGGCGCATGCGGCCCACCGAGGGCCGCGTCCGGTGGGACGGGGACCCCTCGCGGAGGGCGCTGCGCCGACGCTCCGGCGTCGTGGACTCCCCCGTCGTCAACGCCATGGAGCGTCACCAGCGGGTGCGCGACCACGCCGCCGAGATGCTCTCCTACCTCCGCCCCTCGCCCCTGCGCCGGAGCAGCACCGTGGCCTGGCTCGAGGACCGCGGGCTCGGGGACCTGACGGACCTGCGGGAGGAGGAGCTCACCGGCGGGCAGCGCCTCCGCCTGGCCTGCGCGCTGGCGGGGGCCGACGCCGACGCCGAGCTGCTGGTCTTCGACACCCCCTCGCGGCACGCCGCGGACCCCGCCCGGGAGCCGGACGCGTGGCTCGCCCCGCTCCTGGAGCTGGCGCGGGACGAGGACCACCCGCGCGCGGTGGTCGCGGTGGTCCCCGTCCTCCCGGACGGATGGGACGGGCCGGTCGCGGAGGCCGGTCGCGCGGAGACCGACGGCCAGGAGGCGGACGGCGCCGCCGGCGGCACGGGGGACCGCGCCGCGTCGCCGGAGGCCGACGACGGGGAGGCGTCTCCCGAGGCGCTCCGCGAGTCCGAGGAGCCCGCCGGCCACGACCGGCCGGCCGACCCCGCCGGCCCGGCTGATGCAGCAGACGCCACCGCACCGGCCGACCCCCAGGACCCGGCCCATCGAGCAGACCGCGGCGACCCCGCCGACCGGATCTCCCCCGCCACCCCCACCCGAACCATCCCCCACGACCCGACGAGGAGAGCCCTATGACGTCCCTGCGGGTCGCCCTGACCGAACTCAAGCGCTTCTCCGGGGGCGTGCTGCCCAAGCTGGTGATGATCGCGCTGGCCTGCATCCCCCTCCTCTACGGCGGGATGTACCTGTACTCCAACTGGGACCCCTACGGGAACGTGGACCGCGTCAGCGGCGCCCTGGTGATGGAGGACGAGGGCGCCACCACCTCAGACGGCGAGCGCGTCGACACCGGCGCCTCGGTCGCGGACGAGCTCCGCTCCTCCGCCGACTTCGACTGGCAGGACGCCCCGACCCGCGACGACGCCGTCCGCGAGGTCTCCGCCGGCGACGTCGACTTCGCCCTCGTGATCCCCTCCGACTTCTCCGAGCGCCTGCTCTCCACCTCTCGCTTCGCCCCCGGCGCCGACGGGACCCCGGGCGAGGTGGACCCGCAGCAGGCGGGCCTCGAGGTCATCACCAACGATGCCAACAACTACCTGCTGACCAGCATCGTCACCCGCGCCGGCGCGACCGTCCGCGACTCGGTCTCCCAGCAGGTCGGCGAGGAGACGGCCGGCACCATGCTGGCCGAGTTCACCACGATCCACGGGCAGCTCTCCGACGCGACCGACGGCTCCCAGCAGGTCACCGACGGCGCGGTGGGCCTCTCCGACGCCGTCGACCGCCTCAAGGACGGCACCTCGTCCCTGGCCTCCGGCGCGACGCAGCTCGACGACGGCGCCCGCGCCCTCCTCGACGGGGAGGACCAGTTGGTGGACGGCAGCCGCAGCGCCCTCGACGGCGCGCAGCGGCTTGACGACGGCGCCCGCACCCTCTCCGACGGGGCCGCGACGCTCGCCGGCGGCACCTCCGCGCTCGCCCAGGGCGCCGACGAGCTGCACGGCGGGACCGGCGAGCTCTCCACCGGGGCCTCGCGGCTGGCCGAGGGCACGTCGTCGCTCTCCGACGGAGCGGGGCAGCTCTCCGACGGGGCCGCGGCCCTGGACGGGACCCTCGAGCAGTCGGGCCTGGGCACGCTCGCCGGGGACCTGGACGCGGTCTGCGCGGACCTCTCCCGAGCGAACGACGCCGAGCCCACCGGCCGCCTGGGGGCCGACGCCTCCCAGGCCGTGCTCTCCGAGGTCGGCGGCGTCGCGACCCAGCGCGTCCAGGCGCTGGTGAGCGACGGGACGCTGACCCAGGAGCAGGCCGACGCCCTGGTGGGCAGCCTGACCGACGACGACGCCCGCACCCGCCTCGCCGACGCCGCGACCTCAGGCCTCGACGACCTCGAGCAGACCCCGCTCGGCTCCGGCCTGCAGCGCTTCCGCGACTCGGGCTGCGCGACCGACGGGACCTCCCGGCTCGCCGGCCAGATCGACGGCCTGACCGGCGCCGTGTCCCAGCTCAGCGCGGGCGCCTCCGGGGTGGCCCAGGGCGCCCGCGACGCCGACGACGCCGCCCGGCAGCTGGCCGACGGCGCCGGCGCCCTGGACGGGAAGACCGGCGAGCTCGCCGACGGCGCCCGGCAGGTCGACCAGGGCGCCCAGGACCTCTCCACCGGCGCCTCCGACCTGTCCGGCGGCACCGGCGAGCTGGCCTCCGGGGCCCAGCAGCTCCTCGACGGCCAGGAGGGCGCCCGGGACGGGGCCCGGCAGCTGGCGGACGGCACGGGCGAGGCCGTGAGCGGCTCCTCCCAGCTGGACGAGGGGGCCGGGCAGCTGCGGGACGGCTCGGGCCAGCTGCGCGACGGATCGCAGCAGCTGACCGACGCGCTGCGCGACGGCGCCGGCCAGGTCCCCGACCTCGGCTCCTCGGACCGGGACGCGCTGTCCTCGGTGATGTCCGATCCGGTCTCCGACGAGCACGACTCGCTGGCCGGCGCCGGGACCTACGGCGAGGGCATGGGCCCGTTCTTCATGATCCTGGCCCTGTGGATCGGCCTCCTGATGGCCGGGCAGTTCCTGCGCGCGGGCAACTCCCGGGCGCTGGCCTCCAACGCCTCGAGCCTGCGGATCGCGCTCGGCGCGTGGGCGCCGTTCGCGCTGGTGGGCCTGGTGCAGGGCGTGTTGCTGTTCGCGGTGGTGAAGTTCGCCCTCGGGTTCGACATGGCGCACCCGTGGCTCGCGTTCTGGTTCCTGTGCTTCGTCTCGGTGGTGTTCAGCGCCATCTGCCAGGGCCTCATCGCCCTGCTGGACGCCCCCGGTAAACTCGTCGTACTGATCCTGCTGGTCCTGCAGCTGGTGACGGCCGGCGGCATGATGCCCTACCAGACCCTGCCCGCCCCACTCGCGTGGATGCACGACGTGCTGCCGATGTCCCACGCGCTCACCGGGTTCCGGAGACTGGCGTACGGCATCGACACGGCCGCGGTCTGGCCGACCGTGGCGCTGCTGGCCGGCTTCCTGCTGCTGGGCCTGGCGTTCGGCGTCCTGGGGGCGGTCAAGGACCGCACCTGGACCCTCAAGAGACTCGACCCGGAGGTGGAACTGTAGATGATGGCCGACCCAGCGCCCGACGACGACGCCGCCGGTGACGTCCGCGGCCCCGGGCACCGCGACGGACACCGCGGCGACGGGCACCGCGACGACGCCCGCCACGACACCCCCGTGCGCGACGCCGGCGGCTCGCCCTCCCCGCGCCGCCGGCCCGCCCGCTCCTCTCGGACCCAGCTGAAGCTCTTCGAGGCCGCGATGGTCATCATGAGCGAGAAGGGCCCGACGGCGACCACCGTGGACGAGGTCGCCGCCAAGGCGGGCGTGTCGAAGGGGACCGTCTACTACAACTTCGGCTCCAAGAAGTCGATGGTCGAGGGGCTGCTGAGCTACGGCATCGAGCTGGTCCTGGAGCACATCGCCGACGCCGGGGCTCAGGTCCCGGACCCCCGGGAGCGCCTGCTGCGCGGGACCATCGCCGCGCTGCGGTTCCTCGCGGACAACCCCGGCTTCGCCCGCCTCGCGGTCGCGGAGATCTGGCGGCCGGGGCACGAGGAGGGCGGCTCCGGGGCGCTGCTGCGCCAGCGCGCGGTCGTGATCGAGCGGATCACGGCGATGGTCGACGAGCTGGGCGAGTACTACGCCGTGGCGCCGCACCCGGACAACCGCTCGGTCGCCGTCGGCATCTTCGGGGCGACCTTCATGCTGGCCATGGACCGGGAGGTGCGGCAGAGCGAGCGCACCACCCAGCAGGCGGCGCGGACGGTGATGACGCTGGTGGACGGCTACATCCTGGGGCCCAAGGCGGAGGGGCGGGGGCTCGCGCCGGATCCGGGTGGGGCGCCGGTCTGAAGGGTGTGACCGGGGCGGATCAGGCAGGGGCCGGGCCGGTTCATGCGGGGCCCCGGCCGGGTCGAGCGGGAGCCGGGCCAGATGACGCTGGGTCCCGAGCCGGGTCATGCCGGGTCCGGACTGGATCAGGCGGGTCCTGGCCCGCGGGTGGGCCGGGACCCGTCTGCCTGGTCAGCCCGGGTTCGGCCCGCGGGACGGTCCGCTGCGGCCCGAGTTGAGCGCGTGGGGATGAGCCGGTACAGTATCTCAAGTTGGTGACGTGTCCGAGCGGCCGAAGGTGCAACACTCGAAATGTTGTGTACGGTAACCCCGTACCGAGGGTTCAAATCCCTCCGTCACCGCTCTTGAGGAAGGCCCCCGCCAGCCCGGTTGATCCGGGTGGGCGGGGGCTTTTCGCGTGCCCTAGACGGCCCCCGCCGCCTGGGTGGGAAGACACGCAGTTCCGGTGAGGATGATCCGGGCGGTCCGCGCCAGCCCCGCCGTCGCGAGCCCATCTTCGCCCCGGGTCTCCGCCGTGACGGTCACGGTGCCCTTCGGGTGACGGATCGTGACCTCGCCCGGCGCCGCGACGGGCAGGACGGCGTCGAGCACCGTGCCGCCCAGCGCCGCCGCGGAGCCCAGGGCCAGCGCCACGGTCACCGGCACCGCGTGGTGGAAGACCCCCATGGAGGTCACGCGCACGTCCAGGTCGGCGCCGCCGGTTCCGGGCGCCACGCAGGCGACCCGCGGCACTGCGGCGCTGCCCGCCACGCCCATGCGTTCCCCGGCCTCGCGGCGCAGGGCCTCGATCCGCGCCAGCAGCTCGGCGTCCGCGTTGAGCTCGGACGGGTGCAGGGCCGGGTCCACGCCGGCCTCCGCGGCGTCGAGGACCACCAGGGGGTTCGAGACGTCCACGAGGGTGGCCCGTACGCCCCCGCCCAGCTGCGAGACGCGGCCCTCCGGGAAGACCGAGCCCGTCTTCTCTCCGCCTGGCTCCAAGAACTTAAGATCCACGCGCGGGCCGGGGCCGCCGGCGCCGGACATCAGGTAGTCGCCGGTGCGCGGGAGCCTGCCGTCCTCGAGCGGGTGCTCCACGAGGAAGACCGCACCGGTGTTGGCGTTCCAGACCCGCGCCGAGACGCGCTCGCCCCCGCGCTCGAGCAGACCCGCGTCCAGGGCGTAGGCGCTCACCGCGGCGCTCAGGTTCCCGCAGTTGCCGTTCCAGTCCACCGAGGCGGAGGCGACCGCGGGCTGCGCGAAGACGGTGACCAGGTCGACGTCGGCCGGGCAGGCTTCTTGCCACGGAAGGCCCACGAGGTCCTCCGTCCGGCCCACGGCCATGACCTTGGAGTTCGACGACGCCCCGCCGCCCAGGCCGTCGACGGCCAGCGGGTCGGGGCCTCCGATCAGACCGATGCACAGGCGGTCGCGGGCCTGCGCATCGCGTGGCAGGTCGCTAATTCGCAGGAAGACTCCTCGACTGGTGCCGCCGCGGACCACGGACACGGGGATCTCGTATGTCATGCTGCCCATCCTCCCCCGATCGCGAGCCGACGGCCGGGAGGACGGGGCCGAATACCACGGGGCGGAGGGGCGTCGCTAGCCTGGGATTCATGAGCACCCCGTTCGCGCCGATCCGCACCCGCCGGCTCGTCCTGCGCCCGCACGTCGCCTCCGACGCCGGGTGGATGCAGCGCGTGTACTCCCGCGACGACGTCGCCCGCTATCTGCTCGACGAGCCCTGGACTCCCGAGACCGCCCGGGCCAAGAACGACGAGCGCATCCGGCGGACCGGGCTCGACGGGCCGGAGGGCGCGCTGAACCTGATGCTCGAGCACGAGGGCCGGCCCGTCGGGACCGTGTCCCTCTGGCTGACCGACCGGGAGTCCCGCCTGGCCGAGGCCGGCTGGGTGCTGGACCCGGACCACGGCGGCAGGGGGCTGGCGACGGAGGCCGTCGCGGCCGTCGTCGAGCTGGCCTTCGAGCGGTACGGCGTCCACCGGCTCGTTGCGCGGATGGACGCCCGGAACGCCGCCTCGGCGAGGCTCGCCCGGCGGGTCGGGATGTGGCAGGAGGCGCATCTGCGGCAGGACTGGTGGAACCGGGGCGAGTGGACGGACACCCTCGTGTTCGGCCTGCTGGAGGGCGACCGGGGCTGAGGCGGCGGCGCGCGGGCCCGGATGCTGCGGCGGGCCCGGGTCCCGGGACCTCAGGCCCCGGACCTAGGGTCCGGGGTCTCGGTCATGACCTGAACGCCGCGAGCTCGCGGCCCGCGGTCACACGCCGAAGGCCGCCGGATAGCCGACCGTGCCCCGCGGGACCTCGGCGGCGGGGTCGAGGCGCAGCGCCATGAACGCCTCGTCCGGGACCTCGAAGGGCGGCACGATCCCCCACCCGGAGGCCCGAGCGAAGCCGAAGCGGGGGTAGTACTCGGCATGGCCCAGCACGATGACCAGGTTCTCGCCCCGCGCGCGGGCCGCCTCCAGGGCCCCGCGGATCGCGGCGCTCCCCGCCCCGGTCCGCTGACGGTCCGGGAGCACCGCGCAGGGCGCCAGCGCGAGCGCGGGGCGGTCCCCCACGAGGCACCGGGTCAGCAGCGCGTGGCCGACGACATCGCCCGCCTCGTCCTCCGCCACGTAGGACAGCCCGTCGATCCAGGCCCCGGGATCGGCGCGCAGCGCGTCGACGAGATCCGCCTCCTCGGCGGTCGGGAAGGCGGCGAGCTCGACGGCGCGGACGGCCTCGCGGTCCGCGGCAGTCTCGGGGCGGACCCGCCAGGCCGGGCGCTCGGCGGGAGGCTCGGAGCCGGCCGTCTCCTCCGCCACCACCTCGGCCTTGAACCCCGCCGCGTTCTCCAGCCAGCCCGCGTAGTGCTGCGGGCCGCCCGCGTGCGGGTAGCGATCCTGGTAGAGCGGCGTCCAGCCGTGCTCCGTAGCCTCGGCCATGACGGCGTCGACCTCGGACGCCGTCCCACCGTGGAAGGCCAGGTGGTTGAGGCCGGCGCGGCGGCGGTCGTGGGACGCGTCCGCGAGGTTCGGGGAGCTCGTCAGCGTCAGGTAGGCCCCTCCCGCCGACCAGCTGCGGCCCGTCCCCCAGTCCTGCTCCAGGACGAAGCCGAGCCGGCCGAGCAGCCAGGACCAGTCCTCACCGCCGACCTCGTGCGCGGGGAGCCAGATCTCGAGATGGTGAAAACCATTCATGCTCCTATCTCAGCACAGCTGCGGATCTTCCGCGCTCCACCTCGCGGGATGCGCCCGGTGGAGACGGCGCCGGCTCGCGCCCCGCCCCGCTTCACCGAGTCGACAGCGGAAGTCACGGCGTTAGACTCGCATCACACGCACCCGATGAGGCCTTCCCCCCGCTCGGAGGGCCGAGGAGGAGAGTTGACCGCACCGCATCGCCCGGAGATCCGCTCCGTGGGCCCCGATCAGGTCATGGCCCATCTCCCGCTGCGAGCCGCCGTCGACGCCCTGCGCCAGGCGCTCGTGCAGGGCCTGGACCCCTCCGCCCAGGCGGCCCGCACCTCCTCGCCGCTGGCGCACGGCGAGTTCCTCCTCATGCCGAGCGAGTTCGAGGGGTACGCCGGCGTGAAGATCCTGACGGTGGCGCCCGGCAACCCCGCGCGCGGCCTGCCCAAGATCCAGGGCAACTACATGCTCTTCGACGCCCAGTCCCTCCAACCGCTCGCGCTGATCGACGGCGTCGCGCTCACCTCGATCCGCACGCCCGCCGTCTCCGCCCTGGCGATCGACGCGCTGGCCGCCCCGGAGGCCCGCGACCTCCTCGTCTTCGGCACCGGCCCCCAGGCCCTGCACCACGTCCGGGCCGCGGCGGCCGTGCGGCACCTGGAGCGGGTCGGCGTCGTCGGGCGCTCCGAGGAGAAGGCTCGGCGGCTCGTGGAGCGGCTGCGGGAGGAGGGCTTCCCGGCCGAGGCCGCGGGGGCCGAGCGCGTGGCCGAGGCCGACGTCGTCGCCTGCTGCACCAGCGCCCGCACCCCGCTCTTCGACGGCGCGGCGGTGCGCGACGACGCCGTCGTGGTGGCCATGGGCTCCCACGAGCCGGACGCCCGCGAGACCGACGACGCCCTGGCCGCGCGGGCGACCGTGTACGTCGAGGACCGGGCGACCGCGCTCCGGGAGGCGGGCGACGTCGCGATGGCGGTGGAGCACGGCGCGCTCGGGGCCGAGGACCTCGTGGACGTGGCCACGATGCTGGGCGAGGAGCGTCGCCCGGGGCCCGCCCTGGTTAAGACCGTGGGCATGGGGTGGCAGGACCTCGTCACGGCCCGCGCCCTGTACGAGAACCTGCCCGGCTGAGCCGAGCCGGGCCTCCCGGGGCAGCGGCTCCCGTCGCTCCCCGCGGGCCTGGCACACTGGACCGGTGAGCACCTTCGACCTCAGACGCATCGCGGCCGGCCTCCCCGCCGCCGGGCTGATCCCCCGGCTGCGGGCCCTGGCCGACGCCGCGGGACCCGTGCGGGCCGTGGTGGACGCGCCGCCGGGCACCGGGAAGACCACGATCGTCCCGCCCCTGATGGCCGATGTCATCGGCGGGCGGGCGGGGTCCGCGCCCGCCCGCATCGTGGTGACCCAGCCCCGGCGCATCGCGGCGCGCTCCGCGGCCCACCGGCTGGCGCAGCTCAGCGGCGCCCGGCTGGGCGAGGAGGTCGGGTACACCGTGCGCGGGGAGCGGCGCGCCGGGCCGCGGACGCTCGTGGAGTTCGTGACCACCGGGGTGCTGCTGCGCCGCCTGGTCCGCGACCCGGAGCTCGCCGGCGTCGACTGCGTCGTGATGGACGAGGTCCACGAGCGCCACCTCGACGCCGACCTCGCCTTCGGCATGCTGCGCCAGCTCGCCGAGCTGCGCGAGGACCTCTCCCTGCTCGCGATGTCGGCGACCCTCGACGCCCCGCTGTGGGCCGGCCTGCTCGGGACGGAGGAGGCCCCGGCGCCCGTCGCCGCCGTCGAGTCCGCCCTGCACCCGCTGGAGCTGCGCTGGGCGGCCCCGGACCGGCCCGCCCTCGACGCCCGCGGCGTCACCCCGGACTTCCTGCGCCATGTCGCGGCCACGGTGCTCGACGACGTCGGGCGCCGCTCCCCGCCGAGACGGGCGACCTCCGGTCTTCCTGCCCGGCGCCCGGGAGATCGACGCCGTGGCGGCCCGCCTCGCCGGCCGCGCCGGCCTCGAGGTGCACTCGCTCAGCGGCCGCACCCCGCCCGCCGAGCAGCAGCGGATCCTCGCCCCGCGCCCGGCCGCCGACGCCGTCGCCGAGGGGCACGGGGCCGAGGGGCACGGGGCCGAGAGACACGGGACCGCCCGGGGGCGCGGGACCGCCGGGGCGCGCCGGGTCATCCTCGCCACCAACGTCGCCGAGTCGGCGCTGACCGTGCCCGGGGTCAGGACGGTCGTCGACGCCGGACTCGATCGGCAGCAGCGGCTGGACACCGTGCGCGGCATGAGCGGCCTGGTCACCGTGGGAGCCTCGAAGGCCGCCATGACCCAGCGGGCCGGCCGCGCCGCCCGCGAGGCGCCGGGGACCGCGATCCGCTGCCTCGCGCGGAACGACTACGCGGCGCGGCCGGCCACGACTCCCCCGGAGATCTCCACCAGCGACCTGACCACCGCCGCGCTGGACCTGGCCTGCTGGGGCTCGCCCGGCGGCGTCGGCCTCCGGCTGCCGGACGCCCCGCCCGAGCGCGCCCTGGCCGGCGCGCACGCGACCCTCCGCGCGCTGGGCGCCGTCGACGACGCCGACCGCACCACCCGCTCGGCCGGCGCCTCGCCGCGGTGCCCGCCGACCCGCGGCTGGCCCGCGCCCTGTTCGACGGCGCGGACCTCCTCGGCCCCGCGCCGCCGCGGAGACCGTGGCCGCCCTCGCCTCCGAGCGGCGGGCCCCGGGGTCCGACGCCGCGGCCCTGCTCCGCGAGCTGCGCCGGAGCCGGGACGAGCGGTGGCGCCAGGACACGCGCCGCTTCGAGCGGGAGCTGGCCGGGGGCGAGGAGGCCGGTGGCGGCACCGGAACCGGGGGCGGCACTGGGGCCGCTGCCGGGGCCTGGTCCGCCTCCGGGCCCAGGAGCACCTCCGGTTCCACGGCCGCCTCCGAGGCCAGCGTCGGCCTGATCACCGCCCTGGCCTACCCGGAGCGCATCGCGCGGCTGCGCCCCGGCAGCGAGGACGACTACCTCATGGCCTCGGGCTCCGGTGCCGTCCTGCCCCGCGACGCCTCCCTGAAGGGGCACGCGTGGCTCGCGGTCGCCGAGATGGGCCTCAGCGGCGGGCGCCCCCTGATCCGGTGCGCCGCCGTCATCGACCAGGACACCGCCGAGCTCGCCGGCGCCGAGCTCCTCGTCGAGGAGGAGACGGCGCGCTTCGACGGCAGGGTCACCTCCCGGGACGTCCGGCGGCTCGGCGCGATCGAGCTGTCCTCGACGCCGCGCCGCCCCTCCGTCGCGGCCGGGCGTCACGCCGTCGCGGAGGCGCTCCAGCACGAGGGCCTGGAGGCCTTCCTCGCCCCGGGCCCCGAGTTCGAGGCGCTGCGGGGGCGGCTGGGCCTGCTGCGCGCCGTCTACGGCGACCCGTGGCCCGACGTCCGCCTCGCGGCCCTGGAGTCCACCGCCGAGGACTGGCTCGGGCCGGAGCTCGAGCGGGTCGCCGGCGGTGCGTCGCGGCGGCGGCTCGACGCCGTGGGCGCGCTGCGGCGCCTCCTCCCGTGGCCCGAGGCCGCGCGCCTGGACGAGCTGGCCCCCGAGCGGGCCCGGGTGCCCAGCGGCTCGTCCGTGCGCCTGACCTGGCCCGCCCCGGAGGACCACGGGGACGACGTCGCCCCGCCCGTGCTCGCCGTGAAATTACAGGAATGCTTCGGGTGGGCCCGGGGACCGGCCGTGTGCGAAGGCCGGATCCCCGTGCAGCTGCACCTGCTCTCCCCGGCGCGCCGCCCCCTCGCGGTCACCTCCGACCTGGCCTCCTTCTGGGCCAACGCCTATCCCGGCGTGCGGGCCGAGAACCGCGGTCGGTACATCAAGCACCCCTGGCCCGAGGACCCGTGGAACGCCCGCGCCACCGCGCGCACCAAGGCCCGGGGCGGCTGAGGGCCCACGACCGGCCCCGCCGCAGACAGGAGGGCGGGCGGACCGAGGCGCCACCATCCGGGTGACGACCCGAGGCGATACCCATTCGGGTGACGACCCGAAGCGAGGCCTACCCGGGTGACGACCCGAGGTGACACCCGGGTGGGCGGCGGCCCCAGGCAACGCCCGCCCGGGCGGCGGTCCGGGGCGGCCAATCGGGCGGGCCTACGCCTGCAACGCGAGCGCGAAGGGCAGGACCGCCTCCGCGCCGGCCAGCCGCAGCTCCCGCGCGCAGACGGTCATGGTCCAGCGGGAGTCGATCAGGTCGTCCACCAGCAGCACCGGCCCCTCGACCTCGGCCAGCCGGCCCGCGAGCTCCTCCCCCACGCGGAAGCGCCCCCACACCGAGGCGAGGCTGTACGCGCTGTTGCCGCCGCGGCCACCGGCCCGGGCCGGGAAGTCGGCGACCGCCTCCAGCTCGCCGAGGTAGGGCAGCCGCCCGGCGCCCGCGATGCCCCGCGCCAGCGAGTCCACCAGCCGCGGCCGCGAGGCCGAGGGGATCGCGACGACGCCGGCCGGCCGCCGCGACCAGTCCCACCCCGCGAGCACCCCCACGCAGGCCCGGCCGAGGTCCGGTGGGACCTCGCCGTCCAGGGGGCGCCCGGCGTCGTCGTTGACCATGACCTCGCGGAGGCGGTTGCCCCAGCCGAGGTCGGTCAGGCGGGCCAGGGCGCGGCCCCGCTCGGCGCGCTCCGCCTCGGGGATCTTGCCCTTCTTCTCGATGCCGAGCGTGGGCAGGCCGGTGGGCCACTGGGCGCGGGGGTCCACCGGGACGCCCACCCGGACCAGGCCGTGCTGGGCGCGGCGGGAGGCCTCCTCGTCCACCTCGCGCGGGTACCAGGGGCCCGCGCAGACGTCGCAGCGGCCGCAGGGCTCGGCCGTGGCGTCGTCGAGCTCCCGGGCCAGGAACTGCATGCGGCAGGTGCCGCCCGCCTCGTAGTCCAGCATGGCGTCCTGCTCGCGGCGGCGGGCCTCGGCGATCCGCCCGTACCGCTCGGCGTCGTAGACCCAGGGCCTGCCCGTGGAGACCCAGCCCCCGGAGACCCGGTCCACGGCGTCCTCGACCGCGAGGACCTTGAGCAGCAGCTCGAGCGAGGTGCGCTTGACGTTGACCGCGGCCTCGAGCGCGGCGACCGACATCGGGCCGCCCGCGGCGGCGAGCGCGCCGAGGACCTGCCCGGCGTTCTCCTCGGTGGGCATCGAGGCCGTGGCGAAGTACTTCCAGATCTCCGGGTCCTCCCGGCCGGGGAGGAGCAGGACGTCGGCGCTCTCGGTCGCACGGCCCGCGCGCCCGACCTGCTGGTAGTAGGCCACGGGCGAGGAGGGCGCGCCGAGGTGGACCACGAAGCCGAGATCCGGCTTGTCGAAGCCCATGCCGAGCGCGCTCGTGGCCACCAGCGCCTTGACCCGGTTCTCCTTGAGCTCCCGCTCGGCGTCCTCCCGCTCGCCGGCGTCCGTGCGGCCCGTGTACGGACGCACGTGGTAGCCCGCCTCGGTGAGGATGCGCGCGGTGTCCTCCGCCGCGGAGATGGTCAGGGCGTAGACGATCCCGCTGCCGGGCAGCTCGCCCAGGTGCTCGATCAGCCACGCGATCCGGGCCGCGTTGTCCGGCAGCCGCAGGCAGCCCAGGCGCAGCGAGGCCCGGGAGAGCGGGCCGCGCAGGGTGAACACGTCCCGTCCCCCGGTGCCGCCGACGCCGAGCTGCTCCCGGACGTCGGTGACCACGCGCTCGTTGGCGGTGGCGGTGGTGGCCAGGACCGGGACGCCGGCCGGCAGCTCGCCGATGAGGTCCCGGATGCGGCGGTAGTCGGGGCGGAAGTCGTGCCCCCAGTCGGAGATGCAGTGGGCCTCGTCGATGACGAGCAGGGAGCAGGTGCGCAGCAGCTCCGGCGCCCACTGCTCGCGGAAGCGCGGGTTGTTCAGCCGCTCCGGGCTGATCAGCAGGACGTCCAGCTCCCCCGCGCCGATGCGGGCGCGGATGTCCTCCCACTCGGTCGCGTTAGCGGAGTTCACCGCGGCGGCCCGCACCCCCGCCCGCTCGGCGGCGGCCACCTGGTCCCGCATGAGGGCGAGGAGCGGGGAGATGATGAGCGCGGGGCCGCCGCCCTGCTCCCGCGTCAGCAGCGAGGAGATGAAGTAGACGGCCGACTTGCCCCACCCGGTCCGCTGGACCACGAGCGCGCGGGCCCGGTCCTGGACCAGGGCGCGGATGGCCTCGAACTGGCCCGGGTGGAAGTCGGCCCCGGGGTTGCCCGTGAGCGCCTGGAGGTGGGCGCGGGCCCTGGCGTGGAGGTCGGTGGTGGTCGTCGCGGTGTCCATGGGACCCAGTCTGTCAGGGATCGGCGGGGCCGGAAGCCCGCACGGCTCACCTGTGGACGACGACTGGCTACGATGAGGTCATGCCCTGGACCGATGCCATCCCCCTGCGCGCCGGGAAGCGACAGTGGTTCGCCCTCGTCATCCTCATGATTCCCGTCCTGCTGATCTCGATCGACAACACGGTCCTGACCTTCGCGCTGCCCTCGATCTCCCGGAGCCTCGAGCCCACCGGGGTGCAGCTGCTGTGGATGGTGGACGTCTACCCCCTCGTCCTGGCCGGCCTGCTGGTGCCCATGGGGGCGATCGGGGACCGCATCGGGCGGCAGCGGATCCTGCTCATCGGGTGCAGCGGGTTCGCGGTGGTCTCCGGGCTGGCGGCGCTGGCCCCGGCGGCGTCGTGGCTGATCGCCGCCCGCGCGGGGCTCGGGTTCTTCGGGGCCATGCTCATGCCCGCGACGCTGTCGCTGCTGCGCAACATCTTCCTGGACCCCGCCCAGCGGCGCACGGCCATCGCGGTGTGGGCCTCGGGGTTCTCGGCCGGGGCCATCCTGGGCCCCATCCTGGGCGGCTTCCTGCTGGAGCACTTCTCCTGGGGCGCGGTCTTCCTCATCGCCGTCCCGCTGCTGGTGCCGGCCGTGGTGCTGCTGCCGCTGCTGGTGCCCAACTCCAAGGACCCCTCGCCCGGGCCGGTGGACCCGGCGTCGGTCGGGCTCGTCATGGTCACCATGGTCGGGGTGGTCTACGCGATCAAGGAGCTGTCCACCGCGGGACCGCACGTCGCGCCCCTGGTGGCGCTCGTCGTCGGGCTCGGCTGCGGCGCGCTCTTCGTGCGCCGCCAGCTCCGGGCGCGGGAGCCGATGCTCGACGTCCGGCTCTTCGCCCATCCCGTCTTCGCCGGGTCGCTGGTCTGCAACTTCACCGTGACCATCGCCTTCGTGGGATTCCTGCTCGCCTTCTCGCAGTACCTGCAGCTGGTCGAGGGCTACTCCCCGATGCGGGCCGGCGTCCTCATGATCCCGGGGATGGTCATGACCGTCCTGGGCGGCTTCGCGGCCGTCCCCCTGGTCCGGCGCATCCGTCCGGGCCTGGTGATCAGCGCGGGCCTGGCCGTCAACGCCCTGGGCTTCCTGCTCTGCGCGGTCACCGAGTTCCTCGGGGCGGGGCTCGTGCTGCTGCTGGTCGGCTTCGTGGTGTTCGGCTTCGGCAACGGCGCCGTCCAGACGCTGGCCAACGACCTGATCCTGAGCTCCGCGCCCGCGGGCAAGGCGGGCGCGGCCTCCGCGATCTCGGAGACCAACTACGAGTTCGGCCACGTCATGGGCGCGGCCACGCTCGGAACGGTCCTCACCGTCGGGTACCAGGGCTCGATCGCGGTGCCGGAGGGGATCACCGGGGAGCCGGCGGAGGTCGCGCGGCAGACCCTGGGCGGGGCGGTCGACGTCGCCCAGGCGATCGGGGGCGAGCTGGGGCGGGCGCTCGAGGCGGCGGCGTCGTCGGCCTTCACGACCGGGTTCGCGCTGGCGGTACTGGGCTCCACCGTGTCCTGCCTCGTCGGCGCCGTCGTCACGTGGTCCACGCTGCGGCGGACGCCGGCCGACCCGCAGCGCCCAGCCTCCGGGACGTGACGAGGGGTAGCATGGTGCCGATTCCCCCGATCCCCCTCCCGAACGGCTGACCATGACCCCTCTGGCCTCGATCTCCGCCCTGACCGCCGACCTCCAGGCGGCGGGCGCCGTGCTCGCGCCGCACCCCGCCCTGTTCGGCATCGACATCGAGGCGATCCTCGACGGCGCCGGGCCCTGGGTCCTGGGCGTGGTCGCGGCGATGATCTTCATCGAGTCCGGGGTCCTCTTCCCGTTCCTGCCCGGGGACTCCCTGCTGTTCACGACCGGGCTGCTGCACCACCAGCTCGGGCTGAACCTCGCCCTGCTCCTGGTCGTGGTCAGCGTCGCGGCGGTCCTCGGGGACCAGGTCGGGTACACGCTCGGCAAGGTCTTCGGGCGGCGGCTCTTCTCCCCCGACGCGCGGATCCTGAGCACCGCCAATCTCGCCAAGGCCGAGCAGTTCTTCGAGCGCTACGGCGGGAAGGCGCTCGTCCTCGCCCGCTTCGTCCCGATCGTGCGGACCTTCGTGCCGCTCGCCGCCGGGATGGCGGGGTACCGCTACCGCGACTTCGCCAAGTGGAACATCACCGGCGCCCTGCTCTGGTGCCTGCTGCTGACGCTGGCCGGCGTGTGGCTGGGCAACGTGGCCTTCATCCGCGAGCACGTGGACCTCATCGCCGTCGGCCTGGTGGTGCTCTCGATCGTGCCCATCGGCTTCGAGGTGGCGCGCGAGCGGCGTCGCGCGGCCCGGGCCGAGGGGTCGGCCGGGACCGGCGGCCCCGCGGAGTAGCGGCGGGGGAAGACGGGCCCGGGGTGGCGCCTTCCGCCGCCCCGGCTGGGCCGTCTCCCACCGCGCCCTCGCCGCTGCGGCCGGGCGCCTACCGCCGCTGCGGCGGCAGGACGTGCACCCCGCTCTTGTCCTGCGCCAGCGCGAGCGAGGAGATGTACTGCGTCCGCCCGTCCGGCCCGGGGACGGCCGAGGCGATCATGTCCGGCCGCTCGAACTCCAGGCCGGTCACGCAGCAGCGCAGCCGGGCGTCGCTGGGGTTGCCCTCGGCGTCGAACATCGGCAGGTCGATCCCGTCGTCGGTGCGGCGCAGGTAGAAGCGGCCGCGGGTCGCGATGGCCAGGACCGGCGGCATGACCGCCGCGATCCCCACCGCGAAGAGCGGCGAGTAGGGCTGCACGGCCGCTCCGAACGCCCCGAAGTAGATCGCGATCGACACGAGGGCCGAGGCCAGCATCGAGCAGAACCCGACCGGGTTGACCGCGTGCAGCATCCCCCGCCGGAACTCCGGGACCTTCGGGGAGATGCGGAGCAGATACTTGTTGATCACGATGTCGGAGGCCACCGTGACCACCCAGGCGATCGCGCAGTTGGCGTAGAAGCTCAGGATCGAGTTCAGGAAGTCGAACATGTTCGCCTCCATGAGCGCGAGCGCGAAGCCCAGGTTCACCAGGACGAAGACGAGCCGGCCGGGGTAGGTGCGGGTCACCCGGGTGAAGGAGTTGGTCCAGGCCAGCGAGCCCGAGTACGCGTTGGTCACGTTGATCTTGATCTGGGAGATGACCACCAGGACCACCGCGAGCGCCATCGCCAGCCACCCCGGCATCATCTGCTCGTAGACGCCGAGGAACTGGTGCACGGGCTCGTTGGCCTGCGGCGAGGCCCCCGGGACGGCCCGGGAGATCAGGTACACGGCGATGAACAGGCCGATGACCTGCTTGATCGCGCCGAAGACGACCCAGCCGGGCCCGGCCATCACCACGGCCGTCCACCACGCGCGGCGGTTGCCGGCGGTGCGGGGCGGCATGAAGCGCAGGTAGTCGATCTGCTCCGCGATCTGGGCCATGAGCGAGAGACACACGCCCGCGGCGAGCATGACGAACGCCGAGTCGACGCCGGAGCCGCCGGCCTCCCCCCGGAAGGCGAGGAAGTCGCCCACGGCGTCGGGGTCCCGCGCCACCAGGTACACCAGCGGGATGACCATGAGGACCAGCCAGAGCGGCGTCGTCCACACCTGCAGCTTGGACAGGATCCGCATGCCGTAGACGACCAGCGGGATCACCATGAACGTGGAGACCGCGTACCCGATCCACAGCGGGATGCCCAGCCCCACCTGGAGGCCCTGGGCCATGATCGCGCCCTCGGTGGCGAAGAAGATGAACGTGAAGGAGGCGAAGACGACGTTGGTGACCACCGAGCCGTAGTAGCCGAACCCGGAGCCGCGGGTGATGAGGTCGAGGTCGATGTTGTACCGCGCCGCGTAGTACGCCAGCGGGAAGCCGGTGACGAAGATGATCAGCGCGGCGACCAGGATGCCGAGCACGGCGTTGGTCGTGCCGTAGGAGATGCCGATGTTGGCGCCGATCGCGAAGTCGGCGAGGTAGGCGATCCCGCCGAGCGCGCTGGTCGCGACGACGGCCGGCCCCCACCGGCGGTACGAGCGCGGGGCGAAGCGCAGGGTGTAGTCCTCCAGGGACTCCTTGGTCGCCGAGTCGATGCGGCTGGAGGCGGTGGTGGTGTCGGGGACCGTCTCGGTCCTCAGCGGGGTCTGGGCCACGTGCGGCTCCTCGGGGTGCGGGTGTCGGTTGAGGTTCATCGTGGTCCGCGGCCGTTGCGCGGCCGTCTCCCGGGGGTTACGTTTCGGTTTCGCGGTCCCCGGAGCCTCGTGTCCGCGGCTCACCCCGCGCGCGGGCGGACGTACAGTGAGGGGGCGCCGACGCCGGCCGCGCGCCCACCCCGGAACCGGCACCCGCACAAGCACCAGCACCGACCAAGGAGACCCCGTGACGGAGACGACGGACGCGCTCGGCCTGGCCGCCGGGCGCCGCCGGACGCTGTGGTGGTGCGCCGGGCTGGTCCTCGCGCTGGCGGCCGCGGCGGTCCTCGGCATCGGGGTCGGCTCGGTCCCGATCGCCCCCGGCGAGGTCCTGCAGGTCATCACCCGCCACGCGGTCGGCTGGCCGGCGCGGCTGGGCTGGAGCCCGGCCGTGGACGCGATCGTGTGGGAGGTCCGGCTGCCCCGGGTGCTGCTGGGCGCCTGCGTCGGCGCCGGGCTGGCGGTGTGCGGTGTCGCGCTGCAGGCCATGGTCCGCAACGTGCTGGCCGAGCCGTACGTGCTGGGGGTCAACTCCGGCGCCTCGTGCGGGGCCGCGGCCGCGATCCTGTTCGGCGTCGGGCTGGGGCTCGGCGAGCACGCGCTGCAGGCCACGGCGTTCCTGGGCGCGCTGGCCGCCTCGGTGCTGGTGTACGGCGTCGCGCGGTCCGGCGGGCGGCTGACCTCGCTGAAGCTGCTGCTCTCCGGGGTGGCGGTGGGGTACGCGCTCAACGCGCTGACCAGCTTCCTCGTCTTCGCCAGCGGGAACGCCGAGGGCTCGCGCTCGGTGATGTTCTGGCTGCTGGGCTCGCTCTCGCTAGCCGGGTGGGGGACGCCGCTGGCCGCCGTCGTGGTCGTGGTCCTGGTGGTCGTGGCGGCGCTGACGACGCTGGGGCGGCGGCTGGACGCGCTGGCCATCGGCGACGAGACGGCCGACTCCCTGGGGATCTCCCCGGACCGGCTGCGGGCGGGGCTGCTGCTGCTCGTCTCGCTGTGCGTGGGGGTGCTGGTCGCGGCGTCGGGGTCCATCGGGTTCGTCGGGCTGGTGGTGCCCCACCTGGCGCGCCGCTGCGTGGGGGCCCGGCACGTCCGGACGGTCCCGGTCGCCGCGCTGATGGGCGCGCTGCTGCTGGTCCTGGCCGACCTGGTCGCCCGCACGGTCCTGCAGCCCCAGGAGCTGCCCATCGGCATCCTGACCGCGCTGCTCGGCGCGCCCTTCCTGCTCGTCCTCGTCCGCCGCGCCCGGAGCGGTGCGGCATGATCCGAAAGAGCCGCATCCGATGACGACTCGTCACCCCACCCCCGGCGCCGGCCGGCCGCGATCCCGCCCCGCCGCCCGCCGTCCGCGCGCCCGCGGGAGCGCCCGCCGCGCGCGGCGTCACTGCCCTCGCCCTGGCCTCGCTGCTGCCCCTGACCTCCTGCGGCCTGGGCCCCGAGGACCCCGGGGCGCCGGCCGCCGCGGGCGGCCACTACCCCGTGACGGTGGAGAACTGCGGGAACGACGTCGAGTTCCCCGCCGAGCCCGGCCGCCTGGTCCTGCTCAAGAGCGCGCCGGTGCCCGCGCTGCACGCGCTCGGGGTCCTGGACCGGGCGGTGGCGCGCGCCGGCGCGTACCCCGAGGAGTACTACGACGACGCCACGCGCGCCGAGCTCGCCGCGATCCCGCAGCTAACCGGGAGCACCGACACCGGCGGCCACCTGCAGATCTCGAAGGACGCCGTGCTCGCCCAGGAGCCGGACCTGGTCCTGGGCGAGGTCGAGAGCCTCCCCCGGTCCTCCCTGGCCGGGCTCGGCGTCCCACTGCTGGAGGAGCCCGCCCTGTGCACCTCGGGCCGCCCCGAGCACCCGGGCTTCGAGGACGTCTACGCCCAGGTCGAGGCCTACGGGCGCGTCTTCGACCGGGAGGACCGCGCCCGCGAGGTCGTGGACGGCCTGCGGGAGCGGGTGGAGGCCGTCCGCCGCGAGACCGGGGCCCACCGGTCCGGTGACGCCGGGGCGGGCGACGGGGACGCATCCGGAGAGGCCGAGGACCGCAGCGACGCCGCGTCGGATCGGTCCGGCGACGCCGCGCCCCGCACCGCCGCGGTGCTCTACCCGACCGTCGGCGGCGGCCCCGTCTACGCTTACGGCAGCCAGAGCATGGCCGAGCCCCAGCTCGAGGCGGCCGGCCTGGAGAACGCCTTCGCCGACGTCGGGGACCGCGTGGTCGAGGTGACCCCGGAGGAGCTGGCCGGGCGCGACCCCGACGTCCTGATCCTCCTGCACTCCGACGGCGACCCGGCGGCCGTCCGGGCCAGCCTCGACCTGATCCCCGGCGCCGGCTCGCTGACGGCGGTGCGCCGCGGTGACGTCATGGTCCAGCTCCTGAACTACACCGAGCCGGCGACGCCGCTCGCGGTGGACGGGCTCGAACGGATCGCGGCGAGGTTCGGCCCGTGATCCGGGCGGACGGCGTCGGCTACTCCTACGGCGGGCGGCCCGCCCTGCGGGAGGCGACGCTGGAGACCTCGCCGGGGAGGGTCCTGGGCCTGATCGGGCCCAACGGCAGCGGCAAGACCACGCTGCTGCGGCTGCTGCACGGCGGGCTGGCCCCGGCGAGCGGGACGGTGACCGTGGACGGCGCCGACCTCGCCGCGCTGGCCCCGCGCGAGCTGGCCCGCTCCGTGGCCGTGGTGGTCCAGGAGGGCGAGGGCCCGAGCGGGCTGAGCGTGGCCGAGATGGTGCTGCTGGGGCGCAGCCCGCACCTGGGCGCGCTGCAACGGGAGGGCCGCGAGGACCGGCGGATCGCGGAGGAGTCCCTGCGCCGCGTCGGGGCCCTGGGCCTGGCCGCGCGGCCCTTCGCGGGGCTGTCCGGGGGCGAGCGGCAGCGGGTCCTGATCGCCCGCGCGCTCGCCCAGCGCACCGAGCACCTGCTCCTCGACGAGCCGACCAACCACCTGGACGTCCGGTTCCAGCACGAGGTCCTCGGCCTGGTCCGGGGGCTCGGGGCCACCGTCGTCGTGGTGCTGCACGACCTGAACCTCGCGGCGCGCTACTGCGACGACGTCGTGCTGCTCGACGCCGGCCGCGTCGTCGCCCGGGGGACCCCCGCCGAGGTGCTCGTGCCCGAGCGGCTGGAGGGGGTCTACCGGATCGGGGTCCGGCGGGTCGAGCTGGACGGGCAGCTGCACCTGCTGTTCAGCCCGCGCGGGGGCTGAGCCGCAGGGCCGGTCGGCGTCCGGCCGCGTACGCCGGGGACCGGCCCGCGCGAGGCCGCTCGCCGGGCCCGCGGGATCAGTCGCCGGAGACCTGGAGCACGATCTTGCCGACCGTGCGGCCCTCCTGGCTCTTCTCGAAGGCCTGGGGCAGCCGGTCCAGGGGGAAGACGGAGTCGACCCGCACGGTCAGCCTGCCCCGCTCGACCAGCTCGCCGAGCTCGGCCAGGTCCTCGGCGTCGGGCACGACCCACATCCAGGCGCCGCCCTGCTTCTCGACCTCGGGGTCCGCGATCGAGGCGTGCGTGCCGCCCTCGGCGAGCACCTCCAGGGTGACGTCCAGGACGCCGCCCACGAAGTCCGCCACGATGTCCACGCCGTCGGGCGCGAGCTCCCGGACGCGGTCGACCAGGCCCTCGCCGTACTCGACCGGCTCGGCCCCGAGCTGGCGGAGGTAGTCGTGGTTCTTGGCCGACGCGGTGCCGATCACCCGGGCGCCGGCCGCGACCGCGATCTGCACGCCCATGCTGCCCACGCCCCCGGAGGCGCCGTGGATGAGGACCGTCGAGCCCTCCTCGAGGTCCGAGCGGGTCAGGACCTGGTAGGCGGTCAGGCCCGCGAGCGGCAGCCCGGCGGCCTGCTCCCAGGTCAGGTTGTGGGGCTTGCGGGCCAGCGCGCGCAGCGGGACGCTCACGTACTCGGCGAAGGTGCCGCCGTGGATCCAGTCCTTGCGGGCGTAGGCGATCACCTCGTCGCCCTCCTCGAAGCCCGGCGAGTCGATGCCCTTCGCCGCGACCGTCCCGGCCACGTCCCAGCCCGGGATCGCGGGGAACTGGGTCTCGATCATGGGGTCCAGCCCGCCGGACATCGCCTTCCAGTCCACCGGATTGATCCCGGCCGCGTGCACCTTGACCAGCACCTCGCCGGGGCCCACCTTGGGGAGGGGCTGCTCGGTCAGGGACAGCTCCGAGGAGTCGCCGAACCGTTCGTACGTCATCGCCTTCATCGTGCTCATGTCCGGCACAAGTCCCTGTCCGGGCGGATTATTCCGGCGGAGGCTTCGCCGACGGCGAGCACCGCGGTCCGCCCGGGGCGCCGGCGTCGGTCCGCATCGGCTCGTCGTCCCGGCTGTCTCGTCGCCCGGCCCGCCTCGTCGCCCGGCCCGCCTCACGGCCCGGCCGCGTCACCACCCGGTCTCGGCGATCGTCCACCAGGCCGCGTGCCGCTCCCCCGGTTCCAGCACCGTGAGGTCCCGCCCCGAGCGAAAGGCGTCCGCGGGCGCCGTCATGGGCTCGACGGCGACGGCGCGGCGGCCGTCCTCGGGATGTGGCTTGTCGTCCGTGTACACCTGGACCCATCGGATCCCGGGGCCGCAGCGCAGCACGACGCCGCGCGCCTCCTCACCGTGGGTCAGCGCGCAGGAGAAGCCGCCGTCGGCGTCGCGCTCGATCTCCCCGAGGGCGATGTCGTAGGCCGTATCGCCGAGGACGCGGCCGCCGCGGAAGTCGAAGACCCCGCCGTCGACCCGGTGCTCCGCGACCGGCAGCAGGCGGTCGGGGTCGGCCTCGAGGTAGGCCGCGGCGGGCACCGAGAGCCTCCAGCCGGGGATGCTGCCGGGGGCGTCGCCGTCGGATCCGTCCGCCACGAGGTAGGGGTGGCCGGCCACGGCGTAGGGGGCGTCGTCGCCGCCGGTGTTCTCCGCCGTGACCTCCCAGCGCAGGCCCGCGGCCGAGACGGCGTAGCGGGCCGTGAGCCGCAGGGAGAAGGGGTACCCCGGCTGGGGCACGAGGTCCAGGGAGAACTCGGCGACCGCGGACTCGGCATCGGCATCAGCCCCAGGCTCGGCCTCGGCACCCGGCCCGGCGTCGTCGCCCTCCGTCCCGGTCTCCGGCCCATCCCCCGCCCCGTCCGCCACGCTCCACCGCTGCCAGAGCGCGAGCCCGTGCGAGGCGTTGCCCCGGCCCGGCTCGGTGAGCGGCAGCTGGTGGGTCTGGCCGCCGAAGGAGTAGCGGCCGTCCCGGATCCGGTTGGGCCACGGGGCCAGGATCGCCCCGTTGCAGCCGGTGCGCAGGTGGCCGGGCGGCGTCGTGCGCACCAGGTGCCCGTGCGGGCCGGTGAGCGAGACCAGGCTCGCCCCCACCTCCGCGATCACGGCGGTGTAGCCGCCGGCGCTGATCTCGTGCCGCGTCCCCTGGGGGTCGGGAACGCCGGGCTCGGTGCGGTCGGATGTGGCGTGGGTCTCCATCAGTCGAGCTTACCCTCTCCCTCCGCCTTCTTGATCTCCTCCGCCTCGGCGCTGGCCACGATGTCCTCCGCTGGCACCGGCGCGAGCCGGTCCCACAGGAAGAACAGCCCCGCGGCGACGATCATGCTGGCCCCCGCCCACAGGTTGATGTGGATCCCGCCGGTGGGGGCGGTGTCCGCGGCCGGGTCGAGGACGCCCATCAGCGTCACGACCACCCCGTAGACGAGGAACAGGCCCCCGATGATGCGGCGCAGGTCCGTGCGGCGGGTGTGGCGGACCAGCTCGTCCTTCTGCTCCTGGCTGAGGCTGATGCGGCCCGGGGTCTCCGGTGAGTTCTCGCTCATGGCGTCTCTCCTGGTGGTGGTGGTTCGGCGGGGTCAGAGGAAGGGCAGGTACAGCACCACGCAGAGCGCGAGCGCCACGGTGCCCAGCAGGGCGGGCGAGCGGTACCAGGCGGCGTCGCCCGCGACGACGTCGCCCTTCACGTCGATGGTCCCGACCCCGTAGACCAGCCCCTTCAGCTCCGCGAGCGGCTTGGGCTTGGTGAACAGCGTGACGGCCACCGAGACGACCATGACGGCGAGGAAGGAGTAGATCGCCCCGTACATCGTCTCGGCGGTGGCGGAGCCGAACAGCGACTCGTCCCGCAGGTAGGCGATCCACACGACGGTCGGCGCGATGATCCCGGCGATGTACCCCCACAGCCCGGCGGCCGGCGTCATCCGCTTCCACAGCAGGCCAAGGATGAAGACGCCGAAGAGCGGCGCGTTGAAGAAGGAGAACAGCGTCTGCATGTAGGTCATGATGTTGCCGAACTGCGAGGCGAGGAACGCGGCCCCGATGCCCACGACGACGCCGATCGCCGTCACCCAGCGCCCGGTCCGCAGGTAGTGCGCGTCCGGCATGTTCGGCTTGATGTACTCCTGCCAGATGTCGTAGGTGAACACCGTGTTGAAGCTGGAGACATTGGCCGCCATGCCCGCCATGAACGAGGCCATCAGGCCGGTGACCGCGACGCCGAGCACCCCGGAGGGCAGGTACATCTGGATCAGCTTGGGGATCGCGTCGTTGTAGGTCAGCGTCCCGTCCGCGAACTGGTTGCCCACGGTCGCCGCGGCGATCAGGCCGGGCACCACCACGATGAACGGGATGAACAGCTTGGGGAACGCGCCGATCAGCGGGGTGCGCCGCGCGGCGGACATGTTCTTGGCCGAGAAGGCCCGCTGGACCTCGGTGAAGTTGGTGGTCCAGTAGCCGAAGGAGAGCACGAACCCCAGCCCGAGCACGATCGCCAGCCAGTTGGCCCCGATGGGGTTGGTGACGTCCCCGATCCCGGTCCCCTGCCACGTCGACAGCTGCAGCCGGCTGACGCCCTCGGTGTTCAGCAGCGCCTCCTTCAGCCCGCCCCAGCCGCCGACCCGGTGGAGCCCGACGACGGTCAGCGGCACCAGCCCCGCGACGATCACGAAGAACTGCATGACCTCGTTGTAGATCGCCGAGGAGAGCCCGCCGATGGTGATGTAGAGCAGGACGAAGCCGGCGGAGACGATGATCGCGATCCACTCCGGCCAGCCGAGCATCGCCTCGATCACGATCGACATCGCGTAGAGGTTGATGCCCGCGATCAGCACGTTGGAGACCGCGAAGGCGATCGAGTTGACCACGTGCGCGGGCTTGCCGAAGCGCTTGAGCATGAACTGCGGGACCGAGCGGACCTTGGAGCCGTAGTAGAACGGCATCATGACCAGGCCGAGGAAGACCATGGCCGGCACCGCGCCGACGATGTAGTAGTGCAGCGTCGACATCCCGATCTGGGCCCCGTTGGCGGCCATGCCGAGGATCTCGGTGGCGCCCAGGTTGGCGGAGACGAAGGCCAGGCCGGTGATCCAGGCGGGCATCGACCGGCCGGAGAGGAAGAAGTCCATGCTGGTCTTCACCCGGCGCTTGGCCATGATGCCGATCCCCAGCACGGTCGCGAAGTAGATGATGAGCAGCAGGTAGTCGACCCAGGTGAGGGAGAGCCTGATGCTGCTGGCGTCCGCAAGCGTCATCGCTTGCCTCCTGACAGACGGACATCGGCGCGTTTTTGTGCGTCAATGTTTGCGATTGATCATTTCGCGAGTCAGTCTACTCCCGGATGTGAGCCAGTCAACACCATGTGGTGTCCGATCTGCGGTGCGGCCGCCCCGACCCATCATGGCACTATGTTTTCTTTTGTTTGAGAGCACACGGGCCGGTTCGCGGCGGGGCCCCGGCCCTTGGTGCATCGAGCTCCACCGCGCCGAACGCACCGGACCCCGCCGCGTGAACGCACCGGGCCCCGCCGCCTGAACGCACGGGACCCCGCCGCCCGCGAGGGGCGACGGGGTCCGTCGGTCGGCCGCGAACGGCGCGGAGGAGCCTAGGCCGTGGCCTCCGACTCCTCCCGCTCGGCCTCGGCCCGGCGCTCGAGGCGCTTGGCCCGCCGCCCGGCGAGCAGGCTCGCCCCGAACAGCGCGAGCGTCGCCGCCACGATGCCGGCCACGATCAGCCCCTGCCCGCCGCCGAGGCCCAGCCAGCCGAGGTACAGCCCGACGACGCCGTAGTCGGAGTCACCGAAGGTCGAGTTGGCCGTCCCGATCTCGCCCAGCACGGGCAGGAGCAGCAGCGGGACGATCGTGATCAGCAGGCCGTTGGCGAAGGAGCCGAGGACCGCGCCGCGCCGACCGCCCACCGCGTTGCCGATGACGCCCGAGGCGCCGCCGGTCATGAAGTGCGCGACGATGCCCGGGATGATCACCGCGGTCCCCGCCGCGCCCATCACGGCCATCCCGAGGATGCCCGCCACGAGCGAGGAGAAGAACCCGACCATCACGGCGTTGGGCGCGAAGGTGAAGGTGATCGGCACATCCAGCGCCGGCTTGGCGTTGGGCACCAGCTTCTCCGAGATGCCCTTGAAGGCGGGCACGATCTCGGCGAGGATCACGCGCACCCCGGCCAGGATGATGAAGACGCCGGCGGCGAACTGCCCCGCGGACATCACGGCCCACAGCAGGTAGTTCTGCCCGTCGGAGATCTCCGCCTGGACGTAGGCCGGCCCCGCGACGAGCGCCACGATCACGAAGATCAGGCCCATCGAGAGCGCGACGACGACCGTGGAGTCCCGCACGAAGCCCAGCGACTTCGGCACCTTGAGCTTCTCGGTCGACTTCTCGGGATCGCCCCCGGTCACGCTGGCCACGAGCCCGGACAGCGCGATGCCGAAGCCGCCGGTGTGCCCCAGCGCCACGGTGTCGTTGCCGGTCACCCGCCGCATGAACGGCTGGACCACGGCCGGGGAGACCGTGGTGATCACGGCCTCCGCGATCGAGCCCCACAGCACGGCCTGCCACGGCTCGAACCCGGCGACCATGAGGATCACCGCGATCATCGCCGACTGGTACAGCGCCACGTGGCCCGAGAGGTAGATGTACTTGAACCGCGTGAGCCGGGCGAAGACCACGTTGATGATCATGCCGAAGAAGAAGATCAGCGCGGCCACGGTCCCGTACTCCTGGAGCACGGGCCCCACGATGGCCTCGTTGTTGGGCACCACGCCCTGGACCCCGAAGACCTCGGAGAACATGGTGCCGAACGGATCCAGGGCGCCCACCACGACGGCGGCGCCCGCGGAGAGCACGAGGAAGCCCACGAAGGTCTTGACGGTGCCCTTCATGACGTCGGCCCCGCCCTTCTTCTGCAGGAGCAGGCCGACCAGCGCGATCAGCGCCACCAGGATGGCGGGCTGCGAGAAGACCTGGACCAGGATCTCGAGGAAGCTGTTCATTGTCACGTGTCCTTTGCCCTAGCGCACGCCGCTAGTCGGTGGTGGCGATCCCGTGGCGCTGGCACGCCTCGCGCACCTTACCCACGAGCTCGTCCTGGTCGATGATGGAGTTCAGCACGACGACGTCGTCGAACTGGGAGACCGAGTTCTCGAGGTCCCGGCCGACGAAGAAGACGTCGGCGGACTCGGGGCCGGCCGAGCCGAGGTCCGCGTGGTCGACCTCGACGCCGTCGGCGCCGACCGTCTTCAACGCGGTCTCGATGTTCATGTGGACCATGAAGGAGCTGCCGAGGCCGGAACTGCACATCGCCATGAATTTCATGAGGGTTCTCCTGATCTGTTGGGGGTCGGTGGTCTGTTGGGGGTCGGTGGGACGCGCCCGGCGGTTGCCGGTGGGACGCGTCGGGGGTGTCGGCGGGGGTTGAGCGGCGAGTCGGCGGCCGTCAGCCGGCGGGCCGGAGGAGGCGGGCGACGTCGTCGTGGGCGCGCGCCGCGAGCAGCGCCGAGCGGGCCTCGGGGTCCATCAGCAGGCGGGCCAGCTCGGCCATGGTCTGCTGGTGGTCGTCGGTCCCGGTCGCGGCGAGGACGAACACCGCCCTGACGGGGTGCTCGGGGTCGTCCGCGAGGTCCAGGGGCCGCTCCGGGATCAGCAGGGACAGCGCGGTCCGCTCGACGCCCTCCTCCGGGCGGGCGTGGGCCAGCGTGATGCCGAAGCCCAGGTCCATGTAGGTCCCGCCCGGGGCGGCGATGGTCTCGAGGATCTTCTCCACGTACCGCGGTTCGACCGAGCCGTCCGCGACGAGCGGCCGCGCGGCCTCGCGGACGGCGGCCCGCCAGTCCCGCGGTGCGGCGAAGAGGACGCGGTCCTCGGTGAGGTGGTGTTCGAGCACTCTGGTGACTCCTTCGGTGGCGGGGCGGGGTCGGTGGGACCTCGGGATCGGGGTGCGGATCGGTGGGACAGCGGATCGGGGTCGTCGGCGGGACGGCGGGTCTGCGCGTCGGGGCCGTCCGCGGGACGGCGGGCCGTCGGCGGGCGGGTCCCCGCGGCTCATCGTCGGTGGTACTGGGCGATCACCGAGAAGCGGGTCAGGGCCGCCTCCTCGGCGTAGATGTTCCGGCCGTGGATCTGGGGGCGGCCGCGGTCGTCGTAGGTCGTGGTCTGGGTCGCGAGGCGGGGGGACCCGTCGGCCAGGCCGAGGAGGCGGGCGTCGTCGCCGATGGCGCGCTTGACGGAGACCGCGACCTCGTTGCGGGCCGGCACGAGGCCGTGGCGGGTCGAGAGGTAGGCGTAGAGCGACTGCTCGGAGAAGTCCTGCTCGAGCAGGTCGGCGTAGCGGGCGGCGTCGAACCACTCGCGGGTCAGGTGGTCCACCGAGCCGTCGACCGAGCGGAGCCGGTCCAGCCGGACGACGCGGGCGCGGTCGGGCAGGCCCAGGGCCGCGGCGATGTCGAAGGGCGCGGCGACGACGCCGAGCACGAGCACCCGGCTGCTCACCCGGTGCCCCTCGGCGGTCTTCTGGCGGTGGAACCCGGTCAGGTCGATGCTCTCGGCGAGTCCCGGCAGCGGCTCGCCGCCGGCCACGAAGGTCCCGCGGCCGTGGTGCCGGGCCAGGACCTGCTCGCCGATGAGGTCCTCGACGGCGCGGCGGACGGTGATGCGGCTGACGCGGTGGATCTCGCACAGCTCGGCCTCGGAGGGGACCAGGGTGCCGGCCGGTGCGGTGGAGAACTCCTGGCGCAGGGCCTCGCGGACCCGCTCGTACTTGGGAACGCGGTGGCCGCGGCTCGCGCCGGGATCGACCGGCGGGGTTGTGTCCAGCGCACCCACGAGCGACCTCCTTTGGTCATCTAGTACAACTCATCATAATGAGTCATCCCATGCGTGTCACTACCCCTCGACGGGCAACGGGCGATCGGCCGGCGGGCCGACGGGCCGACGGGCCGACGGCTCAGCCTCGCCGCAGGCACGCCCCGAGGGAGGCCCCCGCGACGAACCCGGCCCAGGCCAGCGCCGCCCAGGGACCGATGATCCCCAGCGCGGCCAGGATCGCCGGCAGCGCGCCGAGCGCTCCCAGCACGAGCCCGCGCGCCAGCGCGAGGATGCTCTTGACCGGCACCAGCCCGCCCGGCGTCGGGAGGTACACGTCCGCACCCCACTCGGGCGGATCGGCGTCGGCGGAGCCACGCCCGCCGCGCCCAGCCCGACGCCCGAAACCACGGCCGCCGCGGCGGCCAGCGGGTGCCCGCTCGCCAGGCCCAGCCCTCCGCCGAGCAGCAGCATCCACCCTCCGGCCAGCCCGGCCGGCACCGCTAGCTGCGCGAGGCGCTCCGCCCGCCGCCCGAGGGGCCACATCGCGTGCCGCTGGGGGCTGCCCTGGGAGTGGGCGACGCCGGCGCTCGCGACCCTGCCGACCACCAGGCACACCCCGACCAGGGCCACCACGAGCAGGGCCGGCGCCAGCCGCAGCGGCGAGACCGCGAGCAGCGCGGCGACCGCCCACGCCAGGACGAGCCCGGGCACGACGCCGCGGCAGCGCCGCCACTGCCTCCACTCGGTCAGGACCATCAGCAGCGCCGGGCGGCCGGCCGCGATGCGCGGGAGGGCGGACGACGTCGTCCGCGCCGCCCTCCGACGAGCGGCGGCCGCGCGGGCCCCGGCCGCCCGACGGCACCCGCCCGGCGACCAGGACCCGCACGAGCGCCCCGGCGTCGAGCGCGAAGAGCGAGTACTCGAGCAGCTGGCCGGCGCCGGCCGCGGCGTCCAGCTCGGGGCGGCGCAGATCCTCGATGCGCGCGCCGCCCAGCACCGGATGCCGGCCGGTGAGCGGGCGCCGGCCGGTGAGCGGACGCCGACGGGCGACCGGCCCGGCGGCCCGTCCCGAGCGCGCGGCCTGGCCCCTCAGGGCGGCGGCGAGCGCGAGGAAGCTGAGCGCCACGGCCAGTGCCACGCACCCTACGGCCCAGACCCAGGGCGAGGTCCAGCCCCAGGTCGAGTCCCAGCCTCCCGCCTGGTTCACCGTCCGCGCCCCCTCGCCTGCCCCCACGACCAGCGGCACGACCGCGAGCGCCCCGCCGAGCAGCCCCCACGCCGCCGACAGACCCCGCAGCACCGCGACCCGCCGCCGCAGGTACGGCCCGCGATCCACCGGCGCCTGGAACAGCCACGTCAGCAGCTCCCGCGAGACCGAGAGGGGGCCGACGGCCCGCAGCGCCCAGTACCAGAGCGCCGGGACCAGCAGCGCGAGGGCGGCCGTCGTCCAGCGCCCGTCGGCCGGCGCGAGGGCCGCGAGCCGCTCCTCGGTCAGCACCGGCAGCGTCCCGGCCCGCCCGCCGCGGCCGCCTGGTGCACGAAGCGCCCCGCGATCGCCGCGGCCGCCGCGAGCACCAGCAGCGCCGCGTAGGCGTCCCCGGGCGCAGCGTCCGGCGGACCCGCCCTTCTCCCGCGCCTTCCGCGCCATGAAGTCCCGGACCTCCGCGGCCGGGACGGACGACCGGCGCGTCCGGCGCCTCGGCGGGGCGCCCTCGCGGGCTCGGACCGCGGGTCATCGGCCTCCCCGCGCAGGAGCTCGAGCCCCTCCGCCGGGGTGCCCGGGCGGGGCGGGCGAGGTCGTCGAGAATCATGCACCGGTCGGCGAGGGCCGCGAGGAAGGCGGCGTCGTGGGTCGCCACCACCAGGGCCAGCCCGTCGGCGACCCGCGCGGCCAGCTCGTGCGCGAGCGCGCGGCGGGTCGCGGCGTCGAGCCGCTGCTCGGGCTCGTCCAGGAGCATCAGCTCCGCCGGGCGCAGCAGGGCCGCGGCCAGGAGGAAGCGGCGCCGCTGGCCCGAGGAGAGCCGTTGCGGGTCCCCGGCGTGGTGGGCCCCCACGCCCCAGCGGTCCAGCGCGGCGCGCGCCCGGGCGTGCGGGTCGTCCAGCCGGTGCGCCAACGCCACGGCCTCCAGGTGCTCGCCCACCGTCAGGTGCGGGAGGAAATACTCGTCGTCCAGGAGCACGCAGGCCCGGCTGCGCCACGCGAGCGACCCCTCGTCCTGCGGCAGCCCGCGGAAGCGCACCTCCCCCTCGACCGGGTGCTCCCGCCCCGTGAGGCCGCGCAGCAGCGTGGACTTCCCCGCGCCGTTGGGACCCACCAGCGCCACGCACTCGCCGGGCCCGACGCCGAGGTCCACCGGCCCGCAGATGGGCTCGCCGGCGTACCCGGCGACCAGCCCGCTGGTCTCGAGGAGGGCGCGCGGCACGGGGGCGTGGGTCGGGGAGGAGGCCATGGGCTCACCGTATCGGGGCCGCGCGACGCAGCGGGAATGTTGCCCGCCCGGCGGCCTCAGCCCCGGCCCGGCGCTCGGCGACCTTATCCCCGGCCCGGCGCCCCGCGGCGTCGCCCGGCCCCGGCCGCGCGGGAGGTCCCGCCAGGTACGCGCGCACCAGGGCGTCGCCCGCGGCCGCCGGCAGCAGGCGCAGCGCCGAGTGGGCCAGCCGCACGCCCCGGCCCACGAAGTAGCGGTCCCGGGGCCGCGGCGAGGTCGCGGCGGCGAGGACGGCCCGGGCGACCCGCTCCGGCGTCGAGGACGCGCTCCCCCGCTCCAGGGCCCGGGCGGCCACCCGGTCCGCGACGCCGGAGTACCCGCCGCCCGCGCTGACCCACCGCACGGCCTCCGCCTCGCGCTCCTGCCAGCCGGTGCTCACCGGCCCCGGCCTGACGTCGACGACCCTGACCCCGTAGGGCCGCGCCTCCTGGCGCAGGCTGTCGGTGAGCGCCCCGAGCGCGGCCTTGCTGGCGCCGTACCAGCCGCCGAGCGGCAGGTGCAGGTCGGCCACCACGGAGGTGACGTTGACGATCCGGCCCCGCCCGCGCTCGCGCATGCCGGGGAGGACCAGCTGGGCCAGCCGGGCGGCCCCCAGCACGTTGACCTCCAGCTGGCGCCGCGCCGCGGCGGCCGGGACGTCCTCGACGGCCCCCTGCTCCCCGTACCCGGCGTTGTTGACCAGCACGTCGATCCGGCTGGCCTCCGCCAGGACGCGGCGGACGGCCACCTCGAGCGAGCGCTCGTCCCCCAGGTCCACCACGATCCCCCGCGCGCCGCGCGAGGTCGCCGCCTCGAGCCGGGCCGCGCTCCGCGCCACGGCGTACACGGTCCACCCGCGCTCAAGCAGGAGGCGGACGACGACGGCGCCGATTCCCGCCGAGGCGCCGGTGACGAGGGCTACGGGGGTCATACCGGGCAGTCTACCGAGCGGCCCCGGCCGGGCCGGACGCGCGGCGTCACGGAGGGCGCGGCTCACTGCACCCGCACGTGCTCCCTCCGCCGGCTCTGCCGCGTCACGGCGACCTCGACGCCGACGTCCGCCAACGGAGCCCCCAGCGCTCGCACCGCGCGGGGCAGCACCCACCCGGTGATCGCCTCCAGGACCTCCTGGGCGTCCCCGCGCTCATGCAGGACGACGCGCAGGGTCAGCTCCGGGGCGCTCCGGCCGCCGCGCAGCACGGCGCGGGCCGAGGTGACGTGCTCCAGCTCCTCGACGTCGCGGGCCACGGCCTCGGAGATCACGGAGGCGTCCATGAGGGTCACCCCCTCCCGGGCGTCGCGGTGGAACTGCAGGGTCGGCGCCTGCCGGCGCCGCGGAACCTGCCGGCCCAGCCACGCCAGCGCCAGGAGCGCCAGCAGGGCGGCCGCGGCGATCAGCACCGCCGGGAGCCACTCCAGGCCCAGCCCGTCCTCGACCCCGCCCAGCGGCGTCGCCCCCGGGTCGAGCCGCGCGTCGAGCGGCGCAAGCACCCCGGCCGCCGCGAGCAGCCAGGCGGCCCCCGCGACCAGGAGCACCAGCCCGATGATGGTCAGCCACGTGCGATTCAACGCACCCGCCAGGATCCTCATGACATCTCCTTCGTCCGGGCCCGCACCCTGATCCGGGGGGCGGGCCGCACTCCGCACTCCTCCATGCGCCGCTCGATCGCGGACCGGGCCTCCTCGACCAGCGAGCCCGTCTCCCGCAGCGGGGTCGTGAGGGCGACGAGGACGGTGCGCGCCGTCGCGGAGCTGCTGACCCCGCTCACGCCGTCGACGCGGGAGGCGGCCGAGGAGGCCAGCGTCGCCAGTCCCCCGGTCGTCACGATCGCCTCGAGGCGCCCGCGCACGACGTCGTCGTCGGGCTCCGGCGTCCGCAGCCGCGCGCCGTTGAATCCGCCGGGCAGCACCGCGCACAGGATCAGGACCAGGCCCGCCAGCGCCACGATCCCGGCCGCCGTGACGGCCACGGGCGCGGACCAGGCGAGGCCCCCCGCGGTCCGGGTCCCCTCCTCGAGCCCCGGCCACCAGCTGCCCTCGCTCAGCCGGACGACGGCGGCCCACAGGACCGCCCCCGCGGCGGCGAGCACGACGACGCTGACCACCACGGCCGGCACCACGCGCGCCGGACGGCGCCTCAATGCACTCATCGCAGTGTCCTCTCCTCCGCCGAGGCCCCCTGGTGCAGGTAGCCGACGCGGATGTCGATCTGGCGCACCTCGACGCCGGTGAGACCGGCGACCCGGTGCCGCAGCTCCTCCCGCAGGCGCTGCGTGGTCTCCTCGATGGACGCGGGATAGCGGACGCCGAGCTCGAGGCTCAGGCTGGCGACCCCGCCGGTCAGCTCCGCCGTCACGCGGGGCCGCGAGCTCGGGTCGCCCTGGCGGCCCAGCCCGAGGAACCCGCGGGATCGGCCGCCGACGTCGGCGATCTCCGAGGCGCACTGCGCCGCGACCTTCTCCACCACGCGCTCGGCTAGGACCAGCCGGCCGCGCGCGGCCGGATCGGCCGACGTCGTGCGTCCGCGGTCGCGCCCGGGGGGCGGGACGGACGTCTCCTCGATCACGGCCCTACCTCCGATCGGAGGCGCGGCCGAACAGCCCCCTGAGATCGAGCCGCCCCTCCAGGGCCAGCCCGACCACGAGGCCCACGGCCCCGAAGAAGGCGGTGATGACGAACGGCACGAAGCCGCCGAAGGCGGCGACGATGCCCAGGACCAGTCCGACGACGAGCCCCCACTTCGATGCACTCATGATGATTCCTTTGCCTCGGTCTCCACGGGACGGGACCGGGGCCGCGACCGGTCGATCGCGGCCCCGGGCTCCGCGCTACTTCAGGTCGCGGTCCTCCCGGCCCTCGTCCTGGTCCTCCTCGTCGGGCAGGTGGACGTCGGTGACGTTGATGTTGACCTCGAGAACCTCGAGGCCGGTCGCCTGCTCGACGGTCTTGATGACGTTGCGGCGGATCCCCTCCGCGACGTCGACGACCGAGCTGCCGTACTCGACGATGATCGTCAGGTCGATGGCGGCCTGCTGGTCGCCCTTCTCCACGGAGACCCCGCCGGAGACGTTGGTCTGGGAGCCGGGGATGCGCTCCGAGATCGAGTCGAACGCGCGGCGGGCGGCGCCGCCCATCGAGTGCACGCCGGGGACCTGGCGCGCGGCGATGCCGGCCAGCTTCTGGACCACGGTGTCGTTAATCGTGGTGTTGCCCTGCGGGGTCTGCAACGGGCCGTTGGACGTGACGACGTCCTGCCTCGTGATGCGACGCTCCTCGGTCGCCCCGCTGACCTGACGGCCGGTGCTCTGCTCTGCCATGGTGATCACTCCTCGTGACTCGTGATGGACGGTGTACCAGTACAGACGCGCCCGTCGGTTCATCCTCACGCGGAATCTGAGATTTTTTTCACGAGGTGCCCCGCGCCGGCCCGGATGCTCCTCCTAGGATGGGATCAGGTCCGGCCAGCCAGTGGCTTGGCCGGGCGACCCGACCCGTCGGCCGGGGCCGAAGGACGAGCGAGGGCGGGTGGGCCGTGGAGGAGACCGAGCTGGTGACGCTGGTGTCCCGCGCGCAGGACGGGGACCTGGCCTGCTTCGAGCGCCTCGTCGAGCGGTTCGAGGACCGGGTGTTCCGCCTCGCGTATCGGATGGTCGGCAACCGGCACGACGCCGAGGACATCGTGCAGGAGACCTTCGTCGGGGCCTGGGAGAAGCTCGAGGGCCTGCGCCACCCCGAGGCCTTCCCGACCTGGCTGTACCGCCTCTCCGCCAACCGCTGCCGGGACGCCCTGCGCCGGCGCTCGGCGTGCGCGGCGGACTCGATGGACGGGGAGCTGATGGACGAGATGATCGCCCTCCCCGCCCCGCCCGGGGCCGATCCCGAGCGCCGGGCGGAGGGCGCGGCGAGCATGGACGCCCTGGCCCGCCTGCTGCAGTCCCTGCCCGCGGAGCAGCGGCTGTGCTGGGTCCTGCGCGAGATGCAGGGACTGGGGTACCGGGACATCGCCGAGGCGGCGGGGACCTCGGAGACCGTGGTGCGCGGGCGCCTCGCCCGGGCCCGCAGGACACTGGCGCAGGGGATGGAGGGATGGCGATGAACGACGACGACCGGCTCGAGTGCGGGCGCACGATCGACTCGGTGTGGTCGAGCCTCGACGCGGAGCCCGACGAGCACCAGCGCGGCTGCGCCTTCTGCCGGGAGGCCCGCGCGCGGCTGCGCCGCCTGCGGGACCTGACCCGCGAGGCCGAGGCCGACGACGCCCGGCTGACGACCCGTCCGGGAGTGCGCCGGCGGATCATGGACTTCGCGCGCACCCACGTGCGCCGCGGGGAGCAGATCCCCGTGCAGGTCTCGCCCGGGTCCAGCGTCGGGATCAGCGAGCGCGCCATCGCGGCCGCGGTGCGCGAGGCCGCCGACGCCCACCCGGGGGTGACGGCCCGCCGCTGCACCGTGTGGGGCGGCGAGCCGTCACCCGACGGCTCGGTGCCGCTCGGCATCCGGGTCGGCCTGGTGCTGCGCGCGACCGCGGACTTCGGGCCCCTGTCCCAGCGTCGCCTCCGGGAGCGGGTGGCGCGCCTGCTGACGAGCCGCCTCGGGGTGGCCGTCGCGACCGTCGATCTCAGAGTGGAGGACGTGACCCATGGCTGATGCGCAGGAGAGGCCCGCGGCCGGGCCGCGGGGGCTCGGGCGGATCCCTCGCGACGCCGCCGGGCAGAGGGGGCTCGGGGAGATCCCGCGCGACGCCACCGGGCCGGCGTCGTCGTGGCGCCCCCGGTTGATGCGGGCCGTGGCCGAGGCGGTCGACGCGGTCCCCGGCGTCGTGCGCCGCGAGTCGAGCGTCGCCGACTTCGTCCGGAGCCTGCGGGTCGCGGGGCGCCGCGGCGCGGCGGAGGCAGTCGCGGCGGAGGGCGTGCGCGTCCGGGCCAGCGGCTCGCCGCGGACGTGACCGTGTGGATCAGCGTGGACGGCAGCCGCCCCGCGCGGATCACGGGCGAGGCGGTGCGCGACGCCGTCGAGCGGGCCGTGGGCGCCGAGGGCTGGTCGCCCGTCCGCGTGGAGGTCGCGATCCTCGACGTCGTCTGAGCCCGCCCCGCCCTGTCCCCGGGCCTCACCGAGGAGTACCCTTGAATCACTTCTGGTGATATGCGTCACAACCTGACGGCGAGGGCAGGGCCATGAGCGAGCGGGACACCGGGGAGCGGGACATCAGCGGATTCGGGCCTCCCACGGGGAGCCAGCCCGCCCTGAAGCGGGCGATCGGCCCCAAGCTGCTCCTGCTGTTCATCGTCGGGGACATCCTCGGCACCGGCGTCTACGCCCTGACCGGCGAGGTCGCCGCGGAGGTGGGCGGCGCCGCCTGGGTCCCGTTCCTCGTCGCCTTCGTCGTGGCCACGCTGACGGCCTTCTCCTACCTGGAGCTGGTCACCAAGTACCCCTATGCGGCGGGCGCGGCGCTCTACACCCACAAGGCCTTCGGCATCCACTTCTTCACGTTCATGGTCACCTTCGTGGTCATGTGCTCCGGGCTGACCTCGGCGGCGACCGCCTCGCGGGCCTTCGCCGCGAACTTCTCCGCCGCCTTCGGCCTCTCCTCCGGGGCGGGGTTCGTCACCACGGTCGCCGTGATCTTCCTGGTCGTGCTGGCCGCGGTGAACCTGCGCGGGGTCGGTGAGAGCGTCAAGCTCAACGTGGTGCTCACGCTCGTGGAGCTCTCCGGCCTGCTCCTGGTGATCGTGCTGGGCTTCTACGCGATCTTCGGCGGCAACGCCTCGCACCTGGACCAGATCGTGATGTTCGAGTCGCCCAGCGGCAAGAACGCGTTCCTCGCCGTCTCGGCGGCGACGGCGCTGGCGTTCTTCGCGATGGTCGGCTTCGAGGACTCGGTCAACATGGCCGAGGAGACCCACGACCCGGTCCGCGTCTTCCCCCGCACGATGCTCACCGGGCTGGGCATCACCGGGCTGATCTACCTCCTCATCTCGCTCTGTGCGGTGGCCCTGGTGCCGGTGGGATCGCTCGCCGGCGGCGACGACCCGCCCCTGGTCCAGGTGGTCGCGGCCGCCGCCCCGGACCTCCCCTTCGACCGGCTGCTGCCCTGGATCTCCATGTTCGCGGTCGCCAACTCGGCCCTGATCAACATGCTCATGGCCAGCCGGCTGCTCTACGGCATGGCGCGGCAGAGCGTGCTGCCGCCCGTCCTGGGGAAGGTGTCCCACCGGCGTCGGGCGCCGTACACCGCGATCCTCTTCACCACGCTGCTGGGCGCGGCGGTGAGCATCGTGGTCGGGACCATCGACTCCAACGCGGTCTCCACGCTGGGCGGCACGACGTCGCTGCTCCTGCTGGCCGTGTTCGCCGTGGTGAACTCCGCGGTGCTGGTTCTGCGCCGGGAGAAGGTCGAGAAGGACCACTTCGTCGCGCCCACGGTCATCCCCGTGCTCGGCGCGGTCACGTGCGCGTGGTTCGTGCTGCCCTTCTCCGGCCGCGGCGCCGAGCAGTACGCGGTCGCGGGGGCGCTGCTCCTGGTCGGCGTCGTGCTGTGGCTGGTCACCTGGCTCGTGAACCGGCGCACGACGCCGCGGCGGCGGACGTTCAGCCGGGTGCGGGACTAGGCGGCCGCGGCGAAGGGGCGGGGATCCGGTGGATCCCCGCCCCTTCCCTCACTTCTGCCGCGCCTTGAGCCGCGGGTTCTTCTTGTTGATGACGAAGACCTTGCCCCGGCGCTTGATGACCTGCGCCCCGGGCTGGTTCTTCAGCGAGCGGATCGATGCCCTGACCTTCACGGCGTCCTCCTGATGTAGATGAGAATCATGTGCATTTAAAGGTACAGTACGGAGTGCCCCGTTGCCGACCGTGAAGGAGGGGGATCCGTGGATCCAGTCGATGTGGTGGCCGTGGTGGGAGCCTGCGCGCCGGAGCGGCGTCGTCATGCCGCCGAGGCCGCTCGCGCCGCCGGGAGGGACCTCTTCCCGGCCGCGCGCCTGAGCATGGCGGCGGACCCGGTCGAGGAGGCGCTCGCCCTCGCCCCCTGGGCCGGCCCGCGCGGCGCGGTGGTCGAGTACCCGCTGCGGGCGCCGGTCGACGAGGTGATCGGCTCGCTGCTGGACCCGGAGGGGCAGTGCCGGCTGACCGACGTCGTGTGCCTGGTCGACGCCGCGCACCTGGTCGCGGACCTGGACGACGACGCCCCCGTGCGGCACGTCGCGACCGCCGGCGGCCGCCGCTTCTGGGACGAGACGCCGCGCGGCCTGCTGGTCGCGGAGCAGGTCGAGCTCGCCTCGACCGTGGTCCTCGCCGACTGGGAGCGCCTGGCCACCGCCGACCTCTCCACCGTCATGGCCCTGGTCAGCCACCTGAACCCCGCAGCCCGCCTGCGCCTGGACCGCCCGGGGCTCGACGCCGCGGCCCCCGGCGGCGACCCCGCCCCCGGGCGGGAGTACGCGGCACGGCAGACGGGCGTTGGCTGGATCGCGCTGCTGAACGGGACGCACTCCCCCGCGATGCGCGACCCGCGGGTCTCCTCCCTGCGGTACGAGCAGGTGCGGCCCTTCCACCCGGGTCGGCTGGCCGCGCTGCTGGACGGCCCCCTCGAGGCGGGCGAGTTCGGGACGGTCCTGCGCTCCTGCGGCTTCTGCCGGCTGGCGACCCGCCCCGGCGTCACGGCCCGGTGGAGCCACGCGGGGCGCGCGATCTCCCTGGAGCCGGTGGCGCGCGACGTCGCCCCGGGGCTCGGCGACGAGGACGCGGAGGTCCTCGCGGTGGGCCAGGAGCTGGGGATCACCGGCCTGGACCTGGACGCGGCGGGGCTGGTCGCGGCGCTCGACGCCGCCGCCCTCACCGACGCCGAGCTCCTCGCCGGCGGCGCGGCGTGGGCGGCGCTGCCCGACCCCTTCCCGGCGTGGGCCGGGGTGGGCGACCGGGCGGACTGACGGGGCGGCATGGCCGGCCGGCGTGGCTCGTCAAAAAGGGGCGGCCTGGCCGGCCGGCGCGAGTCGTCACAGTAGGCAGCCCACCCAGCCAGTGCGACTCGTCAGGCGGCACGGCCGGCACGTCCGCGCGTCACATCCAGACGTTTTCCAGCCGACGGTCAACCGCCCCCGAGCCGGCGGTGAGAGAGTCGAGGGGATGAGCAGAGATCGCCGAGAGGCCGCCCCACGCCCCACCCTCCGCCGCGCGGCCCTGGGCGGGGCGCTGTGCTGCGGCGCGCTGCTCCTCGCCTCCTGCACCTCGCTGGAGGGGACGCCCGAGCGCGAGCCCCGGACCGGCCGCCCCTCGGCGCCCGCGCAGGCGATGCCCCCGTCCCGCGACGCCCCGGGCGCCGAGGCCTCCGACGCGACGGACCTCGACGCCGCGTCCGAGCCCGCCGGCCCCGTCGCCCCGAGCCGCGCCGAGACCCCCATCGCCGACCTCCCGGACCTCGCCTGGGCGGAGCAGGCGGCCGAGTCCACCGGCATCCCGCTGCGGGCCGTCCGTGCGTACGCCGGCGCGGCCCTCGCCGTCGAGGAGAGCCACCCGCAGTGCGGCCTGGGCTGGAACGCCCTGGCCGGGATCGGCCGGATCGAGTCCCGGCACGGGACGCTGGGCGGGAGCGAGGTCGGGGAGGACGGCGTCGTGAGCCCGCGGATCATCGGCGTGCCCCTGGACGGCGGCGAGGGCGTCATGGCCATCCCGGACACGGACGGCGGCGAGCTCGACGGCGACGACGAGTGGGACCGCGCCGTCGGCCCGATGCAGTTCATCCCCGAGACCTGGGCGGCCACGGCCCGCGACGGCGACCGCGACGGCCGGACGGACCCGCACCAGATCGACGACGCCGCCCTCACCGCCGCCGCCTACCTCTGCGAACGCGGCGGCATGGCCGCGGACGACGACGGCTGGGCCGGCATGGTCTTCGGCTACAACCGCTCGAGCGACTACCTGTGGGATGTGACCGAGGCCGCGGAGGACTACGCGGCGCGGACGGAGACCCCCGCGCCCTAGCCCACCGTCACGGCCTCCCGCTCCGCGGCCAGGTTCTCGCCGGTCTCCGGGTCGAAGAAGTGGCAGTGGCCGCGCGGGGCGAGCCACAGCCGGTCGAAGCGGCGGATGGGGCTGCGGCCCTCGATGCGCATGATGACCTGCGCGGGCCGCTCGTTGCTGGTCATCTGCAGCCGCACCGGGGAGTTCTTGGGCAGCGAGGCGTAGACGTAGGCGTCCGCGCCGAGCTCCTCGACCAGCTCCACATGGACCTCCATGCCCTCACCCTCGCCGACCACGGCCAGGTCCTCCGGGCGGATGCCGACGCTGGCCTCGGTCCCGTTCAGCCGGGCGCGGTGGCCCTCGGGCAGCGGCACCACGGCCCCGCCCAGGCGGGCGCCCTCCGCGCCGATCTCGCAGTGGAAGATGTTCATGGACGGCGAGCCGATGAACCCGGCGACGAACTCGTTGGCCGGGCAGTCGTAGAGCCTGCCCGGGGTGTCGACCTGCTGCAGGATCCCGTCCTTGAGGACCGCGACCCGGTCGCCCATGGTCATGGCCTCGGTCTGGTCGTGCGTCACGTAGACCGTGGTGACGCCCAGCTGGCGGGTCAGCTCGGAGATCTGGGTGCGGGTCTGCACGCGCAGCTTCGCGTCCAGGTTGGACAGCGGCTCGTCCATGAGGAAGGCCCGGGGCTGGCGCACGATCGCCCGGCCCATCGCCACGCGCTGCCGCTGGCCGCCGGAGAGCGCCTTGGGCTTGCGGTCAAGGTACTCGGTGAGGTCCAGCAGCTTGGCGGCCTCCTCGATGCGCCGGTTGCGCTTCTCCGCCGGGTACTTGGCGATCTTCAGCGAGAAGCCGATGTTGTCGCGGACCGACATGTGCGGGTAGAGCGCGTAGTTCTGGAAGACCATGGCGATGTCCCGGTCCTTGGGCGCCGTGTGGGTCACGTCCTGGTCGCCGATGCTGATGGAGCCCTCGGTGACCTCCTCGAGGCCGGCGAGCATCCGCAGGGTCGTGGACTTCCCGCAGCCGGAGGGGCCCACGAGGACGAGGAACTCGCCGTCGGCGATCTCCAGGTCCAGGTGATCCACGGAGGCGCGGGTGGCGCCCTCGTAGCGGCAGGTGACGTCGTTGAAGGAGATTCCAGCCACGATCAGGTCCTTTCGATGAGGATCCGCGGCGCCCCGCCGGGCCGTCGTCGTCGAGGCTCGGGGTGTGATCGGCGTCGCTATTTGATTTAGGTTAACAATAAAGGGAGATGGGCCGATTGTGTAGCGCACGTCATACTTCCGCCCGTTCGTGACGGAGGCGGACGCGGCCGTCACGCCCGGGCCCGGGACGGCCGCCACCGCGGACGTCCCGCCCGGCCCGCTACCCCTCCCCGGTCTCGAAGAGCACGTCGATCGCGCGGTTGGTCCGGTCCAGGGTCGAGGCGGGGGCCCGGTTGGCGTAGATGTCCTCCAGGGCCGGGATCGCGAGCGCCCGGACGTCGGCCCCGTGGTCGGTCACGGGGAAGTAGAAGACCTCGTCCTCCTCGACCGGGGCCGTGAACGGCTCCGGGTCCAGGCCCATCTGGGCGAATGCCTCGGCGGCGAGCGGCGTCGAGTCCTGCCGGGACGGGAAGACGACGCCGTCCCGCGCCACCGCCTGCTGGCACTCGGGCGAGGCCATGAAGGCGACCCACTGGGCGGCCGCCTCCGGGTCGTCGGCGTCCCGGGAGATCGAGTCCGCGAGGCCGTTCATCATGCTGGCGGCCTGGCCGTCGGGGCCCGTGGGGTAGCGGGCCGTGCCCAGGTCCAGGTCCGAGCGGGCGTAGCTCCGCAGGCTCCACGAGCCGTCGAAGGCGATCGCCGCCGAGCCCGAGGCGATCTGGGGCGCGACGCCGTCGGCCTGGTTGAACTGCCCGTAGGCCGGCATGTAGCCCTTGTCCACCAGTCCGAAGTACCAGTCCAGCGCTTCCTGGGCCCGGGGGTCGTCGAAGTTGTAGGAGGTGTCCCAGAAGGGCTCGTCGGTCGCGCGCCAGCCGGTGGCCGCCGCGAACCCGGACCACTGCGCCTGGCCGAAGCTGGAGCCGCCGGCCTCGTTCAGGCCCAGCCCGTAGACCTCGACCTTGGACTTGTCGAAGCCCGGCTCGTCCCCGCGCACCCCGTTCTCGTCCACGGTCAGGCGGGCAATGACGTCCTCGAAGCCGCCCCCGTCCCGCGGGTTCCAGTCCCAGGTCGCGAGGTCCTCCTCGGTGAGGCCCGCCTCCCGGACCATGTCCTTGTTGTAGAAGGCCGCCACGGTGTCCCAGTCCTTGGGCATGCCGTACATCCTGCCGCCCTCGCCCGTCCAGAGCTCGCTCAGCCCCTCCTGGAACTCGCCCTCGTCCACCGCGGCGGTGGCCTCCAGCTCGTCGAGCGGCTGCACGGTCTCCAGGCTCACGTACTGCGGGTACTGGGAGACGTGGTTGGTGAAGACGTCGGGGCCCCGCTCGGCGATGAAGCCGGCGGTCAGCAGCTGCCAGTAGTCGTCCCAGCCGTACTGCGTGATGTTGACCGAGAGCCCGGGGTGGGACTCCTCGAACAGGTCGGCGCAGCGCTGGTAGGCGGGCAGCTGGTTGGTGTCCCACAGCCAGTAGTCGATGGTCTTCGAGGAGCTGCTGACCCCCTCCCCGCCTTCGGAGGCGCAGCCGGTGAGCCCCAGGGCGGCGGCGGCGAGCCCGGCGAGGGCCCCGCGCAGGCGGCGGGAGCGTCGGTGCGAAGCGTTCATGACGGGTCCTTACTTGAGTCCGTTGAAGCCGATGGAGTTGACGATGCGCTTGGCGAACAGCGCGAAGAGCACGACCATGGGCAGCGCCGCCACGAGCGTGGCCGCCATGAGCCCCGCCCAGTCCGTGCCGGTCTGGGGCGACTGCGCGCGGAAGACGCCCAGCGCCACGGTCAGCACCCGCGAGTCGTCCGTGTAGGAGACCATGAGCGGCCAGAAGTAGTCGTTCCAGGCGGTCATGTAGGTGAGGATGCCCAGCGTCGCCATCGGCGCCGCGGCCATCGGCAGGACGACCTTGAAGAAGATGCCCACCCGCGAGACCCCGTCGAGCAGCGCGGCCTCCTCGATCTCCCGGGGGATGTTGAGGAAGAACTGGCGCAGGAAGAAGATCGCGAACGGCGTCATGAACATGGTCGGCAGGGCGATGCCCAGGACGTTGTCGATGAGCCCCAGCTCCTTGATGAGCACGAAGTTGGGCAGCAGCGTGAAGATCGTGGGCACCATGAGCCCGGCCAGGAAGATCCCGAAGACGAGGTCCCGGCCGGGCCAGCGCAGCCGCGCGAAGGCGTAGGCGGCCATCGCGCAGAACAGCAGCTGCCCCACGGTGACCAGCGTGGCCACGATCAGGGAGTTGACGATGTAGCGCCAGAAGACCAGGGAGGTCGCGGCGCCGCCCTCGGCCAGCGCCTCCTCCTGGCTCTGCGCCCCGAAGACCCGGGCGAAGCCGCCGGTGGAGAACTCGGGCGGCAGCACCGCGGCCGGGTCCTCGTACAGCGAGGCGTTGGTGGACAGGGCGGTGCGCAGCATCCAGTAGAACGGGAAGAGCGTGACCAGCACGATCAGGGCCATCGCGACCCAGGCGAGGACCTTGCCCGGCGTGGGCCGGGGCCGGCGCGGGCGGGCGGCAGCGGCCGGGGCGGGCGTGGGGGTAGGGGCGGGCGTCGCGGGATCGACGGTGGGAATGGTGCTCACGGTGGTCCCTCCCTCAGTCCAGGTCCGTCTTGTTGGCCCGGGTGAGCTTGAATTGGATGAAGGTGATGATGCCCAGCACGATCAGCAGGGCCACCGACATCGCGGCGGCGTAGCCGAACTGGAACCGGCCGAAGGCCATGTCGTAGATGTAGAGCTGCAGCACGTTGGTGGAGTTGGCGGGACCGCCCGACGTCGTGACCGCGACCGTGTCGAAGACCTGGAAGGACCCGATGATGGTCATGATCAGCACGAGCGCCAGGATGGGGCGCAGCAGCGGCATCGTGATCGAGAAGAAGATCCGCGTCTCCCCCGCGCCGTCGATCCGCGCGGCCTCGTAGACCGTGTCCGGCAGGGTCTGCAGCCCGGCGAAGATCAGCAGCGCCGTGTACCCCATGTGCCGCCACACGTTGATCGCGGCGATCGTGGGGATGGACCAGAACTCGTCGGTCAGGAACCCGATGCTGCCGACCCCCAGCCACTCCAGGACCTGGTTGGCCACGCCGAACTGGGTGTCCAGGATCCACAGCCACACCAGCGCGGCCACCACGTTGGAGACCATGAACGGGGAGAGCACGACGCCGCGCAGGAACGTCGAGCGCGTCAGCTGGTGCATCATCAGCGCGATGATCAGCGCCAGCACGGTCTGCAGCCCGATGTTGAGCACCACGTACCAGACGGTGATGCCCAGCGAGTCCCAGAACAGCGGGTCCTGGACCAGCCGGCGGTAGTTGTCCAGCCCCACGAACTCGGCGGGCGTCAGCAGGTTGAAGCTCGTAAAGCTCAGCCAGATGCCCCGCACCGTGGGCCACAGGTAGAAGACCAGGTACCCCAGCCCCGCGGGAGCCAGGAACGCCAGGGGCAGCAGCAGCCCCCGGCGGCGCGCGGACCGCCGGGTGACCGGCCCGCGCTCCCTCGCCCGACGGTTCCGGGCGGCGTCCGGGTCGAGGACGATCTGGCGCGTCGTCGTGCTCATCGCGGCTCCCCTATCCCTCGAGGACGGTCAGGTGCAGCAGCCGGGAGGACTCCGGGAACTGGCCGGGCAGGTGCAGGCCCGGGTCCATCAGGAGCCGCCCGGGGACCTCGACCGGGCCGTCGGCCGGCCACCACGGGGCCGGGCGGTAGCCGTCGGGAACGGGGCCCGGGGTCACGTCGCGCACCGCGTAGCGGCGCTCGGGGTCCAGGCCGCGCAGGCGGAAGCGGCCGACCGGGTCGACGTCGGAGGAGCCGAGCGAGGTCACCCCGAACAGGGCCTCGCCCCGGTCCGCGGCGACGACGCCGTGCACCGAGACCGTGGGGTCGAAGGCGTCCATGCGGACCAGCTCCCCGCCGTGCAGCAGCTCGCGGTGCCGCCGGTGCAGGGCGATCCACTCCCCGAGCTCGGCGAGCTCGGCCTCGGTGGCCCGCGCCAGGTCCCACTCCACGCCCAGGTGCCCCCACACGGCCGTGGCCGCGCGGAAGTGCAGCGTGTGGATGCGGCCCGTGGTGTGCGAGACCCCGGAGGCCACGTGCGCGCCCATCAGCTCGGCGGGCAGGATCTGCTGGGTCCAGCGGTGCATCTGCTGACGCTCCAGCGGGTCGATGCAGTCCGAGGTCCAGACGCGGTCGGTGCGCTGCAGGACCTCGAGGTCCACGCGCGCCCCGCCCGAGGAGCAGGACTCGATCTCCAGCGCGGGGAACCGCTCCCGCAGCTCGTCCATGAGCCGGTAGGCGGCCAGGGTCTGCTCGTGCACGCCCGGGCGCCCGGTGGGGGCGGTGCCGGCCTCCAGCAGGTCGCGGTTGTGGTCCCACTTCAGGTAGGCGATGCCGGGGTGCTCCTCGAGGATCGCGACCAGCTGGTCCCGCACGTGCGCGTAGGCCTCGGGGATGCCCAGGTTCAGCACCTGCTGGTGCCGGGACTCGTTGGGCAGGCGGCCGGCGGGGGCCATCGTCCACTCGGGGTGGGCGCGGGCGACGTCGGAGTCGGGGTTGACCATCTCGGGCTCGACCCACAGGCCGAACTCCATGCCGAGGGCGGACACGTGGTCGACGAGCGGGGCGAGGCCGTCCGGCCAGGCGTCCGGGGAGACGACCCAGTCGCCGAGGCCCGCGGTGTCGTCACGGCGGGCGCCGAACCAGCCGTCGTCGAGCACGTAGCGCTCGATGCCGAGGTCCGCCGCGCGGTCGGCGAGGTCGGTGAGGCGGGCGAGGTCGTGGTCGAAGTAGACGGCCTCCCAGACGTTCAGGGTCACGGGGCGCTCCCGGCGCGGGTGGCCCGGGCGCGCGCGCAGCCAGCGGTGGATGCGCCGCGCCTGCTCGTCCTGGCCGACCCCCCACGCGGCGTAGGCCCACGCCCCGGCGTAGCTCTCCCCCTCGCCCAGGACGACCTCCCCGGGCAGCAGCAGCTCGGAGCCGCCCAGCACGCGGTGGCCGCTGTAGAGGCGCTCGGCCCAGGTGCGGTGGTTGCCGGAGAAGGCGGTGTGCAGGCCCCAGACCTCGCCCTCGCCGAAGCCGAAGCCGGGGGTGCCCGCGGTCAGCAGGAGGGCGGCGTCGGCCCCGGTGCGGCCCTTGCGGCCCTCCCGCAGGTGCGTCCCGACGCCGAAGGGCCGGCGCTGCGGCACGCGCTCCTTGCCCCAGTGGCCGGCGAGGTCGAACAGCTCGCCGGCCTGGGCGGGGACGGGGAGGACGACGCCGAGCTCGCGCACCTCGTACTCGCCGGGGCCGGCGTTGGTCAGGGTCGCGCGGGCCCGGACCAGGCCGCTTTCCAGCAGCTCGACGGCGAGGCTCACGCGCAGGCCCTCGCGCTCGTCGGCGGCGTGGAAGACGACGGCGGCCGGGCCGGGGGCGAGGAGGCCGCCGGGCTCGGCGGCGGCGTCGGGCGCGGCCGCGTCCCCTCCGGACCCGGCCGCGGCGGCGTCGGGCCCGGCCGCATCCCCGGCGGCGCCCCGCACCTCGAGCCCCGTCAGCAGGAAGCGCGGGGTCCAACCCGAGCCGTCGCGGCGCGAGCCGTCCAGCCCGGGGCGCCCCTGATACCCCTCGTGCTGGCTCCCGAGCATGTCCAGCCGCTGCGGCATGTCCTGGTCGTTGAAGGTGCGGTTGGGCAGCTGGCCCCGGGCCAGCAGGGCGGCGTCCTCCGCGCTCAGGTCCCCGAGGTCGGCGCCCCAGTGCACGACGCCGGGCAGCCGGCCGTCCGCGACGTCGAGCAGGAGCGAGACGCCGCCCGCCCGCAGGTGCAGCCGGGCCGGCGCGTCCTCGGCGGAGATCCGGAGCGGCTCCCGTCCGGCGGCGGTCCCGGCGGGCGCGTCCGCGGCGGTCGTGGGGGTGGGGGCTGAGACCATGGGTGTCCTCCTGGTTCCCGTTCCGCCGGCGTCGGCCGCCGTGCGAAAACTGTTTGTAAATGTTTGTTTGAACAGAGTGTACAGAGTCGGAGCCGGAGAGACAGGGGTCACACCACATTGTGGGAAATGTGTCGCTCGGAACGATCGAACGCGGAAGAATGCGGTACCGCTGGACCCGGACAGCCCGCGCCGCGAACCGTCGTCGAGGATGAATCCGCATGTCGACCGGGTTCATCTGTTCGTTTTTGTGCCATAATCTGTAGCGTGGCGCGGTGGACGCCGCCACGGGCCGTTCGGCAGAAGGGGACCAGACATGCTGGCGCAACAGCGACATTCGCGCATCCTGCACGAGGTGCAGGCCCGGGGCACGGTGCACGTGCACGACCTCGCCGAGCTGCTCGACGTCTCGGCCATGACCGTGCGCCGGGACCTCGCCGAGCTGGACGAGCAGGGGCTGCTCAACCGGGTGCACGGCGGCGCCGAGTCCGCGGCCTCGACCCTGGAGCCCGACTACGCCGAGAAGATGTCGCTGCACGCGGAGGGCAAGGCCGCGATCGCGCGGCGCGCCGCCCGCCTCCTGCACCCCGGGCACTCGGTGGCCTTCTCGGCCGGGACCACCTGCACCCGGATCGCCCAGGAGGTCACCGGGCCGCACCGCGTCGGCGACCTGACCGTGGTGACCAACTCCCTCCCCGTGGCGGACGAGTTCTTCCGCTCCCGGAACCGGCACCGGCACGGCGGGGCCGCGGAGCCGCGCGTGCTGCTCACGGGCGGCGAGCGCACGCCGTCGGACGCCCTGGTGGGGCCCCTGGCCGACGCCGCCCTGGCCGACCTGCACGTGGACCTGCTGTTCATCGGCGCGCACGGGGCGGGCGAGTCGGGGCTGACCACCCCCAACCTCAACGAGGCGCGCACCAACCGGGCGCTGGTGCGCGCGGCGCGGCAGGTCGTGGCGGTCTTCGACCACAGCAAGTGGGGCGTCACCGGGCTCTCCGGCTTCGCCCGCTGGTCCGAGGTGGACACCGTGATCACGGAGCCGGGCCTGCCTCCCGAGGCGCTCGCGCTGCTGCGGGAGTCGGTCGCGGAGGTGATCGTCGCATCATGAGCACCGAGACCCACGCCGCGACCGCGGTCCGCGTGACCCGCGGCCGGCTGGCCGACGGCCGCGAGATCATCTTCTTCGACGACACCGAGCCCTACGTCTCCGGCCGGGCGACCCGGACCATCCGCGACCCCCGGCCGCTCGCGCCGCGGGAGCTGCCGCCGCACGCCTCGGCGAGCATCCGCGTGGACCCGCTGACCGGGGATCCGGTCGCGCTCGCCGCGCACCGGATGAACCGGACCTTCCTGCCCCCGGCCGACGAGGACCCGCTCGCGCCCGCCGGGCAGGGCAGCGTGCCGGGCGAGATCCCGGAGGAGGCCTACGACGTCGTCGTCTTCGAGAACCGCTTCCCCTCGCTGCAGGGCCCGCTGGAGGTCCTGCGGGACCGGCCGCCCTTCGTGGAGACGACGCCGGCGGGCCGCTGCGAGGTCGTCAGCTTCACCTCAGACCGGCGGGGCTCCTTCGCCGGGCTCGGACACCGGCGCGCGCGCACGGTGATCGAGGCGTGGACCCACCGCACCCGCGAGCTCAACGCGCTGGAGGGCGTGGTCCAGGTGGTCCCGTTCGAGAACCGGGGCGAGGAGATCGGGGTGACGCTGCACCACCCGCACGGGCAGATCTACGCCTACCCGTACCTGCCGCCGCAGACGGCCGCCGTGCAGCGGCGGGCGCGCGAGCGGGCCCGGGAGGGCGGGGACCTGCTGGGCGAGGTGCTCGAGGCCGAGCTGACCGAGGGCACGCGCGTCGTCGAGGAGACGCGGCACTGGGTGGCCTACGTGCCGTTCGCGGCCAAGTGGCCCGTGGAGCTCATGGTGATGCCCCGGCGCGCGGCCGCGGACTTCACCGAGCTGACCGAGGCCGAGAAGGACGAGCTCGCGGACCTGTACCTGGATCTGCTCGGGCGGTTGGACCGGTTCTTCGACGGCGTGGACCGGCTGCCCTACATCGCGGTGTGGCACCAGGTGCCCGCCCGCGGGGGCGAGGGGATCTCCCGGATGCGGCTGCACGTGTTCTCGCTGCTGCGCGCGCCCGGGAAGCTGAAGTACCTGGCGGGCTCGGAGTCGGGCGTGGGGGCGTGGGTCAGCGACACCACGCCGGAGCGCATCGCGGCCCGGTTCCGCGAGGTGGCGCCGTGAGGCGCCGGGCCGGGGCGGGTCCGGCGGATGGGACGGTCCCGGCGGAGGCGGCGGTCGGAGCGGCCCCGGTGCGGGCCGCGGACGGAACGACGTCGCGCGCTTCCGGGGAGGGCGTGGCCTGGCGCCCCGCTCCCCCGGCCGGTGAGCAGGCGGAGCGGGCGGCCGGGGCCTTCCGCGCCGCCTACGGGCGCGAGCCCTGGGGGATCTTCTCGGCCCCGGGCCGGGTGAACCTGCTGGGCGAGCACATCGACTACAGCGGCGGCACCGTGCTGCCGCTGGCGCTGCCGCACCGGACCGTCGTGGCCGTCGCGCCGCGCGAGGACGGGCTGGTCCGCGCGGTCTCGGCGCAGGAGGACGGCGGGATCCGCGCCGTGCCGCTCGACGACGTCGCGCCGGGCGCGGTGGAGGGGTGGCTGGCCTACGTGGCCGGCGTGCCGTGGGCGATGGCGCGGGAGGGCCTGGGCGAGTACCCGGGCGCGGACCTCGCCGTGGACTCGGCGGTGCCCCTGGGCGCGGGGCTCTCCTCCTCGGCGGCGCTCGAGTGCGCGGTCGCCCTGGCCTTCGACGCTCTCGCCGCGGAGGGGGCCGCAGCCGGTGCGTCAGACGGTGCCTCGGACCCGGACCCGGACCCCGCCCCTGCCGCGAGGCGCTCGGACCGTTCCCCCTGGTCCGCGACCGACGCCGGCCGGGCCCGCCTGGCCGCCGCATGCATCCTCGCCGAGAACGAGATCGCGGGCGCGAGCACCGGCGGCATGGACCAGTCGATCTCCCTGCGGGCCCGCGAGGGCTCGGTGCTCGCGATCGACTGCCGCGACTTCTCCTCCGCGCCGGTGGACGTCGATCTCGACGCCGCGGGCCTGGCCCTGCTGGTCATCGACACCCGCGCCCCGCACCGTCTCGTGGACGGCCAGTACGCCCGGCGCCGGAAGGGGTGCGACGACGCCGCGCGCGCCCTGGGCCTGGGCACCCTCCGCGATGCCCTGGGGGAGCACCCCGACGCCGGGGCCGCGGACCGGGCGCTCGAGCGCTGGGACGCGCTGGACCCGGCGTCGGCTGCCCCGAAGGCAGAAGTGCCGAACGGGAAGGGGCCGAAGAGGGAGGATCCGAACGGGGACGGACCGGACGGAGAGGGACTGGACGGGAATGGACCGGACCGAGAAGGACGGGACGGGGACGGACCCGACAGGAAGCGGCCCGAGAGCCGGGACGGCGCACCACCGGTGCGCGCGCTCCTCCGGCACGCCTGGACCGAGATGGCCCGGGTGCAGCGCTGCGCGGACCTCTTCCGCGAGTTCCGCGAGCCCGAAGCCCGGCCGGGGCCGTGGGCCGAGCTGGGCGGTCTGCTCGCGGCCTCGCACGCCTCGCTGCGCGACGACTACGCGGTCTCCTGCGCCGAGCTCGACCTCGCCGTCGACGCCGCGCACCGGGCGGGCGCGCTGGGGGCCCGGATGACGGGCGGCGGCTTCGGCGGCTCGGCGATCGCGCTGGTCGGCCGGGACGACGCCGAGCCGGTGGCCCGCGCCGTCGCCCGCGCCTTCGCGCGCGAGGGGTTCGCCCCGCCCGAGTTCATGCTGGCCTCCCCCTCGGCCGCGGCCCGCAGGGAGCGGTGAGCGCGGGCCCCGGTGACCCGTCGGCGCGGGAGCGGTGCGCTGCAAGCGTCTCGGAGCCTCGGTTGAGGTCAGAGCGTCGGTTCAGAAATGACGCGCTGCGGGTTTCCGGTTCCCCTCGGGCCGGGCACGCCGATCAGGCCGGCGCGTCCCGGTCCTCGCTCGCGTCCCCGCCGAGGGACCGGGCGCGCCGCGAGCGGATCCGCCCCACCAGCCACCACGCCACCAGGACCACGACCACCGCGATCACGATCTTCTGGAAGATCCCGACGTATCCCTCGACGACGTGCCAGTTCTCCCCGAGGTAGAACCCGGCCAGGACGAAGATCGTGTTCCAGATGGCGCTGCCCAGGGCCGTGAGGGCCGTGAAGGGCAGCAGCGGCATCTTCTCCACGCCGGCGGGGATCGAGATGAGGCTGCGGAAGATCGGGATCATGCGCCCGAAGAAGATGGCCTTGTACCCGTGGCGGTGGAACCAGGCCATGGTCTTGTCGACGTCCGCGACGTCGACCAGCGGCATCCGCCGCGCGATCCCGCGGATCCGCTCCAGCCCGACGGCCCTCCCCACCCCGTAGAGCGCGAGCGCCCCGACCACGGAGCCGAGGGTCGTGAAGATGAGCGCGGCGGCGAGGCTGAGCTCGCCGCGGCTCGCGGTGAACCCGGCCAGCGGCAGGATCGCCTCGGAGGGCAGCGGCGGGAACAGGTTCTCGAGCGCGATCAGCAGCCCGGCGCCCACCGCCCCGAGGGCCTCCATCACCTGCACGACCCAGCCCGCGATGCCGGTCAGCTCCTGCGGCTCGTGGGCGGGAGCCTGCGCGGAGCCGCCGGCGGTGAGTCGGGCGGGTCCGGATGCCGCCGCGAGGGCGAGGGAAGTCATCTGCATGCTAAGAGCCTAGCCGCACGACCCGCACCAGGGCCCCGTGAAGGCCGACGTCGTCGGGATTCGCCCCGATCCGGGGCGAAACCCAAGGCTACTGGGGGCCTCCACGCAGTGGATCCCAAGGGTACGCCCAGGGTCGGCTCCTACGGTGGGAACTACCTCATAGGTGCGAGTGATTGATGTGAATGACCCCCGCGGGACCGACCGTCCCGGCGGGGGTCATTCGCGTCCGGCGGACGATCGCAGCCCGGGTGCGGGGACTCGCCGCCGGGAACGACTACCGTGAGTCGAGAGACGCCCGCTCCCGCACGCCGGGACCGGGCCACCCACCGCACGGAAGCGAGCCCGCATGTCCACCTACCCCGGCTACGTCGCCACCCCCGAGATCCGCTGGTCCGACCAGGACCTCATGGGCCACGTCAACAACGCCCGCATCCTGACCCTCACCGAGGACGCCCGGATCCAGTGGATGCTGTCGCTGACCGAGCTCGCCGAGTCGATCCGCCCCACGCTGGTGGCCCGCACCGAGATCAACTACCGCGCCCCGGTCCACTACGGCGCGGAGGCGCTGCGGATCGAGCTGGGGATCGGGCGGGTCGGCACGACGTCGTTCACCATCACCTTCCGCGGCGTGCAGGGCGGGGCGGTGGCCTTCGACGGGCAGAACGTCATGGTCCTCATCGACGAGGCGGCCGGCGGCACCCGGCGGCTCACCGCGGCCCAGCGCGAGGTCCTCGAGGGCTTCGGCACCTACGACCCCGAGCGCCCGACGACGCTGACCCCCGCGGACTAGGCGGGCCGCCGGTCCGGGCGCCTCAGCGACCCTCCCCGTCGTCGGGGTCAGGCTCCCAGCCGGTGGCCTCCCGAAGTCGTTGGGAGGCCTCACGCACCGGTCGCAGGGCCTCCGCGCCCTGCCGGACGCGCCGCGCGTCCCGGTCCAGCAGTCGTTGGCGCACCTCGCCTTGGCGGGCCAGCAGGGCGCGGAGGCGCGCGGTGTGCGCGGAGTCGATGAGGTGGTGGGGCCACAGCACGGCGTCCTGGAGGGTCAGCTCGAGGCCGACGTGCCGCGCCACCCTCACCACCGTGCCGAGGGCCACCGTGCCCCTGCCCCGCTCGATGGCTCGGACGGTCCGGTCGCTGACCCCCGCGATCCCGGCCAGCTCCTCCTGGGTCAGGCCGTAGGCCTTCCTCGCGGACCGGACCGCGAATCCGAGCTGCCCCGGGAACGTCAGATGCATGTCAGGTCCCGCGAGCCGAGGGAAAGCGCGGAGCCGACGACGGAGGTAGCGACGTCGGCGCCGGCGGTAGAGGTGGCAGTAGCAGTGGCGACATCGGCGATAGCGGTGGCGGCGGCAGCGGGGGCGGGGGCGACGACAGCGACAGCGCTGGCGAAGACAGCGGCGGCAGCGGAGGCGATGGTGGCCCGCGAGGCGGCCGGGATGCCGACCGCGGTTTTCCCCGCGGGGTCACAGTATGTCGTGCTCTGTGCTCGGCTTTTTCGGAGCTTTCGTTCCGGAGATCGCCGGCCGCGGCGCCTCTGCGTCCGATAGCGGGGAGGCATTCCTCCGCTCCATGTCATGCCCGACTTCGACTCGGCGTCGTCCCCGGCCCCCATGTCGGCCCATGCTCCGGTTTCGGACCGGGTCTCGGATTCGGACTTAGACCTGGCTCCGGTCTCGGTCTCGGTCTCGGTCTCGGTCTCGGTCTCGGTCTCGGTCTCGGTCTCGGTCTCGGTCTTCGGAACGATACCTCCGAAAATCGCTACTACACGGCTCATCATGCTCTCCTCGCGCGGCTGCGTGCGGTGACGGCGGCCCGCTCGGCCACCGCCCGTCGAGGAACCAGCATGACCCGGTCATGTCCCCGCGGGGGCCGTCCGGGACCAGTTGGGGACGCCCGCTCGGCCGTCGTGCTCCGGCCGCTGACTCGTTCGCCGAACCCCCGCACGCCGCATCGCGGGTCCAGCTCCGCGGACCGGCTCACCGGACCCCCGCACGCCGGACAACCCCCGCGCACCGACCCGCCGCGTCGGCCGGTCGCGCACCGCTCCCCGCAGCCCGCGGCGGCCGGCCCGCGCACCGCTCCCCCGCGGCGCGGGCCGGGCGCCTACCGCCGGCGGAGCAGGTCGTAGACCACCGAGTCGTCCTTCAGCCCCAGGCCCTCGCGGCGTCCGCGCAGGTAGAGCTGCTCGGCCGAGGCCGCGAGCGGCACCGGCTGCTCGACCTGACGCGCGGCGTCGGTGACCAGGCCCATGTCCTTGACGAAGATGTTCAGGGCCGAGCGCGCCTCGTCGAACTCCTCGGCGACCATGCGCTGGCCGCGGTCGTTGAACATGAACGACGCCGCCGCGCCGGTGTTCATGACCTCGTGGCACTGCGCGACGTCGAGCCCCATGGAGTCTGCAAGCGCGAGCGCCTCCCCCGCCGCGGCGATGTGCACGCCGCACAGCAGCTGGTTGACGACCTTGAAGCGCTGCCCGTCGCCGGGCCGGCCGCCCACCACGGGGGCGTTGCCGGCCATCGCGTCCAGGAGGGGGCGGGCCGAGGCGACGTCGTCCTCGGTCCCGGAGACCATGACCAGCAGGTCGCCGGTCCGGGCCCGCGCCACGCCGCCCGAGACCGGCGCGTCCACCACGTGCGAGGTGGTCGGCAGCAGGCGGGCGGTCGCCTCGTCCATCGCCCGCGGGCCTACCGTGGACATGACCATCACGGTCGTCTCCGGCGAGAGGACCTCGGCGATCCCGGCCTCGCCGAACAGCACGGCCTCGAGCTGCGGCCCGGTGGCGACCATGATGACGACGACGTCGGCCCCCTCCGCGGCGGCGCGGGCGGACTCGGCGGAGGCGACGTCGGGGGCGACGGCCTCGAGGGCCTGCGGGGACATGTCGTAGGCGGTCACGCGGTGGCCCGCGCGGGCGGTGACGAGGGACATGGGGGTGCCCATGGCGCCCAGGCCGATCCAGCCGACGGAGAGGGTGGTGTTCATGTGTTCATCCTTGGGGTAGTGGGAAAGCGGGGAAACGGTCGGGAGGGAGAATCGGTCGGACGTGGAAGGAGAGGCCGGGGGCGGCAGGATCCGGAGGGACGGACCCCTCAGGCCTCGGCCTCGCGCAGGCGGTCCACGACGTCGGCCAGGGCCTGCTCGCCGCCCACGTTGCCGGGGAAGACCACGTAGGGGCAGCCGAGGGTCTCGGCGGGGGCCTCCTCGGGGCGGAACAGGGAGATCTGGCCGGGGAAGAACTGCCCGGCCACGGTCGCGAGCCGGATGCCGAGGCCGCGGTGGGCGACCTCGTGGGAGGTGATGCCGCCCTTGGCGACCACCCAGGCGGGCAGCGCGCCGCGGACCTCCTCGACCACGCGCACCACGGCGTCGGAGACGCTGCGGGCGATCGCCAGCGACTCGTCGGGATCCTCGGTGCTCACGCGCTCCCGGCTGGTGTAGACGACGCAGTCGTTGCGGCCGAGCTCCGCGCGGATCGCCGCGACGGTCTCCTCGAGGTGGCGCTCCCGCTGGGCCCCGTCGAGGAGGCGGGCGACGTCGAGCTCGAACTCGGTCAGCGTGCCCCGCTCCTGGACCGCGCGCAGCTGGCGGGTGGTCAGGCCGACGTGGGACCCGACGACGACGAGGCCGTGCCGGGCGCGGGACGGGGCGGCTCCGTCCACGCGGGCGGTGACGGACGAGTCGGCAGCTTCGCCGTCCGGGCCGGCGGCGGCGGACGGTTCGACGGCGTCGTCGGACGGCCCAGCGGCGCGCCCGCCCGAGCCGGCCGCGCGGATATCCTCCGCGTCGAGGACCCGGGCGCCCTCCTGGCCCGCGAGGGGGCGGACGAACGAGGGACCACAGCGGGAGACGAACACGCGGCCGCGGGCCTCGAGCTCGGTCACGGCGTCGGCGACGACCTCCATGTCGGAGTACTCGGTCGCGTTGACCACGACCCAGCGGCGCCCCGCGGCCTCGGCGAGGATCTCGACGACGCGCCCGACCCCGCCCTCGCGGATGTCGCCCAGGCCGATGCTCAGGACCTCGGCGGCGGGCACCGCGCCGCCGGACTTCTCCTCGAGGAACTCGCGCAGGTCGGAGTGGGCGTAGCCGAAGGTGGCGTCCTGGGCGAAGTCGGTGTCCTCGACGCGCCGGGCCTCGCCCTGGACCATCGCGTAGTGGACGTCGTCCTCGGTGTAGCGGCCCGCCTCGATCATCGCGGGGCAGAAGAGGAAGGCGTCGACGGGGCGGCCGGCGGCCTCGAGTGCGTCGGCGATGGCGTTCGGCTCGGCGATCACGTGACCGCGCAGCGTCGAGTCCGAGCGGGAGACGACGTGCAGGCCCGCCGGGGCGTCTCCGGGCGCCGCTCCCCCGGCGTCGGACGCGGGCGCGGGCTCGTCGGAGGTGGAGTCGGTGCCATCGGCCGCGGGCGCGGCGCCGGCCGTCGCCAGGACGCCCTCGACGATGCGCCGGTTGGCCGCCACGGCGTCGGCCTCACCGAGCGCGCGGGTGTTGGTCAGGACGAAGCAGGTGCTGCCCGGCTCCGCCAGGGTCTGGCGGATGGGGCCGGGCTCCTCGTCGAACGCCACGGAGACGCCGTGGACGCACTGGGAGCCGGTGGGGTCGTCGTCGAGGACGAGGAGGCGGCGGGGTGAGGTGAGCATGGGGAGACCTTTCGGGGCGCGCCGGAGACGCGGGGAAGCGGAGTGGGCGGTCGTCGAGGAGCTGGCGGATCGGCCTGGCTGCCGAGCGAACGGCCGGACGGACCCTCGGGCGGGCGGACGGGCGGACGGGCGGACGGGCGGACGGCCAGACGGCCAGACGGCCGGACTAGCGCTCGGACGTGCGGACGGCCGGGCTGCCGGACGTGCGGACGGGTGTGCGGACGGCGCCGGTGTCAGGCCACGGCCGCGACCAGCGGCCACAGGGCGCACACGACGCCGAACCCGACCAGCGAGGTGCTGGTCGTGAGGACGGTGTAGGACTTCAGCGCCGTGGCGGTGGAGACCTGGAAGTACCGGCTCCAGACCCAGAACAGGGAGTCGTTGACGTGCGAGAGCGCCATGGAGCCGACGCCGATGGTGATGGTCACCAGCGCGATCTGCAGCGGGGCCAGCTCCAGCTGGGCGGCGAGCGGGGCGATGAGCGGCGAGGCCGTCAGCACCGCGACGGTCGCGGACCCCTGGGCCGCCCGGATCAGCGCGGCCATGAGATAGGCCAGGACCACGATCGGCAGCCCGGACCCGGCCAGAACCTCCGCGACGGCGCCCGCGACGCCGGTCTCCGACAGGACGTGGCCGAAGGTGCCGCCCGCGCCGGTGATCAGGATGACCGCGGCGATCGGCGGGAGCGAGGAGTTGATGATGTCCTCGGCCTGCCCCAGACCCCAGCCGCGGCGGTAGCCCAGCAGGACGATCGCGAGCAGCACGCCGATGAGCAGCGCCATCGGCGAGGCGCCGACGAGGGCGAAGAAGCTGCGCAGGCCGTTGCCCTCCGGGAGCACCAGCGCGGTCACGGTCTGGGCCATGATCAGCACCAGCGGCGTCACGATCATCGCCAGGACCAGGCCCACGCCCGGCGGGTTCGCCACGACCGGCGAGGAGTGGGTCGCGGCGTCGGCCTCCTCGTCGGCGGCGGGGCCCCCGGCGGATCCCGACGCCGTCCCGGCGCCACCGCCCGCGGTTCCCGACGACGCCGGGCTCCCGCCCACCGCCGCCGCCTGCAGCGCCGGCACCGGGGAGGAGACGCGCTTCTGCACGAACCCGCTGGCCACCTGGGAGAAGAACCACATGATGAGGGCGGGGACGAGGCCCAGGAGCAGGACCATCCCGACGTCGGCCCCCATGATCTCCGCGCCGCCCACGATCCCGGGGTGCGGCGGCAGGATCACGTGCACGGTCAGCAGCGCCATGACGGTGGGCAGGGCGTAGGTGAGCATGTTGCCCCCGAGCCGGCGCCCCACGGACAGCACGATCGGGATCAGCACGATCAGCGCGACGTCGACGAAGACGGGGATGCCGAACAGGAAGCTCGCGGCGCCCAGCGCCCACGGCGCCCGCTCGGGCCCGAAGACGGCGAGCATCTTCTTCGCCAGGACGTCGGCGCCGCCGGAGACCTCCACGATCCGCCCCAGCATGGCACCCAGGGTGACGATGAGGGCGACGGAGCCGAGCGTGCCGCCCATCCCGTCGGTGAGCGTCGGGACGACCTCCGCGAGCGGGATCCCCGCGACCAGCGCGAGCGCCACCGAGACGATGAGCAGCGCGAGGAACGGGTGGGCCTTGGCCTTGATGATCAGTGCCAGGATGGCGGCCACGGAGGCCAGGCCGAGCAGCACCAGGGTGGTTGTGGTCATGGAAATCCTCGTTGATTCCGGCCGGGGAGGCGACATCGACGTCGCACCTGTCAGATATCTGATAAGTGTATTGGTAATCTTGGATGTGTCAACGCCCACACACCACGCGCGACGAGGCGCCCTCCCCGAGGAGTACCCCATGACGATGTCAGAGCAGGTCACCCGCCGAATCCTCGAGGACATCGGAAGCGGGCGGTACCGCATCGGCGAGGAGATGCCGGCCGAGGCGGCCCTCGCCCAGGCCTACGACGTCTCTCGCCTGACGATCCGCGAGGCTGTCAAGGACCTCAGCGCCCGCGGCGTCATCGAGGTCCGGCAGGGGCGGCGCAACCGCGTCCGGCCCCCGTCCGGCTGGTCGGCCCTGGACCCGGACGTCATGACCCTGCGCGGGAGCCTGGGCGGCGACGCCGAGGAGCTGACCCGCTCCCTCATGGAGTCCCGCCGGGTGATCGAGGTGGGCACCGCGTCCCTGGCCGCCACCCGGATCCGCTCCGCGGAGCTGCGGCACCTGCGCGAGCTCCTGGAGCAGATGCGCGAGGGCCTCGACGACGCCGACGCCACGCGCTCCGCCGAGGCCGACCTCAACTTCCACCGCGCGATCATCGCCGCCGCCCGCAACGAGTTCCTGGCCGCCGCCTACGAGCCGCTCGAGCAGGTCCTCCGGGCCGTCAGGCTGCGCACCTCCTCGCACCTCAGCGTGCGGGTGGACGCGGTCCGCTGGCACGCCGAGATCCTCTCCGCCCTGGAGCGGCACGACGCCGAGGGGGCGGCCGCCGCCATGGCGGGCCACATGGAGCAGAGCGAGCGCGCCGCGCGCGAGTTCCCCGCCGAGGCGCCGGCCGCCGCGCCCGCGTCGTAGCGGCGTCCCCACCCGTCCACCCACCCACAGCGGGCCATCCACCCCTAGCGTCCATCCACCCATAGGAGGAGCATCCATGAAGATCATCGTCACCGGCGGAGCCGGGTTCCTGGGCAGCCGCGTCGTCGAGCTGCTGCTGCAGCGGCTCGACGCGGGGGACCCGCCCGTCCCCTTCGAGGAGATCGTGTCCCTGGACCTCGCCGAGTGCCCGGTCGCGGACCGCCGGGTGCGCTCCGTGGTGGGCGACGTCGCGTCCCCGGAGCTGCTCGAGGAGGAGGTGACGGACGACGTCGTCGGGATCTACCACCTGGCCGCGGTGCTCTCCGGGGGCTCGGAGGAGAACTTCGACCTCGCGATGCGGGTCAACGTGGACGGCACGCGCGCCCTGCTCGAGGCCGCCCGCCGGACCGGGGCGCGGCCCCGGGTGGTCTTCACCAGCTCGCTCGCGGTCTTCGGCGGGGACCCGCCCGAGGTGGTCCCGGAGGAGTGGGCCGAGCAGCCCGACTCGACCTACGGGGCCCTGAAGGCCGTGGGAGAGCTCCTGGTCAACGAGTACTCGCGGCGCGGGTACGTCGACGGCCGGATCTGCCGCCTGCCCACCATCTCGGTGCGGCCCGGGCGGCCGAACTCCGCGGCGTCGTCCTTCGCCAGCGGGATCGTCCGGGAGCCGCTGAACGGGGAGGCGGCGCCCTGCCCCGTGCCGCACGAGACCCGCATGTGGCTGTCCTCCCCGCGGGCCGCCGTCGCCAACCTGGTGCGTGCGCTGGAGGTCGAGGGCGAGCTGATCGGGGCGTGGCGCGGGATGAACGTGCCCGGCATCAGCGTGACCGTGGGCGAGATGCTCGAGGCGCTGGAGCGGATCGGCGGCGCCGAGGCCCGCGCCCTGGTCCACGACGCCCCGGACCAGGCCGTCATGGACATCGTCTGCTCGTGGCCCGGCGAGTTCGAGGTCCAGCGGATGCTGGAGCTCGGCTTCGTCCGGGACCGCAACGTGGACCGGCTGATCCGGCAGTACGTGGAGGACTTCGCGCCGGGGGCGGGACGCCCTGCGGAGGAGCACGACGACGCCGCCCCGGCCGCGCGCGAGGCCTGACCCTCGCCGCCCCGGCCGCGCGCCGGGGCCCGACGGTCCAGCCCGGCTCGGCCATGCACCGGGGCCCGACGGTCCTGCCCGGCCGCGCGAGGCCCCTCCCGGACCACCCCGGACACGGCGAACGCCCCCGGCGCACCGCGCGGTGCACCGGGGGCGTTCGTGGTGGCGGGCCCTAGACCGCCGCCGTCCGGGAGTCGTCCCGGATCTGGCCGACCAGCTCCTCGAGCATGTCCTCCAGCGTCACCAGGCCCACGGTCTCGCCCGAGGCGGCGTCGCGGACCAGCGCCAGGTGGGCGCCGTCCTTCTGCATCCGCCGCAGGGCGGGGCCCACCGACTCGTCGGGGGCGAAGGACGGCAGCTCGCGGACCTTCGCCCGCTCCAGCGGGAGGTCCCGCTGCGGCTCCGGCGTCGCGATGACGTCCTTGATGTGGACGTAGCCGGTCAGCTCCCCGGCCTCGGAGCGCAGCGGGTAGCGGGAGAAGCCCTCCACCGCGGCGTCCTCGACCTGGGCCGGGGTCACCGACTCCGGCAGGATGGTCACCTTCCCGATGGGGATGACCACCGAGCTGACGTCCCGGCTCTCGAAGGTCAGCGCGCCCAGCAGCAGCCGCTCGTCCTGGCGGTCCAGCAGACCGCCCTCGCGCGACTCCTCGACCAGCCCGGCGACCTCGTCCCGGGTGAACGTGCTGGCCACCTCGTTCTTGGGCTCGACCTTGAACATCCGCAGGATCCCGTTGCCGATCGCGTTCATGAGCCACAGCACCGGCTGCAGCACGCGCACGACGACGACCAGGATCGGCCCCAGCACGAGCGCCATCCGCTCCGGCCCGGCCAGCGCGATGTTCTTGGGCACCATCTCGCCCAGCACGACGTGCAGGTAGGTGACCACCGCCAGCGCGATCGCGTAGGAGATCACGCTGATCAGGGTCGCGGGCACGCCCCAGGACTCCAGCGGGCCCTCGATCGCGTACTGGACCATGGGCTTGGTGACCCAGCCCAGTGCGAGCGAGCAGACCGTGATGCCCAGCTGCGCGCCGGCCATCATGAGCGAGACGTTCTCGATGGCCCACAGGGTCATCCGAGCGGGGCGGCCGCCCTCCAGGGCCTTGGGCTCGACGATGCTGCGCCGCGCCGCGATCAGGGAGAACTCGGCTCCGACGAAGAAGAAGTTGGCCACCAGCAGCACCACGGTGGCGACGATTCCGAACAGGTCCATCAGCGTGCGCCCTCCTCGAGCTGGGCCGGGGAGGTCGCGGCGATCACCGAGGCGATGCGGGCCCCGTCCATCGTCTCGACCCTCAGGGTCAGCCGCGCGGCGGGCAGGCCGTTGCGCGGTTCGGTCTCGACCGAGATCTCGTCGCCCTCCTCGGCGATCCGGCCGAGGTGCAGCGTGAGGAAGCCGGCGAGCGTCTCGTACTCCGGGCTCTCCGGGACGTGGCACTCGAGGACCTCGGTCACCTCGTCGGGCCGGAGGGCGCCGTCGAGCCGCCAGTCCCCGGCGGGGAGCCGCTCGACCGAGGGGTCCTGCGGGTCGTGCTCGTCCACGACGTCGCCCACGATCTCCTCCACGAGGTCCTCGAGCGTGAGCATGCCGGCGACGTCGCCGGTCTCGTCGATGAGGACGGCCATCTGCAGCCCGCCCTCGCGGAGGGTGTCCATGAGGTCGTCCAGCTCGGCGGTGTCGGGCACCACCGTGGCGGGCTCCATGATCTCCTCCGCGCGCACCTCGGCGCGCTGGGCGTAGGGGACCGCGAGGGCCCGGCGGATGTGCACGACGCCGAGGACCTCGTGGCCCTCGTGGTCCAGCACGGGGAAGCGCGAGTGGCCGGTCTGCGCGGCCAGCTCGAGGGCCTCGGCGATGGAGTCCTCGGGCTCGACGCCGACCATCCGCGAGCGCGGCGTCATGGCGTCGTGCCCGCGACGGTTGCCGAAGGCCACCGAGCGCTGCAGCAGGTCCGCGACGTCCTCGGAGAGCACGCCCTCCTTGGCGGAGTGGCGCACCAGCGTCACGAGCTCCTCGGGCGAGCGCGCCGAGGCGAGCTCCTCCTTGGGCTCGATCCCGAGGGAGCGCACGATCCGGTTGGCCGTTCCGTTGAAGAACGCCAGCAGGGGCATGGTCACGAGGCTGAACCCGCGCTGGAAGCCGGTCACGGCGCGCGCGGTGCCCATGGGCTTGGCGATGGCCAGGTTCTTGGGCACCAGCTCGCCGAAGATCATGGTGAGGAACGTGGCCAGCACGAGGGCGATGACCACCGAGACGCTGCGGGCCGCGAGCCCCGAGAGGCCGGCCGACTCCAGCGGGCCGTCGATCAGGGTGGCGATCGCGGGCTCGGCGAGGAAGCCGATGCCCAGGTTGGTCAGCGTGATGCCGAGCTGCGCGCCGGAGAGCTGCGTGGAGAGGGTGTTCATCCCCTTCAGCACACCCTGCGCGCGGCGGTCACCGGACTCGGCGGCGTCCTTGACGTCGTTGCGGTTGACCGTGATGAGCGAGAACTCGGCGGCGACGAACAGACCGCAGGCCGCGATGAGCACGGCGGCGATCAGGAGCGAGATCAATTCCAAGGCGTCCACCCCCTACCGCTGCGCTGATCTCTCACGCGTTGAGTCGGCAGAGGGTATGTACTGTGCTCGGGACTGTCCCCGGGTTTATCCATCATTCCTTTCTAGGCCGCGAGATTCCTACCGTTCGCGGCCGGTCCCCATATTGTGCGGGGCGGCGGGCGTGCTCGGCAACAGACGCCGCCCGCGCGCGTCATCTTCACGGCAACTTCCCAGGCTCGAGCCCGGGGGGCGCCGCGATCCCGTGGGCCGCTTCCCCCGGGATCGCGGCGCGGGCGGCTCAGCGGCGCCGGGACTCGCGGGAGTCCGGGTCCTGCTCCGGCGCGCTCTGGGCGGCCTCCGGGCGCTCGGCCTGGCGGCTGCCGGTGCGCACCGTGGGCATGGGCCCGGACGGGTGGGTCACCAGGCCGAACTCCTCGCCCTCGTGCCGGTGCACGCCGGCGGCGACGGACTGCTTCAGCATCTCCCGGGCGACCCGGTCCTGCAGGATCAGCGGGTCGCGGCTGAGGTCCTTCCAGATCGCCACGCACAGCACGAGCATCACGATCACGAAGGGCAGGGCCGAGACGATCGTGATGTTCTTCAGCCCGTTGAGCGCCGCGGAGGGGTCGTCGCCGCCCGCCAGCAGCATCACCGCCGCGACCGCCCCGGTCGCCAGGCCCCAGAAGATCACGGACTTCTTGGTCGGCTCCTCGGCGCCGTGCTCGCTCAGCGCGCCCATGACGATCGAGGCGGAGTCGGCGCCGGTGACGAAGAAGATGGCGATGAGGATGACCGTGACCACCATCAGGACCCCGACGACCCAGCCGGGCACGGGCATGTGGTTGAGCATGTCGAACAGGACCAGGTCGAAGTTGATGTCCGGCGCGCCGTCGACGATGTTGGCCAGCGCGTTGCCCATGTCGCCCGAGCGCTCCGCGCGCTCCTGCAGGCCGATCGCCCCGCCGCCGAAGATCGAGAACCACAGCAGCGTCACGCCCGAGGGGACGAGCAGGACGCCGGTGACGAACTGGCGAATGGTGCGGCCGCGGGAGATGCGGGCGATGAACAGCCCGACGAAGGGCGTCCAGGAGACCCACCAGGCCCAGTAGAAGACGGTCCAGGTGGCCATCCAGTCGGCCAGCGTCTCGTCGCCGGCGGCGGCGGTCCGGGAGGCCATCTGCGGCAGGTCCCCGATGAAGGAGCCGACCGCGTTGGGGATGACGTTGAGGATGAACAGCGTGGGCCCGCCGATGAAGACGATGACCGCCAGGATCACCGCGAGGACCATGTTGATGTTGGACAGCCACTGGATGCCGCGCTCGATCCCCGAGACCGCGGAGGCGACGAACATGGCCGTCAGGATGGCGATGATGAGCACCAGGATGCCGGAGTTCACCTGCCCGGTGATGCCGGTGGACTGCAGGCCGCCGCCGATCTGGAGGGCGCCCAGGCCCAGCGAGCAGGCCGAGCCGAACAGCGTCGCGAGGATCGCGAGGATGTTGATGACCCGCCCGCCCCAGCCGTTGACGACCCGCTCGCCGAAGAGCGAGGTGAACATCGAGGAGAACAGCTGCGAGCGGCCGAGCCGGTAGGTCCCGTAGGCCATGCCCAGGCCGACGATCGCGTACATGGCCCACGGGAACAGCGTCCAGTGGAACAGGGTCGTGCCCATCGCGGTGCTCACGGCGGCGTCGGACTGCCCCTCCACGGTCCCCGGCGGCGGGGACATGTAGAAGAACAGGGGCTCGCCGACCCCGTAGAAGACCAGCCCGATGCCCATCCCGGTCGCGAACATCATCGAGATCCACGACGGCGTGCTGAACTTGGGCCGCTCGCCGTCCTGGCCCAGGGGGATGCGGCCGAAGCGGCTGACGGCGACCGTCAGCGCGAAGACCGCGAACACGGTCGCGGCGATGATGAACAGCCAGCCGGTGTTGGTGATGACCCAGCTCAGGGCCGAGTCGGCGACGCCGCCCAACCCGGTCGGCGAGGCGAAGCCCCACACGATGAAGGCGACGGCGATGACCCCGGCCAGCCCGAACACCCAGTAGTCGGTCCCGGTGCGCCGGTGCGGCGTCGGGCGGTGCGCAAGGGAGGTTCTCAGCTCCCCCACCATGTCTTTGATCGACTTCTCGTGATTGCTCATCGTCTACGTCCTGGTCCTGCTCGCGGGGAGCGGCCGGGGCTGCCCACCGGAGCATCAGCCGGTGTGGGTGATGTGCCAATCTTAGCCACCCGAATGAATCACGTCACAGGCCGAGGCGATCATCGGGTGCCCGCGCGTCGTCCGTGGGCTATCGTGGAGCCACGTCCGACCCCGATCCCCCGGAGCGATCTTCGTGCCCTTCAAGGACCGATCCGCCGTCCTCCTGGTGCTGCTGTGCGTCTTCGTGGCGACCTTCGGCGCGCAGGTGCTGCTCAACTACTACGGGCCCGGCGTCAGCCCCTGGGTCATCGTGGCCGTCGCGGTGGCGTCGGTGCCGGTCTCGATCGCGCTCGTCGCCTGGAAGCGCCGCCGGGACCGCGACGAGTGAGCGGCGTCACAGCCGCCATCGACTACTTAAGGTATCTTTGACCTGAACTCGCGGGAGGCGACCGCCTCCCCTCGGTGAAAGGTCGATCCCGTGCCCCTGCGAACGCGCCACGAGCGCCTCGACGAGCTGCCCGTCACCCGGAAGCACCTGCGCCTCCTCACCGGCTCCGGGGTCGGCTGGGCCCTCGACGCCATGGACGTCGGCCTCATCTCCTTCATCATGGCCGCCCTCACCGCGCACTGGGGGCTCAGCGCCACCGAGGTCTCGTGGCTGGGGTCCATCGGCTTCGTCGGGATGGCCCTGGGCGCGACGCTGGGCGGGCTGCTCGCCGACCGCATCGGCCGCCGCCAGGTCTTCGCCCTGACCCTGCTGGTCTACGGGATCGCGACGGGCGCGTCCGCCCTCGCGATGGGCCTGGGCGCGCTCATGGTCCTGCGCTTCGTCGTCGGGCTGGGGCTGGGCGCGGAGCTGCCGGTCGCCTCGACCCTGGTCTCCGAGTTCTCGCCGCGGCGCATCCGCGGCCGCATGGTGGTCCTCCTGGAGGCGTTCTGGGCCGTGGGCTGGGTCGCGGCGGCCGCGATCGGCGCCTTCGTGGTCTCCGCCTCCGACGACGGGTGGCGCTGGGCCCTGGCCCTGGGCTGCATCCCGGCCGCCTACGCCCTGGTGATCCGCCTGGGCCTGCCCGAGTCGGTGCGCTACCTCGAGTCCCGGGGGCGCGAGGCCGAGGCGGAGCGCGTGGTGCGCTCGTTCGAGGAGGCGGCGGCCGAGGAGCGGGCGGCTTCGGGCGCGGGGCGGACTCCCTCGGGCACCGCCGGTGGGCCGGACGCAGGCGGCGGGCCGGAGGGTGGACCCGACGCCGCGCGCGGTGACGCGGGAGCCGGCCGGGAGCGCGGGCCGGACGCGGCGTCGTCGGCCCCCAAGCCCTCGATCTGGTCCGAGGCGCTTCGCCGCCGGACGCTCGCGCTGTGGATCGTCTGGTTCTGCGTCAACCTGGCCTACTACGGCGCGTTCATCTGGATCCCCTCGCTGCTCCACGCGCAGGGCTTCACGCTGGTCAGGTCCTTCACCTTCACGCTGATCATCACGCTGGCGCAGCTGCCGGGATACGCGGTCTCCGCCTATCTGATCGAGCGGTGGGGGCGCCGCCCGACCCTCGCGACGTTCCTGGTCGGCTCAGCGATGGCGGCGGTCCTGTTCGGGCTCGCCTCCGCGGAGTGGGCGATCATCGCAGCCGGCTGCGCGCTCTCGTTCTTCAACCTCGGCGCGTGGGGCGCCCTGTACGCGATCGGACCCGAGCTCTACCCCACCAGCGTGCGGGGCACCGGGACGGGGGCCGCCGCGGGGTTCGGGCGCATCGCCTCGATCATCGCCCCGCTCATGGTCCCGCCGGTGCTCGGCGTCGGCGGGCCCGTGCTGCTGTTCTCGATCTTCGCCCTGGCCTTCGCCGTGGCGGCCTGCGCCGCGCTCACCCTCCCCGAGCTGCGCGGCGAGCCGCTGACGAGCGCGCCGCCGCTGGTGGGGGCCGGGCGGAGCTGATCCGGGGCCGAGGCGGCGCCGGCCCCGGGCGCGAGGGCTCAGCAGATCGCGTCCAGGTCCACCGCCGCGGCCATCGCCGCGTACCCCCGGTCGTTGGGGTGCAGGTGGTCCCCGGGGTCGAAGTCGGGGAGGAGCCGCTCCGGGGCCGCCGGGTCGCGAAGCACCGCGTCGAAGTCGACGACGGCGTCGAACTCCCCCGAGTCCCGGATCCAGGCGTTGACCTCCTGCCGGGTCTCCTCGCCCGCCTCGGTGGCGTAACCGGCGCCGGCGTAGGGGGTCAGGGTCGCGCCGACGACCCGCAGGCCGCGGTCGCGCGCGCGGTCCGCGAGCTGCTCGTAGGCCGCGATCAGGTAGCCCGCGGGCACCGCCCCCGAGCTGCGGCCGATGTCGTTGATGCCCTCCAGCAGCACCACGGTCTCGACGCCCTCGCGGTCCAGGACGTCGGCCTCGAACCGGGTGAGGGCCGACTCGCCCTGGGTGCCGGCGTCGAGCAGGAGCCGGTTGCCGCTGATGCCCGCGTTGACGACGCCGCACCGCTCGGGGCCGGGGCGGGCCAGGAGCCGCTCGGCCACCCGGTCCGGGTAGCGCAGGTCGGCATCGAGGGTCGAGGAGTGGCCGTCGGTGATGGAGTCGCCGAAGAAGACCACGGAGCCCCGAGCCGCGGAGGCGACGTCGACGCCGGACAGGAAGTAGCGCGCCTGGTCGAGCGCCGAGAACTCCGCGGTGCCGGCGGACGTGCGGTCGCCGCCGGCGAGGTAGGAGGTGGAGCGGCCCAGCGGGTGGGACGTGGCCGGGCCGGTGGGGCCGGGCAGGTGCATGCTGACCACGAGGTCGGAGTCCGCGGCGACGGGCAGCGGCACCGGGTCGGAGATCCGCTCCGCACCGGCCGGGATCGTCGTGGAGGCCGAGCCGCCGAAGGTGACCGCCGTGACGGCGTCGGCGTTGATCTCGGGGCTCTCGGCGCCCGGCGCGACGGTGACCGCCCCGACCCTCAGGGGCCCGACGCCGTAGGCGTTGCTGAGCCTCAGCCGCACCCGGTCCCCGCCGAGGGAGAGGTGCGCCGACTGCCGCAGCGTCGCGTCGGTGAAGCCGTCGCCGGAGATGGTCCCCGGCTCGCCGGGCGGCGCCATCGCGGCACCCCAGGTGGCCAGCCACGGCGTCGAGCCGGAGCCACCGTCCGGGACGACCCCTTGGTCCGGTGCGGCGGGAGACGCGGGGGCGGGGTCGGCCGGGGAGGACGCGGGGGCGGGCCCCGCCGCCGAGGGGTGGGGTGCGTACCCCGCGGAGGACGACGGCGCGGACCCCAGCGGGAAGGACGCGCGGGGGGAGTGCGGGGCGGAGAAGGTGGCCGGGGCCAGCGCGGTCACCGCGAACAGGAGGACGAGCAGCAGGGCGAGCCGGGCTCTGGACCTCCTCATCGACGGCCTCCTTCCCGACTTCCGCCCGGCGCCTCGCCGCGGCCCGCGGCGGCTCCCGCGCGGGCGGGGAGGGGCGCGCCGGCTCCCCGGGGGCTCCCCCGTCGAGCGAGACATTACCCGAGGCCGCGCACGTCCCGCATCACGGGCCGGCCGCTCCGACCACTGGACGCCGGGGCGGCCGCGGCGGCGCCACCGCGTCGGAGCCGCCGCGCCGACCACTCGACGCCGGAGCGGCCGCGTCGGCGCCACCCCGTCCGGGCGGTCCGGCCTCAGCCGTCGACGGCGCGGGCCAGGGCCTCGAGGGACTCGTCGAAGAGCGAGGGGTCGAACGGGGGCATCCGGCCGCCGAACTCCTCGCGGGTCCGCTGCGGCACGCGGCTCCAGTCGTAGGTGAGGGCCACGACCGTGCCGCCCTCGACCGGGGCGAGCTCGTAGCGCCAGAGCCACCCGCCGAGGTCCAGCCGGCCGTCGTCGTCGAGCTGGCCCGGCTGCCACGCGATCACCCGGTCCGGCTCGATCTCCGCGACGCGATTGTGCATCACGTAGGGACCGCCCGCCTGCTCCAGGTACATGTTCATGCCGAAGACCTGGCCGACCTCGGTCAGCGGCGCCGGGTCGATGGCCTCGCGCACCCAGTGGCCGGGCTCGGTCTCCGGGTGCCGCTCGGGATCCCGGAGCACCTCGAAGATCGCCGCGGGAGAGGCCTCGATCAGCCGCGTCGTGCGGATGAACTCCTCGGATCCGGTCATGGTCGCTCCTCCTCGGGCGCGATGCTCCGGTAGCGCAGGGCGACCGCCCCGCTGGCGAACCTCCGGTGGTCGATCAGCTCCAGGCCGAGCCGCAGGTCCGCGGGGTACACGGCCAGCCCGTCCCCGATGACGATGGGGAACAGCACCTGGTGCACCTCGTCCACGATCCCGGCGCGCAGGGCGTGGGCCGCCAGCGTCGGGCCGTCGATGGTCGCGTCGCCCTCCGAGCGCTCGGCGATCTCGCGGACCCGGGCCGGGTCGAAGCTGCGCTCCAGGGTCGTGCGGCGGGTCAGCGGGGCCTCCAGCGTGGTCGAGAAGACCACCTTGTCAGCGTCCTGCCAGATCCGCGCGAACTCGGCGGCCGGGCCCGAGGACGCCGCGACCTCGGGGTCGGTCTCCCACGGGACCATGAGCTCGTACATGCGCCGGCCGTAGAGGTGCGTGGAGACCCCGTCCAGCTCGGCGTTGGCGTAGCGGTGGACCTCCTCGTCGGGCATGGCCCAGTCGAAGTTGCCCCGGCGGTCGGCGATGTAGCCGTCCAGCGAGGAGATCACGGAGTAGATCAGCCGGCCCACGGCGCACCTCCTGCCCGGCCCGCCCGGTCCCCGCTCACGGCCGGCGCTCCGGCTCGTAGGCGGCGTAGGTGACGCCGGCGAGGAACGACGTCGCCCGCAGCAGCCCCAGCGGCGGCACCTCGTAGTCGTCGGGGAAGAAGCCCCGTCCCCTCCCCTGCCAGACGGGGTAGGTGAAGATGCGGTACTCGTCCACCAGGTCCGCCTCGATCAACGCGTGGGCCAGGGTGATGCTGCCGGTCACGACGACGTCGTCGCCCGGCTCCTCCCGCAGCCCCCGCACGACCTCCAGCGGGTCCTCCGCGAGCACCGTGGTGTTCTCCCACTCGGGATCCCCCAGGGTCCGGGAGATCACCCGCTTGTCGATGCGGTTGAGGTGCTCGGCGACGCCGGTCGGGTCGTCGGTCTGGAGCGGCCAGTAGCTCCGGAAGTCGGTGAAGGTCTGCCGGCCGAGCAGCAGGACCGCCTCGCGGGCGCTCTGCTCGCGGATCTCCTCGGCGAGGTCCTCGTCCTTGCGGGACGGGTCGAACCAGCCGGTGAGCATCTCGATCCGCCCGTCGAGGGTCATGTTCTGGGTGATGACGATGCGCATGCGGGGGCTCCTCGGTCCGGCGTCGAGACGCGGCCGTGGGGCTCGGACCGAGCACCGGTGACCTACGTCACTCTATGCGTCACCCTCACTGTACTCGGCGGCATTCAGCGCGTGTCAAGGTCTGCCCCGTGCGCCCGCCGCGCGGCGCGATTGGCGGCCCGGACGGCGACGACGACGCCGGCCACCAGGAGCGCGTACGAAGCCAGCAGGACCACGAACACCGGCAGGTCGCCGGCCTCGCTGGTGGTGGGCAGCAGGATCGCGGTGGCCATGACGAGGGCGGCACAGAGCAGCGCGATCCACACGGCGAGCTTCAGCCACCGGGCGGCGGCCCGGTGCCCGGCGTACCACGCGGCGTCGGAGGCCCTGGTCGCGCGGGTCCGCAGGCCGATGGTGCCGTTGGGCGGAAGCGTCCCGTGGCGCGACATCCCGGCCACCATGCCGAGTACCAGCGCGACGATCAGCAGGCCCGCGACCCCGGTGACGGCGGTGATCACGCGGCGGCCCCGGCGTCGGAGTCCCGGCGGCGCGGGACCGCGGACGGGCGAGCGGTGGGGCGGGCGCCCGGGGCCGGGCGGGGCGCGCCCAGGGCGCCTGCGGACGGGCGGGCCGTGCGGCGGGCGTCCGGGGCGGGGCGGCGTCCGGGGCGGGGCGGGCGTCCGGGGCGGGGCGGGCCGCGCGGAGGTCACCGACGGACGGGAGGGTCGCGTGGAGGGAGGCCATGCCGTCCACTCTAGGCCAGGATGTGAGGCGCGTCGGAATGAGCCGGCCTCCCCCGGACTCACCCTCCTCACCCAGCTGCTGAACCCGGCCGCGGGCCCGCATCCCCCGGATCCCGCGGTTGCCGCGCCGGATCCGACGGACTCGGGAGTACACGCCGCCGTCATGAAGGCCCGCGGAGGGCCCGCTGTGGCAAAATCTGGTGCCATATCCAACGGCGGCCCCGGAGCGCTCCCGCGGGTTCGCACCGTCTCCGAGACCCGAAAGGCCGCCCGCCCGTGCATCGCGAAGACCCGCCCCGCCGGCCCCGGCGCCGCACGATCGTCGTCGCGCTCGGCGTCGTCCTGCTGCTCGCCGCCGGCGCGTGGTGGTTGCTGAGCCGCGAGGAGGTCGTGGTCCGGGGCGGGATCGCCGACTACTACGAGTCCGCCGGCGTCCGGGACCAGCTGGGCGAGCCCGAGGCCAACGAACGCTGCGGCCTGGCCGGGGGCGGGTGCCTCCAGGAGTTCGAGCACGGGACCGTCTACTGGGCGCCGGGGCTGGAGACCGTCCACGTCGCGGCCGGGGACATCCTGGACCACTACACCGACGCCGCGGGCCCCGACGGGGACTACGGCTACCCCGTCACCCCGGTGATCCACGACGACCCCACGGCCGACTTCGAGTACCTCCGCACCCATAACCCCCGGTCCGGCGAGTGGTTCTGGCTCATCTCGGCCGGAGGGGAGGACGTCGTGCCCGTCGACGCCTCGGACGCCATCGGCGCGCGCTGGGAGGCGGATCGCGAGGAGCTGGGCGCTCCGACCCCGGAGACCGCCGAGGGCGAGCGGTGCACCGGGGAGGACCTCTGCCGCCAGAGCTTCCGCGACGCGGACCTGATCTGGAGCCCCGCCACCGGGACCCACGCGATCTCCGGCGCCTTCCGCGCCCGGTACGAGGACTCGATGGGTGCACCGCTCGGGGAGGAGCGCGTGAACGCCGACGGCGTGACGGTCCAGGAGTTCTCCCGCCCCGCCGAGGGGACCTACGAGGTCATGACCTGGACCGCCCGGGACGGCGCGGCCTCCCACACCGTCCGGGGCGGCCTCGCGACCCTCTACGCGGCGAGCGGCCGCTCCGGGGGCGAGCTGGGCGTGCCCGTGAGCGGGGAGTCCTCCGGGCTGCGAGACGGCGGGGTCCGGCAGCGCTTCGCGCACGGCGACGCGTACTGGACGCCCCGGACGGGCTCCGCGGCCGTCACGAGCCCCACCGCGCTGCGGGCGTGGCGCGCCCAGGACTCCGAGGACGGGATCTGGGGCTACCCCACCTCCAGCAAGCGGCCCCTCGACGGCGGATGGGCGCAGGACTTCGAGGGCGGCACCATCGAGGTCTCCGGGGACGGGTACTCCCGCTTCGTGCCCGACGCGGAGCTGGCCGAAGATCCCGGGGCCGTCCTGGACGGCGTCGCGGCGCAGTACGACCTCGGCCCGGCCCGCGGCGGCGTCGAGCAGCTCACGGGCGGGGTGCGGTACCGGGAGTTCGAGGGCGGCGTCGCGGTGCTGGGATCCTCCGAGGGCGCCCTGGCGATGAGCGACGCCGTCTTCGAGACCTGGCGGACGAAGTCCGACGTGACCGGGGCCCCGCGCATGGCCAAGGACGACGACGGCCGCCTGAGCACCCGGTTCGCTAAGGGCACCCTCGCCCACTTCCCCGAGCGCGGGGACATGGTCCTGCGGGTCAGCTCCCGGCTGGGCGCCGGGGACGCCCTGGTCATCGGCGACTCCCAGCTGGGCGAGGGCGACCACCAGGGCAGCTGGGTCGCCCAGGCCATCCGGGACAACGGCTACACGCCCTACTACGAGGCCCACGGCGGGATCGGCGTCGCGACCGACGGCTCCCGCATCGGGTTCGGCTCGTACTACCAGGGCGTGGTGGACCGGAAGTGGATCCTGCCCAGCGGGGACCCGGAGCTGATCTACATCCAGGGCTCGGGCAACGACAGCTACGGCACCTCGTCCCGGGAGATCGAGGACAAGCTGACCCAGACGATCCGGACGCTCAAGGAGACCTACCCGCAGTCGAGGATCGTGGTGACGGGGCTGATCTCCAAGCAGGACGCGTCCAGCCGGAACAAGGTGAGCGACGTCCTGGAGAAGGTCGCCCAGGACCAGGGGGTCACCTTCGTGCCGCTGGAGGGGAAGATCACCGAGTGGAACTCGGGCTCGTACCTCAAGGACGGGCTGCACTTCCGTGCGCCGGACGGGCACGACTACATGGCGGGCAAGTACGCGCCCTACCTGGAGCGGTTCCTCAGGCGGTGAGGCGGCGCGGGCTCCCCGCGCCCCACCGACAGCGGCGCGAGCGCGTGGGCGGTCAGGGCCGCCGCGATCGCCGACGCCGTCATGATCCCGGCCAGCACGACGATCTGGAACCGCCCCGCCTCGAGCGGAGCGATCCCCCCGAAGATCGCCCCCACGAAGGCGCCGGGGAGGGTCACCAGCCCGGTCGTCTTGGTCTGGTCGGTCGAGGGCACCAGAGCCTCGGCCACGGCGTAGCGGGCGATCTCCACCGTGGCGCGGCGCGGCGTCGCCCCCAGGGAGAGCCACGCCTCGACCTCCGGCCAGCGGTCCCGGGTCGCCTGCACGAGCCGGCGGCCGGTCAGCGTCGCCGAGGACATCGCCCCGCCGATGACGATGCCGCCGATCGCCAGGACGTAGCGGGGCGAGAACTCGATCGCGCCGGTCAGGAACACGACCGCGAGCACGGTCCCGACGCCCAGCCCCATCCCCGCGGCCACGAGCCAGAGCCGGCGCCAGCTCCACTCGACCCGGCGCGTGCTGGTCACCACCGCGACCGAGAACATCACGAGCAGCGCCACCCCCACCCAGAACGGGCTGGTGATGACGCCGGTGAGGATCAGACTGATGGCCGCGAGCTGCACGACGCCGCGCAGCACCGCGACGGCGGGCGCCCACCGGGGGCGCACCCGCGCCAGGCTAAGCACCAGCGTGGTGACCGCGACGAGCACGAGGACGCCGAAGAGGCTCGGCAGCGTCTCCGCGATCCGGTCCATGCCCACCCGCCCCTCGTCCCCTCCAGGCTACCGGGCGCCACCGGGCGGACGGGTGTAGCGCACCCCACCGACTGAGGTTATGCTTACCTTGTTTTTCCGCCGGCCGGTCCGCATCCCGCGCCCCGCTCCCGACGGACCGCACTCAACGGGGTCCGCATGTTCATCGCCAATCTGCTGATAGCGCTCCGCGAGGGGTTCGAGGCATCGCTCATCGTGGGAATACTCATCGCTTTCGTGGTGAAATCCGGGCGCCGGGACGTCCTGCCCCAGCTGTGGGCCGGCATCGGGCTCGCGGCCCTGCTCTCGCTGGGGCTGGGGGCCGTGCTCACCTGGGGCCCGAGGACGCTGACGTTCCAGGCCCAGGAGATCATCGGCGGGGTGCTCTCGCTCGTGGCCGTGGCGCTGGTGACCTGGATGATCTTCTGGATGGGCCGGAACGCCCGCAGCCTCAAGGGGCGGCTGGAGTCCTCGCTCGAGGGGTCGCTGGGCCGCCACGGCTCCGGGTGGGGCCTGGTCTGGCTCGCGGCGCTCGCCGTGGGGCGCGAGGGCATGGAGACGGCCCTGTTCATCTGGGCCACGGTGCGCTCCTCGATCGAGAACAGCGTCGCGCTGACCACCGCGGGCGTCGTGACCGGGCTGGCGCTCGCCGTCGTGCTGGGGTGGGTCGTCTACCGCGGCGCCCGCCGGATCGACATGCGCCGGTTCTTCGCCCTCACCGGGTACTTCCTGATCCTGGTGACCGCGGGGATCGCCGCCTACGGCGTCGGGGACCTGCAGGAGGCCGGGGTCCTGCCCGGCGCCTTCGTCCACGCTTGGGACCTCAGCGCGGCCCTGCCCGCGGCCGGCTCGCCCGTCTACTGGGCCTACGTCCTGGCCCAGGCCGTGTTCCAGTTCAGCGTCCAGCCGACCGTGCTGCAGGTCATCGCGTGGTGGGCCTACCTGGTGCCGGTGCTCGCGCTGTTCGCCCGGCAGGTGCACTCCTCCGGGCCGCCGCGCGCCGCCGCCAAGACGCGCGGGGCCGCGGCGAGGACGCGCCGCACCGCGACCGGCACCCCGGCGGACCGGTGAGGACCCCGCCGCGGGCGGCCAGCCCTCCCCGCTGACCCAGGTCGACCCGCCGCCGGGCCGGGAGGCCCTCTTGGCCCGCCCCCCTCCCGGTTCAGACCCC
>NZ_JANAFB010000009.1 GCF_024199905.1 Rothia santali
GCCCCGGGCGCGCGCGGCCCGGCGGCGTCTGACGGGCCCGGCCCCGGGGACCGTCCCGTGGCGCCAGCTGCTGGGGCACCCGCGGATCGACGCGCACCACCCGCGCCCCGGCGCCCACGACCTCGCGCTGCTCCAGTACACCTCCGGCACCACGGGCCGCCCCCGGGGCGCGATGCTGACGCACCGGAACCTGGAGTCCAACGCGCGGATGGGCGAGCAGTGGGTCCAGCCGGGCCCGGACGAGTCGATCTACGCCGTCCTGCCGCTCTTCCACGCCTACGGGATGACGCTGGGGCTGGGCATCGCGATCGCCATCCGCGCCCGGCTCGTCCTGTTCCCCACCGTGGACACGGACCTGCTCGCCCGGGCCATGAAGCGCTCCCGCCCCACGATCCTGCCGGCGGTGCCCCCGGTCTACCGGCGGCTGCTCGAGGCCGCGGAGGAGCGCGGCGTCGAGCTGCGCGGCATCCGCTACGCGGTCTCCGGGGCGATGACCCTGCCGCGGGACCTCGTGGCGGCCTGGGAGGAGCGCTCCGAGGGCTTCCTGGTGGAGGGCTACGGGCTGACCGAGTGCGCCCCGCTGGTCGCCTGCAACCCGCTCAACGCCGCGCGGCGGACCGGGTCCATCGGGGTGCCCTTCCCCTCGACCGAGATCCGCCTGGTGGACCCGGGCACGGGGGCCGACGCCGCGGCGGGGGAGCCCGGCGAGCTGTGGGTCCGCGGCCCCCAGACCTTCCGCGGCTACTGGGGGGACGAGGAGGCCACTCGCGCGGCCTACAGCGCCGACGGCTGGCTGCGCACGGGCGACCTCGTGCGGATGGACGCCGACGGGTTCCTCTACGTCGTGGACCGGCTCAAGGAGGTCATCATCACCGGGGGCTTCAACGTCTCGCCCTCCGAGGTGGAGGAGGCGCTGCGGGACGACGACGCCGTGGCCGACGCCGCCGTCGTCGGCCTGCCCTCCCCGGACGGCGGAGAAGAAGTGGTCGCGGCCGTCGTCACAGCGCCCGGGGCCGCCTTCGACGAGCGGGCCCTGCGCGAGCGCTGCTACGCGTGGCTGACCCGCTACAAGGTGCCGCGGCGGATCGTGGAGCTCGAGCGGTTCCCGACGTCGATGCTCGGCAAGACCCTCCGGCGCGAGGTGCGCGCGCTGCTGGAGGAGCGGGAGGGCTGAGACGGAGACGCGAACGGCCCCGCCGCCCGCCCTCCGCCGGTGAGCGGGAGGGGCGGGCGGCGGGGCCGTCGTCGCGTGCGCCGGGGCGGCCGACGCGGGCGCCGGGCGGGACGGGCCTGCCGGCGCGGCGCCGTGCGCACCCAGGCTTGGGCGGCCGACGCCGGTGCTCGGCGGGCCAGCACCGGGTCCGGGCCTAGCGGCGCAGCATCTTCCGGGCCAGGACGTTGCCGAGCAGCTGCACGAACTGGACCATGACGATGATGATGAGGACCGCGACCGCGGTGACCTCCCAGTTGAACCGGCGGTAGCCCTCCTGCAGCGCGAAGTCGCCCAGGCCGCCGGCGCCGAGGTAGCCGGCCATCGCGGACATGTCGACCACGCCGATCACCAGGAAGGTGTAGCCGAGGATCAGCGGGCCGAGCGCCTCGGGCAGCATCACGGAGAACATGATCTTGGTCTTGGAGGCGCCCATCGCGCGCGCCGCCTCGATGACGCCCGGGTCGATCGAGACCAGGTTCTGCTCGACGATGCGCGCCACGGCGAAGGTCGCGGTGAAGACCATCGCGAAGATCGCGGCCTCGATGCCGATCGTGGTGTTGATCGTGTTCAGCATCAGCGGGCCCAGGGCGACCGCCATGATGATGAACGGGATCGGCCGGATGAAGTTGACCACGAAGTTCAGCACGCCGTTGAGCGCGCGGTTCTGCAGGATGTTCCCCTGCCGCGTCGTGTAGAGCAGGGTGCCGATGATCAGGCCCGCGATCCCCGCGATGACCATCGTGGAGGCGACCATGATGAGCGTGTCCACGACGGCGTCGCTGAGCTTGGGGCGCAGGCGGGTCCAGTCGGTGCCGGCGGCCGAGAGGCTCCTGGCGGCGAGGATGCTGGTGGTTGCGAGCGACATCAGGCGCGCACCTCCTTGACGGTGGTCACGGTCTTGAGCTGCTCGACGACGGCGTCGATCGCGGTGATCTCGCCGGTCAGCTCGAGGGTCAGGGTCCCGTAGGTGCGGCCCTGGAGGGTCTCCAGGCCGCCCTGGACGATGTTGAAGCTCACGCCGCGCTGGCCGATGTGGGACAGGACGCTGCCCACCGGGGTCTGGTCCTTGATCTCCACGTTGACCAGGTAGCCGGGGTGGCGCCTCTTGAGCTTGGCGGCGGCGTCGCCCGTGGGCAGCGTCTTCACCGCGGTGGAGACGAACCGGCGGGCGGGGGCGGTGCGCGGGTTGGAGAAGACGTCGTAGACCGGCCCCTCCTCCACGACCCGGCCCTCCTCCATCACGGCCACGCGGTCGGCGATCGTGGAGACCACGTCCATCTCGTGGGTGATGACCACGACCGTGATGCCCAGCTCCTTGTTCACGCGCGTGAGCAGGCGGAGGACCTCCTCGGTGGTCTCCGGGTCCAGGGCGGAGGTCGACTCGTCGGCCAGCAGGAGGTTCGGCTGCGTCGCCAGGGCGCGGGCGATCCCCACGCGCTGCTTCTGCCCGCCGGAGAGCTGGTCCGGGTAGTTCTTGGCCTTGGACTCCAGGCCCACGAACTCGAGCAGCTCCTTGACGCGCGCGGCGCGCCTCTCCCGCGGCCAGCCGGCCACCTTGAGCGGGAAGGCGACGTTGCCGGCCACGGTCTTGGAGTTCATGAGGTTGAACTGCTGGAAGATCATGCCGATGTCGGTGCGGACCGAGCGCAGCTCCGACTCGGAGGCGCCTGAGATGGTCCGGCCGTCCACGGTCAGGGTCCCGGAGGTCACCGGCTCGAGGCCGTTGATCAGCCGCACCAGGGTCGACTTGCCGGCGCCGGAGTAGCCGATGATCGCGAAGATCTCGCCGCGCCGGACGGTCAGGTCGACGGCGTCGACGGCGGTGACCCTGGTCTTGCCGGTCTTGAAGACCTTGGAGACGTCGCGGAGGACGACCATCTCCTCGCCCGCGGCGCCGGCCGCAGCGCTCGTGTTCTCGCTCATGAATGTGTCCCTTGCTGTGGGTGGTGGCCCGATCCGGGGCGGGGGCGCCACGACGCCGGCCCCCGCGTGCTGCGGCGGGCCGGCGTCGTGGCGGCTCCCGGCGGCCCCTGCGGGAGGGGCCCTGCCGGATCAGGAGTTGTTGCGGAGCTCGTCCTCGAGGCGCGTCTGCGTGTCGCGCAGCTCCTGCACGTCCACGTCCACCGTAACCGCAGTGCCCTGCGTGTCCTCCGCGACGGCGTCCTGGACGGGCTCACTGTGATAGATCTCAACGATCTTCTGGTACGTCTCGTTGTCCTCGTCGCCCGCGCGGGAGACGAACAGGTTGACGTAGGGCAGCGCGGCCTGCTGCGAGGCGTCGTCCTCGAAGAGGGCGTCGTCGGGGTTCAGGCCGGCGTCGGCGATGAAGTCGTTGTTGACGATCGAGCCGTCCACTGAGGGCAGGGAGACGACGGTCTGGGCGGCGTCCACCGGCGTCAGGCGGACCTTCGAGGCCTCGGTGTCGACGTCGTCGAGGGTCGGCTGGGCCTTGTCTTCGGTCAGCTGGACCAGGCCGGCGGACTGCAGGACGAGGATCGCGCGGGTCTCGTTCACGGCGTCGTTGGGGATGGCGATCTCGCCGCCCTCGGGGATCTGGTCCACGGAGTCGTGCTTCTCGGAGTAGAGGCCCAGCGGGTAGATCACGGTCGGGCCCACGATCTGCAGGTCGTCGTCCGAGTTGACGTTGTAGTCGGCCAGGTAGGCGATGTGCTGGAACCAGTTGAGGTCGGTCTGGCCCTGGCTCAGCGCGGGGTTGGGCTGGTTGTAGTCCGAGAACTCGGTGAACTCGACGGTGATGCCCTGCTTCTCCGCCTCCTCCCGGAGCTTCTCGTTGGCGGGGTCGGGGCTCACGACGCCGATCGTGACCGTCTCGTCGTCGCTGCCGCCGCTGCCGCAGGCCGCGAGACCGATGGACAGGGGGACGATCGCCAGCAGGGCGCCAAGTTTCTTCACGGCTATGGGTCTCTCTTCAGGTGGGGCGAGGATCGAGTGCGACCGCGCAACGGCGCCGGTTCCGGCGCCGCGGTGACTCGGCTCAATTACACCACGGGGGATCTCGGCGCGAGAAAGCCTTCCAGGTGTGTCAGCATGCGCTTCATGCGACGTCATAAAAGGTCATCAGAGGCGGGTCGCAGGGGGCCTCGAGGCGATGCGCCGGTCTGAAATAACGTTCTGAACGCTTGTGCAAGCGGCGTCGGCTGATCTACGCTGGCCGAACGCCTGTGGCCCACCTCACCCCTTGTGGTGCGGTGCGGGCCGCTGACCTCGATCACCGCGAGGCCCGTCGACGACGACGCGCACCGCCCCGGGAGGAGCATCCGCCATGACCACCGCCCCATCGTCCCAGACCCCTCCGGTCGAGGGGACGTTCTTCGACCGCATCGGCATCCCGTCCGTCCTCAAGTGGGGCTTCCTGGGCGTGCTGCTGTTCATGACCGGGCTCGGCATCGAGTCGAACTTCATCGCGCCCCACCTCGAGGGCCGGATGGGCAGCCCCGGCGAGTCGGTGGCCCTGGTCATCACCCTCTACTCCCTGGCCGTGCTGGTGGCCAGCTACCTCTCCGGCGCGCTGGCCGACCTCTGGGGGCCCAAGAAGGTGATGCTCCTGGGCTTTGTCATCTGGATGGTCTTCCAGGTCGGCTTCCTGCTCTCGATCGAGACCGACTCGCTGTTCCTGGTCGGCCTCATGTACTTCATGCGCGGCTTCGGCTTCCCGCTGTTCGCCTTCGCGTTCCTGGTCTGGATCAACATCACCGCGCAGCCCTCCAAGGCCGGGACCGCGATCGGCTGGTTCTACGTCATGTTCACGGGCGGGCTGCCCACGCTGGGCTCGCTCGTGGCCATCGGCTCGATCCCGGCGCTCGGCGGCGGCGCCGTCGGCGAGACCTGGTCCATGTGGGGCTCCATCGCGCTGATCGTGCTCGGGTTCTGCTGCGCGTGGTTCGGCTGCCACGAGGAGCGCGGCAAGTCCCGCATCGCGCCGGCCGGCGAGTCCGCCTCGTCGGTCGTCCTGGCCGGCCTCCGGCTGACCGCGAGCAACCCCAAGGTCCTCCAGGGCTTCCTGGTGCGGCTCATCAACACCGCCCCGCAGTTCGGCATGTTCATCATCATGCCGGCCGTCATCTCGACGACGCTCGGCTGGGGGCAGTCCCGGTGGCTGCTCATGACGGTGTGCGTCTACGCCGGCAACATCCTGTTCAACGCGTTCTTCGGGGCCGTGGGGGACCGGATCGGCTGGGTCAACACCGTGCGCTGGTGCGGCGTCTTCGCCTCGGCGCTGGGGCTGCTCGCCTGGTGGTACGTCCCGCACCTGGTGCCGGCCGGCTCCACCTGGGGGTACGTCGTCTCCGTGATCGCCGGCGTGACCTTCGGGATCTTCCTCGCCGGCTTCGTCCCGATGGGCGCGATCATGCCCGAGAACGCGCCGAAGCACCGCGGCGCCGCGATGGCGATGTACACCACTGCCGCGGGCGGGGCGACCTTCCTGGGTTCCGGCACCGTGTGGGTCGTGCTGACCGTGACCGGCCTGCTGGGCATCGAGGACCCCTTCATCCGCAACTCCGCCGTCATCTGGACCTTCGTGGCCCTCTACGCCGCGGCGTTCGTGATGGTCGGGCACCTGCGCACCCGCCAGGACGACCCGGCGTACCGCCGCGAGATCCGCGAGGCGGACACCCAGGCCCTCGAGGTCCAGCGCGCGGAGGCCGAGCAGGCGCGGGTCACGATCAAGGACTGAGGGCCGCGGCTACCCCGCCTCGGCCCGCGCCGCCAGCATGAGCCGCGCCGTCGCCTCGTCGGTGACCAGGCGCCGGAACATGCCCATCGAGGAGGCGGTCAGGATGGACCAGACCTTCTCCTCGCCCACCGCGATGGCGGTGGAGAACGGGATCGAGGCCAGGTCCTCCCGCGGGATGCGCACCGTGCGCTCGCTGCCCGGGAACCCCAGCTCGGCGCCCGAGCGGTCGTAGAAGTGCAGGCACACGTCCCCGATCGAGGCCGCCAGGCTGTCCTGGGGGATCGCCGAGGCCAGCGAGGTCCGCCCCGTGGTGGGCGAGCCGATGCCCATGATCGAGCCCTTGGCCCGCTTCCACACCTTGCGGACCTCGCTGAAGGCCTCGTCGGCCTGCACCGCCTCGTACATCAGCGGCGAGGGGATGGCCCCGGCGAAGATCGGGACGTAGGTGCTCCCGGTCCGCAGGGCCATGGTCCGCACGATCTCGTTGGTCTGGTGCCACGCCTCGGGCTCGGCGACCCCGCCCACCGCCGGGGCGAGCGCGACGCCGTCGAGCGGGGGCAGCTCCATGTGCGCGACGCCGTAGACGGCCATCCCGGAGGAGACCACCAGCGCGTCGCCCTGGCTGAGCTGCATGTCCTCGACGGCGCGCAGCACGGCCGGCTGCATGCCCGGCCCCATGCGGGAGGACTGCATCCCGTCCGCGAGGTAGACGGCGTCGAGCCCCAGGGTCAGGCGCAGCTGCTCCGCGAGCTCGGAGCTGCCGCCGGCCCGCGGGTGGATCACCTTGATCTGGACCATGCCGGTCTCCCGGGCGTGGGAGAGCATCCGGCTCACGGTGGGCCGGGAGACGCGCAGCTGCTCGGCGATGGTCGACTGACCGAGCCCCTCCTCGTAGTACATCCGGGCCACGGCGTAGAGGAGGTCGACGTCGTAGAGGTCCGCGGCGCGCGCGGCGTCGCCCTCGGGCCCCTTGCGGGAGCGGTTGGTCATGATGCTGCCCCTTCACGAGAACGGATGTGCTTGACATATGTTCTCAGCCCTCGAAGAATGATGTTATCCGCGACACATAAGGAGTCAGCCATGCCGGCCACCGCCATTCCCGATCAGATGCGAGCAGTCGTGTGCAACGGCCCCGAGGACTACACCCTCGAGACCCGACCCGTCCCCGAGCTCGGCGCCGACGACCTGCTCATCCGGGTCGAGGCGACGGGCGTGTGCGCGTCGGACCTTAAGTGTTACCACGGGGCCCCGAAGTTCTGGGGCGGCGAGGGCCGCGAGCAGTGGGCCCAGGCGGGGGTGACGCCGGGGCACGAGCTGGTCGGCGTCGTCGTCGCCGGCAGCCCCGAGGCCTACGAGGTGCACGGCGTGGCCGAGGGGGACCGGATCGTGTGCGAGCAGATCGTCCCGTGCTGGGAGTGCCGCTTCTGCGTCCGCGGCCAGTACTGGATGTGCGCGCCGCACGACATGTTCGGCTTCCGGAACTTCGACGGCGGGATGGCCGAGTACATGCTCGTCCCGCGCCGGGCCCGCGTGCACCGGATCTCGCACGACGTCGCCCCGCAGCACGCCGCCTTCGCTGAGCCGCTGGCCTGCTCGCTGCACGCCGTGGAGCGCGCGGGCATCCAGTTCGAGGACGTCGTGGTGGTGGCCGGCGCCGGGCCGATCGGCCTGGGCATCATCGCCGGGGCGCGGGCCAAGAACCCGCTGACGCTGATCGCGCTGGACATGGACGACGACAAGCTCGCGCTCGCGAGGAAGTGCGGCGCGGACCTGACCATTAACATCCGGGACGAGGACGCCGTCGCGAAGATCCGGGAGCTCACGGAGGGCTACGGCGCCGACGTCTACATCGAGGGCACCGGGCACCCCTCGGCGGTGGGGCAGGGCCTGAGCCTGCTGCGCAAGCTCGGCACCTACGTCGAGTACTCGGTCTTCGGCTCGGACGTCACGGTCGACTGGTCGATCATCTCGGACGACAAGGAGCTGACCGTCCTCGGCGCGCACCTCGGGCCGTACACCTGGCCCACCGCGATCAAGATGATCGAGGGCGGCGTCCTGCCGCTCGACGAGATCTGCACCGACCAGTTCGGCCTCGAGGACTTCCAGCGGGCCCTGGACACCGTGGGCGACTCGGCCGGGGCCTCGGTCAAGGTCTCGATCCTGCCGCAGTCCTAGGCCGCCCACCCCACCGGACGTCACCCGACCCCACCGGACGTCACTCGACGAGGAGGATCCGCCCGCATGACCCGATTGTTCAACGACCCGTCCGAGTTCGCCGAGGACCAGCTCGAGGGCTTCGCCGACCTGTACTCCGACCGCCTCGCCGCGGTCCCCGGCGGCGTGGTGAGCCACCCGCCGCGCGAGCCGCAGGTCGCCGTCGTCGTCCTGGGCGGCTCGGGGCACTACCCGGCCTTCGCGGGCCTGGTCGGCCCCGGGCTCGCGAGCGGGGCGGTGGTGGGGAACATCTTCACCTCGCCCTCCGCCGCGCACATCTACTCCGTGGCGAAGGCCGCGGACCAGGGCCGCGGCGTGGTCCTGAGCTTCGGCAACTACGCCGGGGACACCATGAACTCCGGCATCGCCGCCCAGATGCTGCGCGCCGAGGGGATCGACACCCGGATCGTGGTGGTGACCGACGACGTCGCCTCCGACCCCGAGCACGGCCAGCGCCGCGGCATCGCCGGGGACTTCGCGGTCTTCAAGGCGCTGGGGGCCGCGGCGGCCGAGGGCCGGGACCTCGACGACGTCGAGCGCCTCGGCGAGCTCGCCAACCGGCGGACCCGGACCCTCGGCGTCGCGTTCTCCGGCTGCACCATGCCGGGGGCCGAGTCCCCGCTCTTCGAGGTCGCGGAGGGCCAGATGGGCGTGGGCCTGGGCATCCACGGCGAGCCCGGCATCCGGGACGAGGCGCGGCCCTCCGCCGAGAGGCTGGGCACGCTGATGGTCCAGGCGCTCCTCCGGGACCTGCCGGAGGGGCCGGGGCGGCGCGTCGGGGTGATCCTCAACGGCCTCGGCACCACCAAGTACGAGGAGCTGTTCCTGCTCTACCGCACCGTGGCCCCGCTCCTGCGCGAGGCCGGCTGCGAGATCGTGGAGCCCGAGGTCGGCGAGATCGTCACGAGCCTGGACATGGGCGGCGTCTCGCTGACCCTGCTGTGGCTCGACGACGAGCTCGAGCCGCTGTGGACCGCCGACGCCTACGCCGCGGCCTACCGCAAGCAGCGCGCCCCGCTGGGCAGCCTCGAGGACGAGTACCGCGGCCCCGAGGCCTCGGCGGCGGCGGACGACGTCGTCGAGGCGAGCCCCGCGCCCGGCAGCTCGCGGCCGAGGTGCGCGCCGCGGCCGGGGAGGTCGCCGAGCTGATGCGGCGGGAGGAGTCCCGCCTGGGCGAGATCGACGCCGTCGCCGGCGACGGCGACCACGGGCGCGGCATGGTCCGCGGCTCGCAGGCGGCGCTCGAGGCGATCGAGGGCCTGCCCGAGCACGCCGGCCCCGCGAGCATGCTGCGCTCGGCGGGGCGGGCCTGGGCCGCGCGCGCCGGGGCACCTCGGGCGTCCTGTGGGCGCCTCCTCGAGGCCGCCTCCGCGGCGGTGGAGGACTCCGCGGAGGAGCTCGGGGCCGAGCAGCTCGCCGACGCCGTCCGCCGCTTCGCCGAGTCCATGCGGACCCTCGGCGGCGCCTCGGTGGGGGACAAGACCCTGCTCGACGCGCTGATCCCGTTCAGCGACGCGCTCGCGGGCTCCGAGGACGCGGCGGCCGCCTGGGGAGATGCCGCCGCCCGGGCCCGCGAGGGCGCCGAGGCGAGCGCGGACCTGGTGCCCCGCAAGGGCCGGGCCCGCCCGCTCGCCGAGAAGTCGGTGGGCCACCCGGACCCCGGGGCGGTGTCCATGAGCCTGATCATCGACAAGATCGGCGAGCGCCTCTAGCGCGCGCCGGCGCCCCAGACCGAGACGATCCGCCGACGCGCGGCAACGAGGAAGGACAGCGACATGACTCAGGACAACGACACGTCCCGCGGCGAGGGCCTGCGGCTGATCGTCGGAGGCGACGACGCCGGGTACCGGTACAAGGAGGCCGTGCGGCGCCAGCTCGAGGAGGACCCGAGGGTCGCCTCGGTGGCCGACGTCGGGGTGAGCGCGGACGAAAGCGTCCCGTACCCCTCGGTGGCGATCGAGGCCGCCGAGCGGATCGCCCGCGGCGAGGCCGACCGGGCCGTGCTGATCTGCGGCACCGGCCTCGGCGTCGCGATCTCCGCGAACAAGGTCAGGGGCATCCGGGCGGTGACCGCCCACGACTCGTTCTCGGTGGAGCGCTCGATCCTGTCCAACGACGCCCACGTCCTGTGCCTGGGTGAGCGGGTGATCGGGGAGCAGCTCGCGCTGCGCCTGGTGGGGGAGTGGATCGGGTACACCTTCGACCCGGCCTCGCCCTCGCGGGAGAAGGTCGCGGTGCTGGACGAGTACGAGGGGCGCCCCGCCGGGCCCCGGTCCGGTGACGCCGCCGCCGAGGACGCCGCGGCCGGCGGTGTCGCGGCTTCCGTGTCCGACGCCTCCGACGCCGAGGGGGCCCGCTCATGACGCGCCGCCTGACCCGTGACGCCCTGCCCGAGATCGCCGCCGCCGCCCGCGAGCGCCTGCCGGAGGGCAGCACCTTCTCGGCGCCGGAGTACGACCGCGCCGGGCTGACCCCCGGCATCGTCCACTTCGGCGTCGGCGGCTTCCACCGGGCGCACCAGGCCCGCTACCTCGACGAGCTGCTCTCCCGCGGGGAGGCCCGGGACCTCGCGATCTGCGGCATGGGCGTGCTGCCCGGCGACGAGCGCATGCGCGACGCCCTGGCCGCCCAGGACCACCTCTACACGCTGATCGCCCGCTTCCCGGACGGCCGCGAGGACATCCGGGTGATCGGCTCGATCGTCGACTACGTGTGGGCCCCGGAGGACCCCGCGGCCGCCGTCGAGCGCCTCGCCGGGGAGGAGGTCCGGATCGTCTCCCTGACCGTGACCGAGGGCGGGTACAACATCAACCAGGTCACCCACGAATACGACCTGACCGCCGACGACGTCGCAGCCGACCTCGCGGACCCGGGGCACCCCCGCACCGTGTTCGGGCTGGTGGTCCAGGCGCTGCGGCTGCGGCGGGAGCGCGGCGTCGCGCCCTTCACGATCCTCAGCTGCGACAACGTCCAGGCCAACGGCGAGATCGCCCGCACGGCCTTCACCACCCACGCCCGGGCCCTGGACCCCGAGCTCGCCGACTGGATCGGCGAGCACGTGAGCTTCCCCCACTCGATGGTGGACCGGATCACGCCGGCCACCACCGACGCAGACCGCGCCTACGTCCGCGAGCAGCTCGGCTACGAGGACGCGTGGCCGGTGGTCACCGAGGACTTCATCCAGTGGGTTATGGAGGACGAGTTCACGGCCGGCCGGCCCGCCTACGACGACGTCGGGGTCCAGCTGGTCGAGGACGTCGCGCCCTACGAGAAGCTCAAGCTCCGGATGCTGAACTCCTCCCACCAGGGCCTGTGCTACTTCGCGCACCTGGCCGGGTACCACCGGGTCGACGAGGCCGTCTCGGACGGGCGCATCGCCGACTTCCTCCGGGCCTACATGCGCCGGGAGGCGATGCCGACCCTGGACCCGGTGGAGGGCATCGACGTCGAGGACTACGCGGAGACCCTGATCCGCCGCTTCACCAACGCCCACGTCAAGGACACGGTGCCGCGGCTGTGCGCCGAGTCCTCGGACCGGATCCCCAAGTGGCTGGTGCCGGTGATCCGGGACAACCTGCGCGACGGCGGGGACGTCCGGCTCTCGGCGGCGATCGTGGCCAGCTGGGCCCGGTACGCCGAGGGCACGGACGAGCGGGGCGAGCCGATCGACGTCGTGGACCACCTGGCCGACCGGGTGCGCGCGGCGGCCGGGCGCCGGGAGGAGGACGAGCTGGCCTTCCTGCGCGACGAAGACCTCTTCGGCGACCTGGCCGAGCAGCCCCGCTTCACCGAGGGCTACGCCGAGGCGCTGCGCTCACTGCACGAGGTCGGGAGCCTGAGGACGCTGGAGCGGCTCCTGGACTGAGGGCCCCGCCGCGCCCACCTGCCCTCCACCGAGGGTGCGGACGCCCGGGATACGGTGGTGCCCACCGGACTCGACGACGAGGAGAGACGAGCGCGATGCCCGAGAAGACCTACGTGCTGGGGGTGGACTCCTCCACCCAGTCCTGCAAGGCCCTGCTGGTCGAGGCGGAGACCGGCCGGGTCGTGGAGACGCGCCGGGCCGACCATCCGGGCGGCACCGAGGTCGACCCCGCCGCGTGGCGCGCCGCGCTGGAGGAGGCGACCGCCGACCTGCTCCCGCGGGCGGCCGCGGTCTCGGTGGCGGGCCAGCAGCACGGCATGGTCCTCCTGGGCGAGCGCCGCGAGCCGGTGCGCCCCGCGCTGCTCTGGAACGACACCCGCTCCGCCCATGAGGCCGAGGAGCTCACGGAACGCCTGGGCGGCCCGGAGCGGGCGGCGCGGCGCGTCGGCAGCGTGCCGGTGGCCTCCTACACCGCCACCAAGCTCGCCTGGACGCGCCGGAACGAGCCGGAGAGCGCGCGCCGGACCCGCGCCGTCGCGCTGCCGCACGACTACCTGACCCTCACCCTCAACGCCGACGACGAGCTGGTCACCGACCACGGCGACGCCTCCGGCACCGCCTACTACTCGCCCGCGGACCGGGCGTGGGTTCCCGAGATCGCCGAGGAGGCGCTCGGCCACGCCCCGCGGCTGCCGCGCCTGGCCGAACCCGGGGAAGCGGTCGGGCGCACGCGGGGCGGCGCCGTGCTCGCGGCCGGGACCGGGGACAACATGGGGGCCGCCCTGGGGCTGGGGCTGCGACCGGGCGACGTCGCGCTCTCGATGGGCACCAGCGCGGTGGCCATGATGGTCGCGGACTCCCCGGCGGAGGACTCCTCGGGGAGCGTCTCCGGGTTCTGCGACGCCACGGGCCGCTACCTGCCCCTGGCCTGCACCCTCAACGGGGCGCCCGTGATGGACCTCGGGCGGCGCCTGCTCGGGGTGGGGCAGGAGGAGTTCAGCGAGCTGGCCCTGGCCGGGGAGCCCGGTGCCGGGGGAGCGGTCTTCCTGCCCTACCTCAACGGCGAGCGCACGCCCAACCTGCCGGATGCGACGGCGCAGTTGGGCGGCGTCGTCGGAGACCTGTCCCGGGAGAACCTGGCTCGGGCCGTCGTGGAGGGCCTGGCGTGCTCGGTGCGCGAGGCGATGGACCGGGTGGTCGGGCACTCCGGCGGCGAGCCGGGCAGGGTGCTGCTGATCGGCGGCGGTGCGCGTTCCCGGGCGTTCCAGCGGATCCTCGCCGGGGTCCTGGGCCGGCCCCTGGAGCTGCCCGACGCCGAGGAGTTCGTGGCGCTCGGCGCGGCCAGGCAGGCGGCCTGGGCCCTGAGCGGGGACGAGGAGCCGCCGCGCTGGGCCGCGGCCGAGGGCGAGACGGTGGAGGCGCCCGCGCGTCCCGAGGTCTTCGAGGCCTATCTGCGCTTCCGGGAGACGATGCACCCGGGCGCGTGATCGGCGGCCGCCGGACCGCAGGCCGCTGCGCCCCGCCCCCGGACCCACGGACCCACCCGCCGCCGACGGTCCGCGGCCGGCGCCTCGGCGGTCCGCCTCGGGCCGCCTCGGGCCGCCCGCCTGATGCCGTGCGCACCCCCGCATCGTTGGGCGCGACGGCCGGGGAATGCATGACCTGCCGCGTCCTCGGGATTTTCGGAGATTTGGTTCCGATCATGTCCCGTTCCCGATGTCGTGACTCCACACGGCATGACATGACATGGCAGGCGACGGCTCGGCCGGCGTCGAGGGCGGCACCCGGTCTTCGGAACCAAAGCTCCGAAAACGCTGAGTAGGCGACGAGCTATGGTGGCCTCCCGTGGGATCTCCTGCCGTGGGAGCGCCGTGGCGCGCCCACAGACGGAACGTTCCCCAGGCCAGACCCCCGGGCAGGGGGCCGCTCAGCGCAGGATCTCGATCAGGGCGATCCACGAGAACAGCATCGAGCCGGCCAGCGCTCCCAGCGAGCCGTAGGCCAGCCAGTAGGTCCCGGACGGCAGGCCGAGAAGCAGCAGGACGCCGCCCACCGAGAACAGCACCAGAGGCCCGAGGAAGACGACGCCGTTGCCCGCGAGATGGCGCAGGCCGTCGCGGTTCGTGGCGCGTCCTCCGTGAGGCTCAACGAGCGGCGTTGAACGGGGGTCTGCGGGCGGTGCTGAGCGGGGGTCCGGGTGCTGCGCTGGACGGGAGCCCGGGGGCGGCGTCGGGCAGGAGTCGTCCGGGCCGGAGCCGCCCGGGCGGTGTGCCGCGGACGCCGGGTTGCGGGCCAGCACGTACATCGCCCGCCCGGCGATGGCCCATACCACGACGCAGCCCGCCAGCGTCAGCGCCCCGTAGGCGACCGTCCCACCGGCGGGGATCAGGCCGAGCAGGCTGCAGACGAGCGTGAGCACCAACAGGGCCAGGGAGGCCGCGGCCCGGGCCGAGACGCCGGGATAGGCGAGGACCTCCCGGACGTTCACCGACAGGACCACCATGATGAGGCCCGCCAGAGCCGCGCTCGCGGCCGCCAGCGCGCCGTTGAACCCCGTCCAGAGCTCCAGCTCGTCCATGGCACCGATCATATCGTCACGGTGGCGCACGTCACTCGACTGAGCGACGGTGGGGGCGGCACCGTCCCGCATCACACGCTGGTGAAGCCCCCGTCCAGCAGCATGTTGGTGCCGGTGACCATGCCGGCGTCGTCGGAGGCCAGGTAGGCGACCATCGCGGCGACCTCCTCCGGCTGCGCGAAGCGGCCCGCGGGGATCCCGGCGCGGGCCCGCTCGCCCTTCTCCCCGGCCCACGCCTTCTTGCCGAGCGGGGTCTCGACGATGGTCGGGGACACGGCGTTGACCGTGACGCCGTGCGGGGCCCACTCGAGCGACATCGCCTTGGTCATGCCCACGATCGCCGCCTTGGAGGCGCAGTAGGCCACGTGCTCGTCCAGCCCGACCACCGCCGCCTGCGAGGCCAGGTTGACGATCCGGCCGTAGCCCGCCCGGGTCATGGCCCGGCCGGCGGCCTGGGCCATGTAGAAGGAGGCGTCGAGGTTGATGTCCATGGTCCGGCGCCAGTCGGAGGCCGGCAGCTCGGAGGCCGGGCTGAGGATCGCGACGCCGGCCGAGTTGACCAGCACGTGCGGCGTCCCCAGCTCGCGCTCCACCTCCTCCACGATCGCGGCGGCGGCCCCGGGGTCGGTGAGGTCCCGGCGCAGGGGCAGGTGCCCCTCGCCCGGGAGGCCGTCCACGACGTCTCGGATGGCCTCGGCGACGTCGACCCCGACGACGCGGGCGCCCCTCCCGGCCAGCCGCTCCGCGATCGACCGGCCGATCCCGCTGGCCGCGCCGGTGATCAGGACGACCCGGCCGGCGAACTCGGCCGTCCCGCCCGCATCGGTGGATGGCGCCGCCCCGCCCTCACCGGCGAACTCGGCTGCCCCGCCCGCAGCGGCGAACTCGTCCGCGCGGTCCGCGGCGTCGGACCCGGTGGTGTGCTCCTGAGACGTCATGCGTTCTCTCCCTTCCTGTGCTGCACCGCGGAGAGGCGGTGCTGGATCTCGGCGGTCGCCTCGTAGAGGCGCCGGTAGTCCTGGTAGAGGTCGTCGTAGAGGGGGAGCGGCTCGGGCTCGATCACGCGCTCCACCGGATTCCAGTCGTCCAGCCGCTCGACCGCCCCCAGCGCCTCGGCGACCATGAACGCGTCCCCGTACGAGGCCCCCACGGTGTTCCGCCGCACCACCTGGCGGAGCCCGGTGACGTCGGAGACGATCCGCGGCCACAGGTCGGAGCGGACCCCGCCGCCCGCGCAGACCAGCGTGCCGACCGACGCCCCCGCATCCTCCATGACCTCGACGTTGTGCCGTACCGCGAAGGCCGTGGCCTCCAGCAGCGCCCGGTAGAGGTGCCCGCGCCCGTGCTCGAGCGTCAGCCCGGCCACGACGCCGCGCGCGTCCGGGTCCTGCAGCGGCGTCCGCTCCCCGGCGAAGTAGGGCAGGGCCAGCAGCCCGCCGGCACCGGGGCCGACCCGGGCGGCGTCGTCGGTCAGCTCCGCGTAGTCCTCGACGCCGGAGAGCGAGCGGAACCAGTCGGTCAGGGCGCCCGAGGTCGCGAGGCCGCCGGCGAGGTTGTGGGTCCCCGGGCGAGTGCCGGTGGTGCCCCACATCGAGGGGTGCCGGACGCGGCGCGGGGAGTTGGCGATGAGGAACAGGGTGGTCCCGTACATCAGGAACAGCTCGTCCGCGCCGGTCGCCCCGACCGACTCCTGCTCCGCCCACGCGTCGATCGAGCCGAAGATGACGGGGATCCCGGCGCGCAGCTCGGGCAGGTCGGGGCGCTCCCGGGTGGTCCCGCAGACCTCGGTGCTCCAGCCGAGCCGGGGGAGCCGCACGCCGGGGGCGATCCGCTGCGCCATCTCCGGGTCCCACTCCTGGCGGGCGGCGTCGTAGAGCGGGGTGCACTGGCTCGCGGAGTGGCGGTCGAGGACGTATTCCCCGGTCAGGCGGCGGACGATCCAGCTGGAGGGCATGTAGAGGCGGACCCCGGCGTCGAACCGCTCGGGGTGGCGCGCGGCGAACCAGGCGAGCTTGGGGCCCGCGGCCTGCGAGGTGAGGAGGGAGTCGCGCTCGGCCAGCAGCCGCTCCTCGCCGAGCTCCTCGCTCAGCCGGGCGACCTCCTCCCGGGCGCGGTGGTCGATCCCGTAGAGGGCGGCCGGGGCGATCGGGGCGTCGTCGAGGTCGGCGACGGCGGCGCAGGGCCCCATCCCGGAGACCCCGATGCCGAGGACCTCCGCCCCGTGCTCCGCGGCCAGGGCGGCGTAGAGCTCGCGGAACTCCTCCCACCAGATCCCCGGGTCCATCCCCACGGCGCCGCCGGGGCCGCGCTCGACGGCGTGCTCCCGGGTCCGCGTGCCGAGGACGGAGCCGTCGGGGCGGACGAGCACCGCCTTGGTGCTCGAGGTGCCCACGTCCAGTCCGAAGAAAGCCTGCTGTCCCATCCGACCATTCTGGTACAGGACGCCGTGCGAGTGGCGCAGCTCACGGGGCGGGTCGGCATCGGGCTTCCGGCGCGGATGCCGGGACCGAGCCGCGCCACCCGCGTCGGAACCGGGTCACCCGCGTCGGAACCCGGTCATCCGCCCCCGCGGAACCAGTCGGAGTCGTAGAAGTCCCGGCCGGGGTCGCGGCGGCCGCGACGACGCCGGGCGCCCGGGTCCTCGGCGAAGTCGGGGCGGCGGAGGATCGACTCGTCCTCGTCCGGCACGGTCCACAGCGCGAGCGCGATGAGCCCGGCGATCAGGGCGGCCAGGAGGATGAGGACGAGCCCGATCTCGACCCACAGGACGACGTGGGTGCGCACCGCCCCGTCCTCCTCGCTCGTGACGAGCCCGGGGCCGAAGTAGCTCACCACGAGCGCGCCGACCCCGAGCATCGCGATCCCGGCCGGGATCAGGAACGTCCGGTTGGCGGTGCGGGGGACGCGGGGCCCGTCGGCGTCGCGCAGGGAGGGGAGCAGGCGCCAGCGCACGGCGATCAGCCCGCCGACGCCGGCCAGCAGCGGCGCCGCGCCCACGAGCGACCAGAAGGGCGCCCCCAGGGCCATCAGCCCGGTGATGACCAGGACGCCCAGCAGGCACATCGCGAACGAGACGCCCGCGACCATGCGCCGCAGCGCCTTCGGCAGGGCGCCGGGTCCCGGCTGCGCGGCCTGCGGGGTACGGCGGGTGGGGCCCGGTCGGGGGATGCGCCGCGTCGCGGGGAGGCGCTGGCCGTACTGCGGCGGGTCCCCGCCCTCCGCGGTCGGGCGCTCATCATCCCAGGCGTCCCCCGCCGTGGGGCGGTCCTCACCCGTGGACATCGTCGCCTCCTCGTGGCTCGCCGGGGCCGGTGGGGCCGGACGCCGAGGGGCCCCGGCCGGCCGACGCGGTCCCCGGCCGGTCCGCGGGGCGGCGGTGCCGGTCTTTAAATGGTATGCCCGCGGAAGCGCCGTCGGACCCGTTCAGGCGGGGATTCTGGAGGAATTCTTCCGCGCTGCGGCGGTCCAGCGGCGCACCTGCGCCCGGAAGTCCGGGTCCTCGAAGCCGGTGAGGGCGAAGTGACCCTCGGGCGCGCGGTCCGGATTCTCCGAGAGCACGACGACGCGCGTCCCGGCGGCCACCGCCGCCGCGGTCCCGGGGGCGGAGTCCTCCACGGTCAGGGTGCGCTCCGGCGAGCCGCCGAGCCGGCGGACGGCCTCGAGGTACATGTCCGGGGCGGGCTTGCCGGCCTCGACGTCGTCGCACGAGACCCAGGTCCGGAGGAACGGCGTGAAGCCGGCGATCCCGAGCTTGGTGTCGAGGATGCCTGCGGCCGAGTTGGAGGCGACGGCGACGGGCATGACGGCGGCGAGCTCCTCGACGAGCTCGAGGGCCCCGGGGATCAGCTCGACGCCGCGGGCGATCCGCTCGGCGTCGAGCCGGGAGAGGCGCTCCAGGATCTCGCCGGCGCGGGCGGGAACCTCCCGCTCGGCGGTGCCGGCGGGCATCGACTCGCGGGCCAGCGCCTCGGCGATCCGCGCGGCCGGCAGCGCGGTGAGCTTGTCCGCGATGTCGGCCGGGCGCTCGATGCCCAGCTCCCCGCTGACCTTCTCCACGGTCTTGATCCACTGGCTCTCGGTGTCCATCAGGACGCCGTCGCAGTCGAAGACCGCGCAGGTCGGGAACCACTCCGCGGCCGGTGCCGCGGTCTGCTGGGCGGAGGTGTCGGTGAAGCTCATCCGTCCATCCTCGCTTAACCCGCGCCCCGGCACCTAGCGTCGGTGAGCAGGGTCTCGGGCGGGGCGTCACGGAGGCCGCCCGGAGTGACCCGATTCACGAGCATTTCTTAAGGTCAGGAACTTGTGCCGTAAAGCCTCCCTGACTATAAGATAAGGGTTGCCTAAGCGAAGCCGTCCCGATGCGCGCGACCGCCCGGGCCACGTCCCCTCCCGGCGACCCGCCGGGACCTGAAGCGGGAGGGCCGGACCCTCCCCTCACGAGGAGAATCTCACATGGTTTCCATCTCTCGCGGTGCCTTCTTGAAGGCCGCGGCCGCCGCCACGGCGGCCGTCGCCCTCGCCGGCTGCTCGACCGGCTCCTCCGACGACGCCGGCGCGGACTCGGGTTCGGGATCCGGCTCCACCGCCGACTCCGGCGCCTTCCCCGTGACGCTGACCTCGCCCTTCGGCGAGACCGTCATCGACGCGGAGCCCTCGACCGTCGTCGGCATCGGCTGGATCAACGCCGAGATCGCGCTCTCGCTCGGGGTGGTCCCCGCGGGCTCGGGCCGGGTCGGCTGGGGCGAGAACGCCGAGGGCTCGACCGACTGGTTCGACGCCGAGCTGGCGAACCTGGGCGGCGAGCAGCCGGTGCGCTACTCCGAGACGGACGGCGTCAACTACGAGGAGATCGCCAAGCTCTCCCCGGACGTGATCCTCGCCGTGTTCGGCACCATGGACCAGGAGACCTTCGACAAGCTCTCCGAGATCGCCCCGGTGGTCACCTACTCGGAGGACTTCTCGAGCGGCTGGACCGTGCCGTGGCAGGACGCGACCCGCATCATCGGCACCGCCCTCGGCCGCTCCGGCGAGGCGGACACGGTGGTCGCCGACGCCGAGCGGGCCATCTCCGACGGCGCCGGCGAGCACCCCCAGCTCGAGGGCGCGACCTTCATCGCCTCCGCGCTGTCCGTGACCGACGCCGAGCCCTCGATCTCCCTCTACGTCACCGGCGACGGCCGCGCCGACTTCCTGACCGCCCTCGGCATGACGATGGCCCCGGTGGTCACCGAGAACCTGCCGACGGACGGCTCCTTCTACCTCGAGTGGTCCAACGAGCGCGCCTCCGAGCTGCAGTCGGACATGCTCTACTCCTGGATCGACGCCCCCGAGGACGCCGAGACCATCCGCGAGGACAGCGTCCTGAGCCTGATCCCCGCCGTCGCGAACGACGCCGCGGTGCTGGACCCGGACAAGCCCCACAGCCTCGCCATGGGCTACTCGGCCCTGGGCGTGACCTGGCTCGTCCAGGAGTCCGACTTCCTGGACCGGGTCTCCGACGCCGTGGACGCGGGCAAGCGGTAGCCCGGACGTGACGACCCAGGCCATCGCCCGCGCGGGCCGGCGCGGCGGACCGCTCGGCAGGGGCCGCTCCCGCAGGGGAGCGGTCCTGCTCGGCGTGCTCGCCGTGGCCCTCGCGGGAGCGGTGGTCTCGCTGCTGGTCGGGGCGCGGCTGCTCGACCCCGTGACCGCCCTCCACGCCCTGCTGGACCCCGGCTCGGGCAGCCCCGAGTCGGTGATCATGGCCAACCGGCTGCGGCGCACCGTCGTCGGCGTCGTGGTGGGGGCCGCGCTGGCCGCGGCCGGCGGCGCGATGCAGGGCGTGACCCGGAACCCCCTCGGCGACCCCGGGATCCTCGGGCTGAACGCCGGGGCGACCCTGGCCGTCGTCGCCGGCATCACCTTCGCCGGGGCGGCCGGGGCGCTGCAGTACGCCGGGTGGGCGCTGGCCGGTACGGCCGTGGCGGCGGTGGTGGTCTACAGCATCGCCGGCGTCGGGCGGGGCGGGCCCACGCCCATCAAGCTCGCGCTGGTCGGGGCGGCCTTCTCCGCGGGGGCGCTCTCGGTGACCTCGGCGCTGCGGCTGCAGGAGCAGGAGACGCTCGACGCCCTGCGCCGCTGGCAGATCGGCGCCCTGACGCGCGCCTCCTACGGGGACGTGCTGACGGTCCTGCCGCTGGTCGGCCTCGGCCTGTGCCTCACGGTCGGGTTCGCGGCCTCGATCAACAACTTCGCGCTCGGCGACGACATGGCGCGCTCGCTGGGGGAGAAGGTCGCGCTGAAGCGGTCCGTCGTCTTCCTCGGCGTCACCGCGCTGTGCGCCGGCGCCGTGGCCCTGGCCGGGCCCATCGCGTTCCTCGGGCTCATGGCCCCCCACGCGATGCGGTCGCTGCTGGGCCCCGACTACCGCTGGATCCTGCCCTCCTGCCTCCTCGCCGGGCCCGCGCTGCTGCTGTGGGCCGACGCCCTGGGGCGGGTGATCCTGCCGCCCACCGAGGTCGAGGTCGGGGTGGCCATGGCGGTGCTGGGCGTGCCCGTGTTCATCGCGCTGATCCGGTCACGGAAGGCGGTGAACCTCTGATGCCCGCCGCGGTCACGACGCCCGCCGCGGCCACGATGGCGGCCGGCGACGTCGCCCGCCTGCGCGCCCGCTCCCGGCGCCGGCCCCGGCTGGTGGTCGCGGCCCTCGCGCTGGCCCTGGTCGCCGCCGTCGGCGTGCGCGTGCTCCTGGGCACCTACACGGTCACGCTGCCCGACTTCGTCTCGATCCTGGGCGGCCACTCGATCCCGGGCGCCTCGGGGGCTCGGTTCATCGTCCTGCAGGACAAGCTGCCGCACGCGGTGCTCGGGGCCCTCGCCGGCCTCGCCCTCGGCTGCTCCGGCGCGATCTTCCAGCTGCTGCTGCGCAACCCGCTGGCCAGCCCGGACATCATCGGCATCAACTCCAGCGCGAGCCTCGGCGGCATCGTCGCGCTCGCCTTCTTCGGCGCCTCGGGGCTCGGCCTCGCGGCCGGCGGGCTGGCCGGGGCCGCGGTCGCCGCCGTCGTGATCTTCGGCCTCTCCGTGGGCGGCCGCGGCTCGGCGGGCAACCGCTTCGTGCTGGTCGGGCTGGGGCTGGCCGTGCTCGCCGCGGCCCTGACCAACTACGTCCTGTCCCGCATCAGCATCTACCAGGCCTCGGACGCGGCGATCTGGCTGACGGGTTCGCTGGGCCAGGCCAACTGGGGGCGGATCCAGCTGCTCGGCGTCGTGCTGGCGGTCCTGCTGCCGCTCGTGGCCGCCCTCTCGCGGAACCTGCACGCGGTCTCGGTGGGGGAGGACCTCGCGGCCGGGCTGGGGGTCCCCGTGGGCGCGACCCGGTGGGGCGGCATCGCCCTCGCGGTCGGGCTCGCGGCGTTCGCGGTCGCCGCGACCGGGCCCATCACCTTCGTCGCGTTCGTCGCCGGCCCGGTGGCGCGCCGGCTCGTCGGGGGCACCCACACGCTGACCGGCGCGGCGCTGGTGGGCGGCGTCGTCGTCGTGCTCGCCGACTTCGCCGCCGGCAACCTGATCCCCGGCGGGCGGCTGCCGGTCGGGGTCGTCACGGGCATCGTCGGGGCGCCCGTCCTGCTGTGGCTCGTCGCCGCGGCGCAGAGAGAGAGGAGCTAGGCCATGACCAGCACCAGCATCAGCACCCACCCGCCGGCCACCGCGCAGAACGGGGCGCCGGAGTTCGCCGCGGAGTCGGTCTCGCTCGGATACGGCGGCCGCGACATCGTCAAGGACCTCAGCTTCGAGATCCCCGCCGGGCGCGTCACCGCGATCATCGGGCCCAACGGCTGCGGCAAGTCGACGCTGCTGCGCGGCTTCTCCCGCATGCTCAGGCCGCGCACGGGGCGGATCCGGCTGGGGGAGCGCGACGTCGCCCGCTTCGGCTCCCGCGAGTTCGCCCGGACCGTGGGCCTGCTGCCCCAGCACCCCGTGGCCCCCGACGGGATCACGGTCGCGGACCTGGTCTCCCGCGGGCGCTACCCCTACCGCGGGATGTTCTCCCGCTCCTCCCGGGACGACGACGCCGCGGTCGCCTGGGCCCTGGAGGCCACCCACACCGTGGAGCTCACCCAGACGCCCGTCGCGGAGCTCTCGGGCGGCCAGCGGCAGCGGGTGTGGGTCGCGATGGCGCTGGCGCAGGAGACCGAGGTCCTGCTCCTCGACGAGCCGACCACCTACCTCGACCTCGCCCACCAGGTGGACCTGCTGGACCTCCTGGTCCGGCTCAACCGCTCCCGCGGCACCACGATGGTCCTGGTCCTGCACGAGCTGAACCTCGCCGCCCGCTGCGCCGACCACCTCGTGGCCATGAAGGACGGGCGCATCGCCTGCTCGGGTGACCCGCGCGAGGTGCTGACCCGGGAGAACCTCTCCGCGGTCTTCGGGCTGGACGCCTCCGTGCTCGACTCCGAGCTCGCGGCGGGGCCGGTCGTGGTCCCCTCGCCGCGGAGGGACGAGGCGTGAGCGGCGTCGCGATGGACCTCTTCGAGGCGGAGGTGACCCGGGTCGAGCGGCTGAGCCGGGACTTCGTCCGCATCAGCCTGGCCTCCGCGGGCCTGACGGGCCTGGTGGCCCCGGCCGGCGACGGCGCGGGGCCGGTCCGGGACGCCTACCTGAAGCTGCTGATCCCGCACCCCGAGGCGCCCGGTCCCGTGCGGTTCGCCCTCGACGAGGCGTGGCGCCGCGAGTGGTTCGCCGCCGGGCCGCGCGAGCGCGGCGGCTGGATGCGCACCTACACCCTGCGGGCCGCGCGGGCGTGGGAGGGGCCGGGCGGGGAACCCGGCGTCGAGGTCGATATCGACTTCGTGCTCCACGGCCACGGACACGACGACGCCGCCGGGATGGGCCCGGGCGCGGCGTGGGCGGCGTCGGCCGAGCCGGGCGCGGCGCTGAGCTTCATCGCCCCCACCCGGGAGGGCCGGCTGTGGGCGATGTGGGAGCCGGGCGGCGCCGAGACGGTGCTGATCTGCGCCGACGAGACGGCGGTGCCCGCCGCGATCTCGGTCCTGGGTGCGCTGCCCGAGGGCTCCAGCGCGCGCCTGCTGCTGGAGCTCCCGGCGGGCAACGAGGCCCTGGGGGAGGCCGTGGCGGGGGAGGTCGAGGAGGCCCGCCGGACGGCCGACGTCGAGCTGGTCTGGCTGCCCCGCGGCGCCGACGACGTGCGCGGCGAGCCGACCCTGCGCGCGCTCCGCGACTGCCTGGGCCTCGCCCCGCACGCCCGCGACCGCGACGTCGAGGAGCTCCGCTCCCAGCGGGTGGGCGCCGAGGAGATCGTCTGGGGGCTCTCCGAGGACCCGCGGGGCCTCTACGTCTACCTGGCGGGGGAGGCCTCCGTGGTCCGCGCCGCCCGTCGGGTGTGCGTGGACGAGGCGGGGATCGACAAGTCGAGCATCTCCTTCATGGGCTACTGGAAGGCGGGCCGCGCCGAGTCATGAGCCGCGGTGCCGCCCGACGGCGTCGCGGACCGTCCGGTAGGGTCGGAGGCGTAGCACCGCCCGCCCGAGGAGGAGGCCCGCACCATGCCCGCAGGACCCGATCGCGAGAAGGCGCCGGGGGAGGACTCCCGCGCGGCGCCGGCCGGCTCCGGACGGACCGCCGGGGAGCCCCGCGGCGGTTCCGGCCACGCCCCCATCCGGTACGTCGCCCTGGGCGACTCCTTCACCGAGGGGGTGGGCGACGTCGACCCCGAGCGTCCCAACGGGGTGCGCGGCTGGGCGGACCGGGTGGCCGAGCAGCTCACCCTGCGCTTCCCCGACACGACCTACGCCAACCTGGCCATCCGGGGGCGCCTGCTGAACCGGATCCTCGACGACCAGGTCGGGCCCGCGCTCGAGCTGGGCCCCACGCTGGTCAGCATCTACGGCGGCGGCAACGACATCCTGCGCCCCAACATCGACATCGACGAGCTGATGCTCGGCTACGACGACGCCTTCGCCCGGATCCGCGCGAGCGGCGCCCAGGTGCTGACCTTCACCGGCTTCGACGTCCGCAACTTCTACGGGATCTTCCGGGGCACCCGCGGGCGCACCGCGATCTACAACGAGCTGCTGCGGCAGATCGCGGAGGACCGCGGGGTCATCCTGGTGGACTTCTGGCGCTTCTCGGGGGAGTTCCAGGACGCCCGGTACTGGGCCCCGGACCGGCTGCACCTGAGCACGCTCGGCCACGTCAAGATGGCCGGCAAGGTCCTGGAGGCCCTCCAGGTGGCCCCCGACGACCTCGGCCTGGAGCCGCTGCCGCGCATGCGCGAGGTCTCCCGCGTCCAGACGACCAGGGCCAACGTGGAGTGGGTCCGGGAGTTCGCGCTGCCCTGGGTGGGGCGGCGCCTGCGCGGCACCTCGAGCGGGGACGCGCTCACGCCCCGCTACCCCGAGGCGCAGTCGATGAGCGTCACGGAGGGACGGGACCCCGGCCCCGGAGCCGTGAGCCCGTGATTCCGCGGTGATTAACGCCATGGGACCCGGCTGCGGGTTGCGCTCAGGGACGGAAATCACCTAGTGTTAAACGCTGTCGTAGTGGTGAGTCCACCTCTCGGCACCGAAGAAAGCTTCACCGTTATCCCGCGGCAGGGGCAGGGCCTGAACTCTCACGCAGGTTCCTTCTCCACACTAGGCCCGGCGAATAATCCGGTGCTCTAAGTAGGTGACGGAGCGCTCAAGACGCGATCCCGTGCGAGCGGGTTCGTCAGCTGCGCGTCGTCATTTTGTCAACATTGGAGGAGAAACTATGGCAGCCGTCTGCCAGGTGACCGGAGCTGTTCCCGGCTTTGGACACAGCATTTCCCACTCGCACCGGCGCAACAAGCGCCGGTTCGACGTGAACGTTCAGAAGAAGCGCTACTGGGTCCCGTCCCTTCGCCGCAACGTCACGCTGACCGTATCGGCCAAGGGCATCAAGGTCATCGACGCCCGGGGCATCGACGCCGTCGTGGCCGAGATCCAGGCCCGTGGGGAGAAGATCTAATCATGGCATCGAAGAACGCCAAGGACGTCCGTCCGATCATCAAGCTCAAGTCCACGGCGGGCACCGGGTTCACCTACGTGACCCGCAAGAACCGCCGCAACAACCCGGATCGCATGGTCATGAAGAAGTACGACCCCGTGATCCGCAAGCACGTCGATTTTCGTGAGGAGCGCTAAACGATATGGCCAAGAAGTCCAAGATCGCTCGCAACGAGCAGCGTAAGGTCATCGTCGAGCGCTACGCCGAGAAGCGTGCCGCCCTGAAGAAGACCCTGGTCGACGAGAACGCGACCCCCGAGGAGCGCGAGGAGGCCCGCCTGGGCCTGCAGAAGCTGCCCCGCAACGCCTCCCCGATCCGCGTCCGCAACCGCGACCAGATCGACGGCCGTCCGCGCGGCACCTTCCAGAAGTTCGGCATCTCCCGAGTGCGCTTCCGCCAGATGGCCCACCGCGGCGAATTGCCCGGTATTACCAAGTCCAGCTGGTAGTTTGACGCTCACGGTCAGCTAAGCTGATCCCAGCCGATACCGTTCAATGTCTCAGGAGGGACACAATATGGCTAAGAACCGCAGCGAACTCGTGGCCGAGGTGGCCGAGAAGTCCGGCATGAGCCAGGCGGCCGTCAACGGCGTCCTGGATGCCGTCTTCCAGGTCTTCGAGTCCTCCGTCGCCGATGGCGAGAAGATCACCATCCCCGGGTGGCTCTCCGTGGAGCGCACCGACCGTGCCGCTCGCACCGGGCGCAACCCGCAGACCGGCGAGGCCATCGAGATCCCGGCAGGCCACGGCGTCAAGCTGAGCGCCGGTTCTAAGCTCAAGGCTGCCGCCTCCAAGTAGTCGCTCCAGACTGCACGGACCATCAGGGCCCCGCACCGATCATCGGTGCGGGGCCCTGATGTCGTCCGGAGCCGGACCCGTGGGTAGAATGGGTCTGCTCGCCGGGGCGGCCACGTCGGTCGCCCGGCGTCCTGATCTCAACCATCGCACCGACCGGGACGGGGGTGACGCGGTGCGTCGTCACGACTCGTCCCGCCGCGCCCGCGTCCTGCTGCGCGGCTGGTCGCTCGCGACCCTGTGCGTCGCCGCGGGCGCGGGATCGCACGCCGTGGTCTCGGGGCACGCGCCCGGACCGGCCGCCCTCGCGGTGGCCTGGGCGCTGACCGGACTGGTCTGCGTGCTGCTGGCCGGGCGCGGGCTGACCGCACGCCGGTCGCCGCGGGGGTCCTCGCGGCGCAGGCCGCGCTGCACTGGCTCATGGCCCACGGCGCCCACGCGCAGCTCGGGGGTCCGCCGGCGGGCACGCGGGGCACGACGTCGTGCTCTCCCCGCCCGCGGCGCCGTCCGCCCAGGCGGAGCCGGCCATGCTCGCCGGGCACCTCCTGGCCGCCCTGCTCACCTACGCGGCCATCCGCCGGGGCGAGGCCGCGGTGGCGGCGTTCGTCCGCTGCGCGGGGTGGCGGTGCGCTGGCTCGCCGGGCCTGGGGCCCGACCCGTCGTCGTGCGGCCCCCGAGGCCGCTGCCGGTGCGGGCCTTCCTGCGCCCCGTCCACGCGCTCCCGCTGGCGGGGGCCGCGCCCGTGCGAGGGCCTCCCGTCGTCGTCAGCTAGCCCACCGGAGGCGGCGCCCGTGCCGCCCCGACCCTCACCGACGACGAAAGAGACGCCCTTCCATGAACGCAGCAATCCCTGCCGCCGCCCCCGCCGCCCGAGAGCGGGCCGCGGTCGCCGAGGCCTCCGCCCCCGCGCGGACCTCCGCCCGGCGCCGGTCCCAGCCCGCCGCCCCGCGCCGCTCCCGGCGCCGGATCGGCACCGCCCTCGCGGCCGCCGCGCTGGCGCTCGGCGGCCTGTTCCTCGCCGCGCCCGCGGCCCAGGCCCACGACGAGCTGATCTCCTCGGACCCCTCCGACGGCCAGGTCCTCGAGGCCACCCCCGACGCGGTCACGCTGACCTTCTCGGCCGACATCACGCCGGTCGGCAACGCGGTCCGGGTGACCGACTCCAGCGGCGAGACCGTGAGCACCGGCGACGTCGAGGTCAACGGGACCGACGCCGTCCAGCGGATCGACTCCGACGCCTCGGACGAGACCTACCGCGTGGTCTGGCGCGTGGTCTCCTCCGACGGCCACCCCATCGAGGGCAGCTACAGCTTCACGGTCGGCACGGGCGGCACCGGCGGCGCGGAGCTGAACTCCAGCGCGACGCCGTCCGCGACGCCGTCCCTGTCCGGCTCGGCCGACGACGCCGCCCAGGACGACGAGGCCTCCGGCGTCCCGACGTGGGTCGTGGTGCTGATCGGCGTCGTCACCCTCGTGGTGGTGCTCGTCATCGTGGGCATCGTCTTCGCCCGCGTCAGGGCCTCCCGCCGCGACTAGCGCTCCGCCGGCCGGCGCCGGGTCCCGCTCCCGCGGTTCCCGGCGCCAGCCCACCCCCGGCCCCGCGGCCGGACCCCACACCCCAGCGAGGATCACATGCCCACACGCACTCACCAGGCCGCCCCCTCCCGCGGGGCGGTCGCCACCGGGCTCGCGCGCGGCCTGCACCGCCCGTGGCTGCTCGTCGTGCCCGCCCTGACCCTCGTGCTGACGGCGGTCTCGCTGTGGGCGGCCGGATCCGCCGGGAGCACGGAGCTCAACGACCCCGGCGGGCTCGTCCGCTGGGGCCTGCCCCTGGCCGAGTCGATCCTGAACCTCTCCATGGCCGTGGTCATGGGGTCCCTCCTGTTCGCCACCTGCCTGCTGCCCCGCTTCGCGGTCGACGCCGCCGGGCGCCGCCGCCGGCAGCCCGCCTCCGAGGGTGCGGCGACCCCCGAGCGCGGCCAGCGGGCCGAGTACCCGCCGTTCACCGCGGCGCTCAACCTGGGCGCCGTCGCCGCCCTGACCTGGACCATCGCGGCCCTGTGCACCCTGGTGCTGAGCTACGCGGACATCTCCGGGACGCCGCCCTCCGCGGACCAGACCTTCACCAGCCAGCTGCTGAGCTTCATGCAGAACATCCCCGCGGGCCAGATCCAGACGACGCTCGTGGTGGTCGGCGCCGTCGTCACCACCCTGATCTTCGGGGTGCGCAGCCTGACCGGCCTGCTGCTGACCCTGGGCCTGTCCTTCGTCGGCATCGTGGCGATGGCTCTGGGCGGCCACTCCTCGGGCGGCGACGACCACATGGGCGCGGTCAACTCCCTGGGCCTGCACCTGCTCGGCGTGTGCCTGTGGTTCGGCGGGCTGCTCGTGCTCGCCTACCTCTCGCGGCAGCTGGGCGGGCCCGACGCCGGGACCGGCACCGTCCCGCAGAAGCGGCGGGGCACCGAGACGGCCCAGACCCGGCGCGTGCCGATGGCGGTGGCCGTCCTGCGCCGGTACTCGGCGGTGGCCCTCGCGGGCTTCATCCTGGTGTCCGTCTCCGGTGTCCTCAACGCCGCCGTGCGCGTCCACGGCTGGCACGACCTGACCTCGACCTACGGCCTGCTGATCGTGGTCAAGGCCGCCCTGACCGTCCTGCTGGGGCTGGCCGGGGCCGTGCACCGCCTGTGGCTGATCCCGCGGGTCGAGTCGGGCGAGACCAGCGCCTTCCGCGGGATCTGGCAGGTCATCGCGGCCGAGCTGATCATCTTCGCCGGCATCTCGGCCGCGGCGGTCACGCTCTCGCGCACCGCGCCGCCGGTCAACGAGGACCTCGCCACCGACGCCTCGCCGGCCCGCATCATTACCTGGTACGACGCTCCGCCGGAGCCCCAGGGCGCCCTCTGGTTCACCACGTGGCGCCCCGACTGGTTCTGGGTGGCCGTGGCGCTCTTCGCGGCCTGGGCGTACGTCTGGGCGTTCATCCGGGTGCGCCGGGGCGGGGGCCGGTGGAATCCGCTGCGGCTGGCCTCGTGGCTGGTGGGGCTGGCGTGCCTCACGGTCGCGACGTCGGGCTCCCTGGCGGTCTACGCCCGCGTGCTGTTCTCGGTGCACATGATGGAGCACATGTCGCTGACGATGATCATCCCGATCTTCCTGGTGCTGGGAGCGCCGGTGACGCTGCTGCTGCAGGCGCTGGAGCCCCGCCAGGACGGCACCCGCGGGCCGCGCGAGTGGATCCTGCGGTTCCTGCACTCGACGTTCTCGAAGGTCGTGACCCACCCGATCTTCGTGGGCGTGAACTTCGCGGCCTCGCTCATCGTCTTCTACTTCACGCCGCTGTTCGGCGTCGCGCTGCGCTACCACGTGGGCCACGAGTTCATGATGGTCCACTTCCTCATCACGGGGTACCTCTTCGCGCTGGTGCTGATCGGCATCGACCCGATCCCGCACCGGCCCACCTACCCGTTCCGGATCGTCATGCTCATCGCCACGCTGGGCTACCACGCGTTCGTGGGCATCGCGATCATGAGCTCGGACACGCTGCTGCAGGCCTCCTGGTACGGGAACCTGGGGCTGGAGTGGGCCGCGCCGGCCATCGAGGACCAGCAGCGGGGCGGCGCCTTCATGTGGGCGCTGGGGGAGATCCCCACCATGGTGGTCGCGGTCATCGTGGCCGTGCAGTGGTCCCGCTCGGACCGTCGGCTCGCCGAGCGCCTGGACCGCAAGGCGGATCGGGACGGCGACGCCGAGCTGGAGGCGTACAACGAGATGCTCGAGCGGATGCAGGAGCGCGGCGGCCGGTGACGACGCCGTCCCCGGTGGACGAGGCCGTCCCCAGCGGACGACGTCGGGCCCGCCTGCACCCCGCCGTCCACAGGCGTCCCGCCCCGCCGTCCTCCGCCGGCGGAACGGGAAATACAATGCCCCGGCCGCTTGTTAGGCTCAGGGACTGAGACGATCCATCCCCGCTCCCGTCCCGGAGGCCGCGCCGCCCCCGGCGGGACGAGCGAAAGTAGGCACCCATGGTTGACCGTTCCCCGCGCGTGCGCGCCTCCGAGCTGACCGGCCGCGCCTGGCTGAACACCGGCGGCAGGGAGCTGGGGTGGCCGGACCTGCGCGGGAAGATCGTGATCCTGGACTTCTGGTCCTTCTGCTGCATCAACTGCCTTCACGTGCTGGACGAGCTGCGGCCCCTCGAGGAGGAGTACTCGGACGTCCTGGTCACGGTCGGCGTGCACTCGCCCAAGTTCGAGCACGAGGCGGACCCCGACGCGCTCGCCGCCGCCGTGGACCGCTACGACATCCGCCACCCCGTCCTGGACGACCCCGAGCTCGGCACCTGGCAGGCCTACACGGCCCGCGCGTGGCCGACCCTCGTGGTCGTGGACCCGGAGGGCTACATCGTCGCCCACCTCTCGGGGGAGGGGCACGTCCAGGGCCTGGTCTCCCTGGTCAAGGAGCTCGTCGACGAGCACGAGGCCAAGGGGACCCTGCACCGCGGGGACGGGCCCTACGTCCCCCGTCCGCGCCCGGAGGGCGTCCTGTCCTTCCCCGGCAAGATCACCGCCCTGCCGGAGGCGCTGCGGGCGCCGGGCGCGGAGGGCGCGACCTACCTGGTCACGGACACCGGCCGGCACCGCGTGCTGGAGCTCGACTCCACCCTGGAGAACGTCCTGCGCACCTGGGGCGGCACGGAGAAGGGCTACCTCGACGGCGCCGCGGACGGGGCCCTGTTCAACGAGCCGCAGGGCCTTGCGGTCCTGCCGGAGGCCGTGCGCGCCCGGGCGGGGTACGACGTCGTCGTCGCCGACTCGGTGAACCACCGCCTGCGCGGCATCCGCCTGGGGACCGGGGAGGTCGTCACCGTGGCCGGCAACGGCGTCCAGCGCCTGCTCGACGCCGAGGGGGCCCGCACGGGCGACCCCAACGTGATCGACCCGGCCGCGGACCCGCTCGAGGTCTCGCTGTCCTCGCCGTGGGACGTCGTCTGGTCGGATCGGGCCGACGCCGTCATCGTCGCGATGGCGGGGACCCACCAGATCTTCTCCTTCGACCCGCGCACCGGCTCCCTGGCCGTCTTCGCGGGCACCGGCAACGAGGGGCTGCTGGACGGGCCCACGGGGGACGCCTGGTTCGCCCAGACCTCGGGCCTGGCGGTCGACGCCGCCGGGACCGTCTGGCTCGCCGACTCGGAGACCTCGGCCCTGCGCCGCATCGACTTCCGGGACGACGACGTCGTGGTGAGCACCGCCGTCGGCCAGGGCCTGTTCGACTTCGGCTTCCGCGACGGCGACGGCGAGCGCGCCCGCCTCCAGCACTGCCTGGGCGTGGCCGTGCTGCCCGACGGCTCGATCGCCGTCGCCGACACTTACAACGGCGCGGTCCGCCGCTGGGACCCCGCCTCGGGCACGCTGAGCACGCTCGCCCAGGACCTGCAGGAGCCCTCCGACGTCCTCCTCGAGGAGCGCGGCGAGGGGGAGGACCCGCTGCTGCTGGTGGTCGAGGCCAACGCGCACCAGGTCGTGCGCCTGCCGCTGCCGAAGGAGGCGCGGTTCGTGGACGAGGGCGCCTCGCAGACCCAGCGCCCGCCGTCGCTGATCGCGGGCGGCACGCTGGACCTGGTCTCCCGCTTCGCGGCCCCGAGCGGCCAGAAGCTCGACGACCGGTGGGGGGACCCGACCCAGCTCAAGGTCTCCTCGACCCCGCCGGAGTTCATCCTGGCGGGCTCGGGCGCGGCCCAGGGCCTGACCCGGACGCTGACCCTGAACCCGGAGATCGACGACGCCGTCCTGCACATCACCGCCCGCGCGGCGGCGTGCGACGGCGAGCCCGGCGGCGAGATCCCCGACCACGCGGCGTGCCACCTCTACCAGCAGGACTGGGGCATTCCCGTCCGGGTCACCGGCGACGCCGCCGACGAGTCGGAGATGGTCCTGGACCTGCGCGGCATCAACTAGCGCGCGGCGCCGGGCTCAGCGGAGGGTGACGACGACGTCGTCGCCCTCCGGCTGGATGTCGGCCTCGACCGTGAACTTCACGGTCTGGGAGACCTTGCTGACCTCGCCCGTGTAGAGGTCCATCTGCTGGAAGTCCACGCGGGCGGAGCCGGAGGGGTTCACCAGCTCCCAGTCGCCGTCGGACCGCACCTTGGCGCTCGCGTTGGGGTACTGGGTGATGCTCCAGACGACGTCGCCGTCCACCCGGCCGTCGAAGTCGTACTCGAAGGGGCACCCCGCGGGGTAGAGGGTGTCCTGCTGCGTGCAGCGGGCCAGTTGCTCTCCCACCTGGGCCTTGACCGAGTCCTTGACCTTCTGGCTGGGCTCGACCGCGAGCTTCAGCGGATCCACCGGGCGGTCCGGCACCGTGACGGTGGTGGTGACCTCGGGGGCGGAGAGCAGGTCCGAGGCGTAGTCGGCCGCGTAGACCCCCGGGTAGAAGACCGGGAAGCTCTGGCCGCCCTGGGGGACGCCCACCTTGCGCTGGTTGAGGGTCGCCGCGCCGGTGGTCGGGGCGCTGACCTTCAGCACGGGCAGCTCGACGGGGTCGATCTCCCAGGTCGTGAACAGCCCGCCCCAGGTGCCCGTGCGGTGGAGGGCGAAGTCGGTCGAGGCGTCGGCGTCGTTGATGCGGTACTCGGCGCGGACGGTCGCGGCGTCGTCGTCCTTCTCGACCACCTCGTAGCGCACGTCCTCGATGCTGCGGGCCGCCTGGCGCAGCGGCTTGCCGTCCATGACGGCGCCGTCGCCCTGCGGCACCTCGGCGTTGAGCAGGCTCAGGGCGCGGCCGCCCTGGCCGTCCTGGATCGCCTCGAAGTAGGTGCGGACCTGCGCGACGGGTCCGTAGGCGAAGTGCGAGATCAGCGCCAGCGCCCCGCCGGCCGCGACGCACGCGACCAGCACGCCGGCGCAGAAGGTGGCGAGGACGCGGGAGGAGGAGGTCGCTGGGCTCATGGGACCACGATACCCACGACGGACCCGGCGGATCGCCCCGGCACGGGGAGCCCCGCCGATCGCCTAGGGTGGTGTCCATGGCAGAGCACTTGCGGGACGTCCCGGAGAAATACGGTCGGCCGGTGGAGGGGTTCCACCCCCGGATCCACTCCTACGGACGGAGGTTCCTGGCGGTGGTGCCCGCCTCGCTGCTCTCCGCGGTGCTCGTGCTGCTGCTGGTCTACCGCCGCCCGGCCGTGCCCTTCGTGGTGCTCTCGCTGGTCGTCGTCGCGGTCTCGCTGGTGATCGCCTACTCCTACCTGCGCCCGGCCATCGCCGTGCTGACCGACACCCACGTGCTGCGCGGCCGGATGATCGGCTGGAAGGCGGCGCCCCGGGCGGCGGTCGAGCACACGGTCTTCGCCGAGCGGCTGCAGCCGCGCGGGGCCGGCGCGGGCGGCCGGGGTGCCCTCGCGCGGTTCAGGAACAGGGGCGTCCCGGCCCTGTGGTTCGTGGGCGCCGGCGGGAAGCGGGCGCTGCGCTTCGACGGGCGGGTGTGGGACGCCAAGACCCTGCAGAGCCTCTCCTCCAAGGTCACCCCGCGGACCACGCGGTACGCGCGCATCGAGATTGACGACCTGGCCCGCCGCCACCCCGGGCTCGTCGGCTGGCAGGAGCTGCACCCGAGGCTGCGCTCCGGGCTGCTGACCGCGGCGGTGGCCGTGGTGCTGGCGCTGATCGCCGCGGTGAACCTCTGGCCGGAGGCCTTCGCGCTCTGAACGGCCCGCGGGCCCGCGGGGAGCCGCCGCCGGTTCCGGGGCCCGCGCGAGACCCGGGGCCGCCGCCCGCCTCCGGGGTCCGCGATAGAGTGGCCCCATGCGCGAACCGTCCCTCTGGGAACTCCAGGTCCAGAAGAACCCCGGCCACTCCCGCTGGTACATCGAGCGATTCGAGGCGATGCGGAGCAGCGGCGCCGACCTGCACGGCGAGGCCCGCATGGTCGACGCGATGCTGGGCCGCGCCTCGCGCGTCCTCGACGCCGGGGCGGGCACGGGCCGCGTCGGGGGCGAGCTGGCGGCCCGCGGGCACGAGGTGACCGGCGTCGACGTCGACCCGGAGCTCGTCGAGCAGGCGCGCGCGGACCACCCGGGGTCCACCTGGATCGCCGGGGACCTGGCCGAGCTGCCCCGGCTGCTGCCCGCGGACCTCCGGGGCGGGTTCGACGCCGTCGTCTGCGCCGGCAACGTCATGACCTTCCTGGCCCCGAGCACCCGGCGCGCGGTCCTGGCCGGCTTCGCCGCGGCCTTGAAGCCGGGCGGGCGGGCGGCGGTGGGATTCGGGGCCGGCCGCGGCTACCCGTTCGAGGAGTTCCTCGACGACGTCGCCGCCTCGCCCCTGGACCTCGACCTCACGCTGTCCTCCTGGGACCTCCGCCCCTTCGAGGCGAGCTCCGGCTTCCTGGTCGCGCTGCTGGCGAAGCCCGAGAACCCCGCCCACGCGGCGGGGGAGCGCACCGCCCTCCTCTGACCCGGGGCCGGCGGCTCTGAGCGTGGGTCGACCGCCCTGGTCCGGGACCAGCGGCTCTGGCCGCCCCCCGACCCAGCACGCGAAAAGGTCCCGTCCGCCGGGTGGCGAACGGGACCTCGTCTCGGAGCGGCTGACGGGAATCGAACCCGCGTATCAGGCTTGGGAAGCGTGCGCTCTACCATTGAGCTACAGCCGCGAGGCCTCCGTGGAGGCACTCGAAACATCGTAGCGCATCACGGCTCCCGGGGCGAAACCGGCGCGCTGCCCCGGGTGCCCTATGGTTAACACGTGCTGATTTCAGATCGAGACATCCGCGAGCAGATCGACGCCGGCCGCATCGGCCTGGAGCCCTACGAGCCCTCGATGCTGCAGCCCGCCAGCATCGACGTGCGGCTGGACCGGTTCTTCCGCCTGTTCGACAACCACAAGTACCCGCACATCGACCCCGCCCAGGACCAGCCGGACCTCACGCGCCTGGTGGAGACCCGCGCCGACGCCCCCTTCATCCTGCACCCGGGCGAGTTCGTGCTCGGCGCGACCTACGAGAAGGTCACCCTGCCCGACGACGTCGCGGCCCGCCTCGAGGGCAAGTCCTCGCTGGGCCGCCTGGGCCTGCTGACCCACTCCACGGCCGGCTTCATCGACCCGGGGTTCTCGGGTCACGTGACCCTCGAGCTGTCCAACATGGCCACGCTGCCCATCATGCTCTGGCCGGGATCCAAGATCGGTCAGCTCTGCTTCTTCCGCCTGAGCTCGCCCACGGAGCAGCCCTACGGCTCGGGCGCCTACGGCAACCGCTACCAGGGTCAGCGCGGGCCCACCGCCTCCCGGGGCTTCCTGAACTTCCACCGCACGGAGATCCGCGAGGACTCCCGGGACGAGGCGTGAGCCCCCGGACGGCGAGATGATCCCCGCCGCCGCGGTCGCGCCGGCGCTGATCCTCGCCGCCGTCCTGATGGTCAGCGGGATCGCGAAGCTGCGCGCGCCCGCTGCGGTGCGGGCGGCGTTCGCGGACCTGCGGGTCCCCGCCGGCCTCGACCGCGCATGGGTCCGGGCGGCCTTCCCCGTCGGCGAGGCGGCCCTGGGCGCCGCGCTGCCGGTGGTGCCGGCCGGCGGCCCCGGTCGTCGCGGGCTGGCGGTCCTGCTGTTCGCGGCCTACTGGGTCCTGATCCGCCGGGCCCTGGGCTTCGCGGAACCGGTCTCCTGCGCGTGCTTCGGGGAGTCCGACGCCGCCCCGGTCACCCGCCGCACCCTCCTGCGCAACACCGTCCTGCTGCTCCTGGCCCTGGCCTGGTGGGGCGTGACGTGGTCCGCGAGCGGCCCCGCGCTGCTGTCGCGCTTCACCGCCGCCGACGCCCTGTGGCTCGCGGGCGGCCTGCTCGGCGCCGCGGTGGTGTGGCTGGCGCGGCCCGGCGCCTCCGCGCCCGCGCCCGGCCTTGTGCCCGGCCCCGGCGCTGCTCTCGCCGTCGGCACCGCGCCCGACGCCGCAACGGTCACAGAGCCCGCGACGGCTAGCACCCCGGCCGACAGATTCCGCACGGCCTGCGGATCCTGGACGCGGAGGGCCGCGAGGCCGAGCTGGCCGGGCGACGTCGTCGGGCGGGGCGCGCCTGCTCCTCCACATCTCGCCCGGCTGCGCCTCCTGCGCGCGGGTGGTGCGCGAGGCGCCCGCGCGGCTCGGTCGCCTGGGCCCGGTGCGGCTGCAGCTGATCAGCCTCGCGCGGCCCGAGGCGGTGCGCGTCGTCGTCCCCGAGGCCCTGTGGCCGGGCCTGCTGCAGGCCGGGGACCAGGCGGCGGTCGCGGCGCTCGGCATCCCCGCGGCGCCGTCGGCCGTGCTGGTCGGGGAGGCGGGGAGATCCTCGCCGGGCCGGTCGCGGGCCCCGACGCCGTTCTCGCGCTCCTGGACCGGCTCACCGCCGGGCGGGCTGACCCCCGACCCGCGGGACCGAACCGCGTCGGCGCCGCGGGATCGGCCGGCGGCCCGGGGCGCAGGAGCGCTCTCGAACTCCCGCCCACGGCCCCGGCGTCGGGGGCTCAGCCCGGCGCGTTCCCGGTCCCGCGCCCTCGCACTGGCTCGCGCCCCGGGTCCAGCCGCGGCAGCCGCAGCGTCAGCAGCAGACCCGCCAGCAGGACCACCATGATCCCCAGCACGCCCCAGATCTGCGCGCCGAAGATCCAGACCGTGAGCGCGAACAGCCCCGGCGCCAGGAAGCTGACGGCCCGTCCCGTCGTGGAGTAGAGGCCGAAGTACTCGCCCTCGCTGCCCGGGTCGGCGATCCGCGCCAGGTAGGTCCTCGACGCCGACTGCGCCGGCCCCACGAACGCGCACAGCGCCAGCCCGCAGACCCAGAACGCCAGCGGATCCCGCAGGACGAGCAGGGGAGCGGCCGCGACGAGCAGCCCGGTCAGGGAGGCGAGGATGACCCGGCGCGGCCCGACGGCGTCGTCGAGCCTCCCGCCCACGACGGCGCCCAGCCCGGCGACGACGTTCCCGGCGATCGCGAAGAGGATGACCTGCTGAAACGAGAAGCCGAAGGTGCCCGCCGCCAGCACCCCGCCGTAGGTGAAGACCCCGGCCAGGCCGTCGCGGAAGACCGCCGAGGCCAGGAAGAACCGGAGGGTCGTGGGCTCCTCGCGGTACATCCGGCGCAGGGTGGCCCAGAGCCGGCGGTAGGACTCCGCCAGGCTGTCCCGCCGCGCGGCCTCCCTGGCCTCGGTGGGTCCCTGCGGGAAGCGCAGCAGCAGCGGCGCGGAGAGCAGCGCGGCCCAGAGCGCGGCGAAGACCGCGACCGCCCGGATGTTCAGCGCGTCCTCCTCCGGCAGGCCGAGCAGGCCGGGCGTGATGAAGCCCAGGAGCACCACGAGCAGCGCCAGGATCCCGCCGAAGTACCCCATCGACCAGCCGAGCCCGCTGACGCGGCCCAGGGTGCTCGGCGTCGAGACCGCGGGCAGCAGCGCGTTGTAGTGCACCGCGGCGATCTCGTTGAAGATGTTGCCCAGCGACAGCAGGGCCACGCCGAGCAGGAGGTAGCCGGGCTCGGGGGCGACGAAGAAGCAGGCGCCGCTGCAGACCACCACTCCCGCGGTGTTCAGGGCGAGCGCGGAGCGGCGGGACCCGGCGCGGTCGGCCCGCTGGCCGATCACCGGGGCGGTGAGCGCGATGACCAGGCCGGCGCAGATCAGCCCGGCCGAGAGGACGAGCGAGGTGTGCGTCTCGTCGCCGAAGTCCGAGCCCGTGAGGTACACGCTGAAGACGAACGTGGTCATGATCGCGTTGAAGCTCGCGGCCCCCGCGTCCCAGAGGGCCCAGGGGATGACGGGGCGTCGGGTCTCCGCACTCATGGGACCACTGTACCCACGCTGGTGAGGGTCGATGTGGGTGATCTCACGCCCCGCGCGTGTTCGCTCTCGAAGTGACTCGTCGTAAACCTTGAGACGTTGACCTTTGCCATTGGTAGCATGGCGGGAAAGCACAGCATTTCGATGATCGAGGAGGCCGACCGATCACCGCCGTCATCCTTGTCCATGTGCTGGCTGCGATCGTGGCGCCGTTCTTCTTCCGTCGGTGGGGCCGCACCTGTTTCTACTACCTTGCCCTCGTCCCCGCCGCGAGCTTCGTCTGGCTCTGCACCCTCCTCCCGGGGGTCCTCCGCGGCGAGCAGGCGACCGAGAGCATCGAGTGGATCCCGCAGCTGGGCATCGGACTCACCTTCCGCATGGATCCCCTCTCGTGGATCCTCTCCGCCATGGTGCTGGGACTCGGCGCCCTCATCGTCTTCTACTGCGGCAGCTACTTCAAGCACACCAACAAGTATTCCGGCGCCTTCGCAGCGCAGCTGATCGCCTTCGCGGGCGTCATGTTCGGCCTGGTCACCGCCGACGACATGATGGTCATGTTCGTCTTCTGGGAGATCACCAGCATCCTCTCCTACCTCCTGATCGGCTTCGCCAACACCCGCCTGTCCTCGCGGCGCTCGGCGCTGCAGGCCCTGATCGTCACGACGGCGGGCGGCCTGGTCATGTTCATCGGCCTCATCATGCTCGCCGAGGCCAGCGGCAGCTACCTGTTCTCCGAGGTCATCGCCCGCGCGCCCGAGACGATCGCGAACCCGGCCTACGCGGTGTCGATCCCCGCGGCCCTGGTGCTGATCCTCGTCGGCGCGCTGTCGAAGTCGGCCCTGTTCCCGCTGCACTTCTGGCTCCCGGGGGCCATGGCCGCCCCCACGCCGGTCAGCGCGTTCCTGCACGCGGCGGCCATGGTCAAGGCCGGCATCTACCTCGTGGCCCGGCTCTCGCCGGCCTTCGCCGGGGTCAGCCCCTGGACCGAGATGGTCGCGCTGCTGGGCCTGTTCACCATGCTCTACGGCGGCTACGTCGCGCTGAAGCAGACCGACCTCAAGCTGATCCTCGCCTACGGCACGGTCAGCCAGCTCGGATTCATCTCCACGATCGTGGCCTTCGGCACGCCCAGCGCCCTCTACGCCGGGCTGGCCATGATGGTCGCCCACGCCCTGTTCAAGTCGGTGCTCTTCCTGGTCACCGGCATCATCGACCACCAGGCGGGCACGCGCGACATCCGGCGCCTGTCCGGGATCTACCGGCGCACGCCGCTGCTCTTCGTCATGAGCGTGATCGCGGCGGCGTCGATGGCCGGCCTGCCGCCGCTGCTGGGCTTCGTGTCCAAGGAGGCCGTGATCGAGCTGGTGCTCGACGGCGCCAACGCCGGCGGCCTCGGCGCCCTCGGCGCGGGTGCGACCTGGACGGTGCTCGCCGCGGTGTGCGTCGGCTCGGTGCTGACCCTCGCCTACAGCGCCCGCTTCGTCTGGGGCGCCTTCGCGGTCAAGCCCTCGAGCTTCGCGCACCCCGAGACCATCACCGACGGCCGGGTCCAGCCCACCAGCTTCCACCAGGTGACCGCGACCTTCGCGGCCGCCCCGGCGCTCGTCGCCGTGGCCACGGTGGTCCTCGGCCTGTGGCCGGAGCCGCTCCACCTCCTCGTCGGCGCCGCCGCCGCGGAGACCGGCGAGACGGACAAGCACCTCGCCCTCTGGCACGGCCTGACCCCGGCGCTGGGGCTCTCGGCGGCCATCATCTGCCTGGGCTTCGCGCTGTTCGCGGCCCGTGCCGGCGTCGAGCGCTCGCAGAACGCGCTGCCGACGCTGCCCGGGGGCGACGCCGTCTACCGCTACGTCATCGGCGGCCTCGACTACACCGCGGTCCGGGTGACCGGCGCGACCCAGCGGGGCTCGCTGAGCTTCTACCTCGCGGTCATCCTGGCCACCGCCGTCGTCGTGCCGACCGTGGGCCTGTTCATCGTCCAGACCCCGCCGCTGAACGCGATGCGCTGGACCGACTCGCCCGCGCAGTGGGCCACGGCCCTGACGATGATCGCGGCGGCGCTGGTGGTGCTCACCGCCAACAAGCGCTTCCTGGCGATCCTCATGGTCTCCGTGACCGGCTACGGCATGGCCCTGCTGTTCGCGCTGCGCGGCTCGCCGGACCTCGCGCTGACGCAGATGCTCGTCGAGACGATCTCGCTGATCGCCTTCGTCCTGGCCCTGCGGATGCTGCCGGCCCGCCTCTGGAACTTCCGCAAGCCGCGGCACAAGCCCATCCGGGCCCTGATCGCCATCGGCTTCGGCCTGTTCATGATGGCGCTCGCCGCGTTCTCGCTCTCCTCGCGGGTCGAGGCGCCCATCTCGCTGGACATGCCGCGCCTGGCATACGAGATCGGGCACGGCAAGAACGTCGTCAACGTGACCCTGGTCGACATCCGCGCCTGGGACACCTACGGCGAGATCTCCGTGCTGGCGCTGGCCGCCACCGGCGTCGCGAGCCTCATCTTCATCGCCGGCCGCCAGGACCGCGGCCCGGACCACAAGAGCCTGGACACCCGGAGCCTGCGGCGGGTGACCCGGCACTACGCCGAGCGCACCGACCTCAGCGCGGGAGCGCAGGTCGCCGGCCGGTTCATGAACGTCCGCCGGGATCCGTTCCTGGTGGCCGGGCGCACGCTGGCGCCGGAGAACCGCTCGCTCATGCTCGAGGTCATCACCCGGCTGCTGTTCCACACGGTCATGCTGGTCTCGGTCTACCTGCTGCTGGCCGGGCACAACCTGCCCGGCGGCGGGTTCGCCGGCGGCCTGCTGGCGGGCCTCGCGCTGGCCATGCGCTACCTGGCCGGCGGCCGGTACGAGCTCGAGGAGGCCACCCCGGTCAACGCCGGCGTCCTGCTGGGCTCGGGCCTGCTGGTCTCGGCGCTCTACGCGCTCACCCCGCTGCTGTGGGGCGGCGCGGTGTTCAGCTCGTACGCGATCGACGCCGACCTGCCGGTCTTCGGCGACGTCCACTTCGTCACCTCGGTGATCTTCGACGTCGGCGTCTACCTGGTGGTGATCGGGCTGATCCTGGACGTGCTCCGCAGCCTCGGCGGCAAGGTCGACGAGTCGCTCGAGAAGGAGCGCGAGAGCCGCTCGGGCCGCGGCCGCAAGCGCCGCCGCATCACGGTCCGCCGCACCGGGAACATGGCGACCCCGGCGGTCGCCTCGGGCCCGGTCACCGCGACCTCCGTCGAAGAGCCGGCGCACGGCTCCGAGGATGAGGACGGCGCCGGGGACGGCCGCACCGAGGCCGGCGGCCCCACCGAGGACGCCGCCGGGGCCGCGGCCGACGCCGGGGAGCACGACCGTTCCGAAGAGAGCCTGCACCAGGAAGGGGGCCGGGCATGATCGACGCCGCACTGCTGATCGTGATGGGCGTGCTCTACGCCGTCGGGGTCTACCTCCTGCTGGAGAAGTCGCTGACCAAGGTGCTGCTGGGCATCATGCTCATCACCAACGCCACCAACATCTTCATCCTGCACGCCGGCGGCCTGCCCGGCGTCCCGGCCCTCTACGACCCGGAGACCCCGCCCGACGAGTACCTGGACCCGCTGCCGCAGGCCCTGGTCCTCACCGCGATCGTCATCTCCTTCTCCGTCACGGCCCTCATGCTCGGCATGATCTACCGCAGCTGGGTCCTGTCGAAGAAGGACGACATCCAGGACGACGCCGAGGACCGCCGCGTCGCCCAGCAGCCCGACTACGACCCCGAGGACGACGACGCCGCCCCGGTCGAGCCATCCGAGTTCGAGGGCAGCGAGGAGCAGCGCGAGGTGGCCTACCAGCAGCGCAAGCGCGCCGAGCGCGGCGTCGCCGAGGAGTCGCCCGGCTCCGTCCGCATGCAGCACGAGCACCTCAACCGAGGAGACCGCGACCGAGGGGAGTGGGACTCATGAGCATCTTCGACCTGGCCCCGGCCGCCATCATCCTGCCGCTGCTCGCCGCTGGCCTGAACTTCACGCTCTACCGCCGGCCCACGGCCCAGCGCCTCATCTCGCTGATCGCCATCATCGTGGTGCTGGCCCTGGAGTCCACCCTGCTCATCGCGAGCTGGGGCTCCGGGCCGGTCTCGATCAGCCTCGGCGGCTGGGCCGCCCCGTTCGGGATCGTCCTGGTCGTGGACCAGCTGTCCTCGCTGATGCTGGTCGTCTCCAGCGTCGTCTCCCTGGCGGTGCTCGTCTACGCGACCGGCCAGGGCCTGGCCGACGGCGACGACGACGCCCCCATCTCGGTCTTCTACCCCACCTACCTGGTCCTGCTCGCGGGCGTCTCCAACGCCTTCCTCGCGGGCGACCTGTTCAACCTGTACGTGGGCTTCGAGATCCTCCTGACCGCGAGCTACGTGCTGCTGACGATGTCCGGCACCGCCCCGCGCATCCGCGCCGGCGTCACCTACACGGTGGTCTCGGTGATCTCCTCGCTGCTGTTCCTCATGTCCATCGGCATGATCTACGCGGCGGTGGGCACCGTGAACATGGCCGACATCGCCGCCAAGGTCCCCGAGCTGCCCCCGGGCACGCAGCTGCAGCTGCACCTGATGCTCCTGGTCGCCTTCGGCATCAAGGCCGCGGTCTTCCCGCTGTCCCTGTGGCTGCCGGACTCCTACCCGACGGCGCCGGCACCGGTCACCGCGGTGTTCGCGGGCCTGCTGACCAAGGTCGGCGTGTACGCGATCATCCGCACCGAGACCCTGCTCTTCCCGGACAGCCGGGTGGACGACCTCCTCACATGGGTCGCGATCCTGACGCTCGTCGTCGGGATCCTCGGGGCGCTCACGCAGGGCGACATCAAGCGAACGCTGTCCTTCATCCTGATCAGCCACATCGGCTACATGATCTGGGGGATCGCGCTGGCGACCCCGCGGGGGATGATGGCGGTGGTCTTCTACGTGGCCCACCACATCGTGATCCAGACCAGCCTGTTCATGGTCATCGGCCTGATCGAGCGGCGGGGCGGCTCGGCCAACATGGACCGCCTCGCGGGCATGGCCCGGATCGCGCCGATCCTGGGCATCCTCTACTTCGTCCCGGCGATGAACCTGGGCGGCATCCCGCCGTTCTCCGGGTTCATCGGCAAGGTCGGGCTGATCGAGGCGAGCGTGGAGGTCGGGTCCTGGCAGGCCTACGCGATGGCCGGCGTCGGCGTCTTCGTCTCGCTGCTGACGCTGATGACGCTGGCCCGGATCTGGAACCGGGTGTTCTGGCGCAAGCCGGAGCACGCCGAGTTCCCGGACCCGATCCTGCTGGCCACCGACGAGAACGGCAACTACGGCATCCACACCTCCGGGGAGTCCGACGCCGAGTCCCGCCGCTACCGGGGCCGGGACGTCAAGCTGCTGCCCGGCTCGATGCTCGGCTCGACCATCGGCCTGGTGGCAGTGGGCGCGGCGATCACGCTGGTGGCCGGTCCGCTGTTCGCCTTCTCGGACCAGGCCGCGGAGAACCTGACGAACCCGGAGATCTACATCCAGGAGGTCCTGGGGGACAACGCCCCGGACTTCGCCGGGGACTCCGCCGAGGCCGCGGACGACGCCGCGCCCGGCACCGCGGACGTCCCCGAGCCCGCGGACGCCCCCGGGACCGCCGACGCCGCCCCCGCGGAGAACGGAGGCCGGGAATGAACCTCGGGACCTCGGGCCGCCGGCCCCACGCCCGCCCCCGCAACAGCCTGAAGACCGAGATCCCCCTGCTCGTCTGGCTCGTCCTCGTCTGGGGCGCCATCTGGCAGGACTTCTCGCTGGGCAACATCGTCTTCGGCGCCATCCTGGCGCTGGTCATCGTCAACGTGTTCTACCTGCCGCCGGTGCGGCTGGCCGGGCGCTTCAACGTCCTGTGGGCCGCCTGGTTCCTGGTGAAGTTCCTGTGGCTGATCGTGCTCGGCAGCCTCGAGGTGTTCTGGCTGGCCGTCCGGCCCGGGCCCTCGCCCCAGAACGCCGTGCTCTCCGCGCGGCTGCGGGTCACCGACGACCTCCTGCTGACCTCGGTCGGCCAGGTCGTCTCGCTCATCCCCGGCTCGCTCGTCATCGAGGTGGACCGCCGCAACGCCACCATCTACTTCCACGCCATCGACATCGCGAGCGAGGCCGACGCCGAGAAGTTCCGGCGCAGCGTCCGCTCGATGGAGGAGCTGTTGATATGCGTCATGGGCTACCGGGACGACTACCGCGCCGTGCGCGAGGGCACGCTCGACGAGAAGGCCGCCGAGCAGCCGCACGGCGTGATCGTCCACCACAGCGCCTCGGACGAGGTCCGCGACCGGAAGGAGGTCGACTAGATGCTCGGCGTCGTCATCGCCTGCGGAATCATCCTGGCCCTCGCCACGGCCGGGACCATCTACCGGCTGGCCAAGGGGCCCTCGCTGCTCGACCGCGTCATCGCGACCGACGTCCTGCTCGCGATCGTGGGCGCCGCGATCAGCGTGGACATGGTCTACCGGGACAGCTACGAGAACCTGACCCTGCTGGTCGTCGTGGCGCTGGTCGGCTTCATGGGGTCGGTCACGGTGGCCCGCTTCGCCAACAACAAGCGCGACCCGAACGAGGAGCCCCAGGACTCCTCGCGCGCGGCCGACGCCAGCGCACGGAGAGGTGACGCCTGATGGAGCTGCTGATCGACGTCCTCACGGGGATCTGCCTGATCGTGGGCTGCCTCATGTCCCTCGGCGCGGCCTTCGGTATCGTGCGGTTCCCCGACGTCCTGGCGCGCCTGCACGCGGGCGCCAAGCCGCAGGTCTTCGGCCTGTTCATGCTGCTGGCGGGGATCGCGCTGGCCGCGCGCTCGTGGACCGTGCTCGCGCTGCTGAGCCTCATCTGGATCCTGCAGATCCTCGCGATCCCGGTCTCCTCGCACATGGTGGGGCGCTCCGGGTTCCGGAACAAGCACTTCCAGCCCGACTACCTCTCCCAGGACGACCTGGCGGAGCTCGTGGATCGGATGAACCGGGAGAGCCCGGAGGAGGACCCGGAGACCGAGCCCCAGCCGGGCCGCGGGGCCCAGGCCGCCGACGACTACAGCGCGCGGGAGACCCCCACCTTGATCAGCGTGCCGACGAGACCGGTGACCAGCGACCAGATGATGATGTCGCGGATCTGCTCGTCGGGATCGTCGTTGACTGTGGGCGGCTCGTCCCCGGTGACCTTCTTCCAGCCGGCGGTGAGGATCTTGTTGGCCAGCGCGACCCCCGCGAGCGAGGCGACCGTGGAACCGATCTTGATCATGGGATTGCTCATGTGCGTCTCCTCCGTGATGGGACCGGGCGGGTGACCCGCGCCCGGCCGTCTGGTGCTACTCACCACCCTAGCCGCCCGGCCCGGGGATCCGCGCGGCTCGCCGAGGGATTCACGGCCCGCGAACCGTGGCGTAGACTGGTGCCCGTTCATCACGACAGGGGAGCCCCGCACGGGGCTGAGAGTGCGCAAGCAGACCCTCGAACCTGAATCCGGCTAGCACCGGCGTAGGAAGTCGAGCATCTCGGGGCGATCCGCGCGAGAGCGGATGCGTCCACCCCTCCTGAAGCATCTCTGGGAGGAACTCATGAACACCACCGCCACCGCCCGCCGTTCGGCGCCCCGCCGCAGGATGTCCTGGCGCGTCATCGACATCGTCACCGCCTCGGTCCTGGCCATGGTCTGCGGCGTCGTCTTCTGGATCTGGTCCAACGCCGTGCATCCGGTGGTCGAGCTGGCCACGCTCGGCTTCCCGCCCGCGCTGGGGCTCATGGCCGGGGGCTGGCTCTTCGCCGGGATCCTCGGCGGCCTGGTCATCCGCAAGCCGGGGGCCGCGCTGTACTGCGAGCTCGTCGCGGCCGCGGTCTCGGCGCTGATGGTCACCCAGTTCGGTCCCGCCGTGCTGCTCTCGGGGCTGATCCAGGGCATCGGCGCGGAGCTGGTCTTCCTGCTGGTCGGCTACCGCCGCTTCGGCGTCGTCGTCTCGGTGCTCTCGGGCGCCTCCGCGGCGGTCTTCCTGTCCGTCAGCGAGAACATCATGTACAACTTCGCCTGGTCGCTCCAGTTCCAGCTGGTCTACGCGGCGTGCGCCGTGGTCTCGGGGATCGTGCTGGCCGGCGTCGTGCCCTGGCTCATGACGCGGGGGCTGGTGCGCACCGGGGTGCTCAACGGCGTCGCCGCCGGTCGGGACGCCCGCAGGGACCGCACCCCGCGCTCGCGGGTCGCGGCGTGAGCCGGGCGGGGGAGGTCCACCCGGCCGGGGCCGCGGTCCGCGCCGCCGGCTTCGGGTGGCTGCACCCGGGCCGCGAGGAGCCGGCCTTCTCCGGTCTGGACCTGGAGATCCCCGCGGGGCAGCGGGTCCTGCTGCTGGGCCCGTCCGGGGCCGGGAAGTCGACGCTGCTGCACGCGCTGGCCGGGGTCCTGTCCGAGGACGACGGCGACGAGCTGATCGGCGTCGTCGAGATCGATGGGCTCCCGCCGCGCGAGGCGCGCGGGCGGGTGGGCCTGATGCAGCAGGACCCCGAGGCCTCGATCGTCATGGGCCGGGTGCTGGAGGACCTCGCCTTCGGCCCGGAGAACCTCGGCGTCGACCCCGCGCTGATCCACGGGCGCGCGCGGGACGCCCTCGCCGCCGTCGGCTTGGACCTCGACGACGACCGCCCCACCTCGGCCCTGTCCGGCGGCCAGAAGCAGCGCCTGGGCCTGGCCGGCATCCTGGCCATGCGCCCTGGCCTGCTGCTGCTCGACGAGCCGACCGCCAACCTGGACCCGGAGGGCGTCGAGGAGGTGCGCGACGCCGTCCTGGCCGCCGCCGCGTCCAGCGGCTCGACCCTGGTGGTCGTCGAGCACCGCGTGCAGGTCTGGGCCGAGCACGTCGACCGCGTGATCGTGCTGCGCCCGGGCGGCGGCATCAGCCACGACGGCGCCCCGCGCGAGGTCCTCGCCCGGGCGCGGGAGGAGCTGATCGCGGCGGGCGTCTGGGTCCCCGGGCACGTGCCGCGGCCCCCGGCCGACGACGCAGGGGCGACCCCCGGGAGCCCCGGCGCTCCCGGCACCCCGACCGCCCCCGAGCTGCTGGCCGCTGAGGCGCTCTGCGTGACCCGCGACCCCGCCCCGCGCCGCTGGGCGCGCGCACGACGTCGTGCCGTCCGGCGGGCGGCCGAGCCGCCGTCGGTTACCACGCGCTCCGCCGCGGCGTCTTCCGCGGAGGCCGCGGTCCGTCGGCCGCCGCCCGTCCGCCGCCGCGCCGTCGTCCCCCTGGAGCCGCCCCGCCCGCATCGCGGCCGGCCCGGTGGATCTGGGGGTCGTCGCGGGCGAGCACGTCGCGATCACGGGGGCCAACGGGGCCGGCAAGTCGACCCTGGCTCTGACGCTCGCCGGCCTGATCCCGCCCGCGGCGGGCCTGGCGGTCGCCGCCGAGGAGCTGCGGCGCGGCCGCGGTGGAGACGGCACCGGGTGGGACCCCCTGGACTGGCGCCCGGGGGAGCTCATCACCCGGATCGGGACCGTCTTCCAGGAGCCCGAGCACCAGTTCGCGCGCCCCACGGTGCGGGCCGAGCTGGAGCTCGGACCCGCCCTGGCCGCCGGTGCCCGGGGCGAGGACCCCGGCGAGGAGCCCGCCCGGATCGCGGCGTCCCTCCTGCGGCGGCTGCGGCTGGAGCACGTGGCCGAGGCCAACCCGTTCACGCTCTCCGGGGGCGAGAAGCGGCGCCTCTCGGTCGGCACGGTGCTCGCCGCGCGCCCGCGCGTGCTGGTGCTGGACGAGCCCACCTTCGGGCAGGACGCGCACACCTGGGGCGAGCTCGTGGACCTGCTGCGCGAGCTGATGGCCGAGGGGACGGCCGTGGTCTCCGTGACCCACGACCTCGACTTCATCGCGGCCCTCGGCGGGCGCCGGTTCCACCTCGGATCCCCGCGCCCCGTCCCGGACGGGCCGTCCCCGGACAGGCTGGCCCCGGACGCCGCCGGGCCGGCCCCCGCCGACGGCTCGGCCCCGCATCCCGCCACCGGGCGGCCCGCCTCCCGGCCGGTCGCCGCGAGGGGAGGTCGGTGGTGATGGACGTCCTCGACTCCGCCCCCGGCGCCCGCTCGGCCCTCGGCCGGGTCAATGCCGGGACCAAGATCCTCCTCGTCGCCGTGCTGACCGCCGCGTTCCTGCTGAGCGCGGACTGGGTCACCTCCGCGACGGGGCTCCTCCTGCTCATGCTCCTCACGGCCGCGGCCGGCATGAACCCCGCCCGGCTGCTGGCCCGTCTCTGGCCGATCCTCACGGCCGCCGTGCTCGGCGGCTGGGCCACGGCGCTGCTGGCCGACAAGGCCGGCCCGGTGGTCGTGGACCTGGGCGTCACGGTCCTGACCACGGGCTCGCTCGAGGCCGGCGTCGCCATCGCGCTGCGCAGCGCGACCCTGGCCCTCGCCTCGGTGCTGCTCCTGACCACCACCGACGCCTCGGAGATCGGCCAGGCCCTGGCCCAGACCTTCCGCCTCCCGGCGCGCTTCGTGCTCGCGGCGGTGGCGGCCCTGCGCCTGGTCGGCACCATGGTCACGGAGTGGGGCACACTCGCCTCGGCGCGCAGGGCCCGGGCGCTCGGCGGGGCCGCGGGCCGCGCCGCTGCGCGCGCTGACGGGCCCGTTCGCCGACGCCGGGCCGCGCGCCTTCGCGCTGATCGTCCAGGCGCTGCGCCGCGCGGCCCGGCTCTCGGTGACCATGGAGGCGCGCGGCTTCGGCTCCGGTCCCCGCACCTGGCTCGTCCGGCCGCGCTACGGTCGCGCGGACCTCCTGGCGGTGGCCCTCGGCCTCGCGGTCCCGGCGGCGGCCATCGGGGCGTCCGTGCTGAGCGGCCACTACCGGACGATCTTCGGCGGCTGAGGGCGGGCGGGGGCCGGGTAGAGCTGGCTCTACGGCACGGGCCATCCCCGCCCCACTGACTCCTCCCGGCCGCGGCGGCAGACTCGAGAGCGTCACTTTCTCGACCCCGTCAGGAGGACCGCCATGCGTCCCGAGAACCGCCCGCCCGCCGAGCCCGCCCGAGGGCCGGCCACCCCGCCACACGCAGCCGCCCCTCCGCAGGCAGCCGCTCCTCCGCAGGCAGCCGTCCCTCCGCATGGACCCGCCGCACCCCGTCCGGCGGTCGCCCGCGTGGAGGGCGTCGGCATGACCTACGGCACCGGCGAGGGCGCGGTCCACGCCGTGCGCTCGGTCGACCTCGAGATCCCCCGCGGAGGCTTCACCGCCGTCATGGGCCCCTCGGGCTCCGGCAAGTCGACCCTGATGCACATCATGGCCGGCCTCGAGACCCCCACCCGGGGCCGGGTCTGGATCGGCGACCGGGAGATCACCGGGCTCGACGACGAGGCGCTCACCGTGGTGCGCCGCCGCCGCGTCGGCTTCGTGTTCCAGGCCTTCAACCTGATGCCCGCGATGGACGTCATGGAGAACGTCCTCCTGCCCTTCGAGCTGGACGGGCGCCGCCCCGACGCGGAGCAGCAGGCGTGGATCGAGGAGCTCGTGGCCCGGCTCGGCCTGGCCGGGCGCCTGCGCCACCGACCGGGCGAGCTCTCGGGCGGGCAGCAGCAGCGCGTGGCGATCGCCCGCGCGCTGGCCGGCCGCCCGGACCTGATCCTCGCGGACGAGCCGACCGGCAACCTCGACTCGCGCTCGGCCCGGGAGGTGCTCGAGCTGCTCGGCATGGCCTGCAGGGAGCTCGGCCAGTCCATCGCGATGGTCACCCACGACCCCCGCGCCGCCGCGCACGCCGACCGCGTGGTCTACCTGGCCGACGGCGTCGTCGTCCGCCGGGACGAGGCCCCGGCCGGCGCGGACGCGATCGCCTCGGCGATGCTCCTGCTGGAGGAGGGCACCCGTGCGTGACGCCCTCCGCGAGCTCCTCCGCTCCCCGCGCCAGCACGCGGCGACGCTGCTGGTCGTGACCGTCGCGGCGCTGTTCGGCACGCTGCTGATCGGCGGCACCGCGATCCTGTCCAACGTCGTCCTCGCCAACGAGGCCTTCGCCGGCTCCGGCACCGTGATCGTCCTGCTGGGCCTCGTGGCGGCCGTGTTCTTCGGCATCGCGCTGTTCGTGGCCTCGCTGACGGTGAGCAACACCTTCTCGATCGTCGTCGCCGGGCGCACGGGGCGGCTGGCATTGCTGCGGCTCATCGGCGCGAGCGCTCGCCGCCTCCGCCGCTCGATCGCCGCCGAGGGCCTCCTCGTGGGGGCGCTGGGGGCGGTGCTCGGCACGCTCGCGGGCGCGGGCCTGTGCCTGGCCGCCGCGGGCTGGGCCGAACGGGCCGGCGCCGGGGAGGGGCTGTCCGCCGGCGTCGTCAGCGGCTGGCTGATCTGGCCCGGCCTGCTGACGGCCCTCACCGCGTGGTGGGCGGCCCATGCCGGGGCGCGCCCGGTCCTGACCGTCTCGCCGCTCGAGGCGACCCGGCGCAGCGCCGAGCCGGCCCTCAAGGCCGTGCGCGCCCGCCGCGGGGTGCTGGCCCTGTCCGTCGCCGCGACCGTGGCGGGCGCGGTGCTCCTCGCGGGCGGCACGCTGCTCGGGTCGTTCACGCCGCTGGGCGTGCTGCCGGCGCTGCTCGGCGGGATCCTGTCCTTCACGGGGCTCGCGCTCGGGGCGGGCTGGGTTATGCCGGCGGTGTTCCGCGTGGCGTCGCTCCTGCTCGCGCGGGGGACCGCGGGACGGCTCGCGGCGGCCGGCATCCGCCGCCACCCGCTGCGCTCGGCGCGCACCTCGATGGGCCTGGTCATCGGAGTAACGCTGGTGGTCATGTTCGCGACGGCGGGGGAGACCTTCCGCGTCACGATGCGTCGCCTGCTCGAGGGGGCGGGCGCGGACCCCTCGGCCATGGCCGAGCTCACCCGGGGGATCGACGGCGTCCTGCTGTTCCTCTACGCGATGCTGCTCTTCTCGGTGGTCATCGCGGCCATCGGCGTCGCCAACTCGATGCGGGCCACGATCATGCAGCGCTCGCGGGAGCTGGCCCTGCTGCGCGTCACGGGCCTGTCCCGGAGGCAGATGTGGCGGATGATCGGCGGCGAGGCGGCGCACCTGACGGTCGCGGCCGCGCTGCTGGCGATCCCGCTGGGCGTCCTCTACGGCTGGTGCGGGGTGCTGAGCATGCTCTGGAGCCTCGCGGGCGTCGGCTTCCTCTGGCCGGCCGTGCCCTGGACGGTCCTGGCCGCGGTGGTGGCCGGCTGCGCGGCGATCACCCTCGCCGCCACGGTGCTACCGGCCCGCCGGGCCGCGGCGGTCCCGCCCGCGCGGGCGCTCGCGGTGGCCTGAGGCCTCGGCGCGGTCCCGTGCGGCCCGTCCGCTCCGGGGGCGGCTCACCCGGTCCGAGGGCGGCCCACCTGCGCAGAGGACGACCCACCCGCGCAGAGGGCGACCCGTCCGCCCGTGCCTGCGCCCCTCAGCGGGACATCAGGTACCCGAGCAGCCGGTCGGTCAGCCCCCGGTCCACCGGCAGGGCCTGGTTGTTCAGGCGGGCCACCGGGGCCAGCAGCCGCACCGAGGAGGAGAGCCAGACGCCGTCGGACTCCAGCAGGTCCGCCGGGTAGAGCGGGCCGAAGCCGAGCTCCCAGCCGTCCGCGCGGGCGCCCTCGAAGATCGCCCCCTGGGTGGTGCCGGGCAGGATCCCGTGGCTGGGCTCGGGGGTCAGCAGGGTGAGGGCGTCACCGTCGCGGCGGGCGACGATGACCGAGCTCGTGGCGCCCTCCAGGATCCTGCGGTCCGAGGCGGTGAAGATCGCGTCCTGCGCCCCCAGCGAGCGGACGTGGCGCAGCACCGCCATGTTCACGGCGTAGGAGAGCGTCTTCGCGCCCGCCAGCAGCCAGGGGTAGGCGGTGTCCTCGGCCGGGTCGTGCCCGCGCGGCAGCAGCATGGCCCGGACACCGTCGCGGCGCTGGGCGATGGTGGACTCGGGCACCGCGCTCACGACGACCAGGCCGTACGGGCCCTCGGCCGGGGTGCCGCGGCTCAGCAGCAGCTTGACCGTGTGCTCGGCGCCCAGCTCGCTGGGAGTCCCCGCGGGCGCCGCGCTGAGGGCCAGCTCGATCGCGGCCTGCCAGTCCGCGTCGTCGTACCGGGGCAGGTGCAGCAGCCGCGAGGACTGCGCGAGCCGGAGCAGGTGCAGGTCCAGCTTCCGGACCGTGAGGTCCAGCGCGAGCATGGTCTCGAAGGCGCCGTCGCCCCGGGTATAGCCCTCGTCCTCGATGCTGATGAGCGGGCCGGTGGCGTCGAGGAGGCGGGGCTGGGGCGAGGAGCGGTCGATGCGGACTACGGTGGGTGTCATAGACCTCATTGTTCACCGCCGCGCGGCGTCAGGGCGAGAGCCCCGACGGCGAGCGTGGCGCAGATGAGCATCGTGAGGGACATGGGCAGCACCGCGGTCTCGCCGCCGAGCCCCACGAGCGGCGAGACGAGCGCGCCCATCCCGAACTGCAGGGACCCCAGCAGCGCCGAGGCCGAGCCGGCGACGTCGCGCCCCTCCGTGACCGCGAGCGAGGTGATGTTGCCGAAGATCAGCCCCTGCGCCGCGACGCACAGGAAGAGCAGGATCAGCGTGGGCGCCAGGCTCAGCCCCACCAGCGAGAGCACGAGGAGCCCGACGGCGCCGGTCAGCGAGACGCCCAGCCCCACCGTCGCGATCCGGCGCGGGGGCACGCGCTTGACCAGGATGCTGGAGACGATCGTGTTCCCCAGCAGCCCCACGGAGTTCATCCCGAAGACCAGCGCGAACTGCGTCGGGCTCAGCCCCAGGACGTTCTGGAGGACGTAGGTGGACCCGGAGACGTAGGCGAACAGGGTCCCGAAGGAGAGGATGAACGCGAGCACGAACCCGACGTACCGCGGGCGGCGCAGCAGGGCCAGGATGCCGCGCCCGGCCGAGGCCAGACCGCCGGGGCGGCGTCGCTCCCGGGGCAGGGTCTCCGGCGCGAGGAGCAGCACCGCCACGGTCAGCAGCAGCGTCAGCCCGGTGAGGAACCAGAAGATGGCCCGCCAGTGCGCGAAGGCCAGCACGACGCCGCCCAGGGTCGGGGCGAGGATTGGCGCCAGCCCGTTGATCATCATCATGAAGTTCATGTAGCGCGCCGTCTGCGGGCCCGAGGTGAGGTCCGTGATCATCGAGCGCGCCAGCACCACGCCGGCCGCGCCGGAGAAGCCCATGAGGAAGCGCCCGCCGATGAGCAGCTCCGCGCCCGGGGAGAGCGCGCACCACGCGGCGCTGAGGCAGCAGACCACGGAGCCCACGACCAGGGGCCGGCGCCGCCCCCACTGGTCGGACATCGAGCCGATGACGAACTGCCCCGCGGCCAGCCCGAGCATGAACGCGGAGAGGGTCAGCTGGATCGACGACGCCGGGGCGGCGAGGTCCTCGGACATGGCGGGGAAGGCCGCCAGGTACATGTCGGTGGCCAGGGGCGTGACGCCGCACAGCGATCCGAGGAGGATCAGCAGCGGCAGGCTCACGCGGGCGGAGCGGTGGGGCACGGCGGGGTGGTCTCCAGAGGCGTGGTGCGGTGAGGGTGGGGGCGGGGCGGCCGGGAGCGGTGCGGGCGGGCCGGGTCAGAGCGCGAAGAGGCGCTCCTCCTGAGCGGCCCACCGGTCCCAGTGCTGCCGGTACATCTCGCCGTCCCGGCGCAGGGCGCGGTGCTTGCGCAGCGGCTCCTCGAGGTGGAGCCACACGCCGAAGTGGGGGCGGCAGCCGGGGTGCCCGGGGGCCGTCGAGCCGACGCCCTCGGTGATCAGCAGCGGCGCGGAGGCGGGGACGGTCCGCTCCCGCGGGTCGGTCCGGTCCAGCTCCCAGTCCCAGGCGTGCCAGGCGGCGTCCCGGCCCTCCCTCAGCGCGGCGATCATCCCGGCGTAGAGCTCGACACCGTCCGCCAGCCCGTCCCAGCCGGGGTACAGCTCCTCCAGGTGGAAGACGCGGACCGCGTCGGCGCCATCGCGGGCCTCGAAGCGCTCGCGCAGGAGCGCGGCGAGGCCCGACTTCCCGGCGCCCGAGCGGCCGTCGATGGACACGATGAACGGCCCCGGCCCGGCGTGCCGGGCGCGGGCCCGGTCGATGCCGCGCATCAGGTCGGCGACGTCCGCTTCGGAGATGCGCTGGGAGGGGATGACCCACACGACCGGGTGGCCCGAGGGCGGGTTCGGGCGCTCGAGGTGCTCGGGGATCACGCCGCGCCGCTCCGGGAGCCGGACTGCTGGGCGGCGAACTCGATGACGCCGGGCACGGCGGCGCGGATCATCTCGTACGCGGCCTCGAAGTCGCCCGGGTCGCCGTACCAGGGGTCGTAGATGCCGAGGTCGTCGTGCTCGCGGTGGGCGACGGCCGGGTCGAACTCGCGCAGGAGCCGGATCTTGCCGGTCTGCGCCTCGTCGGCCATGCGGCGCAGGGCCCGGTCGTGGTCGACGTCCAGGGCCAGCACGAGGTCGGCGTCGGCCAGCTCTGCGGCCTCGAACTGCCGTGCCGAGTGGTCGCTCGGGTCGATCCCCTCGCGCACGAGGACCGTCCGGGCCCGCGGGTCGACCGGGTTGCCGCGCTCCTCGTCGCTGATGCCCGCCGAGGAGACGACGACGCCGTCCAGCCCGGCCTCGCGCGCGGCCCGGCGGATCAGGTAGGCGGCCATGGGGGAGCGGCAGATGTTGCCGGTGCAGACGGTGATGATTCGGTACATGACTCCAGGCTACTCAACCGCGCCCGCGGCCGTCCCGCGCGGCCGCCCTTCCTCCCCGGGAAATTTTCGTCCACGACGGGTGGCGCCGCCGCGGGATTCGGCGGAGGATCGGTGATGACGGTTCGCTCCGGCGCGGGCGAGGGCCCGGGTGCTCACGGCGAACCGCCGCACGGCGCCCGTGCCATCGAACGAGAGTCAGGACCCGCCATGTCAGATGCCTCGAAGCAGCCGCCGCTGGACCCGGGACGGGACGAGGAGAGTCCGGACCCCGGCCGCCGGGAGGACCCCGGCGTGCCGGGCCACCCGAGCAGGACCCGCCGGTGCCGGGACGGCCCGAGCACGAGCCACCGATCCCCGGCCGCCCCGAGCACGAAAACCCGGTGCCCGGCCGCCCGGAGCACGAGCCGCCGGTCCCCGGCCGACCCGAGCAGGACCCGCCGGTCCCGGGGCGGCCGGACGAGCCCGAGACCCCGGCAGCCCCGGCCCCCCCGCGCGTCCCGGGGTCCCCGGACCGTCCGGACGACCCCTCCGCCCCCGAGGAGCCGGAGGCCCCGCCGGCGGGCAGCCCCGGATCCCCGGTGGCGACCCCGGCCCGCGCATCCCGGCGGCGACCCCGGCCCGCGCCTGCCGGGCCGCCACGTCGCGCCGGAGGACCCCTCCTCGCCCAACGGACCCGACGAGACCGCCCCGCCGGCCGATCCCGAGAGCCCCGGTCGGCAGACGCCCGCGGGGGACCCCGGACCGGGGTCGCCGCGGCCCCCGAGCCGTCCCGACGAGGGGGAGCCCGAGCGCCCCGCGGGACCGGGGCCCGCTCCGCAGCCGTGATAATTTGTCAGCCTGTCACCCGTCCCGCCGCGGCGGGACGGGTGACGCCGGCATTCATGGAATCAGCGCCGCGCGAGCGGACGCGAGTGAGGAGAAGCTCTTGGCACAGAAGGTCAACGTCATCCTGGAGGACGACCTGGACGGGGGCGCCGCCGCCGAGACGGTGCGGTTCTCCCTGGACGGCAAGCAGTACGAGATGGACCTCTCCGCCGAGAACGCCGAGCGCCTGCGCGCGGAGCTGCGCCCCTTCGCCGAGAAGGCCCGGCGGGTCAAGCCCCGCTCCGGCCGCGGGGCCGCGCAGGCCGAATCCGCGCCCCGCTCGGGCGAGACCGCCCGGATCCGGCAGTGGGCCAAGGACAACGGATACGAGATCTCGGATCGCGGCCGCATCCACAAGGACGTCCGCGAGGCCTACCGCGCCGCGCAGCAGGCGGCCTGAGGCGTCGCCGCGCCCGGCGCGGCCTGTCACCCGCGAGGGCGGGCGGAGGAGCACGAGGTGCTCTCCCGCCCGCCCTCGCGGCGTTTTCGGGTCCGCGAAGGTCCGGGGGATGTCCCTCGGCAAGAAAATTGAGTCGAGCTCGCTCAAGTCTCTTGACATCACCGAAGAACGTGGCAGACTTGAGTCAGGAAAACTCAAGAAGTGAGACCTCCGGGCACCCGTGCCGCGCACGGCGTCGGGACCCGGCCTTCGGACGACATCTAAGGAGTCAGAACACATGTCACGTGCAGTAGGCATCGACCTCGGTACCACCAACTCCGTGGTCTCCGTCCTCGAGGGCGGCGAGCCCTCGGTCATCGCGAACGCCGAGGGCGCCCGCACCACCCCGTCCGTCGTCGCGTTCGGCAAGGACGGCGAGACCCTGGTCGGCGACATCGCCAAGCGCCAGGCCGTCACCAACGTCGACCGCACCATCGCCTCGGTCAAGCGCCACATGGGCACCGACTGGAACACCGACATCGACGGCAAGAAGTACACCCCGCAGGAGATCTCGGCCCGCACGCTGCAGAAGCTCAAGGGCGACGCCGAGTCCTTCCTCAACGACAAGGTCACCGACGCGGTCATCACCGTCCCGGCCTACTTCAACGACGCCGAGCGCCAGGCCACCAAGGAGGCCGGCGAGATTGCGGGCCTGAACGTCCTGCGCATCGTCAACGAGCCCACCGCGGCCGCGCTCGCCTACGGCCTGGACAAGGGCAACGAGGACGAGCTCATCCTGGTCTTCGACCTCGGCGGCGGCACCTTCGACGTCTCCCTCCTCGAGGTCGGCAAGGACGAGGACGGCTTCTCGACCATCCAGGTCCGCTCGACCGCGGGTGACAACCGCCTCGGCGGCGACGACTGGGACCAGCGCGTCGTCGACTGGCTGCTGGAGCAGGTCAAGTCCAAGACCGGCGCGGACCTGTCCAAGGACAAGATCGCGCTGCAGCGCCTCCGCGAGGCCGCCGAGCAGGCCAAGAAGGAGCTCTCCTCGGCCACCTCGACCAACATCTCGCTGCAGTACCTCTCGGTGACCTCCGAGGGCCCCGTCCACCTGGACGAGAAGCTGACCCGCGCGAAGTTCCAGGACCTCACCAAGGACCTGCTCGAGCGGACCAAGAAGCCCTTCCAGGACGTCATCAAGGAGGCCGGCATCAAGGTCTCCGACATCGCGCACATCGTGCTGGTCGGCGGCTCGACCCGCATGCCCGCCGTGGTGGAGCAGGTCAAGGAGCTGGCCGGCGGCCGCGAGCCCAACAAGGGCGTGAATCCGGACGAGGTCGTCGCCATGGGCGCCGCCCTGCAGGCCGGCGTGCTCAAGGGCGACCGCAAGGACGTCCTCCTGATCGACGTGACCCCGCTGTCGCTGGGCATCGAGACCAAGGGCGGCGTGATGACCAAGCTCATCGAGCGCAACACCGCGATCCCGACCCGCCGCTCCGAGACCTTCACGACCGCCGAGGACAACCAGCCCTCCGTGTCGATCCAGGTCTTCCAGGGCGAGCGCGAGTTCACCCGCGACAACAAGTCGCTCGGCACCTTCGAGCTGACCGGCATCGCCCCGGCCCCCCGCGGCGTGCCCCAGATCGAGGTCACCTTCGACATCGACGCCAACGGCATCGTCCAGGTCTCCGCGACCGACAAGGGCACGGGCACCGAGCAGTCGATGACCATCACCGGCGGCACCTCGCTGTCGAAGGACGACATCGACCGCATGGTCAAGGACGCCGAGGCCAACGCCGAGGCCGACAAGGCCCGCCGCGAGGCGGCCGACCTCCGCAACAACGCCGAGACCAGCGCGTACCAGATCGAGAAGCTCCTCAAGGACAACGAGGACAAGCTGCCCGAGGACGTCAAGACCGAGGTCCAGGGCGACGTCGACGAGGTCAAGAAGGCCCTGGAGGGCGAGGACGACGACGCCGTGAAGGCCGCGTTCGAGAAGCTCCAGGCCTCCCAGACCAAGCTCGGCGAGGCGATCTACTCGCAGGCCCAGGCCGCCGGAGCCGAGGGCGACTCGGCCGAGGCGAACGCGGACGCCAACGAGGACGACGTCGTGGATGCCGAGGTCATCGACGACGAGGACGAGAAGAAGAAGTAGTCATGGCCAACAGCGAGAACACCCAGAACCCCGAGAGCAACGACCCGCTGGAGGACGCCTTCAACGCCCCCGACGCAGAAGGCGCTCCCGAGGCCGAAGGTGCGGATGCTGGAGCCACCGCGGAGGAGGCGCCGGCGGCCGGGGAGGCCGCCGACGCCGCCGAGGCGGAGTTCATCGAGAACCCCGACTCCGAGGCCGAGAAGCTGGCCAACGAGCGCCTCGAGGACCTGCGCCGCCTGCAGGCCGAGTTCCAGAACTTCCGGAACCGGTCGCAGCGCGAGAAGGACCAGCTCCGCGAGTTCGTGGTCGCCGACGTGCTCGGCTCCCTGCTCCCGGTGATCGACGACATCGACGCCGCCCGGAAGCACGGGGACCTGACCGACGGCCCCTTCGCCGCCATCGCCGCCAAGCTGCAGGAGGCGCTCACCAAGCAGGGCCTCGAGGCCTACGGCGAGGTGGGGGAGGACTTCGACCCGAAGATCCACGAGGCGGTCATGCAGCAGCCGACCAGCGAGGTCGCTCCCGACCAGGTCTCCCTGGTCCTGCGCAGCGGCTACAAGGTCAAGGACCGCGTGGTCCGCGCGGCCCAGGTGGCCGTGGCGGTCGAGGAGTCCTGACCGGAGTCCCGATCGGCCGCCCGATCCAGTGACCGTCGACGCCGGGGTGCCCCGGTTCCGTCCCTCGCCGGGACGGGACCGGCCCCCGGCGTCGTCGTTTCCGGGCCCGGGGCGGGGCAGAATGCACACTATGAACGACTTCACGAAAGGAGGCGTCGATGGCTAGCGAGAACTGGCTTGAGAAAGACTTCTACAAGGTTCTGGGCGTCTCCAAGGACGCCAGCCAGGACGACATCAAGAAGGCCTACCGGAAGCTGGCCCGCAAGTACCACCCGGATCAGAACCCCGGGGACCAGGCCGCCGAGAAGCGCTTCAAGGAGATCTCCGAGGCCAACACGGTGCTCGGCGACCCGGAGGAGCGCAAGCAGTACGACTCGATCCGGGCCATGGGCTCCGGGGCGCGCTTCAGCGCCGGCGCCGGCGGCCAGGGCGGTCCCACGGGGGCGGGCGGGTTCGAGGACCTGTTCGGCGACATCTTCGGCGGCCACCGCGCCTCCCCGGGCTACGGCGGGGGCGGGCCGCGGGTCCAGTACTCCTCCGGCGGCGGGGACCCCTTCGCTGACCTCTTCGGCGGGGGCGGCCGCGGCGGCTACGGCGGCAGTCCCTTCGGCGCCCCGCCGCCCCAGCCCACGCCCGACGCCGAGGCGCAGGTGACCGTCGACTTCGGGCAGTCCCTCGAGGGCGCTAAGGTCCGCGTGCGGCGGCCCGACGGCAGCACCACCACGGTGCGGCTCCCCCAGGGGGTCCGCGACGGGCAGAAGGTGCGCCTGCGCGGCAAGGGCAACTCCGGCCCGGGCGGCACGTCCGACCTGATCGTGACCGTGCACGTGCGCCCGCACGAGGTCTTCGAGCGCTCCGGCGAGGACCTGACCCTCCACGTCCCGGTGACGGTGGAGGAGGCGACGCTGGGCACCGTCCTGACGGTCCCGACGCCCGACGGCTCGACCGTGCGGCTGCGCCTGGCCCCGGGTCAGGAGCCCGGCAAGCGCATGCGCGTCAAGGGCCGCGGCGTCAAGACCGCCAAGCGCACGGGCAACCTCTACGTGATCCCGGAGGTCCGGGTCCCCACGGGGCTGAGCCCCGAGGCCGAGGAGGCGCTGCACCGCTTCACCGAGCTCGCGGAGCAGCCGGATCCCCGGAGCGCCCTGTTCGAGAAGGCGAAGGTGTGATCGTCCATGCACTTCAGTGACGCCAACCAGCCGCTCTTCGTGATCTCGGTGGCCGCTGAACTCGCGGAGATGCACCCCCAGACCCTCCGGCAGTACGACCGGATGGGCCTGGTCACCCCCTCGCGGCTCCCGGGGCGGGCGCGCCGCTACTCGCAGCGCGACGTCGAGCGGCTGCAGCAGATCCAGCGGCTCTCCCACGAGGGGGTCTCGCTCGAGGGCATCAAGCGGGTCCTGCAGCTGGAGAACCAGGTGGACGCCCTGCAGTCGCGGGTGCGCGAGCTGACCGCGGAGCTGCAGCACGCGCGAGACCAGCTGGAGGAGTCGAGCCGGATCTTCGCGGCGGGGTTGGGGGGCGACGTCGTCCGGCTCGGCCGCGGCCAGCGCCCCGCGGCGCGCAAGTACTCCCGGGCGCTGATGCTCTACGACCCGGAGCGGCGGGGGCCCGCGAGGTAACGGTCTCGTTAACCGGCGTGCCGGGAGGGCCCCGTGGATTGCCGGGGGGCCTCCCGTTCCCTAGTGTGATCTAGACAATCATCGATCACGCGAGACGAGGCGGCCCGTGCTGGAGCAACTTGAGACAGTCCTAGGGGAGATCAGCGGCGTGGTGTGGGGGCCCTTCCTCCTCATTCCGCTCCTACTGGGGACGGGGGCCTGGCTCACGTACCGGCTCCGCGGCATCCAGTTCACCAAGCTGGCGTCCGCGCTGCGCCTGGCGTTCTTCGACCGGAAGGACGCCGGCGCCGAGGGAGGGGACATCTCGCAGTTCCAGGCCCTGACCACCGCGCTGGCGGCGACCGTGGGCACGGGCAACATCGTGGGCGTCGCGACGGCGATCTCCGTCGGGGGCCCCGGGGCGCTGTTCTGGATGTGGGTCACCGCCCTGCTGGGCATGGCCTCGAAGTACTCCGAGGCCTTCCTCGGCGTCAGGTTCCGGACCAAGGACGCCAAGGGTGAGGTCTCCGGCGGGCCGCAGTACTACCTGCAGCGGGGGATCCGCGGCGGGTTCGGGAAGTTCCTGGCCCTGTTCTTCGCGATCGCCGCGGTGATCGCCTCCTTCGGCATCGGCAACATGACCCAGGGCAACTCGATCGCGACCAACGTGGAGGACTCCTTCGGCTTCCCGGTCTGGATCACCGGGGCGGTGCTGGCCGTCCTGACCCTCCTGGTGCTGGTCGGCGGCATCAAGTCCATCGGCAAGGTGACCTCGGCCCTGGTGCCGGTCATGATCCTGTTCTACGTGCTGGGGGCCCTCTACATCCTGGCCGTGAACGTCGTCGACATCCCGGCGGCCCTCGGCCTCATCTTCACGAGCGCCTTCACCGGCCACGCCGCCGCGGGCGGCTTCCTCGGCTCCACGATCATGCTGGCCGTGCAGATGGGCGTGGCCCGCGGCATCTTCTCCAACGAGTCGGGCATGGGCTCGGCGGCCATCGCGGCCGCGGCGGCCAACACCACCCACCCGGTGCGCCAGGGCCTGGTGTCCATGACGCAGACCTTCATCGACACGATCATCGTGGTCAGCTGCACCGGCCTGGTCATCATCACCACCGGCGTGTGGGACCAGGGCGAGGAGTCCGCCGGCGTCATGACCAACCTCGCCTTCGGGCACGGCCTGCCGGGGGAGTCCGGCGGCCTCATCGTGACCGTCGGCCTCGTGCTCTTCGCCTACTCGACCATCCTGGGCTGGGCGTACTACGGGGAGCGCAACGTCGAGCGGCTGGTCGGGCGCCGCGGGGTGATGCCGTACCGCGTCTTCTTCTCCGTGATCGTCTTCATCGGGGCGACCGTGCCGCTCAGCCTGGTCTGGACGTTCTCCGACCTCGCCAACGGCCTGATGGCGCTGCCCAACCTGCTGGGGCTGCTGATCCTCTCGGGCCTGATCGCCCGCGAGACCCGACACTACCTCCTCAACGACCCCCGGCTGCTGGCGGACAAGGCGCAGGTGGACGCGTTCATGGAGGGCCGGCCGGGCGCCATCGACGCCTACGAGCCGGTCGGCCGCCGGTAGGCCGCCCGGAGCACCCCCTCACGCGCGAGGCCCCCTTCCCTGCTGGGGAAGGGGGCCTCGCGCGTGAGGTCGGGCGCCGGGGCGGTCCGACGCCGGCTCCGGGCTCAGACGCGCCGGTAGGTCAGGTCGTGGGCGCGGCGCCCCGCCTCGCCGGCCTTGCGCTCGAAGCTGGTGAGGATCCGGCCCTCCCAGCGCGGCGACCAGCCGCCCTCGGGGTCCGCCTCGGTCGCCCCGGCGCCGGGGAAGACGTTCTCGAAGTCCGCCGAGGCCTCCAGGACCTCGCGCATGACCAGCGCGTACTCCTCCCAGTCGGTGGCCAGGCGCCACAGCCCGCCCGGTTTGAGCACGCGGGCCGCCTTGGCCGCGAAGTCGGGCGAGACCAGGCGGCGCTTGTGGTGGCGCTTCTTGTGCCAGGGGTCCGGGAAGAACACCCACAGCTCGTCGACGCCGTCCTCGGGCAGCAGGTGGTCCAGCACCTCGGGCGCGTTGGCCTGCACGCAGCGGACGTTCTCGACGCCGGCCTGGCCCATCTTCAGCAGGAGGTCGGCGATCCCGGGGGTGTAGACCTCCACCGCCAGGTAGTCGTTCTCCGGGTGCTGCGAGGCGGCGCTCACCACTGCCTCGCCGAGCCCGGAGCCGATCTCGACGACCAGGGGAGCGCGGCGACCGTAGACGCGCTCCTGGTCGAAGGAGGCCCCGGCGGCCACGGAGGTGTCGGTGAGCTCGCGGGGCACCTCCAGGACGTGGGTGGGGGAGTAGGTGTCCCAGGCGTTCTGCCGGCGGGCCGTCAGCCGGTCTCCGCGCCGCACGAAGGAGTACGGCTGGCGGTGGAACTTCTGCGGTACCTCGTTCATGGATCCCCTCATCGGTGGTGCGGCGGCGTCGTGCCGGTCATGCGGCGTTCAGCTTACAGCACGCCCCGCGGGGCCGCCTCGGGCACGACGCCGCCCGCCCACCCCGGCGCGCGTCGGGCGAGGGGTGGGCGGGCGGCGTTTCGGGGTGCGGGCGGACTGGGGTCCGCCCGGCGGGGTCCGGCTACTTCTTCTTGCGCTTCTTGCCCTTGCCCTGGATGAGCAGGGCCAGGGCGATGGCGGCCAGCCAGGAGTCCTTCGCGACCGGGGTCCCGGACTGGGAGGGGCGGACGCCGTCGTCGAGGGTCATGTCCTCGGTGCGGAAGTACATGGTGAGCATGCCGGCGGAGAACGCGCCGAGCGCGAGGCCCGCGAGGCGGTTGGGGAAGATCGGGGTGAGCAGGGTCGCGCCGACGGCCATCTCGGAGTAGGCCAGCGCCTTGCCGAAGGTCGCGGCGTCGAGGTCCTTCACGGCCGGGAACGCGTTGGCGGCCATCGACTGCAGGTACCCCGCGGAGTCGGCGTCGAGCTCGAGCTTGCTGATGCCCGAGTTGAGGATGAATGCGCCCGGGATGCCGCGCAGGGCGGCGTTGGCGAGGTTGAAAGCCATGATCGAATCCTTCTCTGCGGTGGTCCTGTGCAACTCGTGCGGGACGGCCTCGCGCCTCGCACTTAACTGATCAGCCTATACACAAGTCGGTTCCCGGGCGCCCGGGTCGGGGCGTGTTCTCCCGCCGAGAAGCCGCGTGACACCGCGGTCCCGTGCGCCGGGGGCCCGCGCCCCTGCACAGCGGACCCCCGCGCCCCTCCGCCGCGGGCCCGCGCCGCGGCGGGAGGGGCGCGGGGCCGGGGACGCGAAAGGACCCGGCGGCCGCTGCCCGGCCGCCGGGTCCTCCCCGTGTGGTGATGCCGGCCCGCGAGGGGCCGTTCGGCGCGTCCTACTTGTCCAGGACGCCCTCGTTGTTCTCCAGGTGGGCCCGGATGAACCACTGGAACTTCTCCAGCTCCGCGGTCTGGCCGATGAGGATGTCCTCGGTGACCGGGTCGATGTCGCGGGTCTTGGCCATCGCGACGCGGTGGTCCTCGATCAGGCCGGTGTAGACCGAGTCAAGGGCCTTCAGGTGCTCGCTGACCAGCGCGCGGCCCAGCTTGTAGTCATCCCAGTCGCGGGTCGCGACCAGGTCGCCGGGGGTGCCGTTGGGGGACACGCCCAGGGCGGCCATGCGCTCGGCCAGCTCGTCGGCGTAGCCGCGGACCAGGTCGATCTGCGGGTCGAGCATCTCGTGGACGCCGATGAAGTTGGGGCCCACCACGTTCCAGTGGGCGTGCTTGAGGGTGAGGTGGAGGTCGTTCAGCGCGTGCAGGCGCAGCTGCAGGACCTCGCCGACCTGGTGGCCGGCCTCGGTGGACAGGCCCGGGACGGTGAACGGCGCGTTCTTCTCAGACATGATCTTCCTTCCTGTGGACGCGGCCGCGGGCGGGGGTGTGATGCGGTCCCCGCCGGGCGACCTTCTGTTATGAATCATTCATAACAACGTTATTATGAGTAAATCAGGATAGAGGGTCTCCGTCAAGCACCAGCGGCGAAGTTCTCCGGGCGAGAACGGGCTTGTCCGGTTGCGGCCGGTCGGCCTCGGGCGAGGGCGGCCGGTCAGCCCTGGACGGGTGCGGCCGGTTCCCGCGCCGGAAAGAGCGAGCGCAGCGCGTCGAGGGTCAGCTGCGAGTGGTCCGCGCGCAGGTCGCCGAGGTCCTCGGGGACCGTCAGCAGGCCCGGGACCACCGCGACCTTCATGCCGGCCGCGGCGGCGCTGGCGGCGCCCGCGGGGGAATCCTCGACCGCGACGCAGGCCGCGGGGTCGACGCCGAGGCGCTCGGCCGCCATGAGGTACGGCTGGGGGTCCGGCTTGGGGCGGCTCACGTCCTCGTTGCCGATCACCGTGCGGATGAGGCCCTCGGGGGCGCGGCCCGCGGTGATCGAGGCGATCTCCGCCGTGGCGTTGGTGACGATGGCCGCGGGGACCCCCCGCCTCGGCCAGCTCGTCCAGGAGGGCGGCGATGCCGGGCAGGAACTCGATCCGGGTGCGGGCTACGACCTCGCGCGCCCCGGTGGCCAGTCGCTCCATGATTTCGTCCCGGGGCAGGTCGACGCCGATCGCCCGCAGCCGGTCGATCGTCTCCGACATGGGGCGGCCGAGGCAGTCGAGGGTGTCCTGCTGGGTCCAGGCGGCGCCGTGCTCCGCCGCCAGCTCGACCTTCGCCTCCTCCCACAGGGGCTCGGTGTCGACGAGCGTTCCGTCGTGGTCGAAGAGGACTGCGTGGGGGAGGGCGTGGCTCATGCCCTCCACTCTATCCCGGTGGTGGCCGGCGCGGCCCGGCGGGGGATCGGACGTCACAGAGTGAGGACCGTTACACAGAGCGAACGCCCGTTTGGGCGGCGAACATGCCCCATGCTGAGATGAGCGGACTCGTGGGCCCCCACGGCATCGCAACGGAGGGATGGGACATGGCACAGGCGACGGCGGCGCCGGAATCAACCGGCTTCGACCAGCGGCAGGCGCGGCGGGCGGCGTCGTCCAGCTTCGTCGGGGCGGTGGTCGAGTGGTACGACTTCCTGCTCTACGGGCTCGTCGCGGCGACGGTCTTCAACAAGCAGTTCTTCGCGTTCGAGAGCGCCTCGATGGACCTCCTGGCCTCCTTCGCGGTCCTCGGCGTCGGCTTCCTGTTCCGCCCGCTCGGCGGACTGTTCTTCGGGCACATGGGCGACCGGCTCGGGCGCAAGCGGGTGCTCTACCTGACCATGACCGTCATGGGCGTCGCGACCGTGCTCATCGGGCTGCTGCCCACCTTCGACGCCGTCGGCTGGTGGGCCCCGGTCTTCCTGGTCCTGCTGCGGGCCCTGCAGGGCTTCGCCGTGGGCGGCGAGTGGGGCGGGGCCGCGCTGCTCGCGGTCGAGAACGCCCCGCGCCACCGCCGGGCCCTGTACTCCTCCGGCGTGCAGGTGGGCTACGCCGTCGGGCTGGTCATGGCCACCGGCGCGGTGACCATCATGCAGTCGGTGGCCGGCGAGGGGTACGAGGCCTGGGGCTGGCGCGTGCCGTTCGTCGCCGCGGGCGTGCTGATCGCGGTCGGGCTGTGGGTGCGCTCCTCCGTGTACGAGGAGCCGCCGGCGCCGCGGGACCAGGAGGAGGGGCTCCCCATCGTCGCGGCGATCCGGAAGCACCCGCGGGCCTTCTTCGAGATCATCGGCCTGCGCTGCGTCGAGCTGTTCTCGATGTACATCGTGACCACCTTCGCCGTCAGCTACGCGAGCGGCGTGCTGGGGCTCGAGCGGTCCTTCATGATCGACATCGCGCTGCTGGTCGGCGTGCTGGGCATCTTCTTCATCCCGTTCTTCGCCTACCTCTCGGACCGGATCGGGCGGCGCCGGGTCTACGTCGCGGCGTCGCTGGTGGCCGCGGCGTCGGCGGTTCCGTTCTTCCTCACGCTCGAGGCGGGCAACGCGTGGGGCGTGGCGCTCAGCGCCGTCGTGCTCATCAACATCGGGCACGACGCCGTGGTCTCGACCCAGCAGCCCCTCATCACCGAGATGTTCGGCAAGGAGCACCGGAACTCCGGGGCCTCGGTGGGGTACCAGGTCGCCGCGGCGCTCGCGGGCGGGTTCACGCCCTTCATCGCGACCTGGCTGGCCGAGGTCGGGGGCGGGTGGCACCTGGTCGCGGCGTACCTCGTCGCGGGGTCGCTGGTCTCCGCCGCGGTGGCCGCGTGGGTCACCCGCGAGAAATCCGAGCCGGAGGACCTAGAATCTAAGGCGTGAGCGAGCGACCCCAGAACTCAAGTCCCGGCCACTCGACCCCGGCGGGCGCGCCGCCGGAACCCTCCGTCGGCGAGCCCGCCGGCACGCGGGTCCCCGAGCCCGCGCCGTCCGCCGCCGCCCCGGGGGGCACCGGGGGCCCCCGGCCGGCTCGCGCGGGCGGGCTCGAGGGTCGGCCCGACAGCGCCTGGCTGCGCGCCTCCCTCTGGCTCTCGGCGCCCCTGACCGTGCTCGCGGCCGCGTGGGTGACGTTCGGGCGCGCCCTCTTCGGCGCCGCCGGGGAGCTGACCGGGATCTTCGCGATCAGCCTCGGCCCGCTCATGCTGATCGTCATGGGCCTCGCGAGCGTGCGCATGCACCAGGACGCCCGGCGCTTCGCCCACCGGGTGACGACGCCGCTGCTCTCCTTCGCCCAGCTGGCCGCCTGGGTGCTGGCCTTCTTCTTCGGCCTGCTCATCCCCGACCGCGTGGACGGCCGCACGATCTCGGCGGTCTCCGAGATCGCGGGGGACCACCTGGTGGGCCTCTCCGCCGGGTTCGGCAACACGGTGGGCATCCTGACCTACGTCGCGGCCTTCGCGACGCTGCTGATCGCCTCGACCGAGCAGCGGCGCAGCCGCCGGGCCGTGGCGGGCGAGCCGGCGACCGAGGACGAGATGCTCGACCGCGCGGAGTACGACGGTGGCCCCTACGCCCCGCCGCGTCTGTTCTGACCCTTCGCAACGCGAGACCGGCGCCCCGCTCCGGGGGCGCCGGAGCCCGTCATGGCGGGCGAAGACCTGTGGAAAACTTTCCGGAACTCCTGTACTCCTTGGCTTGAGCGTAGTAGACTCAACTTAGCTGAACAGCTACGAAGCAATCCGCCGCGCGTCAACGACCGCACGGCGACGTCGACCGACTGAAGGAGCCGGCATTGGACACCAAATTCACCACCAAGAGCCAAGAGGCTCTGAACGCGGCCAACATGAACGCCCAGACCGCGGGCAACCCCCAGATCGAGCCGGCGCACCTGCTCAAGGCGCTGCTGGACCAGCGCGACGGCGTCGCGGTCGCCGTGCTGGCCTCGCTCGGCGTCGACGTCGACGCCCTCTCCGTGCGCGCCAGCGCCGCCATCAAGGCGCTGCCGGCCTCCTCCGGGTCCTCGGTGGCCCAGGCGCAGTTCTCGCGCCAGGCCCTGCGCGTGGTGCAGAGCGCCCAGGAGGCCGCCGCGAGCCTCGGGGACGAGTACGTCTCGACCGAGGTCCTGCTCCTCGGGATCGCCCGCGGGGAGGGCGCCGCCGCCCGCGCGCTGGCCGAGGCCGGCGCCACCGCCGAGGCGATCGAGGGCGCCATCCCGGCCGTGCGCGGCGACCGCACCGTGACCTCCCCGGACCCCGAGGGCAGCTTCCAGGCGCTCGAGAAGTACGGCGTGGACCTCACCGCCGTCGCGCGGTCCGGCAAGCTGGACCCCGTCATCGGGCGCGACTCGGAGATCCGCCGCGTCATCCAGGTGCTGTCCCGGCGCACCAAGAACAACCCGGTGCTGATCGGCGAGCCCGGCGTCGGCAAGACCTCCGTGGTGGAGGGGCTGGCCCAGCGCATGGTCTCGGGCGACGTGCCGGAGACCCTGCGCGGCAAGACGCTCATCAGCCTGGACCTCGGCTCGATGATCGCGGGCGCCAAGTACCGCGGCGAGTTCGAGGAGCGGCTCAAGGGCGTCCTGGACGAGATCAAGCGCTCCGAGGGCCAGGTCGTGACCTTCATCGACGAGCTGCACACGCTCGTCGGCGCGGGCGCCTCCGAGGGCTCCATGGACGCGGGCAACATGCTCAAGCCCATGCTGGCCCGCGGCGAGCTGCGCCTGATCGGCGCGACCACTCTGAACGAGTACCGCGAGAACATCGAGAAGGACGCCGCGCTGGAGCGCCGCTTCCAGCAGGTCTACGTGGGCGAGCCCTCGGTGGACGACACCGTGGGCATCCTCCGCGGGCTCAAGGAGCGCTACGAGGCGCACCACAAGGTGCAGATCGCCGACTCCGCGCTCGTGGCCGCCGCGAACCTCTCGAGCCGGTACATCCAGGGCCGGCAGCTGCCGGACAAGGCCATCGACCTCGTCGACGAGGCGGCCTCGCGCCTGCGCATGGAGATCGACTCCGCGCCGGAGGAGATCGACCAGCTGCGTCGCTCCGTGGACCGGATGACCATGGAGGAGCTGGCGCTGAAGAACGAGACCGACCCGGCGTCGGTCGAGCGCCTCGAGTCCCTGCGGGCCGACCTCGCGGACAGGAGGGAGCAGCTCGACGCGCTCAACGCCCGCTGGGAGGCCGAGAAGGCCGGCCTGAACCGGGTGGGGGACATCAAGTCGCAGATCGACGAGATGCGCTCCCGGGCCGAGATGGCCCAGCGCGAGGGGAACCTGGCCGAGGCCTCCCGCCTGCTCTACGGGGAGATCCCGGCCAAGCAGACGGAGCTGGAGGCCGCGCAGCAGGCCGAGCAGGACATCGAGTCCCAGGACACGATGGTCTCCGAGGAGGTCACCGCCGACGACATCGCCGAGGTCATCTCCGCCTGGACCGGGATCCCCGCGGGCAGGATGCTCCAGGGCGAGTCCGAGAAGCTGCTCCATATGGAGGACGAGCTGGGGCACCGGCTCATCGGGCAGGAGCGCGCGGTGCGGGCCGTCTCCGACGCCGTGCGCCGCTCCCGGGCGGGAATCTCCGACCCGGACCGGCCCATCGGGTCCTTCCTGTTCCTGGGCCCCACCGGCGTCGGCAAGACCGAGCTGGCCAAGGCCCTGGCCGAGTTCCAGTTCGACGACGAGCGCGCCATGATCCGCATCGACATGAGCGAGTACGGCGAGAAGCACTCCGTCTCGCGCCTGGTCGGGGCGCCTCCCGGCTACGTCGGGTACGAGGAGGGCGGCCAGCTCACCGAGGCCGTCCGGCGCCGCCCCTACTCGGTGGTGCTGCTGGACGAGGTGGAGAAGGCCCACCCGGAGGTCTTCGACATCCTGCTCCAGGTGCTCGACGACGGCCGCCTCACCGACGGTCAGGGCCGCACCGTCGACTTCCGGAACGTGATCCTGATCCTGACCTCCAACCTGGGCAGCCAGTTCCTGGTGGACGCGAGCCTCGACCCCGAGGCCAAGCGGGACGCGGTCATGAGCGTGGTCAACGCCTCGTTCAAGCCCGAGTTCCTCAACCGCCTGGACGAGGTCATCATGTTCGACGCGCTGTCCGGCGACGACCTGGCCCGGATCGTGAGCCTGCAGGTGCAGGCGTTGGCGCGGCGGCTGGCCACCCGCCGGCTCGCGCTGGAGGTCACCGACGCGGCGACCGAGTGGCTCGGCATCACCGGCTACGACCCGGCCTACGGCGCCCGCCCGCTGCGCCGGCTGGTGCAGAAGGAGATCGGGGACCGCCTGGCCAAGGGCATCCTGGCCGGGGAGATCGTCGACGGCGACGCCGTGCGCGTCGACGTCGATCCGGACCTCGCCGCGGACGGGCTCACCGTCACCGCGGTCCGGTGACCGGCGAGGGCCGCCCGGCCCGCCTCGATCCCACCCCGACCGATCCGGCCAGCCCCGCCCCGACCGATCCGGCCCGGCCCGCCCCGATCCCGCCCCGACCGATCCGGCCGGCCCCGACCCGACCGATCCAGCCCGGCCCGCCCCGGTCTCCGCGCAGAGCGGACGGCCGGGGGCCCGCGCGGCCGAAGGAGGATAGATTGGTTCCCGTGAAGGACTCCTGGGGGCTCGACGACGCGCGGATCGGCACCGCGCACCGGGCCGCGCTGCGCTCGATCGGCCGCGTCGTCGAGGAGACGGCCGTGCCGACCCCTCCGGGGGAGGCCCTGGAGGGCATCGCCGGGATGCTCGAGGAGGGTCCCGCGCTGGTGCTGACCGGTGCCGGCGTCTCGACCGACTCGGGGATCCCCGACTACCGGGGCCCGCGCGGCTCCCTGCGGAACCACCGCCCCATGACCTACCAGGAGTTCCGGCACGACGAGGCGGCGACCCACCGCTACTGGGCCCGGTCCTTCGTCGGCTGGCGGCTCATGAACCGGGCCCGGCCCAACCGCGTGCACTACGCGCTGGCCGAGCTCGAGCTGGAGGGGCGGGTGAGCGGCGTCGTGACCCAGAACGTGGACGGGCTGCACGCCCGCGCCGGCAGCCGCCGCCTGGTGACGCTGCACGGCGACCTCGACGCCATCGTGTGCCTGAGCTGCGGGGCCGTCGAGGACCGCGCGCACCTGGACGGGCGCCTGCGGGAGCTGAACCCGGGGTACCTCGAGTCGGTCGAGCTGGACCCCTCGCAGGTCAACCCGGACGGCGACGTCGAGCTCACCGCGGACCGGGTGGCGCAGTTCCGGATGGCCGGCTGCCTCGTCTGCGGCTCCCACCTGCTCAAGCCCGACGTCGTGTACTTCGGCGAGCCGGTCCCCGCCGAGCGGAAGGCCGCCAGCGCGCGGATGCTCGCCGACTCCGCGTCCGTGCTGGTCGCGGGGTCCTCGCTGGCGGTCATGAGCGGGCTGCGGATCGTGCTCGACGCGCTGCGGCAGGGCAAGCCGGTCGCCGTGGTCAACGGCGGGCCGGGCCGGGCCGACACGCGGGCCGACTACCTGTGGCGGACGCCCGTCGCGCCCGCCTTCGACGCCCTCCTGGACCGCCTGGGCGTGTGATTCCGGGGCCGGAGGGGCCGCCCGCCGTGAGGATTTCATCACGGGCTGAACGGGGGAGGGGGTCACCGGGGGCCATCGACGAGCACAGCCGGGCCAAACCATGTAATCTTAAGGGACGAAAGATTGACAGATTTTCCGGGGCCTCGCTGTGCGCTCAGATCAGCGACGCCCGGAAGCGAGCGATAAGAGGGGGTCACGCCATGGGGCGCGGCCGTCAAAAGGCTAAGGCGACGAGGCAAGCGCGGGAGATGAAGTACTACAGCCCGCAGACCGACTACACGGCGCTCGAGCGCGAACTGACCGGGACCAAGAGCTCCCGGTCAGTCGAACGTGAGCGGGAGGTCCCGGAGAACGAGGAGTACTCGGACTACGAGGACCCCTACGACGACGAGTATTCGGACGAGCGGTAGTCCGCACGTCTCACCACGCCTGAAGGGCCCCGGAACATCCGATGTTCCGGGGCCCTTTGCCGTGCTCGCGGCTCGGTCGTGCTAGCTGCGCTGCCGCGCCCGTCCGTGGCGGAGGGCGCCCGCGCGCCCGTCCCCACCGGGGGAACGGGAGACCCGCCGGGGGCCTCCCGCCCGTCGGGTCAGGCGTAGGAGCCCAGCAGGCGGACCGCGCCGCCGTCGACGCCCTTGGCGCCCTGCACGTAGTCGACGTCGGCCTCGGCGGGCGGCTCGGCCTCGCCCACGGTGCCCATGACCCAGGAGGGCACGCCGCGGGCGGAGAGGTGGGCGACGGCGGCGTCGGCCGCGGAGGCGTCCACGATCGCGACCATGCCCACGCCCAGGTTCAGCGTGCGCTCGAGGTCGGCCTGGGGGACCTTGCCCAGCTCGCCGATGACGCGGAAGATCGCGGGGACCTCCCAGGTCGAGCGGTCGATGCGCGCCTCGAGCCCGCGGGGCAGCACGCGGGCGAGGTTGGCCGCCAGGCCGCCGCCGGTCACGTGGCTGAAGCCGCGCACCCCGGTGCCGAGCGCCCCGTCGGCCCCGAGGACGGGGAAGGCGCGGGCGAGGTCCAGCACGTCCGCGGCGTAGACGCGGGTGGGCTCCAGCAGCTCCTCGCCCAGGGTGCGGCCGAACTCGGAGACCTCGCGGTCCAGCGACCAGCCGGCCACGTTCACGACCTTGCGCACCAGCGAGTAGCCGTTGGAGTGGATGCCGGAGGAGGCCATGCCGATCACGACGTCGCCCGCGCGCACCCGGTCCGGACCGAGCAGCTCGTCGGCCTCGACGACGCCGGTGGCCGCGCCCGCGACGTCGTACTCGTGCTCGCCCAGCAGGCCCGGGTGCTCGGCGGTCTCGCCGCCGACCAGGGCGGTCCCGGCGGCCTCGCAGGCCGCCGCGATGCCGCGCACGATCCCGGAGATGCGCTCGGGCACGACCTTGCCGCAGGCGATGTAGTCCGTCATGTACAGCGGCTTGGCGCCCACCACGACGATGTCGTCCACGACCATGCCGACCAGGTCGTAGCCGATCGTGTCGTGGACGTCCATGGCCTGCGCGATCGCGACCTTGGTGCCGACGCCGTCGGTGGAGGTCGCCAGGTACGGCTTGCGGTAGGAGGTGAGCTCCGAGACGTCGAACAGCCCGGCGAAGCCGCCGACCCCGCCCACGACGCCGGGGGTGTGCGTGGCCTTGATCGCGTCCTTCATGAGCTCGACGGCGCGGTCTCCGGCCTCGACGTCGACGCCGGCGCTGGCGTAGGTCAGGCCGGTGCCGGGGTGCTGGGGGTCAGCCATGTTTCGGGTCCTTCGGTGTCGGGTGCTGTGCTGGGGTCTCGGGAGGAAGGGTCTGACGGGGCGGGGCCGGGCGCTGTCACCCGGGTCGAGGGCCGTGCGGGGCTTCGACGAGCCGCGCGGGGCTTCGGCCACCCGCCCGTGCGAGCCGCGCGGGGCTCCGGCGGTCCGTACGGGCGGGCCGCCGGAGCCCACGGGGCTCAGCTCCGCGCGTCCCGGCGGTCCTTGGGCAGGACCAGGGACTCGAGGTCGGGTCGGGGCCGGGCTCGCACGCGGTGCCGGTGGCCGCGGCGTCGGCGGCGGCTCTGCGGGCGGGCCGTCCACCGGGCGGTCCGGGGGTCGTGGCGGGCGACGTGGGCGCGGGGCGGCCGGGGCCTCGCCGGCCTGCCGGCCCGCCGCGCCGCGCCCGCCCGGCACCGAGGCCGCCGGCTGTGGGGCGCGGCGGGTGCGGTGGGCGTCGAAGAGGTTCTTGCCCAGGCGGGCGGCGTCGGGCAGCTCGATGGGGTACTCGCCGGTGAAGCACGCGGTGCACAGGCGCTCGCGCGGCTGGCGGGTCGCCCCGATCATGCCGTCCTCGGAGATGTAGCCGAGCGAGTCCGCGCCGAGCGACTGGCAGATCTCCTCCGTGGACATGCCGTTGGCGATCAGCTCCGCGCGGGAGGCGAAGTCGATGCCGTAGAAGCACGGCCACTTCACCGGGGGCGAGGAGATCCGCACGTGGACCTCCAGGGCGCCGGCCTCGCGCAGCATGCGCACCAGCGCGCGCTGGGTGTTGCCGCGCACGATCGAGTCGTCGATGACCACCAGCCGCTTGCCCTCCACCACGCTGCGCAGCGGGTTGAGCTTGAGCTTGATGCCCATCTTGCGCATGGTCTGGGTCGGCTGGATGAACGTGCGGCCCACGTAGGAGTTCTTGACCAGGCCGTTGCCGTAGGGGATGCCCGACTCCTCGGCGTAGCCGATGGCCGCCGGGACGCCCGACTCCGGGGTGGGCATGACGAGGTCGGCCTCGACCCGGTGCTCGCGGGCCAGCTGCCGGCCCATCTCGACGCGGGACTCGTAGACCACGCGGCCGTCGATGATCGCGTCCGGGCGGGAGAGGTAGACGTGCTCGAAGACGCAGCCGGCCGGCGTCGCCTCCGCGAAGCGCCGGGAGCGCAGCCCGTCCTCGTCGATCGCGATGAACTCGCCGGGCTCGACCTCGCGGACGAAGCTCGCCCCGACGATGTCCAGCGCCGCCGACTCCGAGGCCACGACCCAGCCGCGCTCCAGCCGGCCGAGCACCAGCGGGCGGACGCCGTAGGGGTCCCGCGCGGCGTAGAGCGTGTTCTCGTCCATGAAGGTCAGGCAGAAGGCGCCCTTCAGGGTGGGCAGCAGCTCCAGGGCCGCGTGCTCGAGGGAGTCGTGGGGGTGCTCGGCGAGCAGGGCGGTGACCAGGGCGGTGTCGGTGGTGTTGCCCTGCGCGACCTCGCCCGCGGAGGGGAAGCCGGACTTGTCGATCAGCCGGTCGTAGAGGTCCGCCGAGTTGGTCAGGTTGCCGTTGTGGGCCAGGGAGACGGTGCCGTGCGGCGTCGAGCCCAGGGTCGGCTGGGCGTTGGCCCAGGTCGTGGCGCCCGTGGTGGCGTAGCGGCAGTGCCCGACCGCGATGTGGCCGTGCAGCGTGTTGAGGATGGTCTCGTCGAAGATCTGGGAGACGAGCCCCAGGTCCTTGTACACCGAGATGCGCTCGCCGTTGCTGGTGGCGATGCCGGCCGACTCCTGGCCGCGGTGCTGCAGGGCGTAGAGGGCGAAGTAGGTCAGCGTCGCGACGTCCTCGCCGGGGGCCCAGACGCCGAAGACGCCGCATTCATCCTGGGGGCCCCTTTCTCCCGGCATCAGGTCGTGTGACAGTTTTCCGTCCGGACGAACCACGAGTTCTTCTTCCTGAAGGTGTGCTTGAGAGGGAAGGCGCGGGCCGCGTGTGCCCGCGGCCACCCCTGCAGTCTACCGGCTCCCGGGGGCTTCCGGGTCCGTCCCGGGGCGCTCCTCGTCCAGGCGCAGGGCGCGGAACCGCTGCGCCCGACGCCGGGAGCGCCAGTCCAGCAGCAGCGCCACGATCGCGCCGAGCAGCACGCCGGCGGTCCCGAACACCACGGCCAGGATCCCGAAGACCGCGGGGGCGGTGTAGGCCTGGTCGGTCGGGCCGAAGAGGGTCGAGAACAGGGCCACCACGAGGCCCACGACCAGGCCCACGGCCATGAAGGCCACGATGGACGGGGCCCGGCGCACGGTGACCTCGCGCTCCCGGGGGCCGCGCTCCGGGGCGGTGGGCCGCTGAGCGGCGGCGGGCTGCCGCGGCGCTGCGGGACCGGCGGCCGGGGCCTGCGCGCCGTCTGCGGCATCGGGGGCCGGACGCGGCTCGCCGGCGCCCGCGGCGGGGCCGCGGGCTCCCGGCCCGCTTCGGTCCTCGGGTGCTCCTCGCCCGCTCCCGGGGTCTGCTCGGGGCGGTCGGACGGGGTCTCGGTCATGTCTCCTGGGTATCCTTCGTCGCTGTCTCGGTCCTCCTCCGGGCCGCCGTCCGCGTCGCGAACAGGGGCAGGAGGGAGGAGATGTCGCTGCGGTTGCCGGAGGCGTCCAGCCGCCCGGCACCGTGGGCCTCGGCCCACGTCAGACCGCCCGTGACCAGGCCCAGCCAGGTGCGCGCGTCGGTCTCGACGACGCTGGGCGGGGTGCCGCGGGTGTGGCGGGGCCCCTCGACGGCCTGGGTCACCCCGAAGGGCGGCACCCGGACCTCCACCGAGTTGCCCGGCGCCCGGTGCGCCAGCTCCTCCAGAGCGTAGCGCACCGCCAGGGCGGTGGTCCTGCGGTCGGCGCCCTCGGGGTCGGCCTCCCACGCGCGGACGGCCGCCAGCCCGGCGTCGTCGGCGATCTTGCGCCGGGCCATCAGGACCCGGCCTCCCGGGCGCCGGCGGCCGCGCGGGCGCCTCCCGGCCGGCGTCGGGGTCCGCCAGCGCCGCGCCCGGCTCGATCCGGCCCACGGGCTCCTCGCCGCCGAGGATCGGGCGGACCACCCGCCCCAGGACCTCCCGGACCCGGTCCTCCGGCAGGAAGCCGTGCCGGGCCAGCAGCGTGAGCGCGACCAGCGTCGTCGCGCGCGAGGAGCCGTCCAGGACCTTGACCGCGACGCCGGCGCCCTCCCGGGTGCCCACGGCCAGCACGCCCTCGGCGCCGAGCTTGGCGACGACGTCGAGCTCCTCGGAGACCACGGTGTTGGGGCGGCCCACGCCCTCGACCATCTCGGGGTAGTCGACCATGGCGGTCGCCAGGGTCGCGGTGCGCGCCTCGGCGCCGATGTTCCGGATGGCCCCGCCCAGGCGGCCGTAGCCGCGGGCCAGGGCCTCGAGCGGGATCGCGGCGACGGGCGCGCCGCAGCCGTCCACGCCGAGGTGGGCGGGCGCCGCGCCCGTCGCCTCCTCGACCACCTCCATCACGAGCCGCTGCAGCGGGTGGCCCGGGTCCAGGTAGCCGGCCGTGTCCCAGCCGTTCTCGGCGCAGGCCCACAGGAACGCGGCGTGCTTGCCCGAGCAGTTCATGGCGATGCGCTGCTTCGGCTTCTCCCGGGACAGGAGGTAGGCGCGGGCCTCTGGGTCGGTGGGGTAGGCGGCGGGGCAGGCGAGGTCCCCGGGGGTCAGCCCGGCCTCCTCGAGCATGCCGGCGACCACGCGCATGTGGTCGAAGGAGCCGGTGTGGGAGCCGGCCGCGATGGCCACCTGCGCGCCGCGCAGGGGCGCGCCCGCGGTCAGCGAGGCGACCGCCTGGAACGGCTTGAGCGCCGAGCGGGCGTAGACCGGGGCCTCCGTGTCGCCCACGCGCTCCACGAGCTCCCCGTCGGGACCGACGACGGCCGCCGCGCCGATGTGCCGCGACTCGACGAAGCCGCTCCTGACCACGACGGCCAGCTCCGCGGCGGCCTCCCAGCTGAAAGTCTGCATGGGGCCATTCTTCCACGCCGCCGGCCGCCGGGCCCGACGTCGCGCCCGCACCGCCGCCGGGCGCCGCACCGCCCGCACCGCAGCGTGCCGCCGGGACGGGCACCACTCTCCCGCCGACCGGACCCCCTCCCGCATCGCGGACCCCGTGGCGGTGGGACCAGGCACGATTCGTTATGGTTGCTCCATGAAGGTTTTGGTGCTGGGCCCCGGGGGCCGTGAACACGCAATCGTCAGCACGCTGCTCAGGGACCCCGCCGTGACCGAGGTCCACAGCGCCCCCGGCAACGCGGGGATCGCCGCGCTGGTGCAGACCCACGCGGTCGACGCGAACAGCCCCGAGGAGGCCACCGCCCTGGCCGAGCGGCTGGGCGCCGACCTGGTCGTGGTCGGCCCCGAGGCGCCCCTGGTCGCGGGGGTCTCCGACGCCCTGCGCGAGGCGGGCTTCCCCGTCTTCGGCCCCAGCGCCGCGGCCGCCCGGCTCGAGGGCTCCAAGGCCTTCGCCAAGGAGGTCATGGCGGAGGCGGGGGTCCCCACCGCGATGGCCCGCGTGGCCCACGACCTCGACGCCGCCGCCGAGGCCCTCGACTCCTTCGGGGCGCCCTACGTCGTCAAGGAGGACGGGCTGGCGGCCGGCAAGGGCGTCGTCGTGACCGAGGACCGCGCCGAGGCGCTGGAGCACGCCCGCATGTGCCTGGACGGTGGCTCGACCGTGGTGATTGAGGAGTACCTCGACGGCCCGGAGGTCTCCCTCTTCGTGATCTGCGACGGCGTCCACACCGTCCCGCTCTCCCCGGCCCAGGACTTCAAGCGCATCTTCGACGCCGACCGCGGCCCCAACACCGGCGGCATGGGTGCCTACACGCCGCTGCCGTGGCTGCCCGAGGGCTTCACCGACGAGGTGGTCCGCCGGGTCGCCCAGCCGACCGTCGACGCGATGGCCCAGCGCGGGACCCCCTTCGTCGGGGTCCTGTACTGCGGGCTGGCCATGACCAGCCGGGGCCTGCGCGTCGTCGAGTTCAACGCCCGCTTCGGGGATCCCGAGACCCAGGCCGTGCTGGCCCGGCTCGCGACGCCGCTCGGCCAGCTCCTGCTCGCGGCCGCCATCGGCGAGCTGGACGGCCGGGAGACGCTGCGCTGGGACACCCGCTCCGCCGTCGGGGTCGTGATGGCCGCCGAGAACTACCCGGGCACGCCCCGCGGGGGCGACCCGATCGAGGGCATCGCCGAGGCCGAGGGCCTCGAGGGGGTCACCGTGCTGCACGCGGGGACCCGCGCCGAGCACGACGCCGAGGGGCGCCCGGCCGTGGTGACCTCCGGGGGCCGGGTGCTCGCCGTCGTCGCCCTCGCCGAGGACCTCGGCACGGCCCGCGCCGCCGCCTACGAGGGCGTGGGGCGCATCTCGTGGGCCGGCGCCCAGCACCGCACCGACATCGCCGAGCGGGCCGCCGCGGGCGAGATCAGCATCCCCAGCGCCTCGGCGTCGAACTAGAAGCAGGAGCCACCACCCATGTCCCACGAACCGGTCGAGATCCCTGGCTGGCAGCACATCTACTCCGGGAAGGTGCGGGACCTGTACGTCCCCGCCCAGGGGTGGGACGTCTCCGGGTCCTCCCTGGCGGACAACGCGGAGGTCAGGGCCGGCTCGGTCATGGTGGTCGCCTCCGACAGGATCAGCGCCTTCGACCACGTGCTGCCGAGCCTCATCCCGGACAAGGGCAAGATCCTCACCCAGCTGAGCCTGTGGTGGTTCGACCAGCTCCGGGGCATCCCCAACCACGTGCTCTCGACCGACGTGCCGGAGGTCGTGGCCGGGCGGGCCATGATCTGCAAGTCGCTGTCGATGTTCCCGGTGGAGTGCATCGCCCGCGGGTACCTGACCGGCTCGGGGCTCGCCGAGTACCGGCGCTCGGGCAGCGTGTGCGGCGTCGAGCTGCCGGACGGGCTGGTGGACGGCTCGCGCCTCGAGGCGCCGATCTTCACCCCCACCGGCAAGGCCGAGGTGGGCGAGCACGACGAGGCCATCACGTTCCAGGAGATGAGCGAGGCGGTGGGCCGCTCGATGGGCGAGCGGCTGCGCGAGCTGACCCTGCAGATCTACTCGACCGCCGAGGCCGTGGCCCGCGAGCGGGGGATCATCCTGGCGGACACCAAGGTCGAGTTCGGGCTCGACTCCTACCGCGGCGAGGTGACCCTCGGCGACGAGGTGCTGACCCCCGACTCCTCGCGGTTCTGGGACGGCCGGGCCTGGGAGCCGGGCCGGGCCCAGGCGAGCTTCGACAAGCAGTACGTGCGCGACTGGCTGACCTCGGACGCCTCCGGGTGGGACCGGGCGGGCGCCCCGCCGGAGCTGCCGGGCGACGTCGTAGAGCGCACCCGGGAGCGCTACGTCGAGGCCTACGAGCGGCTGACCGGGACCGAGTTCACAGCCTGAGGGCCCGGCCTTCCGCATGACCGCCGTCCGGAGCCGGGCGCGGAGACCGACGCCGAGGAGGGCGCCATGTCAGACCCGTTCCCGCAGGACGACGGGCATCGCACCGTCGCGCTCGTGCTCGCGGGCGGCCGGGGCAGCCGGCTCTCGCCGCTGACCGACGCCCGCTCCAAGCCCGCGGTCCCGGTCGCGGGCAGCTACCGGCTGATCGACGTCGTGCTCTCCAACCTGGTGCACTCCGGGCTGCGGGATGTGTGGGTCGTGGAGCAGTACCGGCCCTTCACCCTCAACCGGCACCTGGCCGGCGGGCGGCCGTGGGACCTCGACGGCACGCGGCACGGGCTGCAGATCCTCCCGCCCTCCGAGGGGCGCCCGGAGGAGGGGTTCGCGGCCGGCAACGGCCACGCCCTCTACCAGCAGATGGCCGTCCTGGAGGCCTTCGGGGCGCGGGAGGTGGTGGTGCTGAGCGCCGATCACCTCTACCAGCTCGACCTGCGGCCCGTGCTCGAGCAGCACCGGGAGCGCGGCTCGGAGCTGACCGTGGTCACCACCGAGGTGGACGAGGACCCCTCCCGCTACGGCGTCGTGCGGGTGGGCGAGGCGGGCGAGGTCACCCACTACGACTACAAGCCCGAGAACCCCGCGGGGAACCTGGTGGCCACGGAGATCTTCGTCTACGACGTCGCGGCCCTGAGCGCCGTCATGGAGCGCCTGGTCCGGCGCTGGGAGACCGAGGGCGACGCCGGCGAGCCCGATCCCGAGGACGGCGACCCCGGCGGGGACGCGACCGAGGACGAGGGGACCTCCCTGGGCGACTACGGCGAGTCGATCGTCCCCGACTTCGTCCGCCGCGGCCGGGTGCACGAGTACCGGCTGGAGGGGTACTGGCGGGACATCGGCACGGTGGACGCGTACTTCCGCGCCCACATGGACCTGCTCGAGGGCGGCGGGCTCCCGCTGGAGAACCCCGAGTGGCCGATGATCTCCAACAACGCCCCCGCGGCGCCCGCCCGGATCGAGGCGGGCTCGGAGGTCTCGGGCTCCCTGGTGTGCGCCGGGGCGCGGGTCCGCGGGGCCGTGGAGCACAGCGTGATCGGGCCGGGCGTGGTGGTCGAGCGCGGGGCGCGGGTCTCGCGCTCGGTCCTGCTGGGGGACACGCGGGTGCCGTCCGGGGCGGTGCTGGAGTCGGTGATCGCCGACGTCGGGGCCCCCGTGCCGGAGGGACGCACCGGGCGCACCCGCCCCGGGCCCGGGAACATCACGGTGCTGGCGGCGACCGGCGGCGGGGCCGACACGGAGGAGTAAGGAGGGGCCGCCCTGGCCGGGGCGCCTCGGACGCGGGCTCGGCGAGGGGCCGCATGGCGCGGGCTCGGCCCGGCGAGGGCGCCCCGGGCGTGGCCCGGCTCAGCCGTGCGGGAAGGCCGTCTCGTGGAACCAGCGGATGTGCTCGGCCACCGCGCGGGAGGCGGCGTCGGCGTCGTGCCCGCGGACGGCCGCCAGGATGTCCCGGTGCTGGGCCTGAAGGCGAGCGCGCACCGCGGGCCAGTCGGGCAGGCCCCGCACGCCCTCCTGGACGTAGCCGACCGTGGCCTGGCGGAGGGACTCGAGGATCGTGCCCACCACGACGTTGCCGCCCAGCTCGCTCAGCATCACGTGGAAGCGGGCGTCGAGCTCGTGGAAGCGCTCGTCGGGGAGGCCCGGGTCGTCGAGCTCGTCGAGGATGCGGCCGGCCCGGTCCAGGACGGCCTCGGCGCGCTCGCCGGACCAGGCCGCGGCGGCCGCGGCGGCGTCGGACTCCAGGAGCACGCGGGTCGAGACCATGTCCGCCACGGGCAGGAAGCGGGAGGCCAGGTGCATCCGCAGCCCCCAGCCCAGCGCCGCGGAGGGCTCGGAGATCACGACGGCGCCCGCGGCCGGCCCCGAGCCGACCCCGGAGCGCACCAGCCCCATCGCGTCCAGCACGCGGATGGCCTCCCGGACCGAGGTGCGGGAGATCCCGAACTCCTCGGCCAGCGCCCGCTCGGAGGGCAGCCGGTCGCCCACGCTCAGGTCCCCCGAGCGGAGGCGAGTCTCGATGGCGCTCAGCACCACCTCGTACGTCTTGTTGCCGATGACGGCGCTCTTTCCCACATTAGGGAATCATCCACGCCAGCACGGTGGACTGCAAGAAGACCAGGGCGCAGATGATCAGCAGCAGCCCGAGGCTCCACGGCAGGACCCGCTTGAAGATCTCCGACTCCTGCCCCTCCATCCGGACCGCGGTCGCGGCGATCGCCAGCGACTGCGGCGAGATCATCTTGCCCACGACGCCGCCCGAGGTGTTGGCCGCGAGCAGCAGGTTCGGGTCGATGCCCGCGTTGGTCGCCGCGGTGTGCTGGAGGTTGGAGAACAGCGCGTTGGCCGAGGTGTCCGACCCGGTGACGGCGGTGCCGAGCCAGCCGAGGACGGGGGAGAGGAACGCGAAGACCCCGCCGAGGGAGGCAAGGTAGACCCCGACGCTCACGGTCTGGCCGGAGAAGTTCATGACGTAGGCCAGGGCCAGCACCGCGACGATCGTCAGCGCGGCCCAGCGCATCCGGTGGGCGCACACCCAGATCTGCGCGAGCGCCGTCGGGATCCCGAGCCGGTAGCGCCCGCCCTCGCTGAAGAGCGTGTAGGCGACCGCCACGATCAGCCCGGCCGCGAACAGCATGGTGCCCGGGCTGGACAGCCACGAGAAGGTGTAGGTGGCCCCGGCGATGGGCGTGCCCTCCGCGGTGACGATCCGCTCCGAGATCACGGGCCAGGGCACCTTGAGGTCGGTGGCCGCGAGCGCCCGGGGCACGTCCGCCCCGAGGGTCCAGAGCTTGCCGACCGCGAAGACGCCGACGACGACCAGATAGGGCAGCAGCGCCATCCACACCCGGACCGGCCGGAGCGGCTCCCCGGCCTCTGCCTCGCCCACCGGGAGGCCGAGCCGCTCCTTGAAGCGCCGCGCCCCGCGGGGCCGCCACGCCTTGAGCAGCAGGACCGCCGCGCCCAGGGAGACCAGGCAGGCCACGATGTCGGTGAGCTCGTAGGAGAAGTGCGTGGCCGACCACCACTGCGCGACCCCGAAGGAGACGCCGATGACCAGCGCGGCCAGCCACGCGTCCCGAAGCCCGCGGACCCCGTCCAGGATCCACAGCAGGATGAAGGGCACCAGGACCGCGACGAACGGCGCCTGGTGCCCCACGATCGCGCCGATGTGCGCCGGGTCCTCCCCGGTCAGGGTCCCGGCCGTGGTGATGGGGATGGCCAGCGCGCCGAAGGCCACCGGCGCGGTGTTGGCCAGCAGCACGGTGACCGCGGCCCGCAGCGGCTTGACGCCCAAGGCCATGATCATCGTCGCGGTAATGGCCACGGGCGCGCCGAAGCCGGCCAGGGCCTCGAGCAGGCCGCCGAAGCAGAAGGCGATGAGGATCGCCTGGATGCGCAGGTCCCCTCCGCCGATCCGGTCGAAGGTGCGCCGCAGGTCCTCGAAGCGGCCCGAGCGCACGGTCAGCTCGTAGAACCACAGCGCCATGACGATGATCCAGACGATGGGGAACGCCCCGAAGGCCGCCCCCTGGGTCCCCGAGAGCAGGGCCAGCTCGAGCGGCATGCCGAACGCCAGCCAGGCCACGAGCACCGCGGCGGTCAGGGCGGCGAGGGCGGAGGTGTGGGCGCGGGCCTTCACGGCCAGCAGCATGACGAAGAACGTCACGAGGGGGATCAGGGCCACGAGGGCCGAGAGGCCCGCGGATCCGCCCACGGCGTCGGTGGTGGCGGTGAAGAGGTCCACGCGCGCTCCTTTCGGGTGCCGCCGGGCGCGGGGAGCGCGCATCGGCGGTGATGCGGGTAATGTGGTCGGACCACAACGGAATCCGAAGATGTGAGGTACAATACATCATGTGGTCGGACCACACGATACCCGTGCGATGCGGCATGCGGAACCCGGTCTTTCCGGGCCTCTGCGAATCCGCGACGCTCTGCGGACCCCACGGATCCGGCCGCTCATTAGATCAGAAACTTATGCGCTAAATGAGGATGAAAAATCGCGAGCTGGGTGAAACTCGCGACGCGAGATGATTCCGAAACAACGACCGGTCCTCACTACAGTGGAAGGGGAACGTCGGCCTCTTCCGGCCCCGGATCCCGTCCCGGACCGGACCGCACGCCCTCGGACCCGAAGAACGGAGACCCATGCGGATCGCACTCTTCTCGACCTGCATCGTCGACGCGATGTACCCCCGCGTCGCCCGCGCCACCGTGGAGATCCTGGAGCGCCTCGGCCACGAGGTGATCTTCCCGCCCGGCCAGACCTGCTGCTCCCAGATGCACGTCAACAGCGGCTACTTCGAGGACGCCTACCCGATCGTGCGGAACCACGTGGAGGCCTTCTCGGAGTGGGACTACGACGTCGCCGTCGCGCCCTCCGGGTCCTGCGTCGCCTCGCTGGGGCACCAGCAGCCGATGATCGCGCGCCGCGCGGGCGACGAGCCGACGGCGCGGGCCGCCGAGGACGTCGCGGGCCGGACCTTCGAGCTCTCCCGCCTGCTGATCGACGTCCTGGGGGTCGCCGACGCCGCCCGGCAGCTCGGCTCGTACTTCCCGCACCGGGTCACCTACCACGCGAGCTGCCACGGCATGCGGCTGCTGGGTCTCGGCACGCGGCAGCCGGATCTGATCCGCACCGTCGAGGGGATCGAGTTCGCCGAGCTGCCCGACGTCGACCAGTGCTGCGGCTTCGGCGGCACGTTCTCCTTCAAGAACGCCGACACCTCGGGCGCCATGACCGCGGACAAGGTCGCGAACATCGAGTCGACCGGGGCCTCGCTGTGCACCGGGGGCGACGTCTCCTGCCTCATGAACATCGGCGGCGCCCTCAGCCGCACGGGCTCCGCGGTGCGGACCGTGCACTTCGCCGAGATCCTCGCCAGCACCCGCGAGAACCCGCTCGAGGTCCCGGAGCCCGGGGCCGTCGTCGTCACGGAAGGGAAGTGACCATGTCCGTCACCCAGCTCGGCATGCCCCGGGTCCACCACGGCAGCGGCAACATCGTCGCCCGGGAGCCGTTCCCCGACTTCGCCCGCCGGGAGCTGAGGAACGAGCAGCTGCGGGCCAACCTCGGGTTCGCGACCCACACCATCCGGTCCAAGCGGGCCAGCGTCGTTGGGGAGCTGCCCGACTGGCAGGAGCTGCGCACCGCCGGCTCCGAGATCAAGCAGCGGGTCATGGCCCGGCTGCCCGAGCTGCTGGAGCAGTTCGAGGAGAACGTCACCGCCCGCGGCGGGCACGTGCACTGGGCGCGCGACGCCGGGGAGGCCAACCGGATCGCGCTGGACCTCATCCGGGCCGAGGGCGCCGAGGAGGTCATCAAGATCAAGTCGATGGCCACCCAGGAGACCGGGCTCAACGAGTACCTCGAGGAGCACGGGATCGGGGCGGTGGAGACGGACCTGGCCGAGGAGATCGTGCAGATGGGCGAGGACAAGCCCTCGCACATCCTGGTGCCCGCGATCCACCGCAACCGCACGGAGATCCGGGACATCTTCCTGAACCGGATGCCCGGCGTCGACCTCGGGCTGACCGACGACCCGCCGGCCCTGGCCGACGCCTCGCGCCGGCACCTGCGGGAGAAGTTCTTCCGCACCGGCGTCGCGATCTCCGGGGCCAACTTCGGGGTGGCCGAGACCGGGACGCTCGCCGTGGTCGAGTCGGAGGGCAACGGGCGGATGTGCCTGACCCTGCCGGATACCCTGATCACGTTCATGGGGATCGAGAAGCTGGTGCCGAGCTTCGAGGACCTCGAGGTGTTCTTCCAGCTGCTGCCGCGCTCCTCCACGGGGGAGCGGATGAACCCCTACACCTCGCTGTGGTCGGGGGCGACGCCGGGGGACGGGCCGCAGAACCTGCACGTCATCCTGATGGACAACGGGCGCACGGCGGCGCTCGCCGACGAGGTGGGGCGGCAGGCGCTGCACTGCATCCGCTGCTCGGCGTGCATGAACGTGTGCCCGGTGTACGAGCGCGCGGGCGGGCACGCCTACGGCTCGACCTACCCCGGGCCCATCGGGGCCATCCTCTCGCCGCTGCTGACCGGCGTCGAGGACCACGCCAACAACTCCCTGCCCTACGCCTCCTCGCTGTGCGGGGCCTGCTACGAGGCGTGCCCGGTCAAGATCAACATCCCGGAGGTCCTGGTGCACCTGCGCGGCAAGGACGTCGACGCGCGGCACGGCAGGGGCGAGTCCGGCACCCGGCGGAAGGCGCCCGACCAGATGGACGCCCTGATGGCCGGGGCCAAGGCCGTGTTCAGCAACGCGAAGCTGCTGAGCCTGGCCGAGCGGGGGCTGCCCGTCGGGCGGCTCGCCGCCGGGCGGAAGCACCGGATCTCCAAGCTGCCCGGGATCGCGGGCGGCTGGACCGAGTACCGGGACGTGCCCGAGCCGCCGTCGCAGTCCTTCCGCCACTGGTGGCGCAAGAACCGGCGCAACGGCGCCGCGCGGCGCCCGGCGGGGGAGCGGGCCGACGTCGAGGCCCTACTGGCGGCCAACGCCGGGTTGGCGGAGAGCCTCCACGGGCGCTTCGCGGCGGAGTCCGAGGAGCGGCAACGGGCCGCCGACCGGGCCGCCCTCGAGGCGAAGGCCGAGGAGAAGCAGGAGGTCCAGGAGGGCGTCTCACGGGAACTGGCGGAGGGCGAGGGTCCGCGGGACACCGAGGCCGGCCGCACCGCGCCGGAGCGGCCGAAGCCCGACGTCGGGAAGCTCGCTCGGGCCGGGGCCGAAGCCGGGGATGGGGCTACGGCCGGGGCCGAGACCGGGGCTGGCGAGGACGGACCGGGCACCGGTTCGGGCGGTGGTCACGGCTCGGGCGGCGGCCACGGCTCGGGCGGCGGTCCCGACCTGAGCGACCAGGGACCGGGCCGCACGGACCCCGAGCCGACCGGCAATGCGCCGCTGGAGAACGAGGAGGAGCGCTGAGCATGACGAACGCCAAGGACGAGATCCTGCGCAGGGTGCGGGCGGCACTGGCCGACGGGCCCGAGGCGCCCGAGCCCGCCCGCGCGTACCGCCGTTCCTCGGACCGGCCGCTCGGGGACGTCCTCGAGATGCTCGTGGACCGCCTCGAGGACTACAAGGCGGTCGTGCACCGGGAGGACGCGGGGAGCATCGCGGGGAGGATCGAGCAGCTGCTGGGCCGCTCGAGCCGATACGTGATCCCGACCGGGCTGGACCAGGAGTGGCTGCCGCCGGACAGCGCCGCCCGGGTGCGCATGGTCGACTCGGGGCACGCGCGCCGGGTGGGGGCCCTGACGGTCCGCGAGCTCGACGCCGTCGACGCGGTCGTGACCTCCTCGACCGTCTCCTGCGCGGAGACCGGCACCATCTTCCTCAACGCGCGGCCGGACGAGGGCCGCCGGGCGATCACGCTGGTGCCCGACCACCACATCTGCGTGGTGCCGGTCTCCCGCGTGGTGGAGCTGGTCCCGGAGGCCATGGGCCGGGTGGATCCCGAACGGCCGATCACCATGATCTCCGGCCCCTCGGCCACCTCGGACATCGAGCTGCAGCGGGTGGAAGGCGTGCACGGGCCGCGCCGGCTCGACGTCGTCCTCCTGGACGACGCGGAGGCCGCGCGCGGCTGACGCAGTCCACAACCATCCCCTGATCCACCCCTCGCACGGACCTCTCCACAACGGTGGCTCCACACGGCAGCTCGAGTGCCGCGCGCCCCGCCCGCCGTGTCATCATCCGGGGCATGGGGAAGAGGACGACGCCGCTCGGGCGGCTGGGCATTCGCGGCGAGGGCCGCGCGCCGTCGCGGTGGGCAGCCGCCCGCGGGGGATGGGCGCCGCGCACGGGCTCACCGGGACCGCCGCGGTGGGTGCCTCCGCTGCTGCTGCTGGCGATCCTGCTGATCGCGGCGGCATCGGCGTGGCGGGCCTGCGGCGAGGGCCGGGCGCCCGGCCGCTCGGGCGGCGTCGTGCTGTCCCAGCAGACCGCCGAGCGGCTGGCCGGCATCCCCGTCCGGCCGAAGGGCGGGCCCGCCTACAGCCGCGAGGAGTTCGGTCCCGCGTGGGCCGACGCCGACCGCAACGGCTGCGACACCCGCAACGACGTCCTCGCCCGGGACCTCCTGGAGGTGACGCGCGCACCCGGGGAGCGCTGCGAGGTGGCCGGGGGAGTCCTGGAGGACCCGTACACCGGGCGGCGCATCGACTTCGAGCGGGGGAGGACCTCGCGGGAGGTGCACATCGACCACGTGGTGGCCCTCTCCGACGCCTGGGCGTCCGGGGCGCACGGCTGGGACCGGCCGGCGCGGCAGGCCATGGCCAACGACCCCGCGAACCTGCTCGCGGTGGAGGGCCGCGCGAACACGGACAAGGGGGCCTCCGACGCCGCGGGCTGGCTGCCACCGCGCCGGGAGTACCGCTGCGACTACGTCGGGCGGCAGATCCTGGTCAAGGCGACCTACGGGCTGAGCGTCACCGTGGCGGAACGCGAGGCGATGCTGGGGTCCCTGGCCGCGTGCCCCGGATTCGAGCTCGGGGGATGAGGCGGATGGCGCTGCACGGAAGACGCGGAGCCGCAGACGCAGAGAGGGCGCGGCCCGCATGCGCGGGCCGCGCCCTCTCCAACAGGTGCGGTGTCGTCAGCAACTATACAGGTCTTGGAGGCAAACGCTCAGGTTTCCCGGGAAAGGGGCCGCGTGGCATCCGACGCGTCGTCCTCCGGTCCGGAGTCCTTCGACCTCGGCACGTCAGCCTCCGGACCCTCGGCCTCAGGCTCCTCACGCTCCTCAGGCCCCTCAGCCCCCGAGCACGCCCACCACCGCGTCCCACACCTGGTAGATGCCCAGGACGCCGAACAGGACGGCGCAGACCGCGAGGCAGAGGTTGGTGAACCAGCCGTTGCGCCACCGCTTCGGCACCCGGCGGGTGTTGAGGATCCACAGCAGCGTGACCGCCAGGAACGGCATGAACAGCGCCCCCAGGACGCCGTAGAGCAGGATCAGGAAGATGGGCCGGTCCAGGAGGAGCAGCAGCATCGGCGGGAAGGTGATCCACAGGAGGAAGAACTTGAAGTACTTGCCCCCGGTCACCGTGTCCGGGTGCCCCGCGGGCTTCTTGCGCACGTTGCCCCAGAAGTCGGCGAACATCAGTGAGACGCCCGACCACACGCCGATCACCGAGGAGAACGACGCCGCCCAGAACCCGATCAGGAAGGTGTGGCCGATGACGGTCCCGTAGCGCTCGTCCAGCACGGCCGAGAGGTCCAGCAGCCCGCGGTCCCCGGCGGAGACCGCCAGCCCGGCGGAGTAAAGGACCTCGACGCCGAGGATCAGGGTCGCGATGACGAAGAGCCCGGACATGATGTAGGCGACCGTGTTGTCCAGCTGCATCACGCGCATGAACTTCGGCCGGTCCCAGCCCTTCTCCCGCAGCCAGTAGCCGTAGGCGGCCAGGGTGATGGTGCCGCCGACGCCGCCGGCCAGCGCCAGCGTGTAGGTCAGCCCGCCGCTGGGGATCCACGGGATCAGGCCGGTCAGGGCCTCGGGGATGTTGGGCACGGTGTAGATCGCGAGCCCGACGATGACCAGGAACATCAGCCCGATCATGATCGCCGAGACCTTCTCGACCACGTGGTACTTGCCCAGCCACACCATGCCGAAGCCCAGCAGGCCCATGACGATCGCCCAGGCCCACAGGGGGAGGACGGGGAAGAGCACGGCGAGCGGCATCGCGGAGGCGCTCATCGCCGTCGCCCCGTACACGAAGCCCCAGATCATGATGTAGGGGCCGAAGTAGACGGACGTCCAGCGGCCCAGGGAGCGCCAGCCCTCGAAGATGGTGCGGCCCGTGGCCAGCGTGTAGCGGCCGGCGCCCTCGACCAGGACGATCTTCATGAGCACGCCGACGAAGACGGCCCACAGCAGGGCGTAGCCGAAGCGCGAGCCGGCCACGAGGGTGGCCACGAGGTCGGCGGCGCCGATGCCGGTTGCGGCCACCACGAGCCCGGGCCCGACGATCTTGTACCCCTTGGTCGAGGCCACCTCCTCGTCCGGGTCGACCAGGGGTGGCGGAAAGCGGGTGTCTTGGGCGAGCGGCATGGCGGTGGGTTACCTCATCGTCATCGGGGCGCGACGCCGGCGTCACGCGGGCCTGCGGGCGGGAACGGACCTCAGCCTACCCGACGTGACCTCCGCCACGAAAAGAGACGGAGGCCCTCCGGGACCCGCGGACGTGCGGCGCGCCCGCGGGTCAGGACCCCGCTCGAGGCGCGGGGTCGAGGGCGCCGTCGAGCTGGCGCTGGACGCGGTGCACCAGCATGTCCAGGGCGACCAGGTTGCCGCCGCCCTCCGGGATGATGAGGTCGGCGCGGCGCTTGGAGGGCTCGACGTGCAGCTCGTGCATGGGCTTGACCGTCTGCAGGTACTGGGCCTCCACGGACTCGACCGAGCGCCCGCGCTCCAGGACGTCCCGCTTGATGCGGCGGAGGATGCGCACGTCGGCGTCGGTGTCCACGAAGAGCTTGATGTCGCACCGGGAGCAGATCTCCTCCTCGGCGAAGATCAGGATGCCCTCGACGATGACGATCGGCTGCGGCTCGATGAGCTCGGTGCGCTCCGAGCGATTGTGGTCGCTGTAGTCGTAGATCGGGCACTCGATGGCCTCGCCGCCGATGAGCCGGTCCAGCTGCTCGGTCAGCAGACCGTTGTCGAAGGCCTCCGGCGCGTCGTAGTTGAGGTCGCAGCGCTCGGCGTAGGTCAGCTCGTCGCGGCGCCGGTAGTAGTTGTCGTGGTAGACCACGGCGACCCGGCCGTCGAAGGAGCTGACCAGCTCGCGGGTCAGGGTCGTCTTGCCCGACCCGGTCCCGCCGGCGATCCCGATGACGAGCGGCTTCATGGGGTCCTCCTGGAGGGGGCGGGGCGGCGGGGATTCGCCTACATTCTGCCGCACCCCGCCGCCCGGCCCAAGGCGAGGGGGTCCCGAGTGGCCAAGACCACCGGGACCCGCGGCCGCGAGTCCGCCGCGAGCGGCATGCCACCCGGTCCGGGCCCGCCGAGGACCGTCCCATCCTCGGAGCCGCCCCACCGCGGACCCGGATCACTCCACGACAGGCTGCCCGGCCCGGACCGCCCGGCCCACCCCACCACAGGCCGCCCGGCCCGGGCCGACCCGCCCTCAGGCCCGCTGCGGCTCGGCGTCGAGCAGGCGCAGCCAGATCTCGCTGGCCGTGGGGTAGCTGGGCACCGCGTGGCGCAGGGTCGCCAGGGTCAGCCGCCCCGCGATCGCGACCGTCGCCGAGTGCAGGAGCTCGGCCGTGCCCGGGCCCACGAAGCTCGCGCCGAGCAGCTCGCCGCTCGCGGCGTCGACCACCAGCCGTGCCGTCCCCGCGGCGTCGTCCCGGAGCAGGGCCGCGCCGGCCGCCGAGGCGTAGTCGGCGTCGTGGAGCACGACGTCGAGCCCCTCCTCCCGCGCCGCGGCGGCCGTCCGCCCCACCCAGCTGACCTGCGGG